>JAWKIN010000006.1:0-148358 GCA_041394345.1 Acidimicrobiales bacterium | reverse complement strand
TATCCCATCCACTCGCTCGCCAGCGATTGCCGAAGGTCGGCAGCCCGACACTTCGAACCCCACCCAGGCAGAAAATGACTCTGAGGAGGCAGACGGCGACGCTGAGGAAGCAAAGTATCGTTACCCGCCCAACGCGTTCCTAACATATTGGGGCGTTAAGAGCCTTCGCTCATTCCCGGACCTTGAGCTAGAGATGCGAGACCGGCTCGGGCTTGCAGAGACCTGGCTTCACGGAACGATCGGTCGAGAGATGGGTCTCCAGTACTCAGGCTCGAGAAATCGTGATCCGCAACAACTGGCGTGGGCGATTTGTGGATTGGCATCAACACGCAGTGGACGACTGAGCGACAGAGGAGGTGAGGTCGGCGAGTTGGCAGAAGTCGGGCTCAGTGCCTTCTTCGATCAGCAGCTAGAGGACGGATCGTGGGAAACAGGACGCGCTCTCTTCCACTACCCGGAAGCTGGCAATGCGTACTGCTACCTGTACGAGACTCTTGCCGAGCTGCTTAACTTGTCGCTCTCAGATGACATCCAACTTGCCACCGAATTCCGGCATCTCCTGAGGCCGTATGTGCCGCACTTGTTGAGAGCGAGGGACTATCTCATGGCTAACGCTCGGCCACTCGGTCCTCCAGGACTGGTTGGCTGGTCGTCGGGTCATCACCCACATCGCACTACGCCTGAAAGCTGGGCGACGGCGACGGCCTTCCGCTTTCTGCAGGCTCTCAGACGATTCGTCGGATTAGCTGTCAGAGAGCTTGCGGCAACAGAGTTGCGCGCGACGAAGTCAAGCGGGGGCTTGGAGGCCATGTCGCTACGTGGCAAGACTTGGAATTGCGGACTCGGAAGTACCGGAGACCTGCTTGCCGGACTATTCGTTCATCCGACAAAATCGTGTAGCCAACCTCTCCAGCGCACTGACCCCGACTTGCCACTCCTAAAAGAAGAATGGGCTCGATCAGCAATTCTCTACGGTCCACCCGGCACCGGAAAGACTACGCTTGCCAAAACGGTAGCCGGAGCGTTGAACTGGCAATTCGTCGAGATCACCGCTGCACAGTTCTTGAACGACGGCACCCAGATGGTGTCCGCACGGGCCGATTCAATATTCGATCAGTTGATGGAGTTAGATCAGGCAGTCGTTCTCCTCGACGAAATCGATGAACTGGTCCAGGTGCGCGACGGTTCTGCGGACATGCTCAACCGGTTCTTTACAACAACGATGCTGCCGCGTCTAGCCAAGCTTTGGGACGCCCGCAAGCTCATTTTCTTCGTCAACACAAACTCGATCAGCCGCGTAGATCCGGCCATTCGCCGGAGCCAAAGGTTCGACGCGGCCGTTCTGGTGTTGCCTCCCAATTACGAGAGCAAGATCAAGCAGTTGAACGACAAGAAACCGGACGGGCTCCCAACCTTCGAAAAGATTCAGAAGGTTCTCGACGAGAGCGAACCATCGGATCTAACGAAGGAGGAGAAACGACTTGCCGTCTTTGCTCTCCTCCGATATGACCAGGTCCAGAGACTCGCGAACGAGTCCGTGCAGTCGAAGGACGAACTAGTCGCGCGAATCGACAAGTTTGCGACCGAGTTACTGCGTTCGGATTGGTTGGCTGCGGTCGAACATCAAAACGGCGGAAACAATAATCGATCCTCGACGCTGACTGCCGACGATGTTGCCAGCAAGCTTTTTGAGGCGCTGAGGTCTGAGAGAGAGTTCCAACGCCTGGACTCTGGAAGAACCTGCATGATGGAGAAGATACAACGCGCGACGGGAAGCGACGGGACCGACGACGACATCCGAGGCGGGCAGGTAGGGACGTCGACGTATTCGGCGTGGGATCCCGAGGACTCTGGCTGAGCTTGATGGCGCAGCCCGATTCTTCGCCTAGTGTTCTGCTTCTGGGCGGCCAGATCGGGTGTGGTAAGACACTATTGCCCGTTCGCTCGCAGCCACCGTCTCCGACGTAAAGGTGGTTCGAGCGCGATGCCCTCCTTCAGGTGCTGGGCGGCGAGGGCTGGGACAGGGTCGACTTCGGAGGAGGGAGCCCGCCTCGATCGCCAAACCTCAGGTAGATGGCTCTTGAACTACCTGATTGCGTTAGAAGCCACGGAACGACGAGTCGTCGTCGATGCCAGCCGAACTCGCCGTCAGACCGAACCGGTCCTCGAGATGATGACTGGGTCCCGACTGGTCTACCTTGCAGCGGGTGAAGGAACTCGCCGTATGAGGTTTGAAATCTCGAGTACAACAGATGCTGTCAAGAGATCGATGGGTTTCGATCAAGCGATGAGGCACGAAACAGAGAACGAGGCGACGGCCCTCGCAGCCATGGCCCATCTGGTCATCGAAACCGATTCTCTGAGCGAGGTCGAGGTGACAGATCTAGTCTGCTCGGAGATGAAGTGGAGGGTTTGATGCTCAGGTCAGCACGTTCCCGTTCTGGATAGAACGCAGGCCGCGCTTCGCTATTCTTAGCGAATCATCGCACTCGCAGATATCCAAAGCTTCACTTACGAAATCAGTCGCCCACCTCGGACCGGTTTTGCTCGCGTCGTTTATCCAATTGGCGACAGAATCCTGCACATACCGGTCTCGTTCACACATCAAGGGTGACAACAAACGCTCAGCGACCTCAGGTTCGCTCTTGAAAAGCGCAACGTGTGAACGCCAGACGCTCCGAGGACGGGTAGCTTCGAGCAGCGAATCGACGGGCGAGGATCCTCATCCGGCAATTAGGTGTTCAAGGCTCTGCACCGCCAGGGCGGATCGGCAACCACAAGGGGCCGCAACGAAAGCCACGCCCATTCTCGAACTGCAAAGTGATGATCGACGAAGTGCGGGCGCAGACCCTGAATCAGCTCTGGCATGCGGCTCGGCCTTTCTCCACTCGCAACTGCCATGGCACACCAGCCACGGATTGTGTCTGAGATCCAGCAGTGTTCCGGCTCAAGGCTCTGACCAGCACGATGGTTCTTGACTAGCGAACCGCAGAGCCGCATCCGAGAGATGAACGATTCACAATTGATAGCCGCGGCATCGATCCTGGTCTCTGGGAAGGCCAAGGCGAACAGCACGCCCATGTCGATGGCCATCTCTTCGATATGGTCACGATTGGATCTGACCGCTGTTGAGTAGCTCAAGAGTCGACCCATCGATGTCCTGCTTCCTGATCGCTCCCACCCGGACGGAGTGTGCTCTCATCTCGTCCGGTTTCCGACATCGCAAACAGCGACGATCATCCTGAGGGTGAAGCCACGTGTCAGCTCAACCGTTATAGAAGGGGTTGATACGGGAGAAGCGAGGCAACGATCCGATGTCTCATGAAAACAGTTAACCCCAAGAGCTTCGCCAGAACGAAGAGACTCTGCAGCAGTTTGCGACATCCACGACGCGCCCACTGCCGAGTGGCCGCAGAAAAGCCCCACCACGCTGACACCCGATGAGAGCTGATCGCGCTGCGAGAGGGGGCCCAGATCGCTGCTATCAAACCCGGTTCAAAAGTGCAGGCCCGAACCTCTGCAGGTTCGGGCCTTGCAGATGTCCTTCGACATCGCCATGGCTGCCATTGCGGGACGAAGCTCTAACAAAGAACAGTGAGAATAGAACGAACGCCGCCAAAGTAGGCAATCTAGAATAGTTAGTCCGTCGTGGTATAGATCGGTCCTGTTAGCGCCATATTGGTGTTGTCGAGGTCGAAGAGTGCTGCTCCGTTCGAAGATAACCCCGGTTACAGAGTCGGAAACCGAAGCGATCAGCTTCCGAAGACCCGCTCTGTTCAATGAGCAGTGCTATTCCCTGAGGTCCTTGTTGTCGTGCTCGCTTGATGCTAGTCCTCGGTGGCAAGAACGGACCGCAGCTCGGGACGCGTGTATATCCACTCCCAGACTGTTTCCGCTCCCGCCTCGGTCAGATGTACGCCGTCCCAGCGGAAGTCGGGACTACTCGGCCGCTCACCTGCATCTGGACCGACGCAAGTGAAGCGGTCGTAGTCAAGCACTATTACGTCATCGCTTGCGGCTTCGGCTCTTAGGATTTCGTTCCAATGCGCGGTCCGAGCAGGCTCGAGTCGCTCGGGGAAGTCTTTCGTGCCATCACCTTCGTAGTAGCACGGCGCTGCCATCCAAGCGACGCTCGTGGTCTCGGAAGAGAATATGCGGTTTACGAGCTGGATCTGCTTAGCTACAGCCTCGTCCCATTCTGGGGTACCGAACAGGAGGGTCTCGCTTCCGATCTGCCTATCGAATACCTCCCAGGCCCCAACGTGGATCAGAACCAAATCAGGTTCGCTGCGCCCGACAGCATCGCGCCATGCATCGATTACTAGAGAACAATCGGCTCCATCGAGATCACGTCCGAATACTACGTCACCTTGTTTTGGAAGTCCGGGCCCAATTCCGCATCCGAGGAACACCGAATACGGCTTATCCAGCCGGTTGTATGCGGCACCAGAGCCACGGTATAGCAGCTCGAAGGCCTGCGAGTCTCCGACAACCAGCACAACAGGAGAACGTCCCGACGTCGACGAGGATGACGAATCTGGAAGACTTGGAATCGGAACGGCCGGAATCGTGCCGAGTGCTTCGATGCTTTCAGTTCTTGCAATAGCCGTTGGCGTCCCGATGTCATCGCGTGGCGCAGCTCTGGTGCCAGCGACAAGGGCAAGAGAAGCAGCAAGCAGTGACGCAGCGAACAGCAGTAGCCATGGACGGTCGCCGAGCCGGTAGCGTCCCGGTAGCTCAATGATGAAGTAGCTGCCGATTGCTAGTGCTAGCGAGAGCCCGAACTTCGCGACTGGCATCATCCAAGTCGTTGCCAAGACGTCCTGATGATCAAGTGCAACAAAGACGGGCCAATGCCAGACATAGAGCCCATAGCTGATCTTTCCAAGGGCGACGAGTCCACGAAATGACAGTAGTCGAGAGGCAACCCAGTCAGGATTGCGTACGATAGTTGCGATCATCAGACCTGCTAGCAACTCGAATCCTGGAACTCGGCCTGCGTAGAGCTGCCGGTTCGAGCTGTCAAAGAGAAACAAGCTGGCGACGACGAATGGAGCAGAAACGAGCACTGCCCCTTTCGTCAGCCTATGTCGCATAACCGCAGCAAAGACTCTATGGTCGTGCGCTCCAGCGAAGGCCGCTCCTACCGCAACCGAGAAAGAGCGCACGTCGCTCCCGTAGTAGATTCGAGCGAGAGTCACTTCCGCTCCATAGAGATATGAGAGTGCGGCAACAGAGGTGACCGCCATTGAGATTGCTGCGACGGTCAGAACCGTGGCAGGTCGGAGTCGACGAAGAAGCGTGCCAAATACGACGAGCACCATTGGCCAAACGAGATAGACCTGCTCTTCGATTGAGAGGCTCCACGTATGTTCGAAGGGCTTGACGCCACTAAGGGCCTCCCAATAGCTCTGCCCCGAGTAGATTGCCTTCCAATTTGCGAAGTACAACAACGTCGCGAATCCGGTACTACGGATACCGGAAAGACTCTCGTCTGGGTATATCGAGGATGCGCTGATACCGACGACGCTGACCATCGCTAGGAGTGCGGGGGCAAGCCGGCGTAGTCGCCGTAAGTAGAAACGACCGAGTCGAATCCGACCGTATTCGTGAAGGTCCGCTAACAAGGATCGCGAAATAAGGAACCCCGATAAGACGAAAAACAGGTTGACGCCAAGGTACCCGCCGCTGATATATCCAGCATGAAACAACAAAACCGCGGCGACAGCGATGCCGCGCAGGCCATCGAGCGAGTCGATGTGCATTTGGGTTGGCTTGAGAGCCACAAGTTCGTCTTCTGGTCCGGAGCAAGGCAAGGAGATGCGTTTCGTTCAGGTGGATCCGATGGCCTCTTGCGGCAAAGGACAATGTAGTCAGGTTCTCCGATCACTGGGCGTCAGACCGTCAGACTGGAGGTCATTTGAGCAATTCACAGCGCCCGAGCAATGGGGTTTCGTCGCAACTTGGCTGACTCTACGTGCCCGACTGACCGTGCTCGGCGCGGAACGCGCGAAGCGCGTGCCGGTCCGCCAGCTCCGTTGCCGCCGATTTGTACATTGACTTGTGGTCATTGGCGATGGAGGCATAAGGTACGACAAGCGACTACAACCCTGAGTCGCCTTGAACAAAGAGCGAAGAGGATGAAGCGTCTAGTGACAATAGTGGCAGCAGTACTGGGGCTAGCGGGAATGGCAAGGGTCTGCTGCACGATCAGGTGACAGGTTGATCAGGCAGCGATTGCTGTCTGAGGGTTCATGATGGTTTCGTATTCGATGGGGTCAATCGGCCGAGGCGTGCTTGCCGGCGGCGTCGGTGAAGTAGGTCGCTCGATCCAGGTCACGATCGCGATCCGCAGCTCCTCGCGTGTGGCCCCAGCGCCGTCGGTTGAGAACGTTCTTCTGCAACAGTGAAACGGATTCCATTGCTGCGTTGTCACCGGCCGAACCAACCTGGCCCATCGAGCCGACCATCTCATGACGGGCGAGCGCACGATGCGGATTTCCGTGCACGAAATTGCGACCCTCGATCCGAATGCAGGACACAACCCGCGACATCGCCGCGGCGGGCGACGGCGTTGTCGGAAGCGGTGACAGCGAGTCGTGCCTTCATCCGATCGTCGATCGAATAGCCGACGATCCGGTTCGAGAACACGTCCTTGATCGCACACAGGTAAGAGCTTTCCTTCGTCGGTGCGATGCTCGGTCAAATCGGTGAGCCACAGTTCGTTCGGCCGTTCGGCGGTGAACGCCGCGGCGCACCAGATCGTCATGGGCCGGTGTTCCCGGCGTTGACTTCTTCCGGTTCTTCTTCTTGCCGAACACCGACCACCAGCCGTTGTCCGCGCAGATCCGCCACACCGTCCGGTCACATCGTGGCCGGCCTGGCGGGCCTCGTCGGCGAGGAACCGGTAGCCGAACACTCGGGGTCGTCACGATGGGCGTCGAAGAAGCGTTGGTGAGATGGGCGTGGTCGAGTTCTTGGTCGGTGACCGGTGCGGTCAGCCACCGGTAGTACTGCTGGCGGCAAAGATCGAGAACCCGGCACGTCACCGCGACGGGGATCCCGTCGGCGGCAAGCTCGCGGACG
Source organism: Acidimicrobiales bacterium (assembly GCA_041394345.1). Taxonomy (GTDB): domain Bacteria; phylum Actinomycetota; class Acidimicrobiia; order Acidimicrobiales; family SZUA-35; genus JBBKWJ01. Next base: position 141,272 of record JAWKIN010000006.1, on the reverse strand, counting down.
GTAGGAACATCATTTTCCCGGCAGGTTCGCCTGGGACAGATAAGCGGCGGCTTTGTGACACCAACACTTCGTTCTCTTGTTCGAGGAGCTTCACCCGCCGGCGAAGCTCACGGTTCTCCACCGACTCCGACGACGCTGACACCCGGCTTGGTGCCGTTATCGATCGAGTCTTTGCTGATCCAATTCGACAAGGTCATCGGATGGATCCCGAAGTCCTTGGCGACCTGCTCGAGGGTGACACCGTCGTCCGCAGTTGCAGGCGACTCGGATCACGTCGTGTCGTAGCGGAACTACGCGGATAGGGCTTGGGCATGTGAACATCCTTCCAGACAAAGCCCGCAGGCAAGTCATGTGAGATGTCACCTACGTGCAGCAGACCCGAGCATCCAAACAACCAGACGCAGAGAATGGGCAATACATGACTATGAACACTTCGGAGCCTTCGAACCGCATGAGTATGAGAGCATCGGGACGATCTCACGCATCGCTATCGGGCTCACGCTGCACGGCCCAGCGTTCGCTCACTGGGCTCAGATCGTCGGCACAGAGAAAGACAGAGAAGCACTCGACAACTTCGATGAGCACTACCTGGGGCAATGGGACAGCCTGGCTGCCTACGCCGAGGACTTACTTGACGATATGGGCGTCAGGATTGAAGGCCTGGTGCCGGGCACAGCTCAGCCCGTATGTATCCATCATTTACGAACAGCTCGGCAAAGACATGGCAAACGACATGGAGGTAGCCAAGGATGAAGGTTTGCTGCTTCTTTTGCACCATGAGCCACTGTGAAACGAAGCTTCGTCATGAGGACAATACCTAGGCGAGGAGGGTGGGTTGTCAGCCGCCCCTGAAACGAAACAGACGATACCGGACATCCTCGCAGACAAACAGAAGAGCCACCCAAAGGCTGGGGTGGCTCTAAGCACTACCGCAAGGTTGACAGAACTCTCCGCTCCTGCGGATCAGTCGTACTTCAGCAGGATTTGTAGTTGGCGTCGTACAGAGCAGTCGCCTTCTCGCCTGTCTCAAGATCTTGCTGAAGTAGAAGCCGCCTGGCCCGGCCGTTGGGTCATCAGCGGGATTGGCGGTATATCGCCACTCTTCCAGCCTGGTCCCATTGACTCCCGGTGCCATCAGGTCGAGGTCCACTCGTACTATTCACCTCCTCTCTCACTCTGGCTCGCTCAACAGCGAGGCGTTGATGAGCACAGTACGCAAACGGGATAGCAATGGGAATACCTAGACGATGGAGAATCAAACGCACCTTCGCATGGCTTCGCACTTTCGTGACTAGGTTGACAGTGCTGTGTCGCACGAAGCCACCTAGACAGCCATGTTGCGGTATTCATGCGCAATCATGCGTACACTTTCGGAATGACAGCACACGGGAGTTCGGAGTTTGGAGAGACACTTGCGGCGGCATTGATGAACGCCCGGTATACACAAGCGCCTCGAACTCGACGTCAACGCATCGCAGGTGAGGCCGTTGGAAGAACGGCGAATCCGTCCCCCACATCGAGACAGTTGGCCGGATCGAATCCATTCTCCAAGCAGACCTCGCAAGCTCTCTCAGCAGCGCTGCCTCTCAATACGAACTGTATGTCAGTGCACCGATCATGGGCCTGGGTCAGCGCAACCTCAAGGCCCACCACGGTCAGGTTGCAGATGTGGTCGACGTCTTGGCGAGACACGTCACCTCGCTCTACTGGCCCGGCGACGGGATCGAGTCGACGAAGGATCTCGAAGCACCGGACATCGCGACCCTCAAGAGATCTGAGCGCACTGGAGCAAAGCACCGCACTACTCTTCCTTCAGTTCCGGGAGACGCATGGGCCATCGAGCTCCCTGGTGGAGCTAGGAATCGCCTTGGGAATGCGGCACAAGACGACAATGATCGTCCACGAGGACCTAGTTCAGCCGTTCATGTTCGGGAATGGATTTGGTGCAGTCGCCGCGGAGCTGGATTTCCTTCCAAAGGCTCGTATCTACACGGTTTCTTCAGTCGCAGCAGCTTGCGAACTGATCGATCGCAACGGTCGCGAGCTGCTTGGGCTTTCCTAGGCTGTTGTCATTTCTACACTGCACAGACGCAGCGTCCTGTGGTATTGTTGAGGCACAACATAAGCAGGAGCCGACCCAACCCATGGAACCAGAACAAGCCAAGAAACTCGGCGCTGTACTCCGGGGAGCCCGCAACAACAAAGGCTACTCAGCGGTCAAACTTGGTGAACTCACCGACATGAACGACGCCACCATCATTCGTTTGGAGAACGGCGGGATCGCTTCACCAGCTCCAGACAAACTGACCCGGATTGCTGAAGCACTCGACCTCCGCTCCGCTGATGTCTTCGCTTTGGCTGACTACACCGCTCCGACGGATCTGCCATCAATGAGTCCGTATCTGCGTACCAAGTACAAGGATCTACCTCCCGAAGCGGCAGCCAAGATCGAGAACTACACCCGCAAGATCGCCAAACAACACGGCATCAGCATCGACGGACCCGCACCGGGCGAAGACGAAACCCACTAGCAACGCTCTACTAACAACACCAAAGGAGGATCAATGAGCAACCAAGAAACAACCAAACAAGCCAGCACATTGAGTCTCCTGCGCGCTCTGCAGCCTCACCGCCGCCTGACAGGCACCGAGATCGCTCAGATCACCGAACGACAGGCTGCACGCCTGCGAACCTCGCTGGGAATTCGGGAGGCCCAGTTCCCTGTCGAAGCCATCACTGAGCTGCCACGCATCACCGTGCGCTTCGATCCCGAGCTACCGAGCAGCGGCATGACGTTCTGGAACGGCCATGAATGGGTCATCTTGTTGGACTCAACCGAGAGCCGAACCAGGCAACGCTTCAGCTTGGTGCATGAGTACAAACACATCATCGACCACGGCGTCGCCGAACAGGTCTACGGCACGAAGCTAGGGGAACGCAGTGCGGAGGCGGAACGGGCAGCCGACTACTTCGCTGCCTGTGTCCTGATGCCCAAAATGCTTGTCAAACGGCACTTCGGTCAAGGACCAAGAACTGTCACCGAGTTGGCTCATCTCTTCGATGTGTCGCCAGCCGCGATGAAGTACCGGCTCGACCATCTCGGCTTGATCGAGAAGACACGTCGCTGCCAACCGCAACGATCGATCTACCACCGAACCCGGCCACGAGTCTTGGAGATCGCAGCGTGACGCAAGAGTCAGAAACAGCGGTCATCTACCTACGGGTCTCAACCGAACGCCAAGCCACCAAAGGTGGCCAAGCCGAAGGGTTCTCCATCCCTGCGCAACGCAAAGCCTGCCACCGCAAAGCCGAAACCATCGGTGCTGTGGTTGTTGATGAGTTCGTTGACGCTGGTGAATCAGCTCGTTCAGCTGACCGGCCAGCTCTGCTCGCCCTTCTCGAACGCATCGACCGTGGCGATATCCGCTACGTCCTGGTTCACAAGCTCGACCGTCTGGCCCGCAACCGTGCCGACGACGTAGATATTGCGCTGCGCATCCAGTCAGCTGGGGCCGTCTTGGTGTCGGTGTCGGAGAACATCGATGAGACACCCTCGGGCATGTTGCTCCACGGGATCATGGCCTCAATCGCTGAGTTCTACTCACGAAACCTCGGTCTGGAAGCCAAGAAAGGCTTGGAACAGAAAGCACGCTCCGGTGGCACACCGAACCTGGCGCCCCTCGGCTACCTCAACAAAACCAAACGAGAGCTGTCGACCGAGGTTCGCTACGTCGCAATAGACCCAGTGCGAAGCCCGCTGGTGGAGTGGGCGTTCGAAGCGTTCGCGACCGGTGACTACACGTTGAGCACACTCACCACGGAGCTACAAGAACGAGGCTTAACGAACCGCCCGACCTCGACCAGGCCGATCAGGCCGGTGTCACGAACCGTTGTGCATCGGTTTCTGCGGCACCCCTATTACATCGGGAAAGTACGGTTCAACGGCGCGCTCTATGAGGGGACACACGACACGTTCATCGACCCTGATGTTTGGCACCAGGTGCAAGCCCAGCTTGACACTGGTCGCCAGGGAGGCGGCAAGGAACAGCGCCACAAGCACTATTTACGGGGCGTGCTGTTTTGTGATCACTGCGGTGAGCGTCTCGGGGTCACGCATTCCACCGGCAGGAACGGCACCACGTACCCGTATTTCTATTGCATTGGGCGGCAGAAGAAACGCTCAACGTGTGACCTGCCGTATCAGCCGGTGCATGTGATTGAGCAATCCGTCGCCGATTACTACCGTCACGTCTCGCTCACGGATGAGGAGTTGGGTGAGATCGGCACTGTGATCCGGGCCTACATCGACCGGACCCGCACCAAACGCGGCAAAGACCTCGGGCAGCATCAGAAACGCTTAGAGCGGCTCAAGAACGAGGAACGCAAACTGCTTCAAGCCCATTACGCCGGTGCGGTGTCGTTGGATCTGTTGCAGGAGGAGCAGAGACGTTTGCAGGGCGCCAGGCGGGCAACAAACCGGTTGATCGCGACCAGTGAGGAAACGTTCGACAAGATCACTGAGCAGCTCAACGTGTTGCTTGAGATGGCGAAAGACTGTCAGGCGTCATATGAGCAGTCCAGCGATCGTGGCCGTTCGCTAATGAATGGGACGTTCTGGGACAAGATCTACATCGGCGTTGATGGTGCGACCGCGGGGGACTTGAAGCAGCCGTTCGCTGAGATACTCGATCCTGATCTCACGACCCGGATTGAGGTTGAGGAACAACTGCCTCTGCATGTCCAGCTACACGGACACGCAACCGACTCCACAAAGGCTGACCAAGACGGTGACAGCATCGATGCTGATGAGCAGCGGATCAGGGACCTAATTGCCTCGGCGTTCAAGCCTTCGCTCCGCTATCCAAGCGAACGGCCTCACGGACCTACGGTGTATGAACGAAAGAACCCCGGTCCACACAGTGAGTGTGTTTACCGGGGTTCGAACATAGCTCTTCTGGCGGAGAGAGGGGGATTCGAACCCCCGGTGACCGTGAAGCCACAACGGTTTTCAAGACCGACGCAATCGTCCGCTCTGCCATCTCTCCGCCCACGAGACTAGCGTGCCTCCGGCAAAATGAGGCTGAGGAAAGAGTCCTCGCCGCCGGCTCACCATCGATGCGAACAGTGCCGCTCGCTGAGCGTCTTCGGCGCTCGAACGGCCGGTGTGGAGCGAGATCAGGCCCAGCATCGTTGCCACAACCGTGACGTCGGCATCGACACTCGGCTCGTCGTCGATGACCACTCGGCGGGTCACGCCATCATCCACAGTACGCAGCGTTACGAGCTCGCCGTCGACCATCACCGCGGCCGAGAGCGGTGGACCAGTAATTCGGGACGTTTGCACGAGGGAGTAGAGGCCAGTGATTCGATAGTCAGCGCTCAGATGATCGGTCCGCTTCGGCACATCCATCGCGGGAACGCCCCATCGCCCGAGGGCACTAATGACTTCGTGGAGGCCACGACCCCGCTCGGTGAGCGAATATCGATTGCCCGTCTGGGTCACCAGCCCGTCGGCGATGAGGTCGCGAAGTCGAGTGGAAAGCAGGGTCGGTGAGATACCGACCAGTTCGGACCGGAGTTGACTGAATCGACGATCGCTCACGAGCAGATCACGAATGATCAGGAGGGTCCATCGATCGCCGACCAGATCGAGTGCCGTCGCCACGGGACACCACTGGTGGTAACTCTTTCGCTGGGATTTAGCGCTCACGGCGTCCATTTCTTCTTGCGTTTTAGAAAGCGACCGCCATTTGCTCAGAACAAAGTATGCCCGCCCTGGCGCACACCATGCGAGCTGAGGTGGCATTTTGCCGATCGTGGCGCCCGCGTGCCGCCGCAACCGGGGGCGACGAATCTATCCCGAGCGCCCATGCAGATTCGACGAACCTCCGGCTACAATCGGCGAGCGAACCCTGGAGAGATGACAGAGTCCGGCCGAATGTGCCTCCCTGCTAAGGAGGTGTGGGCGCAAGCCCACCGTGGGTTCAAATCCCACTCTCTCCGCGTTGTGATGTCTCCGGACATCAACAAGGTCCGAACCCAGAACGGTTCGGACCTTGTTGCGTTCTACGGACGGGTTTCTCGGTTGATCAACCGGTGGAGACAACCCCAGCTAAAGCGGCACGCCACGCTCGGCAGAGGTCTGAAGGCTCGGATTGTCAATGGAAAGGCCAAGCAGTCGAGCGGCCGCCCCGGCGTGCTCATCGCCGAGGTCACCGAGTCGAACCGCAGCACGGACCGAGTACTCCCGAAGTTCGCTGTGGGCCGCAACACGCTGCAGTTGGTACGCCGTGGTGCGGCTGGTGTCCTCATTACTCGACCTGGTGACCTCACATTTTCCCTCCAGCGCGTGAGCCAGAATCCACACATAAGGAAGCGAATGTTCGAGACTGCGATCGGTCCACGCGTGAGCGGCGTCATCATCACCCCTATCGCTTGCTACTGCGGCGAGCGAGCGACACGCAACCGATGCCCAGCAGAGATCGCCGACCTCGCGAGCAAGCGCATAGGCGCCTTCGAGTTGATCCCCAGCCTGTTCGACGTGTCCCTGTAGCCGCAGGATCTCGCCTCGCTGCGATTGGGGCCACGGAAGCAATGCCGCCCAGTGCTCCGATTGGGCTATCTCGATGCTGGACTCGGCGTCATTCAAGGCGCTCGCCACGTCACCACGTAGAAGGTGGGTCCTCGCCGCCATCGACAACGACCACGCCACCTGTCGCGCCTTACCGGCACGCTGCGCCTGCTCGATCGACAGGTCAAAAAAGCAAAGTGAGCGTTCGTAGTGCGCCCCATCAGAGTGGGCGAGTCCTCGCAGACCGTTTATCACGGCAAGCAATCGGTCTTCATCGTGGCTCTGCTCAGCCGCCTTGTTCAGCCAATAGTGGGCGAGCCCAGCATCGCCAATCTGGATGTGAATGAATCCGAGCTCGCTGCAGGCTCGCGACGCAAAGTCGAAGCGATCGGCCTGATGAGCGGCCGCAATTGCTCGGTGCAGCACCGCCGTCACCTCGGTTGTTCGATCCTGGGCTCCGTGAGCCAGTGCCTCGCCGTACTGCAGAAGGGCCTCGGCGTTGAGAACAGGGTCGGTGGACTCGCGTGCTAACGCCACGGCTCCTCGCAAGCGGTCCAGACCCCGGTCGGTCGCTCCAGCGCCAATGGCCGCGCGCCCAGACTCGAGTCGCGCTCGCGCCTCGGCTGTTGCCGTCACGGCCCGCGTCAACCGCTGGACCGTTGCCGGCTGCGCGGCGGCAACTCGCAACGTCCGGGGCACCGGAGCATCGAGCTCGCGGGCGAAAAGGTCTTCACATCGAGCGAGGTGTCGTAGCGCTTCGTCGCCTCGGCCGGCCGCCGCCAGTGATCGCAGCAACGCCTCTTGATTCCGACACTCGAGGGGATCGAGTTCGACGAGACGGTGGGCCCGCCGCACGGCCTCGTCGATTCGTCCCGAGGCGAGATCGGCAAGTACGTCATCGCGTAGCTGGGCCTGTTCTCGTCCCGACAATTTCAATTGTTGCGCCCGGAGCCAGTAGTCGAATACGGGAAGTCGATCAAAGGCCAACGAGCCAAGCAGACGACCGCTGGCCACCTCTCCCAGCCGAACGGTCGGCGACGCTACGAGCTCAAGGAGGTCGATGCGGTCCTCCGTTGCCAGCCTGATCACCAGCGGGTCGCCCCCTAAGTCGGCGGTTGTCCAGCCTGTGGCGCGGCGAATCTCCGACAGCGTCCAACGAAGCGCGGCCAACGGATCGTTGGCGTCATTGAAGAGCACGTCAGCAACGGCCCGTCGCGAAGGTGGCCGTTCCGCGAGAACCACGAAGGCCAGAAGCGCCCAAGCCTTATGACCCCTGGGGGCGCGTGAGGGTTCGCCGTCTACTTCGATGCGGGGCTCCCCCAGCAATCGCACGACAACCGTCACGGCCGCTTCTCCCTCCTGAGGTTGGGTACGTCAACCACAATCACGGTAGTCGCAGACCGTGTGATGGGCCGTGTGACGAACTTCGCCCACGGTCACACGGGCCATCACACGACGACCTCACATCATCGAACCACGCAACCATCCAACCGGAGGAACATGATGACCTGGGCCGTGAACGGCAGCTACTTCGAGGCGTGCAACTGCGAGGCGGCCTGTCCGTGTGTCTTCCTCAGTCCGCCCACAACCGGCGTTTGCACGGTGCTGATTGGCTGGCACATCGACGAGGGCCACTTCGAAAACATTGCACTCGACGGGCTCAATGTGGCATTGGCGGTTGATTCTCCCGGCCACATGGTCGACACGCCGTGGCGCGCCGCCGTCTACCTCGATGACCGAGCGTCAGAAGAACAATCTGTTGCGCTGGCATCGGTGTTCTCGGGTGCCGTGGGCGGACACCCTGCGGTTCTCGCCGCTCATATCGGTGAGATCCTTGGCGTCGTTTCCGCCCCAATTAGCTTCGAGAGCGACAAGGCGACGCGAGCCTTACGCATCGGCGACGTGGCCGACGTAAAAATCATGGCCATAGCCGGCCAGGGTGGCTCGCCCGTCACGATTGGCAACCACCCACTATGCATCGGCCCTGGGTTCGATGCCGTCGTTGCTCGATCCGAACACCTGCGGTTCACCGACCATGGGTACGAATGGGAACTGTCAGCCAAGAGCGGCTTCTTCTCACCGTTCAGCTACGGGGGCGAAGGATGACCTCCACCCTCACCCGAGCGAGTGCCCGTCGACCGCGGTCGAGCCAAACGCTCGTTGGCATCGTTCTCCTACTCATCACCGCCGCGTGCTGGGCCTACTTGTTTCTGCTCCGATCAAGGATGGGCGACTCCGCGTCGATGGGCGATATGGGCACGATGGCTGGCGCGGGCTCCAACGACTCCGTCTTGGCGATGCCAATGACGTCGGCCTGGACCCTCGCCGACACGATCCTGATGTGGACAATGTGGGCTGTGATGATGGCGGCGATGATGATTCCCTCGGCAACACCGATGATTCAGGCGTACCGCAAGACGCTCACGTCGCCAACGCCGACCGGGGTGACGTCGAGCCTGACCGGCTCGCTACCGCTGTTCGTTGTGGGATACCTGCTCCTTTGGAGCGGATTTGGCGCTGCGGCCACTGCTGGTCAGCGACTGCTCCACGACGCCACACTCGTCGACGCGATGGGCGCCTCGACCAGCCGGTGGGTCGCCGGTCCCGTGCTCATAGTCGCTGGCGTCTATCAGTTCACGCCGCTAAAGGAAGCGTGCCTCGGTACATGTCGGACGCCGCTCGGCTTCTTGCTGAGCGAGTGGCGATCAGGGCGAAGCGGTGCGGTGCTGATGGGGCTCCACCACGGCTCGCTCTGCCTTGGTTGCTGCTGGGCGCTGATGGCCTTGCTCTTCGTCCTGGGGGTGATGAACCTGTGGTGGATTGCGCTTGTCGCCAGCGTGGTCCTCATCGAAAAGCTGACGCGAAGTGCCGCCCTCCCCAAGGTGCTCGGCGCGACGCTGATCGGCTGGGGCGTGTTGGTCATCTCGTCGGTCATCACCACCGGCACGGCGTCATGAGCGCACCATGGACAGTCGCCGGCACCTACCTCGAGGCGTGCAATTGCGAATCGGTGTGTCCCTGCCGCAGCCAGAATGGTGTTCCCGGCGGGGATGCCACCTACGACCGATGCGAGTTCGCCCTTTCGTGGAGTATCACGGAAGGTACCTTCGGCGAACTTGACCTGGCGGGCCGTTCCGTCGTGCTGACCGGTTGGTACGCCGACGCCGAGCAAGGCTCGCCGTGGCGGGTGCGGTGCTTTATCGACGACGGAGCGAGCCCCGCGGCACACGACGCCCTCGCCCAGATCTTCCTCGGCCGAGCAGGCGGACACCCAAGCGAGAGTTACGGGCGGGTCATAGCCGACGTGCTCGGCATCGAGTCGGCCGCAATCTCACTCACATACACCACTGCGAAATGGCGCATCGGGGTGGCGGGACGCGTCGAGGTTCGGGCGTCGAAACGAACCGCAGTCAGCGGCCCCGTCGTGTGTGGTATTCCGGGAGCAACCCCTGGCGTCGAGTACACCGCCGAGATTCTGCGGGTGACCGACGAGCCGTTCCATTGGGACGTCGCCGGACGCGCGTCATTTGTGGCGCCGTTTACGTACGCCAGTGGGCACTAGCCAAGGTGGCGCGCCCGAGGCAGTCGACGCCAACTTGAGTACACTCCGGCCACTGCTAGCAGGACAGTTGGGGCGTTTGTGGGCACCACGGAAGCAAGCACAACGAAGTTTCGTCGCAACGAGCCACGCCGGCCCGGTCTGCTTGGACCCTGGTTGGCTACTGGCCTTGGACTAGCCGCGCTCACCGCAACCCCCGATCTGAGCGCCACCTCCCCGGCCTACGCGGCAGGGCCGACGTTCCATGCTGCGATCGCCGAACCACAACTCGGGTCTGCCCTGTCGGCACTCGCCAGCCGTTCACAGCTACTCACCATTGCGGCACCGCCGGTGCCAGTCGCATCGGCCTCATCCGCATTGTCGGCCCAGCTCATCACCCCATCGCCGTCGAGCGATCCCCGTGGCCTGCCAGCATCGGTCGACCGGATCGAGGCCGTGACTCCCGAGACGGCGTTGCCCCGCCCTCGCACCGCCAACGCAACCACCGTTCCCAACAACTCCGGCAAGACCATGGAAGCCCGCTGGGCTGACCTCCGCCACTGCGAAGCAACCAGCGACTACCGGGCCATCAACGACTCAGGCAAATACCGTGGCGCCTACCAGTTCGATCAGGCAACATGGGAATCCGTTGGTGGCACCGGTGACCCCGCTATGGCTTCTGCGATCGAGCAGGACAAACGAGCTCGCATCCTCTTCGAGCGCCGCGGCGCCGCTCCCTGGCCCGAGTGTGGCCGCTTCCTCGACTGAGGAGTTCGTGACGTCGAGGTAAAGGCGCCGCTGCTGCCTGCCGAACAACGAGGCATGGTCGAACGCCGGTCAACGCCAACACTGCCGCTCATCGTGACCCTCACGATCCTCGTCGCCGGGCTCTCGACCGCGTTCTGGCAGTGGGAGATGGGCCAAACCAGACTCACGGCCGAAACGGTAGGCACCGTGCAGAGCGTCGAGTACGTTCGTCAAGGCGCGTCCGCCAGCGTGCCCTTCGCCGCCGTCACTTATTCAGCGGGCGCTGACGCCTACGTCTTGACCTACCACGCAACGAGCCAACCGAACCTCGCCGTTGGCGATGAGCTGAACTTGCGATTCAACCCCAACGAGCCGGCCGAGGCAGCGCCAGCCGCCGTTGTGGCCTCAGATGTGTCACGACACCGATCGTTTGCGATCTTCTCGGCCCTGGTTGGCGCCATCGCAGTGCTCGCAGCGCTGGCCACTCGGCTTGAGGCGCAGAGTCGCGACGCCGCACCGGCTCAGTCCGCTGCCACGATTGCCGCTCGCTAGAGTGGGCCGATGACGTCCCACCGGCTCAGCGAACTTCGTGCCTCCGACATCCTTGATCACCTCACGGCCGACTCGATTTTCGTGCTGCCTGTTGGTGCGATCGAACAACACGGCCCCCATTTGCCGTTCAACACCGACCTCGTCGTCGCTGAATACTGCGCCACGACCGTGGTCGATCAGGTCGGCGAGGAGCTCGACCTGTGGCTGCTGGAGTCCTTGGCCTATACCAAGTCAAACGAACACGCTGGCACACCAGGCACCGTGTGGCTCGGACCCGAAACGTTGCTGCGTCTCCTTGACGACATTGGTCGGTCACTGGCCGCAACGCCGGCCCGTAAGCTTGCGTTCGTCAATGGTCACGGTGGCAACTCGGCGCTGCTCAATGTCGCTTGCCGTGAGCTCCACCTTCACCACGGACTCGAAACGTTCCTGCTCCACCCGTCAGTCCCGCCCGACCAAGGTGGCGCGCCGCCGAAGGCGAGCTTGGCATGGGCATCCATGGCGGTCAGGACGAGACCTCGATCATGATGCATCTACGGCCTGATCTCGTTCGGCCTGATCTTATGTCACGCAATGTGCCAGAACATCTTGCGGAGAACGATCATGTCCGCTTCGGCGGCTCAGTGACGTTCGGTTGGCTCGCGAAAGACTTCGGACCCGATGGCCATATCGGCGACCCGACGGGCGCCACCCCGGAGATCGGCGAGGCCCACTTGAGTGCGGCGGTCAGCCGTATGTGCGACGCGTTTCGCGAGATCAGGGACTTCCGTTTTACCGCCTAGAGATGGGGCAAGACCTCGGCCGCAAACCGATTGAGCTGGTCGGCCGTCGTGCTGTATTTGTCGCCCGGCATGTTGGGGAAGATCACCAAGTTGTCGAGGCCACCGAGCAGGTCTTCGTAAAACTTGATGCCCTCGATGATGTCGTCTGGCGTACCGACCAGCCAGGTCTTGTTTTCGATCGACTCTTCGAGCGTCGGTATGAGTCCTGCTGGTGATGGTTTACCATCGGGTCCCATGTAGCCACGGCTCCATCCGTAGGGGCCAAGGAACTTCCAGAACTCGTCGTGGCCATTACGTACCTGGGCGATTCCCTCCTCTTTCGAGTCGGCTATCCAGGGGGTGACCACAAGCGTGCGCTTGGCGCCGGGCGCGAGGGTCGTGGCGTGTGACTCCTCGTAGATCTCTTGGAAGCGGTCCCAGAACTGCTTTACGAAGCTGTAGTGCTTCAGCCAAAACACGCCGCCCCAGCCCTTGCGAGGCACGTAGTCGAGCGTCGGTGGGCTTGTAATGGCTTGCCATGTCTCGAAGTCGGTGAGCGGGCGTGGAACCAGGGTGAGCTTCTCCACAAAGCCGCCTCGATCGGGGATGCCAGCGGGTGGGAAATCGAAGACATCGCCATGGAAGCTGAACTCCTCTTGGGTCAGCGCTAGCTGGATGACGTCCATCGCCTCGTCGAATTGCTTGCGGTTCAGTTCGTCGGCTGCGACCTGATCGGGATTGTCGAAACTGCCGATGTCGGTTCCCAACGCGCGTGCTTCTCGGGGCACCGTGCCACGGCCGACGCCGAGAATGCCTCGCCCCCCAGAGAGGTTATGGAGCGTGGCGAAGTCTTCAGCGAGACGCAGAGGATGCCATTGGCCGACGATGTTGAACATGGTGCCAATTCGGATCTGCTCGGTCCGTTCGGCCAACACGGAGCCGAAAAGCAGACCGTTCGGCACGACCTCGTATCCCTCGTACTGGAAGTGATGCTCGGTCAGCCAGAAACTGTCGAAGCCGAGCCGGTCACACAACACGCCCGTCTCGAGCATCAGCTCGGACGCACGCCACATCTGTTCGTTCGTAAACCGCCGATCGGTTGGCGCTGGCGCTCCGGCACCAGCATCATCCATCTCAACTCCACCAAAAAGAAAAGCTCCAACGCGCATAGGTGATGACGGTAGCCCGATGCCCGGGAAAGTCGAAGTCCGGCGCCAAGGAACGTCAATTCGACAGAAAACTAAGGTGGCGGTGAGCTGTTTCCGATGTACATTGTGCAGACGCCAATAGGCGGCTGAAATGCCAGCGCTCGTAGCTCAATTGGATAGAGCACCTGACTACGGATCAGGAGGTTTGGGGTTCGAGTCCCTGCGAGCGCGCTAGATGAAGCTCCTGCGATGCAGGAGCTTCTGTCGTTTTGTTGTCGATTTTCGCGATGGCCACCTCGGGTGCTATCAGGTCGTGACGCATCTCGATCTACCATGCGAGGCGGGAGAACCATGACTGATCGATCCAGATTCACCACACGCCTCTTCATCACCTTCCTCGCGCTGGCCGCGTGCACGTCTGACGGCGGCACGATCACCGAGGGAGCGGCCGACACGACCACGCAGGAGACGGTGACCCAGACAACCTCGGTGGCCACACCGCCAACCGAACCGCCAGTCGAAACAACGCTGCCCCCAACAACGACCACCAGTTCGGTTGCGGGTGAGCCATTGATTTGGAATCGCCGCTGGCACCAAGCTCGGCATCATTGGCGTCGAGATCGACGACAGCCTCAATTTCCGAACGCAGCCCTCGGCCGTTGCCGAAATTGTGCTTCGGTCCTCACTACTGACGAATCTCACGACATCGTTAGCCGAGGCGACCTGTGGCTCACGCCGACCTCGGTCTGGTGGCATCTCACCATCGATGGGGACGAAGCGTGGGCCAATCAGAAGTACCTGGCCGCATTCGGCCTCACGGACGACATCACCAGTCAGGTGGTAGCAAGCGGGGTCGAGAAGTCAGCGGAAACAATTGAGGCGCTCGGCCTTGCTGTCGCTGCGAGTCGAGCAAGCACCGACCCCGTCTCGACCATTGTTGTGGTCGACGAATCCAGCGGCAATCGCCTCTCACTTGCCGAGATCACGGTCGACGTCATTGGGCTCGGTGACGACGCCCAGAAGGGCGAACGGCTGCATATCTTTGCCAACGTGGTCTACGAAGAGGCAACCGAAACCATCATGTTGTTCGAGCTGAAGTCGGTCGAGGCGACGCTGCTTTGTTCGCGAGGCATTTCTGACGGGCTCTGCCTGTAGCGCAACCCCATCCTCAAGAGCTCGGCTCGCGTCGGCGCCACCAGCAACCGGTGGGGACCCGCTCCGCCATGAAGGCCGAGGAAGGTTGCCGCGACCGGTCCAATCGCCGCAAGCGACCGACGCTCGAGCACGAGCAGTTCCAATGCGATCTGCGCTGAATCAGCCACAACCGTCCGGCCCACGCTGGCCAATTTGGCACTCAACCGCAGATGCGACGTCATCACGTCGAGGGCGTTCGCAGCCGGCTTGAGGTTGACGACGACCTGGTTGCACGGCACAACCATCAGGTCGCTGCTGTAGAGGATCCGGCCGTCATCGAGGCGGCTGAGCGCCGTGAGACCGTCGCCCTCGAGCAAGACCGTCACCTTCGCATCAGCCGTTTGAAACACCTCAACGGTCGCAGCCTCGTCGGCCAACGTGGCAACCGCTCGAAGACCGGGAAGGCCAAGCGACGTCACCCGATCACGACCTTCGGGCCGTGGTTCGGCGGGACGTAAGTGCATCGGCGTAGTCGCGAGGACTCGCAAGTAGCGACCACCGAGCGGGTTCAGCAAAAACGAGGTACCAACCCAGATGAGCACGAGAAGTTGGGCAATCAGAATGCTGTCGCCCAGCTGTTCGCCAGCGATGAGCGAGCGAATCGAAGCGCCATCGGTTCGAAGCATGCCGATCGCATGCACCACACTGAACGCCCCCGCAAAGGCCGCGGCAGCTCGGCGAATGACCGTGCGAATGATGCGTTCTCGAAGCTGCTGGAGCTGATCGTCCACACTTGTGGCATCGGCCAAAGCAAGCGAAAGCTGAGCCAAAGCACTGCGGCCCTGCCACAATCGTCGCCATGCTAGGAATTGTCTTCGCCGCGCTCTCGGGTTTGTCGTACGGCTCGGCTGACTTCGCTGGTGCCGTAGCCAGCAAGGAGACCGACTCCACGCTCGTGACCGTGCTCATGCAGATCTTCAGCCTGATCTGTTTGATCGGCTTTCTCGTTGTCTTTCCGCAAGAGAGCTACCCGATGGTCGACCTCGCCTGGGGCGCCCTTGGCGGTCTCGGCACCGCGTTTGGACTGGCTGCGTTCTACAAGGCCCTGTCGATCGGGCCGATGTCGACCGCGGCCGCGCTCACCGCACTCACCGGGGCGACCGTCCCAATCGTGGCGGGGATCGTACTCGGCGCATCGCCCTCGCCGCTTGCGCTCGTTGGTATCGCCCTTTCCATTCCCGCCGTCGTGCTAGTGGCGGTTGGGGATATGGGTTTCAAGTCAGCCAGAATCGCCTTGCCTCCCCGAACCCACTACCGCCAGCGGATGCACCGGGGGACGACCAGGTCCCTGGCGGTTCTCGCCGGTCTGGGGTTTGGACTTTTCTTTGTCGCCCTGTCGCGAACGACCTCGACCGGACTGTTCCCACTGGTCGGGGCCAGGGTCGCCTCAATCGCAGCGCTCGTCGGCTTTATCTCCCTTGGGCGGAACTGGGCGCCTGTCGCTCGTCGGTGGTGGGCCCTTATTGCGTTGACCGGCGTACTCGATCTCGCGGCCAACGGCTTCTACCTCCATGCGTTGCAACGCGAATCACTCCCAAATGTGGCTGCTGTCACGTCGTTGTATCCGGTGGCAACGGTGTTGCTCGCCCGGGGCCTGCTCGGCGAGCGACTGACCAAACCCCAACTAGTCGGGCTTGGATTGTCGCTTGTGGCCCTGGTGTTGGTGGCGCGCGGCGGCTGAGTCGAATGGACCAGATCTGAAGTAAATGTCCTTTACGGGCTTAGGGCAATCGATTGCAGTCCGATAACCAGGGCATGCAATGGCTTTGGAAGATCTGGCTCGGTGCCGCCGCAACCGTGGCGACCGCGTACTTCGTTATCGACAATACGCCGACGTCAAAGCTCGTGCTCTATAACGGGCTTGGCCTTTTTGCTGTAGCCATGATCTTGGTTGGGGTCAAGCACAATAAGCCTGACCCCCGAGAACCATGGCTCTGGTTTGCCGCCGGCCTGGGTTCTTTTCTGGTTGCTGACGTCATCTACTACATCCAGGAGCTGACACTGGGTGCCGACAAGGTGCCGTACCCGTCCTGGGCCGACCCGTTCTACCTCGGCGTCTACCCCCTGCTCATCATTGGCCTCACCAAGATGGTGAAGGAACTCACGCCTGGCCGAGACAAGGCGAGTTTCATCGATGCCGCCATCGTCGGCATCGCTATGTTCGGGTGTCTTTGGATCTTGTTCGTCGACACCGTCTGGGCTACTGAAGAAAACACCACCCTCGCGTTGACGGTTCAGTTGGCCGCACCGATTCTCGATCTCGCCGTCCTCGCTGTCGCCACCCGCGTCTCGTCGCCCTGCACCTGCGCCACGTTCCCTTTGCCCTCATCGTCACGGGCATTGGCAGCCTGGCGATTGCGGATATCGCCTACGGCTACGCCAACGCAACCAGCGTCTTCCAGACCGGCACCTGGATCGACTTCTTCTGGCTTGGCTTTTACGTCATGTTCGCGGCGGCGGCGCTTCACCCCAGCGCATCGAGACGGGGCGTCGCCCAACACGATGCGGGAAAACTCACTGTTCGCCAGCTGGCGATCATGGTGCTGGCAACAATGGGTGTGCCGGTTATCGACCTCATCTGGGGCACACAAGAAGACCGCAAAGTCATCGTCGTTGTGTCTGCTGGCCTCGTTCTGTTGATTCTCACACGGGTGCACGGCCTCATGCAGGCGCTCCAACGAGGCCAGGACCGGCTCCGTCACGACGCAGTGCACGATGCCCTCACCGGACTCGCCAATCGAGTCTTGTTTGCGGAGCGCACCGAAGCTGCGCTCGCAGCCGGAAATGACAATGGCGTCGCCGTCTTGTTCGTCGACCTTGACGACTTCAAGAATGTCAACGACAGCCTCGGCCACGAAGCCGGCGATCTTCTGCTCGCTGAAGTCGCCAACCGGCTCATTCGGTGCGTCGGCCCAGCCGACACCGTTGCTCGCTTTGGTGGCGACGAATTCGCCGTACTCTTGCCCGAGGCATCGAGCCAATACGACGCAGCAACCGCAGCTCGGCGCATCCTCGACGCGCTCGAGCCACCCATTGATCTCACCGTCCGGTCCGTGAACGTCGCCGCCAGCATCGGTATCGCCATCGACCACGAGCAAACCCTCGACGTCGACACGATGCTTCGCAACGCCGACGTCGCCATGTATCTCTCGAAGTCGAGAGGCAAGGGGCGCTACGAAATCTTCGAAGCCAAGATGCACGAGGAAGCCGTTGAGCGCCTCGACCTCAAAGCCGATCTTCAGCGAGCGCTTGAGAATGACCAGTTCGTGGTTCACTATCAGCCGATCTTCGATCTTGACACGGGCCATGTTGCCCTCGCCGAAGCCCTGATCCGGTGGAAGCACCCATCCAAGGGTCTGATCGGACCAGACCGCTTCGTGCCCCTGGCCGAAGAGAACGGCATGATCGTCGACATCGGCGAATGGGTCCTTCGCGAAGCCTGTGTACAAGCAGCCCACTGGCAAAAAATTCCCGGTTGCCAGGACATGGGCATCACGGTCAACCTGTCGATGCGCCAGCTTCAGGACAACGAGTTCATCAATGCCCTCACCCGGGCGTTGAAGGACTCAGGGCTCAGCGCAGAACATCTCGTGCTCGAAATCACCGAGTCGATGCTCGCCCTCGACGCCGAACGAAGCGTCGGCATCCTCGAGCAGCTGAAGACCATTGGCGTCAAGCTCGCAATTGACGACTTCGGCACCGGCTATTCGTCGCTCAGCTACCTTCGTTCCTTCCCGGTCGACTCGATCAAGATCGACCGTTCGTTCATCAACGAACTCCACCGATCGACGACATCGACGGCGCTCATCGAAGCCATGGTCAATCTGGCCAACGCGCTCGGCGCCTACACCGTCGCCGAAGGCATCGAGCACGGCGATCAAGCCGGCCTGCTTCGGCGCCTTGGTTGCGATCGTGGTCAGGGCTTCTATTACTGCCGCCCGCTCGCTGGTCCCGCGCTCACCACATTGCTGCGAGACCACCTCGAGGACGAGAAGGAGCCGCTTCTTGCCTGGCGCCGCTCGTCGGAGCGGGTGCAAAGTCGAGCGTACGACATCGACATCCGCACCGGCCTGTCCGAAATCAACGCCATATCTCGCGAGATCAAGGCGCTTAACGACGACCTCAATGTGCCGGTCATGGGCCAGTGGCCTTGGCTGGGCCATTGGAGCGAGTCGTTTGACAGCTGGACGCCCATGATGGTCGGCGTCCGGTCGGCCGAAAGTGGCCAGCTCACTGCGGCGGCCTTCCTGGCGCAGATCCACCGGGGTGATAGCACCGCCATTGTTGCGATGGGCAACGGAAGCTCGCTCTACACCGCCATGCAGGCCCGAAACGACGACGCGGCGGTCGCCCTTGCCCAAGGCATCAGGAGTGCTCTCGACGAGATCCCAGGCGCCTGGTCGCTCGATATCGAACAGGTGAAGGACCAGGATCCAACCCTGCTCCACTTGGCCGAAATGCTCGATCACGCCCAGCTTCTCCCCGAGCTTCGTGTTCCCCGGGTTGCCTTCTCCACTTCCCACAACGTCGACGATGTCTTGAGCAAGAGCATGCGCAAGCAGCTGCGTCGCTCGCAGAACAAGATCGCCAGCGACGGCCTCGAAATGACGATCGCCTTCGATCGT
The DNA here is from genome assembly GCA_041394345.1 of Acidimicrobiales bacterium. Classification (GTDB taxonomy): domain Bacteria; phylum Actinomycetota; class Acidimicrobiia; order Acidimicrobiales; family SZUA-35; genus JBBKWJ01. The sequence continues at coordinate 122,136 of JAWKIN010000006.1, read as the reverse complement.
GGTCGTGCCATCACGTCGGCGCTCATCGACGAAGTCGAAGCCGTTCACGTCTCTCGTGACCGAGCCGCTCGCCGAAACAGCGACCTCGACCGCCCCGCCGAGCGGGAGTTCTGGCGTCGGGTGACCGAAGGTGGCCGCAACGACTGGGAAGTTGAGATTGCCAGCCTCCGGCTCGACGGGGCACTCGCGGCCTATGTCGTGGCGCTTCTCGATGGCGATACGTACCGGGTCTACGACGGCCGCATGAACACCGACTTCCAGGACTACTCCCCTGGTCGCCTGGTTGAAGCGGCCGCCCTGAGCCGGGCGATGGCCGATCCGCGCTTTGCCGTCCTGGATTGGATGTCGGGTATTGCCGCTGAAAAGCTCCTCACAACCAACATCGCCGAAGGCCGAGCTCGCCTCGTTGCCACCTCGGGTAGTCGCTACGTCAGCTTCCCCAAGAAGAGCGACTTCCGTCGGGAAAATTCCCGCCAGTAACCGTCCGGGTACTTCTGCCTAGTTGGGTTTCGATGCCTCTTCGTTCATACTGAGCACTCGCTTAGTATGTGCCGGAGGCAACGATGAGTACCGACCAACCAGTTCTCCCGCCCGCCGCGCCCGACGTGGCACCCCCAATGCCTGGTCCGGCAAGCAGACCTCGTCCCTCGGGGCGAGCGAACCGTGTGCCCGTACCACTCAGCCGGCCCCTCGTTGGCAGCACAGTCGCCGCCGGTCTCATCGGCGCCATTGCGTTCGACCAGCCACATACGCACACGGTGACTGCGGCCGCGTTCGGCCTGAGCGGCGTCGTCGCGCTCGTGGCGACCGGTGCCGTGCGCTCGAGATACAGCACCCTCTTCCTCACCGCAGCTGCGATCTTTGCCAGCTTCTTGGCTATCCGGAGCGACCCTCGACTCGTTGCCTTCGACGCCATCGCCTGCTACGTACTCCTTGTCGCAGCGGGGCTTTTTGGTCGCGGCGGGAATCCCTGGGACGTCGGACCCCACTATCTCGCGGTCAGCGCTGGCGCAACGCTGAGCTCTTGGCTTCACCTCAGCGTGGACGTACCGCTCGACGTCGCCGCCCGGTCGCGGGAACTCGCCCCTTCAAAGAACTCGCTCACGGCGACACTAGGGGCAGTCGGTCGCGGCCTTCTGGTTGGTCTCCCCATCGTCGTTGTGCTGGCTGTCCTGCTGGCTCAGGCCGACGCAGTATTCGCCTCATTCTTCGACATCGCTCCCCTGCCGATCGGCCGACCAGCCGCGTACATCCTCTACTTCGTACTCGCGACAAGTCTGATCATCGTGGCCCAGCAGCGAACCCGTCGCACCTGCGACAACATGGCCGAGCGGAGCCAGCTCCGACTTGGCGCGATTGAAGCAATGGTCACCCTCGTCGGCCTTGATGTGTTGTTCTTGGCGTTCGCCGCATCCCAGCTCATCAGCATCGCAGGTGGGGGCGACGCCGCGATCGCAGACGCAGGCATGACCTACGCCGACTACGCCCGCCAGGGGTTCTTCCAATTGCTGTGGGTCGCCGGGATCACGCTCGTCGTCCTCATGGGGCTGCGCTCGCTGGCTGCGTCGTCGGCCGACTTCCGACGGTCGCGTCAGCTGTTGTCGTGCAGCGCAGTTGTTCTCACCCTAGGCATCGTCGCCATTGCGCTCATTCGCCTCTCGCTCTATGTCGCAGACAAGGGGCAGACACCGCTGCGCTTCTACAGCACGGTCTTCTCGGTGTGGATCGGCGTTGCCTTTCTGCTGGTTTTGGTCCGGCTGCTCGGCTATCGCCCGACGCAAGCATGGCTGACGCCAGCGCTGTTGGCCTCAGGACTCCTCACGCTCGCCGGGCTGAACATCATCAATCCGGAGGCCTACATGGTCAACACCAGCATTGAATCGCACCCGGAGGGAATGATCACGCTGTCGGCGAAGCTCAACGCAGATGGCGTCACCGTCCTCGCCAATCGGATTGACGAGCTGCCGGCCGACGTCGCCGCGTCGCTGGCCGAGGTGTTGTGTGAGCGCGAGTTTGAGTTCGGCCGAGGTTCGTTACTGGCGTTCAATCGATCTGAGCGCCAGGCGAGCACTGCGCTTGCCGACCTGTGTCGGCCATGACTGACGACGAGCGCCAGCGGTTCCTAGCCGCCCTGTTGCACGGGCTAGACGCCGACCGGCGCGGCCACAATGGCCGCCAGCGCAACCTCGATCATGACCGCGATCCCCTTGTTGACGACCGACCGGTTGGGTTCGTAGGTCGTTGACGATTGGTCGTCTCGCTGCCGCGGTTGCCGTCGATCACCGCAATGGAGCCGGCCGACGCCCGTGCAAGGCGGCGATCACCAAGAGTGCCGACGCCTCCATCTCCGTAGCCAAAACACCGGCCCGATGCCAAAGTTCAAGCGACGATCCCAGCACTGCGTGGGGGTAAAAGAGATCGTTCGTCAGAAACAAGCCGCAGTGCGCAGACACGCCTTTCGACTCGGTCGCGGCTCGCAGGGCCATAACGACGTCGACGTCGGCCACGGCCGGAAAAGTATCTGGCACGAGTCGGTGGCTCAGACCTTCTTCGCGAACGGCACCGGTTGCGATGACGAGTGAGCCGTCGGCAACCTCGTCTTGCAGTGCCCCGGCGGTACCCGCTCGGATGATCGTCTGGGCGCCAGCCCGCATGAGTTCTTCGAAGCAAATGGCGGCACCCGCAGCACCGACCCCGTGGGACACGACGCCCACCGCCGTGCCATTGAACGTGCCGACATAACTCGAATACTCGCGGTTCTGGCCAACGAGCGTTGCGTCCGTTAACTGCTCGGCAACGAGACCGGCCCGACCAGGGTCGCCAACCACGATCACACGATCAGGGATATCGACGGCTCGGACGCCGAGAACGGGAAGATGCAGGTCGACCATCTCGTCAAGGTAGGCGGTTGCGGCCATCCACGGGGATTCGCCGTTGGGTTGAACACTGGGAATCCAATTGGGCAAGAATGTCCCGACCGCACCCGCACCCTAGGAGCAACCATGGCCGTGCAAGGCTCAATCCTCGGTAACGCCGTTCTTCGTCGTGAAGACCCTTCTCTCCTCGTTGGCGACGACAAGTTCTGTGACGACCTCAACATCACTGGTATTGGCCATGTCTACTTTGTGCGGTCCGTGATGGCCCACGCAAACATCGGCGCTGTCGACATCTCGAGCGCCGTCGATATGCCCGGCGTCCGAGGCGTCTGGACTGCCGACACCCTGGAGGCCGCACCATTCCTTGCGTTCCCGCTCTTCCCACCGCACGTCGCTCGCCCTCCGCTGGCAAAGGGCAAGGTCCGTTTCGTTGGCGACATCCTGGCGGTTGTTGTTGCCGACTCGCTCGCCGAGGCGATCGATGCTGGAGAGGCTGTCTTCGTCGACTACGACGAACTTCCAGCAGTAAGCGACGCTGAGGCCGCATTGGCCAGCGATGCACCCGTGATCTTTGAAGAACACGGATCGAACATGATCTTCGAGACGGCGATTGGCGCCGATGAAGACCCACTCGTTGGGGCCGAGCACATCACCGAGGGCCGTGTGGTTAGCCAGCGGTTGGCCGGTGTTCCTATGGAAAACAACGGGTGCGTTGTCGTTCCCGGAGACAATGGCCACCTCACCATCTGGATCTCGAGTCAGAACCCCATCGCCGTTCGCGATGCGCTCGTGCCCCAACTCGGCCTCGATGCCGCGAATGTGCGGGTAGTCGCCCCTGCCGTCGGCGGTGGCTTTGGACCCAAGGCCGGGCCATACACCGAGCAGATCCTCACAACCATGGTGGCTATGCAGCTCAACCAGCCAGTCAAGTGGACCGAGCTCCGTAGCGAAAACATGGTCGCTATGGTCCACGGCCGCGACATGGTGCTCTACGCCAAGCTCGGCACCACCAATGACGGCATCATCACCGGTCTCGATCTTGACGTCATCGCCAATGGCGGCGCCTATCCCGCCATCGGCGCGTTCCTCACGGTGTTTACCCAGACCATGAGCCAGGGCGTCTACAAGATCCCCAAGCTGCGCTTCCACGCTCGCTCCGCCATCACCAACACCACGACAACGGCGGCGTACCGAGGCGCCGGGCGCCCCGAGGCCACGCAGGTGCTCGAGCGCATCATCGATATGGCGGCCAAAGAGCTCGACATCGATCCGGCGGAGATGCGGCGACGCAACTTCCTGACGCCCGACATGTTCCCACTCACCACCACGGCGGCGCCAACTACGACAGTGGCGAATACGAGGCCGCTCGATGAGGCGCTTCGCCAAGCCGATTACCAAGGCATGGTGGCAATGCAGGCCGCTCGCCGGGCCGAGGGCGGTCCTCGCCAGCTTGGCATCGGCCTTCGTCGTACGTCGAAGTTACCGCCCTGCTGGCCTCCACCTGGAGTACGGCGCGGTCGAGATCAACGATGATGGCACCGCAACGGCACGCGCCGGCACCAGTGCCCACGGCCAGGGTCACATCACGGCGTTCTCCATGATCATCGCCGACATGCTCGGCATCGATATGGACAAGGTCACCGTCCTGCAATCCGACACCGACGAGGTGCCTCGCGGCTCGGGCACGATGGGTTCACGGTCGCTACAGACCGCAGGCTCAGCGGTCCATGTCGCCAGCGAGACCGTTCTCGAAAAGGCCAAGCGTCTGGCCGGGCACCTACGCTCAAGCGTCGCCCGACGACATCGTCAAGGGCGACGGCGGCTTGCACGTGGCTGGCGTACCGGCCAACGTGCTGAGTTGGGGCGAGCTTGCCCAGGCCGCGAAAGACGACGCCAGGCGTCCCGCCGATATGGCTGCAGGCTTGTCCCACGAGCTCGATTTCGACGGCACCGATTCCACGTTCCCGTTTGGCACCCACGTGTCGCTGGTCGAAGTCGATACCGACACTGGCGAGGTCACACTGCTCCGACACGTTGCGGTTGACGACTGTGGCCGCATTCTCAACCCCTGCTCGTTCGCGGGCAGCAGCACGGCGGCATTGCCCAGGGAATCGCTCAGGCCCTCTTCGAACAGGTCCAATACGACGACGCAGCCAACCCGGTCACGGCCAATCTCCTCAACTACGCCATGCCTTCTGCAGCCGAGATGATCAACTTCGAGACCTTCAACACCGAAACCCCGAGCCCCCGCAACCCGCTCGGGGCAAAGGGCATCGGGGAATCGGGGACGATTGGTTCGACGTCAGCGGTGCAAACGCAGTGATCGATGCGGTGTCACACCTCGGCGTCACCCACATCGATATGCCGCTCACGGCCGAAGCGGTGTGGCAGGCCGTGCAGGCCGCCCGCTAAGCCGGCCGGCCTGGAGGTTGGGGCCAGCCGACCTACAGGTCGGCCACCGAGAACGATGCCTCAATGGCATCGGCCAGTGACATCGATGACCGCACGTTGATCCATGCGGTTACTTCAGCCTCGCTTGGGATCCGACCCTCGAACAGGTTGTAGAGCGAGATGGCCTCAGACCGTGTGCCCGTTAGGTTCTTGAGTTCAACGCTTCGGTGAACTGGACAACGATCGAACCCTTCGTAACGGTGCTCTTCTTGAGGAGCCCGAGCCAATAGTCTCGGCCACCGACGTCGGGCTCACGGTAGAGCACTTCTGGTAGAGCTGGTCGAGGAAGTCGCCGAAGCTCATGTCGGGATAGCGCTGGACGTATTCGGGACTCGTCGCAAACACGTCAGCGAGATCGTCCAGCTTGTTGCCGTTGGCCTTTGACCAATCCAGTAGCGAAGACCTTCGGCGTCGGGCAGGCGGAGGAAGAACGCCCGATAGAGCCGATCGATTGACGCTGCTTGCGAGTTGACGTTGACCCATTTCTCCAGCGTCGCGCCCAGTCCGTCGGTGGCGATACTGGCGATGAGGGCATCACGCTCACGAACGGTAAGCGTGCGACCGACAAGGGCGTTACTCATCTCATCGAACAGCGATTGAGCTCATCGCTGCTGTTTACGCCGAGCACGTCGAGCACGACCCCGTTTACGAGCCGGTCGAGCGCAGCATCAACGCTTGGCGTTGGATTGATGTTGGTGCCATCGGGCCTGGTGATCTCGAAATGGAGATGGGCGCCGGTGCTTTCGGCGTTACCCGAGTCGCCCAAATAGGCAACAACCTGACCCGCCTTGACGGTGGCCCCCTTGGCGATGCCAGGAGCGAAGGCGAATTGAAGTCGTTGACGCCGTCGTCGGTGCCTGGCGTGTCGTTATTGATATGGACGTAGTGGTACGTCCAGCCATCGGCGTCGGTGATGTCGAGATTGTTCCCGGGCAGAATCGTGACGCATCCAGCTCACCACGCCATCAGCGGCGGCGACCAGTGGCGTCATTTTGGGACCCATCATGTCGACACCCATATGGGACCGAGAGCAGCCGGAGCGGCAGGCCCCGTACGTATCGGACCAATAGACGCTCGCCACACCCCTCCGGGGCGATCGGCAGCGTGATCGGCCTCACTTCAGCAGCCTGAGCAGGACTTACGAGGGAAACAACGGGCAGAACAAGTGCAACTAACAACGCTGCGCACGGCGAACCATAGTGCCTCCTTACAAACCGGGTGACTACGGCGGTAGCCAGGACGGTTTATGACGGGTTCCGTGACACTATCGTCACCATTTCGTAAAACTCAACCAAAATCTCGCTTCATGTAGCCATCGTCACTTTTGGTGGCGAACTTGATACCCCGTGTGACGAATAGCTGTCGGCGCGGAAGGGGTCCACTCAGACATTCCCGACGAGGGTCAGTCGATGTTGTCGACGATTGTGGTAGTCACCAGCCCGTACTCCCGCTACCATCCGTCAGTCGACCGGAGCGATCCTGCTTCTGTCCTGTTTCGTTTGTTCGTGAGGTACACGAGATGTCAATGGTCTGCCAGGTCACCGGCAAGAAGCCGAGTTTTGGCAACAATGTTTCGCACTCTCACCGCGCCACACGGCGTCGGTGGAACCCAAATATCCAGCGTCAGCGTTTTTGGGTCGAGTCGGAAAAGCGTTGGATTACCCTGACCGTCAGTGCCAAGGGCATTAAGACGATCAACAAGAAGGGCATCGACTCGGTTGTGGCCGATCTGCGCCGCAAGGGAGTGAAGCTCTAATGGCTCGCGGTAACGAAAAGCGTCCAATCGTCAAGATGCGGTCAACCGCAGGTACTGGCTACCTCTACGTGACCCGCAAGAACAAGACCAACACGCGTGAGCGTCTCGAGCTGACCAAGTACGACCCTGTCGTTCGCCAGCACGTCCTCTTCAAAGAAGAGCGCTAAGCCGCTCCCCCATCACGAACAGATTTTGCTGTAGCGCACCAGTGGTGCGCTACAGCGCTTTTTGGCCTGGCATCAGTGAGGAACCGGCTCACGACGTCTACCGTCAGGCAGGTGATTGCTGCCTTCCAAACATCCGATGTCTGCGGCGACAACGCACGGTCGGTCTGTCGGTTCATCTACGACAAGACCGACAATGAGCTCCTCAGCGACCTTGCGGCCTGGCTCGTCAGCCGCCTTGCGGCCGTTGTTATTGTCCTTGCGTTGACCTACGTCGTCGTGCGGCTCGTGCGGCGGGGTGCACCTCGCGTCGAGTCGGCCTGGCTCGAACGTCGGGCGTTGGAAGCCAAGCGTCTTCACCGCGGGGACGTCAGCGCTGCTACCGCGCTCGCCCTCTCCCAACAAGCAGAGCGGACCAAACAACGAACGCATACGCTTCGCCTCGTCATCACCTCCGTGCTCGTCGGCGTTGTGTGGTTTATCGCGGGGCTAGCGATCCTCGATCAGGTCGGTATCAACCTCGCTCCCTTGTTGGCTGGCGCTGGCGTGGTCGGTATTGCGCTTGGTTTCGGGGCCCAGAGCATGGTCAAGGACTTCCTGGCCGGGCTGTTCATCGTGCTTGAAGACCAGTACGGCGTGGGCGACGTCGTCGATATTGGCCCGGCGACCGGGGTGGTCGAACAGGTCAATCTGCGAGCCACCCGTCTCCGAGACGTCGCTGGCGTCGTTTGGTACGTTCCAAACGGTGAAATCACGCGGGTCGCGAATATGTCGCAGTTGTGGTCAAAGGCCGTCATCGACATTGGCGTCGCGTACGAGACCGACATCGACTACGCGGCCGAGGTGTTCAAGGCCGCAGCCGACGATCTTTGGCAGAGTCAACTCGACGGAGCGACGATCATTGAGGAGCCGACCTATTTGGGGGTCGAGCGCTTCGAGGCCGACGGCATCGTGCTCCGGCTCGTCATCAAGACAGAGCCAAACGAACAATGGACAGCCGCCAGGGAACTCCGGCGACGCCTCAAGATCGCTCGACGAGGCCGGCATCGAGATTCCGTTCCCCCAGCAAACAATTCGCATTCGTCGCGACGCGAGCGAACCCGGACGTGCCAGGCGATGAGATGAGAGGCTTTACCCCATGACCCGACTGCAAGACCGCGAGTATCTTGACGTTGTTCGACGCGAAACCAACCTTCTGGCGACAACCCAGCCCGAACGCATCATCGATCAGGTGCCCCATATCGACGGTTGGACCGTCGGCACAGTCATTGGCCATACCGGCTGGGTCGCTCGCTATGTGACCCTGGCGTTGGCCTCCACGCCAGACGATCCGCCACGACGCTCCAGCGTGCCCGAACCGCCACTTGGTGAGGACGTGTTCCCGTGGTTCAACGACGCCAAGGACGCGCTGCTCACAACACTGGAAACCACCGACCTCGCCACCACACGGCCGACGTTCACCGGCCCCCAACCCGCAGGCTGGTGGCTCCGCCGTTTGGCGCACGAAACCGCGATGCATCGCTGGGATGCCGAGGCATCAAGTGGTTCGCCAGCCCCCATCGCCGCCGCCCTCGCCCGTGACGGCATCAACGAGGTATTTGAGGTCTTTGCCACGACACGGCTGGACGTCGAGGCCCTCGGCGGTGCCGGGGAAACCATGCACCTCCACGCCACCGACATTGACGATGGCGAGTGGATGGTGACGTTCAATGAGGACGCACTCGAGTGGACCCATGCCCACGCCAAAGCCGATGTCGCCGTCCGGGGCACAGCATCGGACCTCTTGCTCATGCTGTGGGGCAGGATTCCCCCCAGCGTGCTCGAGGTCTTTGGCGACGCCAGTCTTCTCTCGAAGTGGCAAACGGCGGCAACCTTCTAGTCGGGTGCGCCTTGGCGTCGCCCCTGCACGGCTTAGTGACGCACTACACCCACGGGTAGCAGTGGCTCTTCAGGGATGTCGTACTCGGCGTCCCAGCGGCCGAGGCGCTCGGAGAACTGGGATGCTTCGCTGACCTGTCCGACGTAGGCCGCTTGACGCTTGGCGACACGGCCGGTTGCGACCTCGTCGTCTTCCTTCTCGTACTGGGCTTCAATGCCGAGCTTGAGGTTACGCAATGCCTCGGAACGAAGCTGGCTGATGCGTGACTCGGTGACACCGAGAAAACGAGCGAGGTCCTGTGAGGTCTTGCCCTCAAGGAAGTACCCGACGATGACCAGGCGCTGACGTTCGGGCAGCAGGTGTACGGCGTCACGCAAGTACGAGTGGAGCTCACGTGTCTCGAGCTCCTCGAGCGGCTCGGGCGAGGAGCGGTCCTGGAGGATGTCGACCAGGGTGAGTTCTTCGTCGCCGTCGTCGGACGTCTCGTGGTCGAGCGCCAACACGACAGATCGGAACAAGCGATCCTGCAGCTTGCAGAGTTCGTCAACACCGACACCGAGTGACTGCGCCATCTCGGAGAGGTTTGGTACCCGACCAAGCTCGGTGGCGAGCTGTTGTTCGGTTGCCTCGAGGCGGCGAGCGAGTAGGCGGACCGAGCGTGGCGCCCAGTCGGCGGCCCGGACAGCATCGAGGATCGAGCCACGGATGCGCTGAGCTGCGAACCGTTCAAAGGGGACGCCCCGACTGTCGTCGTAGCGACGGGAGGCTTCGACCAATCCGAGAGCGCCAGCCCGGGCGAGCTCTTCACGGTCGACGTGGCGGGGAAAGTGGACAGCAACCTGGAATACCACATGCTTGACCAGTGGTAGGTGCTGTTCGATCCGAGCGTTGATCTCGGCCATCTCTGACTTGGTGCGGTTCGTTTCGCCCATGGTTCTCATCCTTCGGTAGTCCTCCATGCAGAGACAGTTCTCGACACAGGCGGGGAAGAACTTGAGCAGAAATGTGAGAAAAGTTTCCTCACCCATGGTTCGACCACTTAGGGTGAGAACTTTAGGAACAATCTCACTTTGGGCGCCAGAAAGGGACCGCAGTGCCTAGCCCGTGGCGCCGATTGCCACGATCGCGAGGCCACCATCAACGAGTGGCCGGAGCAAACGGAGTGGTTCATCGACTTCCGCGAGGCCATAGGCACCGGCCTTGGCCTCGTTGCTCACCACATGACGAGCCGCGCTGGCGCTGATGAGCCCTGCGGCGGTGGAGGGATGGCTCATACAGCCGTAGACGAGGGTTTCGAACGCGCCGGCCCGCAACCCCCTGACCTCGACCCGTATCCCACCTGGGCCGCCATCAGCGTGGGGGCGACGGAGCATCGGCAATCGGTACGTGAGACGGTCTCGGCGGGTCGCCGACATGCGGGCGGAGATTCGTCCAGCGTCGTCGTAGACCCGTTGAAGTAGCAGTGGACTGGCGAGATCGCCCCGGTAGCAGTCGAGCGCGCCGATTGGATCAGGGAACCAAAGCAACTCACGGCCCGACCCACCCCGACGCATGACCCACTCGCCTTCGAGCCAGTCTCGACCCGGTCGCTTGAGGGCACGGTGGTGTTGGCGCGCACACGCTGGCCCGCCGGTGCCGGTCTTGGCAACCGCAATTTCTTCGACCGAGTCGAGTGCGTTTCCGGCGTGGCGAGCCAACAAGCACGACAGACCCGGAGCCATACCGGCGCCAACAATGAGCGTGAGACCACGCTTGGCGGCAAATGCATCGAGGGCCAACAGCGCACTGATGTCGCCGGGCGCGTCGCTCATCGACACCACGCTCACCCCCGCATCAAGAAACTGCTTTGCCTGCGCACCGTGGCGGCCGGTCGGCGTTGCGAGCACGACGACATCGGCTTCCATCGCGCCGCTTGGCGCGCAGACGGCCGTCTGTAGCGTGCGCCGACCCAATGCCATACGGTCGGGGTTTACGTCGTGGTAGGACACGTCATGAGTGCCCTCAAGCGACGTCGCCACCACCAGGCCACTCGCGCCGAGTCCGAGGACGGCGATGCGGCTCAACGCAAGTCGGGGCCAGTGACTTCGCGCCAGCCCCCCGAACGCGGTGGCGTGCCACCAGCGCCCCGGATGCGGAATAAGGCGGCCAGCATCGACGCCATCGAAAGGGCGGTCATCACTCGGCGAACCAGAATCAACATGACGACCATGCTAGTTGGCCAACGCCGGGCCCGGTCGGAAAACGGAACAAGCCCCGCAAAGCGGGGCTTGCGACGAACTGGTGATGGCCAGTTGAAACTCTGCGTGGGGCTAGCAAGAATCGAACTTGCGACCTCACCCTTATCAGGGGTGCGCTCTAACCGACTGAGCTATAGCCCCAGCGAGACAAAACACTATCGGGGGGAATGCCCCGCCACTACTCCGTAGGAGGAACTACAACCGTGTCTTCTTCAACGACCGTGACGCGGATGCCGCCGACGAGATCGGAGACAAGATTGAAGACGACTGCCAACAGCACGACGATGATCGATGAGGCGAGTGTCAACATGCCTGCAATTACCACCGCCGCACGGAAGACGACGTCAGAATTGATGTTGAAGGTCTCGTAGTCACCGAGCTCGCGGATGAAGTTTTCGATGTTGTCGATGGTGCCGGCCTGAACCGCACCATTCCAGACAAGGATGCTCGCAAGCAGCATCGACGAGAAGAACACGAGATGGAACAACACAGAGAACGTCAGCACCGACCACGGGTCGATGTGGCGGATGACTCGGCGAACCTTGCGAGCCCGAAGCTTGCGATGCCTGCTGTCTGGGGCGGGCGTAACGGCTCGAGCCGTGGCCGACTGGTCCACCGGGGCCGAAGCAGCAGCAGCGGCCACCACGGGGGTGTCACCGACCGCAGGGACGTCGGAAACCGTCGGCGCTTCAAGCACGTCGGGAGTGCCGAACACCTCGTCGAGCGTCGCCAGCGACGAAGGATCATCAGCGGGAGACGACCCCACAGCGCTCTCAACGAGGTCGAGACCGAGCGGAACTTCCAGTTCGGCGTCACGATCGGCATCAACTTCGTCGGCTCCACGCGCCGTGTCGATGCTGTCGCCTAGATCCTCGTCGGCCCCAATATCGAAGAGTTCGACGTCATCGGTTGGGTCACCGACACCATCGTCGGGTGCCAAGAGAACCGATTCACCAGAGCCAAAGAGTGGTTCTTCGTCGTCATTGGTGGCGGCGTCCAGAGCGGCGTCCTCTAGAGGAGCGGCGTCCAGAGCGGCGTCCTTAGAGCAGCGTCATCTAGATGGAGGTCGTCGAAGGAGAGTTCATCGGCGGCGTCGGCCGAAGGCTCGATTGGCGTTGACTCATCCACCCCAAGATCAGGGGTCGCTTCCTCGACTTCGACCACTTCGGTCGCGGACGACGGCGCATCAGTGACCGTGCTGACAACGATCTCATCGTCGGGTACCAGCACTGGTGTATCGACGGCCCCGTCTCGCACATCGACGACGTCAGGAATCGGCTCAATAACGGTCGTCGGCTCAAAACCGAGCGACGCGACCAGATCGTCGTCGATGAGCGTTGAGTCGTTTGTCGAAGCTTCGTCCAATGACATACGACCAGTAGTCTACGATAGGTACCGCTCAGATGGGCGCAGCCCTCTCAATCGGCGGTGGTGAGCACGAGTCGGCGCTCGGCGTTTGCCTTGGCTCGAACGTCGTCGCACGTCAACTCAACGGCAACCGCCAGGCCCGTGGTTTGAAAGCCCACCAGCGACGCCCCATTCGCCGACGCGAGTCTGGCCGCCACGTCGTGCCCTTCGGCCGCTCCCGCTAGCGCGGCGGCGTCAGCGGCGTGCTGACAATCGGCCCTCGCAACAACTCGCTCGAGCGTCACCCCCAGCAAGAGCGCACCAATCATCACCCCAGCCAGCACAAGTCCAAGCAACGGGAGCATCGCTCCCCTCGACCGTGATCTCTTCGACATTGCTTTTCCTCTACACCATCCACCGAGCGGTGGCGGCCCACCCGAAGGGGTGGGCCAGGAATTGAGGAGGCCTTACTGGCTCACGCCGTTACTCGGCCTCGATCGACGTCTCGTCGCTGTCGTCGCCCACGTCGCTGTCGTCGCCGAGCTCGACGAAGCCGTCAACCGCGGCGTCGTCAGGAACCTCGTCTTCCTCGGACGCAACCAAACGGGCGACGCCCACGACGCGGCTGTCGCCACCCAGGCGCATCACGCTCACCCCCGACGCATCTCGGCCCTGCTGGGAGATCTCAGACGACTTCAGCCGGATGATGACGCCCTGGTCCGAGATGAGTAGCAAGTCGTCGTCAGGGCCAACGAATTCCGCGCCTACGACCTTGCCTTTCTTCTCGTTGAGCTTGATGCAACGGACACCCAGACCGCCCCGGTTCTTGGCCGTAAACAGCTCGGGATCGGTCCGCTTGCCGTAGCCCTCGTCGGTGATGACACAGAGTTCGGCACCCTCACGAAGGACGTTGCAGCTCACAAGCTCGTCACCACTGCGGAACGAGATGCCCTTGACGCCAGCCGCACTACGCCCCATGGCTCGGACGCCACTCTCGGCGAACCGCAACGCTTGACCAAAGTTGGTAACCATGAACACGTCATCGCTGCCGTTGGTCGGCGAGACCGAGACGAGTTCGTCGCCGTCGTTGAGTTTGATGGCAATGAGTCCGGCGCGAAGCGATGAGTCGTAGGCGTTGAAGAGGGTCTTCTTGACTCGGCCCATACGAGTAGCGAAGAACAAGAATCGGTTGGTCTCGTAGTCGCGCGTATCGATGATGGCCTGGATGCTTTCACCTGGCTGTAACTGCAGGAGGTTGACGAGGGCCATGCCGCGTGACGCCCTGCTCGTTACGGGGATCTCGTGGGCCTTGATGCGATAGACACGACCCCGGTTGGAGAAGAACAACAAGAACGCGTGTGCCGTCGTGTGCAGCAGGTGGGTGACGTAGTCCTCGTCGTCGCCCTTCAGCTTGGCGGCGCTAATGCCCCGACCACCACGGGCCTGCGACCGGAATTCGTCGACCAGGACCGACTTGATGTATCCGCTCGACGACAGCGTGACCACGAGGTCCTCGTCGTCGATGAGATCTTCAATGTCGAGCTCGCCTGGGTCGTGGGTGAGCTGGGTCTTGCGATCGGTGGCGTAGTCGCCGCGAATGACCAACATCTCGTCTTTGATGACGCCATCGAGCTTGGACTGGTCGGCCAAGAGGCCGTCGAGATACTCGATATCGGCCCGCTTCTCGGCGAGTTCGTCTTCGAGTTCGATTCGGGCCAAACGAGTGAGGCGTCCGAGCGGCAGATCGAGGATGAAGTTGGCCTGGACTTCGCTGAATTCGAAGCCATCTCCCATAAGCGCCTCGCGAGCCGCGCCGCGGTCTTCGCTCGCTCGAATGACGGCGATGATGGCATCGAGCATGTCGAGTGCACGAATGAGGCCATCGAGGATGTGGGCTCGGCGCTCGGCCTTGTCGCGGCGAAATTGCGACCGGCGTCGAATGACTTCGCGCTGGTGATCGATGTAGGCCGACAACGCACCCAGAAGGTTGAGCGTGCGTGGGATGCCATCGACAAGGGCAACCATGTTGACGCTGAACGTCGTCTGCATGGGCGTGTACTTGTAGAGATTGTTGAGAACAACCAGGCCAGTAGCGTCCCGCTTGAGCTCGAACACCAGGCGCAGCTTGCCTTGCGACGACTCATTGCGGATCTCACGAATACCGACGAGGTCGCCGCGCTCGACCAACTCGGCTGCTTTACGGGCGATCTGCTCGACCGAGGTTTGGTACGGCGTTTCGGTGACAATGATTGAGTCGCTTGTCTTGCCCTCGACCAACTCAGCAACGGCCCGCATGCGGACGGAGCCCTTGCCGGTCATGTAGGCGTCGCGCGAACCTGCTCGGCCGAGGATTTGTGCCCCGGTCGGAAAATCTGGGCCCTTGACGAACTCCATGAGGTCTTCGACTGTGGCCTCAGGGTTTTCCATCAGGTGGATGCTGGCATCGATGACCTCACCCAAGTTGTGAGGCGGAATGTTGGTCGCCATCCCGACGGCGATGCCCTGGCTGCCGTTAACAAGCAGGTTGGGGAAACGGCTTGGCAAAACCGACGGCTCTTGGTCCTTGCCATCGAAGTTGTCGACGAAGTCGACCGTGTCTTCGTCGATGCCATCGAGCATCGCCATCGCCAAGGACGTGAGTCGGGCCTCGGTGTAGCGATAGGCCGCAGGTGGATCATCGGGCGAACCGAAATTGCCGTGCGGATCGATAAGGGGGTGGCGGAGCGAGAAACTCTGACCCATACGCACGAGCGAGTCGTAAATGGCCTGGTCGCCGTGGGGTGGTAGTGACCGATGACGTGACCGACGACGGTGGCGCACTTGACGTGGCTCCGGTCGGGACGGTGACCCTGGTCGTACATCGACCACAGGATGCGGCGGTGAACGGGCTTGAGACCGTCGCGGGCGTCGGGCAAGGCCCGAGACACAATGACCGACATCGCGTACTGGAGGAAGGATTGCTCCATCTCCTGCTGGATCTCGATTGGCTCGATGCCGTCGGCGTCGCCTGCTGATGGGGTTTGGGGCGGAGTGTCAGTCATATGATCAG
The DNA here is from genome assembly GCA_041394345.1 of Acidimicrobiales bacterium. Classification (GTDB taxonomy): domain Bacteria; phylum Actinomycetota; class Acidimicrobiia; order Acidimicrobiales; family SZUA-35; genus JBBKWJ01. Next base: position 106,377 of record JAWKIN010000006.1, on the reverse strand, counting down.
ATGTCCAGGAATCGAACGTCGTCGGCGTTTGTCTGAATGAAGTTCTTGCGGCTCTCGACGTCGTCGCCCATCAACACACTGAGCACCTCGTCGGCAATGGCGGCCTGCTCGGCGGTGACCTGCAGCAATGTGCGGGTGTCAGGGTTCATCGTGGTTTCCCACAACTCGGACGCGTCCATCTCGCCGAGGCCCTTCAGTCGCTGGAACTCGGCCTTTGGGTGCTCTCGCTTGTAGGCGTCACGAGCAAGGTCGTCCTTGAGGTAGATCTTGGAGCGACCCACCTCGGTCGAGAACAGCGGCGGCTGGGCGATGTAGACGTAGCCCGCCTCGACCATGGGCCGCATCTGGCGGTAGAAGAACGTCAAGAGCAGGGTTCGAATGTGACTGCCATCAACATCGGCATCGGCCAGAAGGATGACCTTGGTGGTAGCGGACCTGTCGCCCTCGAACTCTTCGCCGAACCCCGCACCGATTGCCTGGATCAGCGAGACGACCTCGGTGTTCTTGAGCATGCGGTCGGGGCGGGCGCGCTCGACGTTGAGGATCTTGCCGCGAATGGGCAGGATGGCCATGGTGTTTGAATCGCGTGCATCCTTGGCCGAGCCGCCGGCTGAGTTGCCCTCGACGATGTAGATTTCGGACGCAGCGGGGTCCTTGCTCCGGCAGTCGGCGAGCTTGCCTGGCATGCCGGCACCATCGAGGGCCGACTTGCGGCGGATGGTCTGACGAGCTTGGGTAGCAGCGATTCGGGCCTTGGCCGCCTGGCTGGTCTTCGTGAGAATGGCTTTGGCCTCGTTGGGGTGCTCCTCAAACCACTCTTTGAGCTGTTCGTTTGTGGCCTTCTCGACCAGTGAACGAACCGAGACGTTGCCAAGCTTTGACTTGGTCTGGCCTCGAACTGAGGTTCTTGAATACGAACCGAGATGATGGCCGTCATGCCCTCACGGATGTCTTCGCCCTGGAAGTTTTTCGTCCTTTTTCCTTGAGGAAACCACGATCGCGGGCATAGGCATTGACGGTGCGGGTGAGCGCGGTACGGAATCCCTGCTCGTGCATGCCACCTTCGTTGGTCGCAATGCCGTTGGCGAACGAGTGAATGCCGTCGGTTTGATAGCCGGTGTTCCAACTGAAGGCGATCTCGACTTCTTCGCCGTCGCCGATTTCTTCGAACCAACCAACAACATCGAACAACGGCTCCTTGGAGCCGTTGAGGTGGGTAACGAAGTCGCGAATACCGCCGTCGTAGCGGTGGACGACCTGCTTGAAGTTGGCGTCACGGAGGTCGTTGATACGAAACTCGAGGCCAGCGTTGAGGAACGCCATCATTTGGAAGCGCTCGAGCAGGGTCTGCACCCGGTATTCGACGCCCTTTGAAGATCAACGGGTCGGGCCAAAATCGAATGGTCGTGCCGGTTCGCGGGGTGCCATCGTCGCGGAGTGGCGAGTCACCAATGATGTGGAGACGCTGGTCGGGCTCGCCACCATTGACGAACGACATGAGGTGGCGTTTGCCCTCACGGTCGATCTCGCCCTCAAGACGAGTCGACAGCGCGTTGACCACCGAGCTGCCAACACCGTGCAGGCCGCCGGATACCTTGTAGCCGCTGCCGCCGAACTTGCCGCCCGCATGCAAGACCGTGAGCACGACCTCGGCCGCGGTCAGGGTGTCGTAGTTAGGGTGCCGGTCGACGGGGATGCCGCGTCCATCGTCTCTGACCTCAACGCCACCATCGACGCGAAGATCGATCTCGATGAGTGTGCAGTAACCCGCCATCGCCTCATCGACGGCGTTATCAACAATCTCCCAAACGAGGTGGTGGAGGCCTTGTGGGCCGGTCGAACCAATATACATACCAGGTCGTTTTCGAACGGCCTCGAGGCCTTCAAGAACCTGGATGTCTTTAGCTCCGTAGGAACCCGTTTCTGAGGTATCAGTCATCGTTCATTCCGCAGTAGACAGTAGGCCAATCTACCAGCAGTAGGACCAGATTCGACGTCAGGATTTTGGCGCCACCCGAACCTGAATTCGGCTGATCACAAGGCCATCAAACAGCTCGGCAAATCGGGTGCGAATCGACGAGTCCATCCACTTGATTTGCGACGCCCACGCCGAGTCGTCGCAACCAACCGTGAGCACGCCGTCGAGTACCTCGATGGGTCGCGATCTCGCAGCCAATGCCGGTCCAACAATGTCGGGCCAGTACTCGTCGAGGGTGGTGATCGTCGACACCGCGGGCGCTCCCATGAGCGACAAGAAGTGCTCGATTGATTGACCAATCGTCGGGGGTTCGTATGCCATCGGCTCAGCTTTCGTGAGTGAAGACTTGAGGTGGCCCGAAGGTCAGAATCTGATCTGGCACCGTACCCGGTGGAAGTCCCGACGCGCTTGTGATGATGGTTTGCCCCGGCGGCAAATTGTCGAGCAGGGCGCGAGCTCGATCTGGATCGAGCTCCGACAGGACATCATCGAGAAGCAGGAGCGGGGCCTCACCGATATGGTCGGCGACCAGCCGGTGGCCGGCAAGACGCAGAGCAAGCGCAAGGGTTCGCTGCTCCCCTTGCGATGCCTCCGTGCGACTCGCCAAACCATCGAGAGAAAGCCGAAGGTCGTCGCGATGCGGGCCGATCGTCGACACTCCCTGCGAACATCTTGGCCCCGTATCGCGGCTAGCGCGTCTCCTAGTGATTCGCCGTCCCACGAGCGAACATAGGTTGCAATAACTTCTGTCTTAGTGCCTGCCAATTGTTCGTATGCCTGTCCGACCAATGGCATGAGCGCTTCCAAGGTGTACTCGCGCCGCTCCGTTAGGCGCTGTCCGAGTTCGGCCAGCTTCGCATCCCACACGTCGAGGGTGAGCGCCGTCGCTTCATCGAGCGTTCCCCGGCTCTGTTTCAATAGCGCCCGCGTTGCTTCAACACGCGATCGAGGTCAGTGAGCAATCCATCAACTCGCGGCTCGAGCGACACCATAAGGTCATCGACATACTGGCGACGCACCCCCGGACCTTCCTTGACGAGCGCAAGATCGTCAGGAGCAAAGAACGTGACCTGAAGGGCACCGAGGAGATCGCTCGTGCGTTGGAGTTTTTGCTTGTTTACCTGGGCCCTCGTTCGACCTTTGGTGAGCTCGAGTTCGATGAGGACCTCGCGATCGTCTCGCTCGCCCGTCGCCCGTACGATCGCCGAGCTTGCACCGCGACGAATCATGCTCTCGGTTGGCGCCCCCCGAAACGACTTGAGGGTCGCGAGTAACCCAATAGCTTCTAGCAGATTGGTCTTGCCGACACCGTTTGGGCCGAGAATCGCCGTCAGTCCCGTATCGAGCGAGAACTCTTGCTCGTCGTAACTCCGATAGTCGGTGAGCCAAACTTTGGCCAGACGCATTCTAGGAGACGCGAACCGGCATCAGGAGGTAGAGGAACTCGGCAACCTCGTCAGCCCGGAGGACGACTGGCTTCAGCTCGTCGATGGTGGAAAGCGTGACCGTCTCGCCGGGCGTGACTTCGATGCCTTCAAGCAAATACTGGGGATTGAACGCAACCGTTAGCGGCGACCCGTCATAGGTGCCCTCGATCTGCTCACGGGCCGTACCGACGTCTTGGGTGATGGCCACGAGTTCAAGACCATCGGCGCTCATCTCGAGGCGGACCGGGGTTGCTTCCCTAGCCAGAAGCTTCACCCGACGCAGGGCGTCGAGGAGTTCGTCACGATTGACCGTCAGCTTGTTGGGATGGCTCGCCGGAATCAGTCCCCGGTAGTTCGGGAAATCACCCTCGATAAGACGCGTCACCAGGGTGACCTGGCCGACTTGGAACGAGGCTTCTCGCTCGCCCAACCGGACCTCGACCTCGTCACCGTGTCCAAGTATCCGATCGAGTTCCTTTAGCGCCTTTGAAGGGATCAACACATTTTGACCCTCGCTCAGCACCGCGGTGCCCGGAAGATCACGCATTGACAAGCGGTAGGAATCGGTAGCGACTAGACGGACGCCACCGGCCTCAGCCGCAAGGAGGACGCCGGTGAGGATGGGGCGCGAGTCGTCGGAGCTCGCAGCCGTCACAACCTGTTTCAGCGCCGTGCTCAGCACGGCGCTGGGGAGAGCGACCGGCGAGTCAGACGCCACGGTGACCTGAGGGAACTCGTCGCCCGCGATAAGGCGGATGCTGAAGTCGGAGCGTCCAGCGCGGATAGCGAGCTCGTCGGCCTCGGCCGAGAACGACACGGCACCAGGTTCGAGCGAGCGAACGATGTCAGAAGCCAAGCGAGCCGGAATGATGGCCACGCCGTCGGAATCACCCGAGACGGTTATGGCGACCGAGATGGTGAGATCGAGGTCGCTGCCGGTGAGATGGAGTTCGTCGCCGCGAAGTTGGGCCCGAACCCCGGCCAGGCCAGGCAGGCTCCCTCGTCCGCTGACCGCTCGGCCGGCTATTCCCAATGCTTCAACGAGTACGTCTCGTTCGCAACGAAATTTCACTACTGCTCCCTTTTCCTCAACTTCTAATTTTTTCTCTCTAAAGAGATCTTCTTAGTAGTAAGGCCTGTGGAATGTGGATGAACTGGTGTTTTGGCTGGTGAGTGGTTATTTCGTCATCCACCGGTTGGCATGGATAATCCCCAAGGTACGTGAGTGACTGGTGGACCCCTGGGGATGACGGGGATGTTTTCCACCACAGAATGATTGCTGTGCACAACCTACAGGGTTGTTCCGCACAGTGGCGTCCCCAGCTAATCCCCAGATCGAGCGGAGGCGCGAACAGATTTTTCGAGGGCGGTGACGTGTTCGTAGATCTGTGAGCGTTCTTTCATGAGTGCGGAGATTTTGTCACATGCGTGCATGACAGTGGTGTGGTCGCGACCGCCGAATTCTTTCGCGATCATGGGGTAGCTCAGGTCGGTGAGTTCCCTGGTCACATACATGGCCATCTGGCGTGCGATGACCAGGGGACGCCGGCGGGATTTGCCCTTGAGATCGTCGATGGTGAAGTTGAACTGTTCGGCGGTGGCGTCGAGGATGATGGGCACCGTGATTGGGCGAGGCTGGCGATCGGCGATGAAGTCGCGCAGTACTTGTTCGGCCGTCTCGGTTGTGAGCGGCATCTTGTTGAGGTTGGCGAACGCCGAGACCTTGTTGAGGGCTCCCTCGAGCTCGCGGATGTTGTTGGTGATGTTCGCGGCGATGAACTCGCTGACCTCGCTCGGCAGGTGAAGATCGTCGCGGTCGGCCTTCTTGTGGAGGATGGCCATGCGGGTTTCGATGTCTGGCGGCTGAATATCGGTCAACAAGCCCATCATGAAGCGGCTCCTGAGGCGATCCTCAAGCGTTGGAATAGCGTCTGGCGGCCGATCGGATGACAGCACGATCTGCTTGTTTGCGCTGTATAGGTCGTTGAACGTGTGGAAGAACTCTTCCTGGAGGCCTTCGCGTCCGGCGATGAATTGGATGTCATCGACCAAAAGCACGTCGATCTGGCGGTAGCGCCGCTTGAACTCGTTGGCCGATGAATTCTTGATTGACTCGACAAAGTCGTTTAGGAATGCCTCGGTGGAGATGTAGCGGACCTTCAGGCGAGGATAGACGTCGTTGACGTAGTGCTCGATAGCCCGCAGGAGGTGGGTTTTACCGAGGCCGGCGGGACCGTAGATGAAGAGTGGGTTGTAGGAACCACCGGGGCGCTCGCCGACCGACAGGGCAGCTGCGTGGGCAAAACGGTTTGATGGACCGATGACAAACCCGTCGAATGTGTAGCGTGACTGACTCGGGTGCGCCGTCCAGGTCGACGGGAAGCAGTTGGCGATCGTCGGCGTTGGCCTGCGCGGTGGGTAGTTCGTCGAGCGGTGGTGCCGATGCTTGTTCGAATGCGGCATCAAACAAGGTCGGTGTTGCGATGTCGAATTGCACCGCGAGCGGGGCACCGTTCGCTTCGATGATGGCGTCTTCAACCAATGGCCGATAGCGACCGTCGAGCTTCTCGCGAACAATGGCGTTTGGTACAGAAAGAACCAGCTCAGAAGGGGTAAGCGTGAGCGGCACGATGGGAGCAAATGTCGACTGCCAGGCGCCCTCGGAGATCTCGTTTCTCAGTAGCGCAGAGGCGGTTTGCCACAACTCTTCGGCTGCTCTCACGGTGCCTCCATCAGCAGTTCTCCCCATTTCCCACAAACTTTTCCACAGACCGGTCAGGGGTTCGGATCGCTGCGGTGCGACCCTGCTCGCGTGCTGCCATTGGCCCGCCGGCCGGGCAGCGGCTTAGTACGCTAGCAGCGAGCCGAACGTCACAACACGTCCCCTGTGGAAAAGCTCCGGTTGTGCTTCTGCCGAGAGGGCTCTAGCCTGCATACGACGTATCAACGCCACCCGGCGCGCCCGACCATCGGCCGCCTACGCTGCGACCCGTCATCGATCAGATCTGGATCGTTCTAACCCGCTACTGCACTTCGCCCTGGTCGCCGATCACCCCGTGATCTCTGGTCGGCCCCCGAAGTTGCACACCAGGTATCGCACACGTCGTGCGGCTCACGGTGCAGCAACAGAACGATCTTTCACCGGCCGCAATCGGCCCTAGCCAGGAGTTCCCCATGAAGCGTACCTTCCAGCCAAACAACCGGAAGCGCTCAAAGAAGCACGGCTTCCGTAGTCGTATGGCCACTCGGGGTGGCCGCGCCGTGCTTCGCACTCGTCGTCTTAAGGGCCGCGCCAAGCTGAGTGCGTGATCGACGCCGTTCGTGACCAGGCGACGTTTCGCAACCTGCGGACGCAGGGGATTCGAGGACGGAGCGGACCAATTCGGGCAATTTTCTTGCCTCACGATCGGCCCGACGTCTTGGTCGCGTTCGCAATCGGTCGCAAGTTCGGCTCGGCGGTCGAACGCAACCGAGCCAGACGGCGTGTGCAAGCGGCACTTCGCTCCCCTGGTCTGTCGTTGGCGCCCGGCGCCTACCTCTTCAGCATGCAACGAGAAACGTTGACCATGCCGTTTGAGTCGCTGCTCGCCGACGTCCAGAACTGCGTTGATCGCTGCGCTTCTCGACTTGCGGTGTCGCACTGACATGGCACGTCGAGCCGTGCTTTGGTTGCTCCGCCAGTACCAGGGCTGGAGCTCACTCCGTACGGCTCGTTGCCGCTATATTCCCACCTGTTCTCATTATGCGTATGAGGCAGTCGAGGTTCATGGTCTTGGCCCAGGACTCTGGCTGGCGACGAAGCGCCTGGCCCGCTGTCACCCGTTTGGTTCTTACGGGCTCGACCCCGTGCCTGAGCCCGCGTCGGCCGATCCTGATTTGGCCCACGCACACCAATCCACTGATCGCTAAAAAGAAGAAACTCTGATGTTCGATCCGATTTTTCACGCCGTAGCCCGTGCGCTCGCCGGTATCTATTCGCTGCCTGTTATTGGCGGCAGCTACGGCATCGCCATCTTCTTCCTCACGCTCGCCGTGATGGTGTTGCTGATGCCGCTTACGCTGAAGGCCACCCGAAGCACCATCAAGATGCAACTGGTGCAGCCCGAGCTGAAGGCCATTCAGAAGAAGCACAAGGGTGGCGACCGCGAGGCGATGAACGCCGAAGTGATGGCGCTCTACCAACGTGAGGGAATCAACCCCGTTGGTGGTTGTGTGCCGATGCTCCTCCAAGCGCCCGTGTTTATCGTGATGTTCCGGGTCATCCGCGGCCTCACTCGTCGAGACAACGAGGTCGGCTACTACGAGCTCGCCCAAGCAGCGCTACGGCAGCAATCACTTCCCGTTGGAACGGGCAACAACATCTCGCCCACGTATCTCGATCACTCAAGCAAGCTCTACCAAGACCTGCACGGCTCGACGAAGATGGCCTTCGGCCCGTTCGATCTGTCACTACATCCGCTGGACGTCTTGCGTGACAGCATCCCAAGTGCCATTCCCTACATCGTGCTCATCTTGTTTGTAGTAGCCGGTAGCTACTACCAGCAACGGCAGGTCACTGCCCGCCGGGCCCAAAACACGCCCGCCCCAACGGGCGTCGCCGCTCAGCAGCAGGCCATGCTCAAGTTTCTCCCTCTCCTGACCGGCGTCTGGTCGTTCATCTTCCCCACTGGCCTGGTGCTCTATTGGTTCTACCAGAGCCTGTTCCGGATCGCCCAACAGGGCTATATCACTCGCAGCTTGTATGGCCACGACGGTGAGGGCACCCTCGCCTTGCAACGGGCCGCTGCGCATGCGGAGGAAGAGAAGGCAGCCAGCAGCGCCAAGCCGGAGAAGACCGAGGGCAAGGCCGACAAGCCGAAGCAGCAAAAGACCGAACGGGCCGTCGCGAAGGAGTCCGCTCAGGACGACAGCGCTACAGCAACGTCGAATGACAGCCGCGAAGCGTTCTTTGAACGCAAGCGTGCTGCGAAGAAGCGTGCAACCAATCAATCAGCGTCAACGTCTAGCAGGCTGACTCCTAAGGGGACCCAGTCCGGACCAGGCAACAAGAAGCGGAAGAGGTAAGGCAATGGAGTGGGTTGAAACAACCGGTAAGACCATCGAGGAGGCGCAGGATCTTGCGCTCGACAAGCTCGGTGTCGACAAGTCCGAGGCCGAGTTCGAAGTGCTTGAGGAGCCAAAGGCTGGCCTCTTCGGCCGCACTCGAGGACAGGCCCGAGTTCGGGCCCGCGTTGAGCCCAAGGGCCCGCGCCCAAAGAACGACCGCCGTGACAAGCGCAAGAAGTCGACCGACAAGCCCAAGGCGGAACGTGCGCCGAAAGCCGAGCGGGCGCCAAAGGCCGACAAGGCCACTGTGGCCGCCGGTGACGACCAGGCCAGCGATGCTGCCCCCAAGCGTCAGTCGAAGAAGACTGACGCCGAGGAGACGCCACGCGAGCGCAAGAGCGCACCAAAGGCGCAGAAGGATTCCGCACCCATAGAGGAGGTCCGTGAGCACGTGTCGACCTTCCTCACCGGGCTCACCGCCGCCTTCGGATTCGACGGCGGGGTCACGATCCCTGACGAAGATGACACCATCAACGCCATGGTCGACGGTAAGCACGGCCTCATGGTCGGCCCGCGAGGACGCACGCTCGACGCCATTCAAGAGCTCACGCGAGTAGCAGCACAACGCACCGCACCATCAGCTGTCCGGATCCGGGTCGACGTCGGTGGCTACCGCGAAATCCGCAGGGAAGCCCTCGCTGCCTTCGCCGCCGATGCTGCCGCCAAGGCGTCTGAGGAGCAGGTTGAAGTCGTCCTCGAGCCGATGTCGAGCGCCGATCGCAAGACACTGCACGACGCGCTCAACGAGATCGAGGGTGTTGCCACACGCTCAGCTGGCAACGAACCACGCCGCCGTGTCATCGTTGTCCCCGTCACAAACGAAGGCGCGGACGCTGAGTAGCCAACCGGCAATTCACGCCGTCTTGGAGCGGGCTCGTACCATGGGATTCCTTGGTCCGGGCCCGCTCCGCGTTCACATCAACCACGCCCGCTATTACCTCGACTCCATCCTCGACGACACAACGCGACTGGTTGATCTGGGCTCGGGGGGCGGCCTTCCCGGCCTGCCACTATTGCTCGACCTTCCGGCCGTCGAGGGCCGCCTCGTCGATGGCTCAGAGAAACGCTGCCAGTCTTGAGCGAGGCAATTGTCGAGCTCGGGCTAGCTGACCGAGTTGAGGTTGTGCTCGGCCGGGCAGAGAAGCTTGGCCACCTCGCCGAACACCGTGGCTGGGCCGATGTTGTGGTGTCGAGATCATTTGGCGCCCCGCACCACACCGTTGAGTGCGCAACCGGATTCCTGCGGCCCGGCGGCAGGATCATCATCAGTGAACCGCCAGGTGGGCGCCGCTGGCCCACAAGCCAACTGGCCACACACGGCATCTCGTTGGCTGAGTCGTCCAGTCACGTTGCGTGCCTGGTGTCGGAAAACGGTGCCCTGGTCGGCTACCCACGCTCGTTTAAACGCCAAGAGCGCAAGCCGCTCTTCACCTTCGACTAGCGAACTTCCCGCAAAAGGCTCGGCATCCCCCATTGGTGGATGCCGGGCCTTCCTGCGTTTTGGGCCCCGATGCCGTGCGGTGCGCCGCCCGAGACGGCGCGCCGATTGTTTCACGTGAAACATCGTGACCAACTGGCCCAGCGGCACGACCTCGATAGGGCCTTCGCTCCCCCACCGTTAGCCCTGCGTAGGAACCACGGCACTGCATGCGGGCTCACCGCGAGCGCCGCCGGCCAGGTCCCCGTCGATCGCTCCTGAACCAGCCTGCGGTGACGGACCAATCGGCGTGAGGGACCGGTGTGTTTCGCCGGCGGTGGCGCTCGCGTACCCGATTGGCGCCGGTGACGGGTCAGGAGCCTGGCATGGCACGCCAGGCTTGGGTGTCGTTCCAAGCGGCCGACGGCCTGTGGCGATTGAGTGCCTTACACGCCAGCCGTTGCTGGAATGAATCGACCCAGCCCTGCATCGACGGGGCCGTCGATGGCGCACGCTGGTGGTGGGAGCCTGCGGGCTGGCGAACGAGTGTCTGCACCGCTCATGGCTCGAAGCCCGAGGACTCAGCGGCGGGAAGGATCGTTGGTCCGAGGAGCCCACGGCCTTCCCTGCACGGTCGCTGAGTTGGTGCTTGCCGGGCAGGGCGCTCGCCCACGAGCCTGGCGGTGCGGTAGTGCCCAGGTGTGGCCGGAAGGGCATCGAAGGGAGCGCCTGGGGTGGAACTCCTGGCGTGGGGATCTGGAGTGGCGCAACCAACGGGGACCAAGAGGTGACGACCAATAGGTGGGGAGCCTAGGTAGGGAACCAGTGGAGCAGCGCTCGTGAAACAGGGCACGTGAAACAGGGCACGTGAAACATGGTGACCAAGCGCCGTGCCCTCGGTGCTCGGAGAACGCGACCCACCGTGCCCAGACGGACCTTGAGTGGCAACACCGGGTACGGACACGTGCCGCATAGAAGCAGGCTGCATGGAACCAGACAGCACGGAAGCAGGCAGCACGGTCGGACGCAGCATCGACGAATTGCGCGCCGTGGGGTGGGTCACAACGAGCGGCCCGCTGGCGAGCCGTGCGTGGGCGACCGGTGCGCTGGGTGAGCGAGTGGTGTCAGCTGCGGTGTTGTCAGCTGTAGTGGTGCCAGCTGCGGTGATTGAGCGCTCGGTGATCGACTGCTCGGTGATTGAGTGCTCGGTGATCGAATGCTCGGTGATCGAATGCTCGGCGATCGGGTGGAGGCATGGCATGCGGGGGAGTGGGCACGAACCGTGTCCAGCTTTTGGTGTTCAGTGAACCGCCCTGGCGAACGTGCGGTCCTCGACACGCCCGCACTGTCCTTCGGCTGGTGCCGCCCAGCGGAGTGGGCGCTCTCACGGCGTCCTCAGGAGAGCGTCGGGTCCTCGGTTCATGGTTCACCACCGTCGGTACGGTTGGTGAGAGGGACGGGCTTGTGATGGCTCGTGATGGCCAGTGATGGCCCGTGGCCCCCATTGGTCGGGAAACCAGGGGAGCGACACCCTTGGCGAGGCTCACTCGTGTGCTTTGGTTGAAGGCTGCCACCTCTGGTGGATGTGTTGCTGTACACTGCTGCGCACACACGGTGCGATGTTTCACGTGAAACATGCCAGACGTCTCGTCGCAACGATCGACGCTGTCGTCGCACGCGGCCACCCCCCTTCCTTCTCTGCAGGAGTGCTCAATGAGTGAGTCAAACAATCAACCGGTGGACGGCGAGTCGACTCCCGATGAAGGGCATGCGCCGTCAGAGGGCGAGATGGCAGTGCCTAACACGGAATCACCCCCGCCAGCAGCGAGCGAGAGCGTGGCGTCGGCCGCAGCATCGGACACACACGATGATGAGGGCTTTGCCGAGCTCGTAGAGGCAGCGGCGACGGCGGAAGCCGAGCAGCAGCGGCCTCCGATGAGCGAGAGCTGCCGCATCATCGCCGTCGCCAACCAAAAGGGCGGCGTGGGTAAGACGACAACGACGGTAAACCTCGGTGCAGCGCTAGCGGAGCTGGGATATCGCGTGCTGATTGTCGACCTCGACCCGCAGGGAAATGCGAGTACGGGGCTTGGGTTGAACCCTCGGAACCTCGAAGCATCGATGTATGACGTACTCCTGCACGATGTGCCCATCGAAGATGCCATCGAAGCTGCGTCCGTGCGCAACTTGTTTGTGGCACCAGCCAATCTCGACCTGGCCGGCGCGGAGATCGAACTCGTCCCAGCATTCAGCCGGGAAATGCGGCTCAAGAATGCGCTGGCGGTTGTCAACGATGACTACGACATGGTGTTGATCGACTGCCCGCCCTCGCTTGGCCTGTTGACGGTCAACGCGTTCGCTGCGGCCACCGAGGTGCTGGTCCCCATCCAGTGTGAGTACTATGCGCTGGAGGGCCTCGGCCAGCTGCTTCGTAATGTTGAGCTGGTGCAGAAGAACCTCAACGCCGACCTCAATATCCGCAATATTGTGCTGGTGATGTACGACGCGAGGACCAATCTGGCGGCTCAGGTGGCGTCGGAAGTCCGGGGTCATTTCGGCGAGAAGGTTTGTAGAAGTGTGATTCCTCGCACCGTCAGGTTGTCGGAGGCGCCAAGCTTCGGTCAGCCAATCACGGTATTTGACTCGATGTCCCGGGGGGCCCTGGCCTACCGAGATCTTGGAAAGGAGATCGCCAATGAATCGGCGTAGTGGACTAGGTAAGGGTCTCGGGTCGCTCATCCCGACGGATGCCATCGCTGCCGATACTCAGGCGGCGCTCCGTGAGATTCCGGTGTCGGCTATCGGTGCGAATGAGTACCAGCCCCGCGCTCGCTTTGATGAGGAGGCGCTTGTCTCGCTGACCGATTCGGTGCGTGAGTTGGGTGTGTTGCAACCGATTCTGGTGCGCGAGTCGGGCGAGAACCGTTATGAGTTGATAGCGGGGGAGCGTCGCTGGCGCGCCGCTCGCCGGGCCGGGCTGGCGACGATTCCGGCGATCGTATGCGACGTTGACGATCGCCATTCGCTGGAACAAGCGCTGGTCGAAAACCTGCATCGTGAGGATCTCAACGCGTTGGAAGAGGGAGCGGCCTATCAGCAGCTCATCGACGAGTTCAACCTGACCCAGGACGAGGTGGCCAGCAGGGTCGGAAAGAGCCGGTCGGCAATCTCCAATACGCTTCGACTGTTCCAGCTTCCGGGATCGGTTCAGCGACTTGTTGCCTCGGGCGAGCTCAGCGCGGGGCATGGTCGTGCCCTCTTGGGCACACCCGACCGGGCCGACCAAGAGCGGCTTGCTCAGCGCGTCGTGGCTGAGGGCCTCAATGTTCGTCAAGTAGAAGAGCTTGTCCGTAGTACCGGCGACGACTCGTCTCGTCCGACTCCTCGCCCCTCGACACCTACTGGCGTCGGCGAGACGAAGCCGGCCGCACTACTCGAGCTCGAACGTCTGCTGGGCGATCATCTTGATACGCGGGTGACGCTTTCGATGGCGAAGGGCCGCGGTCGCATGATGATCGAGTTTGCCGATCTTGAAGATCTCGAGCGGGTCTACCGCGCCATGTTGGCCGGGGAGTAACCCGTCCCTTACCGATTGGTAAGGGGGCGATTGGCGGCTCGCCGAGCGGGTTGGTAGTTTCACACAGCCTGTGGATAAACCTGTGTATACAATCAATTCAGGGTTGAGGTTGAGTGTTCGCATGACGCGCGAGGCGACGCGCGGATGGTGGTGGAACCCTCAACGTGGGGGCCCGGCGCCTAGGTCGAGCCTGAACGCGACGATGCCCGGCGCAGGGGCCGGGCATCGATCGGTACGTACTGAGTGGTGCGGGGGGTACTTAGAGGCCAAACTCCTCGATGAGGGCGCCCTTCGGCTTGGCGCCGACAACTCGCTTGTCGAGCTCGCCGTTGCGGAATACCAGGAGGGTGGGGATGCTCATCACACCGTAGCGCTGGGGGATCTGCGGGTTTTCGTCGATGTTGAGCTTGGCGATCTTGATGACACCGACTTGCTCGGTTGCGATCTCAGCCAGGGTGGGAGCGATCATCTTGCAGGGGCCACACCATTCAGCCCAGAGATCGACGACGACTGGGACATCAGAGGCATTGACGACCTCATCAAAGGTGGCGTCGGTGAGTGTTATGACATTGTCTTCTGACATTGTTCCTCCGTAGAAACGTTCGGTGGGTAGAACAGCGGGTGTCGCTGCGGTATTCCAGGGCTAGTGACCGAGGCCTTCGGCCTCAAGCCAGCGCTCGGCGTCGAGAGCAGCCGTACAACCCGAGCCAGCGGCAGTAATTGCCTGGCGGTAGACGTCGTCTTGGACATCGCCGCAGGCGAAAACGCCGGGAACGCTCGTGCGAGCGCTTGGGGCCTCGGTGATGAGGTAGCCGTTGTCCTTCAATGCGAGCTGACCGGCGAAAAGATCGGTAGCGGGTCGGTGCCCAATGGCGACGAACATGCCCGTCACCGGCAGTTCAGAGACCACATCGGTCTGGGTGTTGCGAATGCGCAGCCCGGCCAGGGTTTGGTCGCCCAGGGCTTCTTCCACGACCGTGTTCCAAAGGAAGCTGATCTTGGGGTTTTGGCTGGCCCGGTCGATCATGATCTTCGACGCTCGCAGCTCATCGCGCCGATGCACGATGGTGACGGATTTGGCAAAGCGGCTGAGGAACGATGCTTCCTCGAGCGCAGAATCGCCGCCACCGATGACCGCAATGTCGTGTTCGCGGAAAAAGAAGCCATCGCAGGTCGCACAGGTCGAGACGCCGTGGCCCAAGAGACGAGCCTCACCGGGAACGTCGAGCATCAAGGCCGTTGCGCCGGTGGAGACGATGACGCTGTGGGCGAGGTAGGTGGGCTCAGGAGCGTCGGGGTTGCCGACCCAGATCTTGAACGGGCGCTCCGAGAAGTCGACCTTGGAGGCCTTGACGGTTTCGATCTCGGTGCCAAAGCGCTCGGCCTGGGCCCGGAAATTCATCATCAGGTCGGGACCCATGATGCCGTCGGGGAAGCCAGGGAAGTTTTCGACTTCCGTGGTGAGCATGAGCTGGCCGCCCGGTTGGTCGCTGGTCGATGATGGCTCGCCTTCGAGAATCAGGGGGCGAAGATTGGCTCGGGCTGTATAGATAGCAGCGGTGAGTCCAGCGGGCCCGCTACCAATGATGACGACGTTGCGTACGTCGAGGTCTGACATGTCATGCTCCTAAACCAGGGTGGATCTGGGCGTCGTGTAGCGCCACGCCGGTTGTAACCAGAGCGACGCGCGCTTTGTTCCGGCCGCTACTTGCCGCGCTTGCGCCAAAGCAGTAACCCGGCACCAATGAAGATGGCCGCCATGATGTAGTAGGCGAGCCACACTTCTCCGTCACTGATGAACGGGAGTTCGGCGGTGGCCGAAGCCAGAAGCCGGATCATGAAAATAAGGAGCAGAACGCCAACGATCAGGCCGAGGAGGGCGGCACTCAGGAGGTAGACAACGGCCCGTGAAATGACCAAGGCTTTTCCGGTCGTGGCGAGCTTGGTCTTGTCGACGTAGCCGACAACCGTGTTGGCCGCCTTCAGCGGCCAGTCATCGGTCGATCCTGTGAGTTTCTTTGCCACGTCGCCTTCGCTCATCCGGGGATCCTACCGCACCGATCGGCCAGCTCAGTAGTTGTTGAGCCACAAGTCGGTGTGATTCGCTAGTCGGCGGTAGGACTTATCCCCGATCGGGAAGCGCAACACGGTCAGATTCGATACACCCTGACTCGAACGTGACCGCGAATGTTGTCGTTCCTGCCTCCACGATGGCGAGTTCCAAACGCTGGTCGCCGCGGGTGATAAGGATGGCCGACTCGATCGTGTCGTCGGGGAAGGCGAGCGCCGCACAACTTAGGCCCAAGCTTTTGCTCGACGGGTCATTCATCTGGTCTTCGTCGGCGGTCACGGCGAGCCCATCGTCGTCGATGGTGGCGACAATGTCGGCGAGCGATTCGTCGGGGCCAAAGGTGTAGCTCGGGACCGGTTGGTCGAGCGGCGAAACCGACGCACGTTCGCCCTCGGCCGGAGCCTCGGCCACGGCGCTCGCTATCGGCTCGTCTGCGGCCGCCTCGGTCGTGTTGGTTTCGCTACTGTCGCTGGCGGTGTCAGTGGCTGCGCCCTCAGCCTGGAGCGTCGCTTGATCGGACGATCCGGCGTCGGCGCTTTCGATAGCGTCTGCGCTGCTGGTGGTGTCGGCGCTCGAGCCTCCCAGGCTATTGAGCGCCATCACGCCAACCCCCGCGACGACGATGAACCCGGCGGCCATCGTTAGCAGGCGATAGCGCTTACGATCTCGCAGGTCGATGACCGAAGCGCCGGATGCGGAGTGGCCTCCTGCGGAGACCTCAGCATGCGCCGCAGGCATCGCTTCGCTGCTGGCGAAAAGCTCGCTGAAGGCGTCGCCCGCCAATGCGAGTTGAGCCGACTTCACCTCAGGCGGAGGAAGGCGATTGGCGCCGAGGGCGGCATCAGCATGATCGGCGAGGTGTAAACGGAGCTGCGTGATCTCATCGACGACGAGCTGCAGGGCCGGATCGCCCTCCACCCGGGCACGCTGAACGGCGTCAACATCACCGTCACAGTAGGCCGAAGCCAATTCGTAGTCGTCGTCGTCAATCATCTCGTGCGCTTTGACGTTCGGTAGGCGATGGCTGGTTCCCGAGAAGTGCGCCAAGTTGGCGGCGACCACGAGAAATTCTGGATCGAACGGTGCCGGGAGCGAGACCGAGGGTATCGGCGATGTCGGCGTAGTCGAGGCCGTAGAGGTCGCGGAGGACGACCGGTGCCCGGAATTCTTCGGGAAGTTGAGCGAGAGCGTCGTCGATTGCCAGCGCGTCGACGCGCTGATCGATGGCCGACGCACCGCTCTGGCTCGGCTCGGGGATGTCATCGACCAACACCGGTCGACGGGAGCGGCGACGCAATTCGTCGATTGCTGCGTTGGTGACGACTCGATGGGACCAGGTCGTGAACTTGGATCGGTTGTCGAACGACCGGAGCCCCCTGACCACCGCCATGAGGGCCTCTTGGCATGCGTCGGCGGCGTCGGCGTCATTGCCCATCACCCGCCAGCAAAGCGCGTAGAAGCGGTCGTAGTGACGACTGAGCAGGAGGTCGAGAGCGTCGCGTCGACCTTCCTGTGCTCGACGTACGAGTTCGTCATCGGAAGGGCTGATCGCAGCAGCTTAGAGGTTTGGTCTCGTGAGTTTGGAGATGGTCGGCGCTCGTGACAAAGCCGCAACGATATGACAAGTCGATAGCGAGTCGCCTAGTTGACGAGGATCTCGTCGACCACGAAACGGTGCGTGAGTTGGCCCTCAATTTTCGTGGTTCCCGGGTTCGTCACCCACAGCAGTAGGTGGGACCCGACGGGAGAGTCAAGATCGAGTGATGTTGACCCGTTTTCATTGTCGATTTGAGCCACTGGCGCACCCCAGCCGTCGAGGGTGTCTGGAATCGTGTCACTGACATAGATGGTCGCCGACCAGTTGTCGGTTGGCGATTCGACGTCGAGCTCACGCATGACGGAGGGGCCAGCAAACGACACGATGAGTCCAACGCCAGGCTTGAGGCCACCAAAGTTGTCACGGAGGTAGGTCTCGGTCCGCCATGACGTCTCGTTGTCCCCATCGATCGCCAGGCTCAGCGAGCTGTCTTGTTCGGTCCCGTCGCCGGGTGGCGGGTCGAACGATGCAACCGACACGATGACCGGCTCACTGACCGTCTCGAAGTTGCTAAGTGCGGTGGTATCGCTTGTCGCCGAGACCTCCGGTGCTTGGGCCGTGTTGTCTCGACGCAGCGGCGAGCGGTTCAGGAGGACGCCGGCCAATACGAGTGCAGTCCCGACGAGCAAGACCACAAACGCGGGCAACAGCCATGAACGTTCGGACTGGATGAACGACAGCTCATCGTCATCGTCATCGTGTAGCTGGAGGTTGGGATCGGTTCCTGGTTCTTCCGGCAGGGGAGTCCAGGTGGTTTGGTCGGCCATCGTCGGGTCGACGCTGACGGCGGCCCGCTCGCTTTCGAGTCGGACTCCCGACAAGGCGGTACGAAGATCGACGGCGCTCCGAGGGCGTTCGTCGGGGTTCTGCGCCATGAGCCGGTGGATGATGCTGTCGAGTTCGGGTGGAACGGTCCGGTTGAGGTCGGCGACATGGGGCGGAGGTTGATGGAGTCGGGCGAGCGCCGTGGCGGCGTCGGTATCGGCTCGAAACGGGGCGACGCCAGCGAGACATTCGTAGAGCACAACGCCAAGGGCGTAGAGATCGGTTCTGGGATCGACCTCATCGCCAGTGACCTGCTCGGGGGCGAGGTACTTCGCCGTGCCGAGCAAGGTGCCGGTGACGGTGAGGTCGGCGTCTTCACCTGCTTTGGCGATGCCGAAGTCGGTCACCATCACCCGGCGATCGCTGCAGAGCAGGATGTTTGATGGCTTGATGTCGCGGTGGACGACGCCAGCTCGATGGGCCTCGTCGAGGGCATCAGCTACCTGTTTGCCGATGTCCTTCGCGTCGGCCACCGACGTTCGGCCAACGTCGTCGAGGACCGAGCGAAGGGTGACGCCGTCGACGAGTTCCATGACGATTACTTCGTAGCCATCGCTCGACACGGTGTCATAAATCGCCACAATCGATCGATGGGAGAGCCTCGCCGCGGCGATCGCCTCGCGTTGGAATCGGAGGAGAAACGCCCGGTCGGTCGCCAGGTGTGGATGCAGGATCTTGGCTGCGACCTTGCGATGTAAGACCGTGTCGAGGGCCTCCCAAACTTGGGCCATGCCACCGGTCGCAATGTGGCTGACGAGCTCGTAGCGCCCTCCAAGGAGGAGCTTCGGCCGCGGCGCCGGCGAGGGAGTGGAGGCGTCGATCACGCCGTCACGCTATCGCTTTGGGTCTTCGCGATCGCCGCGGCCTGCCGTTCGCGCCGATGGTGGAGAAACCACCAGAGCACCAAGAACACGCCAGCCGTGCCCGAGAGCAGCAGCCCGAGGCCAGGAATCGCGGTCGACCGAATGGCAAAACTTCCGCTGGCCAGCTGACGCTGTCCGTCAGGGGTCAGCACGATGACATCGACGGGCGAACGACCCAGGGTCTGGGCCTCGACATTGATCGTGATCGTCGTTTCGCCAGGCTCGAGCGTGACGACAACATCGCTCGTTGCGGCGTTGGTCGTGTAGGTGTCGTCGGTGTAGACCTTGATCTTGTCACTCTGGAAACGAAGGTGTACGAGGCGCGGCCCCTCGGCATCGTTCCGTAGTTGGAGGGGGAGCGCGAAGCGGGTCGTGGTGAGTGTGAACTCTTGTTGGTCGACGATCGTGATTGGAGCGAAGGCAGCTTCGACATTGGTCGCGAGCTGCTCGATTCGTAGCAGCCGGTCGGCTGGATTCCGTTCGCGGGAAAGGGCAGAAATCAAGGCCGTTCGGAACCGATTGGGTTCGGCTCCACCGCTGATGTAGTAGCTCGTGTAGCTCTGGATGACGGCGTCGATTTGATTGATGACCTCGCGCAGGGGGGCGAGATCTTGTTCGGGTGATTCCGCCGCCCGATTCGCCCGGTCGGGCATTTGCCGGACTGCCTCTTCCAGCGAAACGGGCTGGACCGGACCGAGTCCTTCCCATGCTTCAAGCAGGAGGCCGAGGCTTTTTCGGTCGAGTCGCTGGAAGCCGTTTCCGCCGAGCACGACCGGGCTCCGGTCGGTCTCCGTTAGCAGGGCAAGCTCAGCGAGTAGCTCGTAGGCCCGCGTGACGGCATCGGCCCCAATATCGAGTTCGGTGCTGAACTCGTTGTTTGGCTGAATGACGTTGAGGGTCGTATTGGTACCGACAAGCTGCCCGCTTCGAATGGTGCTTCCTGCCGCAGTAAGCACGATGTCGACGCCGAGACTCGTCAGGAGGTCGACGCCCTCGGACGTGATCGTGCCGTCCCACGGAAAGACATTCGTGGCGGGACGAAGGCCGAGTTCTCGCGCTTGGTTTCGAGCGGATTCCACCGACTGGGTGAAAAGCGCTCCCTGATTGATGGCGGCGAGAGCCGACGGATCGAGATCGAGTCCCGGACTGACGATGACGGTGCGGTCGGCGAGCGCCGTCCGGAAGTCCTCGTTGAGCTGACTGTCGATTTCCAGCTGAGACAGCACGCTCGCCCCGATTTGGACCGTGAGTGGGAGGTCTGGGTGATGAGTGAGGATCGTGGTTGCGTCGGCGACGGTCACGCCGGTGGCGAGACCGTCTGCGTGGGTAACCGGCAGCACGATTGAAACAGGCACTGGCTCAATGGAAGTGGCGTCGCCAGGCAAGTGGATGAGGTTGGTTGTGATCCGCCCGATCGTGGTTCCGCCGCGGGTCAGTTCGAGGGAGACGGGGTGCACGCCCGAACCCGGCAGGTAGAGCGCTGTTGAGTCGGCGGTGGAGAAACTACGGACAGGAACCGTGAGCGTGAATTGGCCGTTGGCGGGGCGCTCGAGGGAAATCAGCGGCTGTTCCCACGGGACGGTCAAAACATTGCCCGGCGTCGGTGCCATCCCGAGCTGGGCGGCTGAGGTGAGCGGCTGATAGACGCGGAAGACAACCTCGATGTCCGGACTCAACCCGCCGTCCCACGCGAAACTGAGGGTGAACTCGCCGTCGGCGTTGACGTAGGCGACCTGGTTCAACATCGCAATAGTGGGTTGATCCTGAGCGGCACTGGCCGGTGATACTTGCGCAACGAGCCCGAGCATCACGACGAGCGTTGCCAGCATTCGGCGGGCGATCTTGGCCGATCTGCTGGTCGACCGGCGGGTCACTGGTCGGCCGTCCATGAGAGCACCGTGAGTCCCTCCTGTTGGCGGACGAAGCCATGGCGTTCATAGAGCGCAAGTGCTCGGGTGTTTCGTTCCTGAGTGTTTACGAGGGCCTCAGCCACCCGGTGTTGGTGGAGCCAACTCAAGCTGTCGAAAACGAGTTCGGTCCCGATGCCCTGCCCGGCATAGGACGGATCGACGGCGAGGCGCTGGAGATAGCCCCGGGTCCCCGCTTTCCCGGTCACGTGGTAACCGACGATGGTTCCCTCGAGGGCGAGCACTCGATATCGACTCGTCGGCGTCGCGTGACGGGCCTCGTTGAGGGCGACAACGTCGAAACGCCAAAAGGCCTCGAAGGCTCGCTGATCAATGTCGAGGACGGTGTCGAGGTGCCAGCGGCGGCCCGACTTGGTCCGCATCGTTGGCGCTGGCGGCGGAAGGTCGAGTCGCCGGCTGAGAAGGTGGAGCCGCTCGTAGAGCTCAAAGCCGGCTCGCACGAACGGCACGCAGTCGTAGGCCGCGAGCGCTGGTGTGACCGCCTTGGTTATCCCCTGCTCAGCCAGGGTGTTGACGCAGGCGACGAGCGTGTCTGCGTCGGGCATACGACCATTGCGGGCCGGACCCACGAGCGCGACACCGTCTGCTCCTTGCCAGGTGGCAACGCGGAGGTTGGGGAAACGTTGCCGCAGTTGGCTCTGGCGTCGAGGCGAGAGCGGAGAACGCGGTGACTGGTGATCATTCACTGACGGCAAGATTACGTGGTTGGTGACGCGAGGTACCGTAGTCGTATGAGTCTGTATGTCGCTACGCACGACCTGTGTTTGCTCCACGAGGCCGGAACCGGTCATCCCGAGCGGCCCGAGCGGCTAGAAGTGGCGCTCGCAGCCATGCGTTCGGAGCCCCTCAGCGACGCTGTCTCGTGGGTCGAGGCGCCCGAGGCAAGCGAAGAACAGCTTCTGCGGGTCCATCCCAAACGACTCCTCAACTACCTAAACGACCTGTCGCTTTCTGGTCGGGGACAGATCGATCCCGACACCGGCGTCAACCTTTTCTCCAACGAAGCGGCTCGTCGGGCCGCGGGCGCTGGCCTTGCGCTCATCGAAAAACTCCGCTCGGGCGAGGCCGATGCTGGCTGGTCGCTGGTTCGCCCCCCAGGGCATCATGCGCTGAGCGAGAAGCAGATGGGGTTCTGTCTGATCAACAACGTCGCTGTCGCAGCGAAGGAACTTCGAGCGGCGGGCGAACGGGTCGCCATCATCGATATCGACGCACACCACGGCAACGGCACCCAGGACATTTTCTACGACGACGGCGACGTGCTCTTTGTCAGCCTCCATCAGTATCCGTGGTATCCCTACACGGGTCGGCCCGACGAAATCGGCGAGGGCGCAGGCGTTGGTACGACCGTCAACGTCACCCTGCCCGCCGGAGCAAACGGCACGGCGTATCGGGCGGCGTTTGACAAGGTTGTGGTGCCGGCCATCGACCGTTTCAAGCCCGACTGGCTGCTGATCTCGGCCGGGTTCGACGGCCATCGCCACGACCCGTTGACCGACCTGGGCCTGACCTCGACCGACTACGGCGAGCTGGTCACCGAGTTAGTCGGGTTGGTGCCCCCGGGGCGACGTCTGCTCTTCCTGGAGGGCGGCTACGACCTGCAATCCCTGAAGGACAGTGTCACCGCGGTGGCGAGTGCGTTGATTGGGCGCCCCCAGCGGCCCGAGCCAACGTCAGAGGGTGGACCAGGACTTGAACACGTCGAGGTGGCCCGTCGTATCCATTTCGATGGCGGCCCGGGCGACCGTTGAGCCAGCTCCACGATCTGACCACCGAACTTGGCCCCCTCGGCCAGTTGTTCCGAACCGCCGGGTACTCCCTGTATCTCGTCGGCGGCATTGTCCGCGATGGCTTGCTCGGCACCGTGCCGCCCTTGGCCGACCCACGCGCCGGCGACATCGATCTCACCACCGAGGCCCGCCCCGACGACATTCTGCGCATCGTCCGACCGCTGGCGACGGCGCTCTGGACCCAAGGCGAACGATTCGGAACCATTGGCGCCGAGGTGTTTGGCCGGCCGCTCGAGATCACCACTCACCGGGCCGAGCACTACGACGCGGCGTCTCGCAAGCCCACGGTCACCTTTGGCGATGACCTCGTGATCGACCTGTCCCGCCGCGACTTCACGATCAACGCCATGGCAATCGATCTAGCCGCTGGTGAGCTGATCGATCCCTATGGCGGCGAGGCCGACCTGGCTGCTCGGCGACTGCGGACTCCACTCGACCCGCGCGTGTCGTTTGGTGATGATCCCCTCCGCATGTTGCGGGCCGCCCGGTTCATTCCCCGCTTCGACCTAACACCGGATCCCGATCTGGTGGTGGCGGTCGAGGAGCTTCGGTCCCGGCTCACGATTGTGTCGGTCGAGCGGATTCACGACGAGATCGAGCGCTTGCTCGGCGTCGATGACCCAACCACCGGCCTACGGTTCGCACTCAACACGGGGTTGTTGGCGGAAGCGCTCGGTGAGCCAGCGGGAAGCGTTCGTCTGCGCCTCGGCTCCGACTTGGTCCCGGGCGGCACCACCGTCCTCGAACGACGATCGCGCCTGCTGTGGCCCTTCGGCCTCGCCGACGCAGGCGCCTTGCTCCGACGCCTTCGCTATTCAAACAACGACCGCGACACGACCCTGCGCCAACTGACGTTGTGTGAGTTGTTGCGGCGGGCGAGGTCGGCGCGCCAACGATTCGACGGGCCGCTGACCTCAGTCGGGCCAACGCTGTCGATGAGCGGGTTGCCGCCCTGCGTTCGGCCTTGGGACTGTATGAGGCCAGTGGGGGAGCGACCGAACGGCGTACTCGATTTGAGCGAATCCTCGATGACCTTGTCGAGAACGAGGACCTGTCCGGCTTCGATGGGCCGTTCGACGGCGACGAGTTGATGCGTCGCTTTGGACTCGGGCACGGGCCGCTTGTTGGCCGGGTCGTGGACTTCCAACGACGTCTTCGCTACGAGCGAGGTGCCCTCGCAGACGACGAGGCCGCGGCCGCAATCGGCGAGTGGCTCGAAACGGAGGGACTTCTATGACTACCATCACCCCCGTGAACGGTGGATCCGACGCGAAGAGTGGTGGGGTGGTGAGTTTCCGGCTCGCGCGCCAACGCACCGTCGATGCCTATCGGCGAGGGCATCGTCTGACCTCTGAGGTCTGTGATGCCCAGCCAGAACTTCGGCGGGTGGCGCATCACCATGGGGCGGCGGCGGCTGAGCCGTGTCCGATTTGTGACGCCGACGATCTGGTGTCGGTGCTCTTTGCGTTCGGCCAAGGTCTGCCAAAGTCCGGTCGGTGTGTGACCGACCAGCGCGAACTCCGTCGCATCAAAGCCCGTGGTAGACCGTCAGAGTGCTATCGGATCGAAGTCTGCTGCCAGTGCTGGTGGAATCACGTGCTCGAGTCCTTCCGCTTGTCCGGCACGGAGGGACCCCTCTCGGCCGCCCAGTAGGATCGGCGACATCGCTCACTGCAGCTGGCTGTCGAGGTGTCGCCCGTGACTAACCGTTCGCCCCTCTTGCGGGGACCAGGCAAGGTGCCGAACCGGCGCTGGAACCCGCTCTGGCGTTTTCGTCGCGTGCTTTTCCTGCTCGGGTTGCTGGGACTCGTGGCGGTCGTTGGTGGCATCGCCTATCTGGCCCAAGAGCCGCTCCCGGCCGACGATTTCGCCGCCTTGGCGCAGACCACCTATGTCTGTACCGCCGAGGTAACCGCGGACTGTGGCCCACAAAACGCAACCGCCCAACTGTCCGCGGGCGAAGACCGAGAAATCATCGCGTACGCCGACATCCCCCAGGTGATGATCGACGCAACGGTGGCGACGGAAGACAAAGACTTCTTCAACCATGTCGGCATCGATCCGCTGGGCATCGCTCGGGCCCTCTATCGAGACGTCCGCTCCGACGGCGCAACCCAGGGTGGTTCGACGATCACCCAGCAATACGTCAAAAACACTTTCCTCACCTCCGACCGCACCTTCGAACGTAAGCTTCGCGAGGCCACGCTGGCGGTGAAACTCGAACAGCAACTCACCAAGGAAGAGATTCTCGAGCGGTATCTCAACCGGATCTATCTGGGTCGAGGGGCCTACGGCGTTCAGGCGGCATCGGAGGCCTACTTCGGAAAGCCCGCGACCCAACTCGACCTCGCCGATGCCGCGTTCCTCGCCGGCCTCATCCGATCGCCTGGCACCGCCGACCCGGCGAAAGACCCAGTGGAAGCCACTCGCCGGCGGTCCACCACCTTGGTGCGCATGGTCGACGAGGGCTACATCAGCCAGGCGCAGGCCGACGAAGCAAATCAGCGCGACTGGTCGGGCGTGCGACCGCCCCAGGATCGCACCGGGCTCGGTGAGATTCGTGGGGCGGTCTTCG
Organism: Acidimicrobiales bacterium; assembly: GCA_041394345.1. Lineage (GTDB taxonomy): Bacteria > Actinomycetota > Acidimicrobiia > Acidimicrobiales > SZUA-35 > JBBKWJ01. The sequence goes on along the minus strand of JAWKIN010000006.1, from coordinate 81,223 downwards.
GGACCGAGTACTTCGTCGAGGCCGTCAGACAAGAGCTTGCGGTGCTCTACCCCGATGGGGTGTGGTACACGAGCGGTCTCCGGGTCTACACGACCCTCAATCCTGATCTCCAGCAAGCGGCGTATACGACGGTGGTCAACGAACTCCCCGCCGACACTGACCCCTCAGCGTCGATCGTGGCGCTTGATAGCAAGGGCCAGGTTGTGGCGATGATGGGCGGCAAGGACTTCGATGTGAGCCAGGTCAACCTGGCCCTCGGTGCGAATGGTGGCGGATCGGGCCGCCAGCCGGGGTCGTCGTTCAAACCGATCGTGCTAGCCGATGCCATTGGCCAGGGCATCTCGGCCAAGTCGCTCTACGCGGCACCTTCGAGCATCACGCTTGCTGGAGCCAACGACGGCGCCGACTGGACCGTCTCGGGCGGCGGGTCGGCGAGCGGGTATCGCGACCTTGTCGACGGCCTCCGAGTGTCGTCCAACGTGGTGTACGCCCAGCTCATGATCGATGTCGGCCCCGCATCAGTGGTCGATCTCGCTCGCAGCCTAGGCGTCACGGCTGACCTGAGCGCCGTCAACTCGCTCGTGTTGGGAGGCGAAGAGGTCTCGGTTCTCGATATGGCTGCGGCCTACTCGACGCTCTCGAATCAAGGTGTTCGCTACGCACCGGTCATGATCGAGCGGATCGAAAATTCCTCTGGCGATGTTGTTTGTTGGTACCCGGTTAACGGCCAATGCACGGAGGGTCCTGGTCGCACCCCAACGGATCCGAACGCCATCGATCCCGCAGTTGCCCGCCAAGTCAATTTCGCCCTGCAAGAGGTCGTCGAGTCGGGGACCGGGACGGCGGCACAGTTCGGCCGCCCGGCGGCCGGAAAGACCGGCACGACCCAGGATGCTCGCGATGCCTGGTTCGTTGGCTTCACGTGTGACCTTACGGCCGCCGTGTGGATGGGCTATTCGGGTGCGCCGGGACAGCCTGCGCAAACGATGAGCGACTTCCGAGGAGGCGAGGTGCACGGCGGTGATTATCCCGCGGAGATGTGGTCGACGTTCATGACGTTGGCCACGGCCGGGGCGCCGCCGTGCGACGGACTGGCCGTGAGCGGTGACTTCAGCGGCGAGATTCGCAATAGCGAGCTGTCGACCACCACAACCCTCCCGTTCTGCCTAGACAGCACGCCGGCTGAAGCAGGCGGCGAGTCAACGACGACGGTGGCCGACGAACAAGCGGCGACCACGGCGCCGTGTGAGCCCGCGCCAACGACCACGATCGACCCGGGGGCGACGACCACGACCGACCCGGACGCGCCGTCATCAACGACCGCGCCGGGCGACGCCACCAGCACGCCTACAACCTCGACGAGTCCACCGCCTGAATCGACCGACACGTCTGAATCGGGCTAACGGAGGGTTTTCGCGATTTGCGGCCGTATATTCGGGTGTTGCTGTTTGCGCACCACTCGTGGCGCCCACGCAGCCGGTGGATTGGTCCACCGTTAACCCTGCTCTCGACCGTCGAGAGCCCCGGTCTACCGGGTCCAGAGGGAGGTCAGGCTCGTGCGAGCTTACGAACTCATGATTATTTTTACTGCGGGCTTCGAGGAGTCCGCGGTTCAGAACCAAATCAACAAGCTTGAGGCTGAGGCCAAAGCCGCTGGTGGTTCTCTTGAGAAGGTCGATAAGTGGGGCGTTCGTCGCTTCGCCTACGAGATCAATCACAAGTGGGAAGGCTTCTATGTCGTCCTCGAGCTGTTGGCGCCAGAGGCGCTCACCGAGATTGATCGCACCCTTTCTCTCGCTGACGATGTCGTCCGCCACAAGTTCGTCCGGTTGCCAATGAAAGAGGCCCATCGTCGTGGCCTCGTTGGCGCCACCGCCTAACGAAAGGCGTACTCATGGCAATAGACAACACCGTAACGGTCACGGGAAATGCAACCCGTGAGCCAGAGTTGCGGTTCACCCCTTCAGGACAAGCGGTGGCCAATTTCGGCCTCGCGGTGAATCGTCGCTGGCAAAATCGCCAAACCCAGGAATGGGAAGAGGCAACATCGTTCTTCGACATCGTTTGTTGGGCTCAGCTGGGTGAAAACGCAGCCGAGAGTGTCGCTCGCGGCACCCGAGTGACCGTCACCGGTCGCCTCGACCAGCGCAGCTGGGAAACCCCAGAAGGCGACAAGCGTTCGAAGATCGAGATCGTCGCTGACGACGTGGCGATAAGCCTCCGTTGGGCGACAGCCGAGGTCCGCAAGAACGAGCGTCGCGATGGCGCCAACTTCGGCGAAACGTCAAACCAGGGTGGCGGCTACCAGGGCGGTAACGCTCCAGGTGGCAGCAACCAAGGCGGAAATAGTGGGCGATCATTTGGAGGCGGCCAGCAGCAGCCTCAGCCCTACAACCCAGATGAGGAACCCTTCTAATGGCAAAAGCACCAAGTCGTAAGCGAGTCAAGCCGAAAGATGGCGGCCGCAAAGGCAAAAAGAAAGTCAGCCTGCTCAGCCCCGAGCAGACCGACTACCTCGACTACAAAGATGTCGATCTCCTTCGTCGGTACATGTCCGACCGCGCCAAGATCAAGGCTCGTCGCGTCAATGGCAACACCCCCCAGCAGCAGCGTCTCGTGGCCAACGCCATCAAGAACGCTCGTGAGATGGGCCTCTTGCCGTACAGCAGCCGTGTCACCACCCAGCGCCGCGGCGCTGGAGGCGGCGGACGTCGTGATGGTGGCGGCGGTCGCGGCCCTCGCGAGGACCGTCCACCACGAGGCGAGTCCGATGCCCCGATCGAAGCCGTTGATGCCTCGACCGAGGAACTGATGATCGAAGGAGCCGAGGCCTGATGCGCGTCGTTCTACTTAAGCAGGTCAACGGTGTCGGAAACCGCGGCGACGTTGTCGAAGTAGCCGATGGCTACGCTCGCAATTTCCTCATTCCAACGGCCGCCGCCCAGCGTGCGACCAACGGACTGGAGCAGCAGGCTGGCACCATGCGTAAGGCATGGCAGCTCCGCAACGCGAAAGACCGTGAAGCAGCTGAAGAAGTGGCCAAGGCGCTTGTCGCCAAGGTGATCACCATCACGGCGCGTGCGTCGGGTGAGGGCAAGCTCTTCGGTTCGGTGTCAAGCGCCGACGTCGCAGCGGCCATTACCGAGCAGACCGGGGTCGAACTCGACCGCAAGATGCTCGATATGGCTGATGGCATCAAGGCGGTCGGTACCCATACGGTTACCGCCTCCCCCCATGCCGACGTTGAGTTCCCCGTCACCGTTGAGGTTGTCGCCTCGGCGTAACTACCCAGCGCTCGCTGGTTATCTCAACCTTACATGGACGTCGATGGCCGGGTATTTTGCCCGGCCATCGCCATCTAGTCGCAGCAACAAGCATCGCGCCGACTGTAGGTGCTCCACAGGTTTAGAGTCTTTTCCACCGACTTATACACAGACTCGACGGTGAAACTGGCGCTATCCACAGGCCCGCCTGGTGATTTCTGGCGAAATCCACAGGAAGCGGCTCTATGAATCCACATCCAAGGTGGGGGAGGATAACGAGATGTCTGATCGCCCTTCGGCCAAGCCTCTACGGGTTCCACCGAGCAACCTGGCGGCCGAGGAGGCGGTGCTTGGCGCCATGCTGCTCAGCCGCGAGGCCATTGCCGACGTCGTCGAAATTCTCGACGTCGACAATTTCTACAAGCCCGCCCACGGCCATGTCTTCGACGCCATCCTGAGCCTCTACAGTGCGGGCGAGCCGGTCGATGCGGTCACCGTCGCCGACGAGCTCAAGCGGGCCGACCTGCTCGAGGTGAGCGGCGGTCCCGGCATCCTGCTCGACCTCCAAGGCAATACGCCGGCCATCTCCAATGCTGCCCACTACGCTCGGATCGTCGAAGAACACGCCCTTCTGCGACGGATGATTGCGGTGTCCAACGAGATCGCCGAGATGGCCTACCGCGTCCCGGAGGACGTCGTTCAGGCCGTCGACGACGCCGAATCGGCCATGTTCGAAGTGGCCCAGCGCCGGGTTACCAACTCGACGGCGGAGATTAAAGACCTGCTGTCGGCCAACCTCGATCGACTCGAAACGCTCTACGAGAAGGGCGATGCGGTCACCGGAATCCAATCTGGCTACAACGATCTCGACGAGCTGCTGGCTGGACTGCAGCCAAACGCGCTCTATGTCGTTGGGGCCCGTCCCGCCATGGGCAAGACGGCGTTCGCCCTCGGTATGGCGGCCAACGCCGCGATGCGCGACAACCGTCCTGTGCTCATCTTCTCCTTGGAGATGGGACAACTCGAGCTGTCGCAGCGCATCCTGTGCTCCGAAGCCCTCGTCGACTCGACGCGCATCAAGACCGGCAAGCTGCAAGAGGCCGACTGGAACCGCATCAGCCACGCCGTCGGCCGACTGGCCGAAGCGCCGATCTTCATTGACGACAACCCAAACACGTCGGTGATGGAGATTCGGGCCAAAGCTCGCCGCCTCAAGAGCCGAAACGGCGACCTCGGACTGATCGTGGTCGACTACATCCAGCTCATGACCGGGCGATCCAACGCCGAAAGCCGCCAGGTCGAGGTGGCGGAGATCAGCCGAAACCTCAAGATCCTGGCTCGTGAGCTGGAATGCCCCGTCGTAGCGCTCGCCCAGCTCAACCGTAGCTTGGAGCAGCGGGCCGACAAGCGCCCGATGCTGAGCGACCTTCGGGAGTCCGGCTCGCTCGAGCAGGACGCCGACGTCGTCATGTTTCTCTATCGCGATGAGGTCTACGACAACGCCTCGCCCGACAAGGGCATGGCCGAGATCATCGTGGCCAAGCACCGTAACGGCCCAACTGGCACCGTGCGGATGGCGTTCCGCGGTCAATACACCCGGTTCGACAATATGGCTCGTTCTGCCGCGGGGGGACCGCCAAGCGGCGAGTTCTAGCGCGTTGGTTGGCTAGTCGGCCTGCAGGAACACCGCTGGCGGCGGTGCGTCAACCGATGTTGGGTCGACCGGCGCCGAACCAGTTGCCTGCTGCACAACGGCGACCAGCGCGAGACACGCGGCTACGCCCAGGAGCACCTGGAAGACAATATTGTTTGAGCGACCTGTGGTGGGCGTGTCGATGCCCAGCGCAACGGGAACTGGCTCATCGAGCCACTCAGCTTGGCGCAAAGGGGTCCGTGAAAGTTTTGGCGCGCTCGTGGTGTGGAGGGCGGTTGTGCTTCGTGATGGCGAGGAGACACTCATGCTGGATTCCTTTGTTCTCCCGAGCTATCGGCAGTCGGGCCGGGCACCTTAAGCGCATGAGTAGCACAACCCAGCCGTCACGCTGACACGTCTACGCCAGCAGTGAAACCAGCGCCCAGAACGACGCAAACAGGCCAATCGCGATCTGGATGAGGCTTCGCCCAAGTGGTGCCCGCTCAAGATTGCCCTCTTTCGCGTTCTGGGGCGGCCTGATGAGCGCAGCGATGGTGCCGAACGCTAAGGCACCGCCGATCGCCAGCGTCAGCCACGCAAGGAGGTCTTCACCGAGGAACATCGCCCGATCGTACTCGCTCCCTGGCCGCTCCTCGATCAAGGACGAGGTGGGGAACCGAGAAATGTCGAAGTCCCTCTCAAGTTGGTGGCGCGCGTGGACGATGGAATGAGTACGCCCGGTGGTCATCGCCCAAACACCGGTCAGTAGGGAACAAGCGGGGATCACCTCTCCCTCCACACGCATCGCGGCCAGCGCCTTCGGGTGCTGGCAGCAACCGGTGGTCCTCGCTTGAACCCGCCTTCTGCTGCGCTGCCTACGGCGCGTCGGGCTGGAAGTCGCTGTCGGCGACCGTGGGGTCAACCGAATCGGCGATTCGCTCGGTAGTTCGTGTGCCCGTTGTTGTCTCTTGGCGCATGATCGCGCCCGTCGACGAATCGAAGCACCAGGTGGCGGTTTGACCCCATTCGCCAGCCGACAATGGCCGGGTTCCGACCAGAACCAGCAGCCATTGTCGTCGGGGTAGACCTTCGTAGAGGGGCTCGCTCGGTCTCGCCTTGTGGCTTCAGCAGTCGCTGCGCCTTGTCGACGAGTTCGGCGGTCGTCAGTGCATCGACCGTCGGCCCGCATGTCGTCTCGTTCGAGGAGGGAAGTTGGTCGCAGGTCGCCTGAGACCCATTGTCGACCATGACGATAGCGGTGCCTTCTTGTTCGAAGCCTTGCTCCCCCCGCCGCACCGACTTGTAGCGGGTGCTGGCCACCGCAACCCCGGCGTCGCGCACGGTGACGCTGCCGCGAGCGACATAGGGACCAACGAGGCTGCGTTCGTAGTCGGCCAAAAATCCCGCGGGATCGACTGGCTCGTCCTGGTCGGGGGCAACCACGGTGACGCTCGGTGCGGTGTGGTCGTTCGTGGCAACGAGTTTGACGACGGCGATCAGAATGCCGACGGCGAGCGCACCAAGAAGTACAGCAACGGCGACTTCGTTGATTCGACGGGACACAACGATCAACCCTACCGTTTCGCGATGGACGACCAAGATCTTATTCCCGCCGCCACCGTCGTGTTGGCGCGAGACGGGGCAACCGGACCCGAAGTGTTGATGTTGCGTCGTAACTCGAAAATCGCCTTCGGTGGCATGTGGGTCTTTCCTGGCGGACGAGTCGATCCGGCCGATCGAGAAGTCGACAACCGGCTCCTTGACGACGATCGAGAAATCGCGCGACGGGCGGCCGTGCGCGAAGCCAACGAAGAAGCGGGACTGGTCGTCGACCCACACGACCTCATCCCATGGTCCTACTGGGTACCGCCGATGCTGCCGGCCATGACCATGGCTGGGCCACGACGACGGTTCTCGACCTGGTTCTTTCTCGCCGAGGCGCCAACGGGTGAGGTCATGATCGACAACGGCGAGATACACGAACACCTCTGGCTATCACCCCGTGTGGCGATGGCGAAGCGCGATGCGGGCGAGATCGAACTCGCGCCACCAACATGGATCACGCTTCACCAGCTGGCTCAGCACCAAGACGTGGCCTCAGCCAAAGCTTTTGGTGCTGGTCTGACGGAGCCCCCCGAGTTCGCCACCCGCGCGCTCGCGACGACGCCACCGAGTTTGGCGTGGCGAGGCGACCACGCATATGAGGGCGCCGACCCCGCCGACCTCGGGCCGCGAAACCGGCTGCACCTGGGCGATACTGGTTGGGTCTACGAACTGAGGAGCTAGCAATGTGCCGAAACATCACCATTCTTCGAGGCCTTGAGCCAGCAGCAACCGAGGAAGAAATTGAGGCGGCGGCGCGGCAGTACGTTCGCAAGGTGACCGGCATTCGTCAACCGTCAGCGCTCGTTGAGGATCTGTTTGAGGCGACCGTACGCGATATTGCCGCGTCGACGGCCGCCTTGCTAGCGGCGCTGCCCAAGCGCAAGCAGCCACCAAAATCCGTCCCCCCGATGCGGATCCACGGTCGGGCGTAGGCTCGCTCGTTTTCCCTCGCTGGTGGAGGGGCCCACCTGGCGTCAGTAGGCTAAGCGGCTGCGTCCGAGCCACGATGGCTGTCCGGGCGGTTTGGAGTAACCCATGTCTAAGACGTTTGCTGACCTCGGCGTCCCCGCAGAATTGGTCGCAGTCATTGACAAACAGGGGATCACCGCCCCGTTTGAAGTTCAAGAAGCCTCTATTCCCGATGCTCTGCAGGGGCGTGACGTTCTCGGGCGCGCCCCAACGGGCTCGGGCAAAACCCTCGCCTTTGGCATTCCCCTCGTCGCCCGCCTCGACAAGAGCACGCCGCGCAACCCCCGAGCACTTATCTTGTCGCCGACGCGTGAGTTGGCCGAACAGATTCGGCGCGAACTCGAGCCGCTCGCCAAGGCGAAGAATCGCTCTATCACGGCGGTCTACGGCGGTGTCGGCTTCGGCAATCAGCTCAATGTGTTGAAGAACGGCGTCGACATTCTGGTCGCGTGCCCTGGCCGCTTGATGGATCTCATCGATCGGGGCGAGGTGTCCCTCGGCAAGGTTGAGTACGTCGTCGTCGACGAAGCGGATCGCATGTGCGATATGGGCTTCCTGCCGAGCCTCAAGAAGTTGCTCGACATGACGGCCAAGAAACGCCAGACGGTGCTGTTCTCGGCGACCCTCGACAAAGACGTCAAGATCATCACCGACAAGTATCAGACCAATCCGGTCCTGCACGAGGTCGGTGAAGCCGAACCCGATCTCTCGACGATGATCCACCAGTTCGTGGAGATCGACCATCAGGCCAAGGTGGCGCTGACCGCCGACGTTATTGCCCACACAGGCCCAACGGTGGTGTTTTGCCGCACCCGTCACGGCGTCGATCGGGTGGCTCGCCAGCTCAAGGCCCAGGGCATCAAGGCCGCTGGATCCATGGCGGCCGTTCCCAGTCACAACGCGATCGAGCCCTCGCGGCCTTCACCGACCAGACGGTGCTGGCCCTGGTTGCCACCGACGTCGCGGCCTGCGGTATCCACGTCGATGGGGTTGCCGGTGTGATCCACTTCGACCCGCCCGAAGACGGCAAAACCTACACCCACCGATCTGGTCGAACCGCACGGGCGGGCGCCGCTGGCGTTGTCGTCTCCCTGGTCAAAGACGACGATCGAAAATTGGTTCGGTCCAATCAGCGCGAACTCGGTCTCTCGGTCCCGGTCGAAACCCTAGAAGAGTTCCGACGCCACACCCCCGAGCGTGACCCCAAGCTTTGGCCAGTGCCAACGCGCGTACTCCCAAACGCACCGGGAAGCGGCAAGGCGAAGAACAAGGGCAAGGGCAAGAACTCCCAATCTGGCTCGTCCAAACAGCGCAACGCAGGCGCGGGCGAACCGAGTGAGGGTAAGGCCAAGGCCCGAACCGACAACGTGGACGGCGCGTCATGGGAGACCACCACCTTGTCGAGGCCCGGTGCGAAACGACGTACCAGCGGCGCCAAGCGGGGCAGTGGTGCCAAGTCGAGCGCTCGGTCGGGCCGGTCGCGTCCAAAGAACAAGGCAAAACGCAGCGATTCCTAGTCTGGACGCTTTCGTGCGATCATGTCCCGCTGGTGAGTCACCCACTGACTGAAGGAACCTGACATGAGCGAGACGACCGAAAGCGCCGAGACGCCTGGGTATGACCAGGCCGCGGTAAATACCTGGGTGGGTGCCAACATCGAGGGGCTGAGTCCGCCCTTCACCTGGACACGGCTTGTTGGTGGTCACTCAAACCTGACCTTCTCGCTGGTCGATCAGGAGGGCGCCGGGCCGTCATCCGACGACCGCCGCTGGGAGAGCTGTTACCGAAGGCCCACGACATGGGTCGGGAATTCACCGTTATCAAGGCGCTCGGCCCCACCGATGTGCCGGTACCGGTGGCCTACGGCTATTGCGAAGACCCGTCCGTTACCGGTGCTCATTTCTATGTCATGAGCGAGGTCAGCGGCCAAGCGTTCTACACCACTGAAGATGTCGAGGCCGGCCTGTCGATGGACGCCCGCGTGACGCTCAGCAATTCATTCATGGACACGCTGGCGGCCTTGCACGCCCTCGACCCCGTCGCTATCGGCCTTGGTGATCTGGGCCGCCACGACGGCTATGTCAGCCGCCAGCTTCGGACCTGGTACGGCTCGTGGGAGGCGTCGAAAGAAGCGGCAAAGTACGACGACGATCGAATCCACGACCTGCACCGCATGCTGCTTTCGACGCTGCCCGAACAAGGGCCACCACGTGTCGTTCACGGTGACTTCGGAACCCACAACGTGATGGTCGGCTCTGATGGTGTTATCACCGCGGTGCTCGACTGGGAGATCGCCACCCTCGGTGATCCCATGGCCGACTTTGCCTATGCGCTTAACGCGTGGGTCGACGAAGACGATGACCGTGAGTTTGCGCCGTTTGCGGCCACCGCGGCCCCCGGCTTTCTTCGCCGTTCGGCACTCGTCGAACGCTATTCGTCGATTACCGGCTGCGATGTCTCGCAACTCGACTACTACCGGTCGTTCAACTATTTCAAGACCGCCTGCATTCTGCATGGCGTCTATGCTCGCTATCTGATGGGTCAGAAGAGCACCGAAGGCGTCGACATGGAAGGCTTGTATAACCGGATGCGGGGGTCAATCGAGCTAGCCATTGCTCAGGCACGTGACCTCTAGTAGTACGTTCACGGGGCCCTCAAGGGTGGGCCGAGTTTGGTCGACGCTAGTGATCGTGGCGCATCTCGTCGAGAAGGAGTAGGGCATGGGGCGGTGGCTCGCAATTCCAGCAGCAATCGTCCTCGTCATCCTGGTCGCGCTCGGTGCCCAATCCCAGACTGGCGAAGAGTTCCAGCAGCAGCAACGACAACAGTCGTCGGAAGCCAACGACAGCCAAGGCTCCTCGGGTAGCGAATCAGGTGAGTCGTCGGGCGGCGGCGGCGACGGGAAGGGCGGTTCGAGTGGGCAACCTGGTGATGGCCGAGAGATCCGTTATCGCTACGACGAAAACAGCGGGAGCGGTGGGCAACCGCTCGAACCGCCAACCAGGATCTCGATTGAGACCGATAACGGACGAATTGCGTTCGAACCCGCTGGCGTAGTCGACAATCAAGGCGTGACCTGGGATATCGAGGAGCCGCTGCCCGGCCGCCTCGTCGGGTTCCGTCTGGTCGACGGCGAGTTCTTTATCGTTCAGCGTGGGCTGGAGGTTCCTGGCGACCAGCTCATCAGCTGGGACGGCGACACCATCGTGTTAAGTGAAGTCGGTGGTGGCATCACCGAGATACGCCGCGACGACAACGCCGTGAGTGGTAGCTATACGGCCCCCGGAGGCACGCCTCAGTCCTTCGCCCAAGCGGGCGACACGCCAGTTGTTGCCAACCCCGCACTCCAAGCCGAACCCGAAGACGTCGGGCCCATCTTTGGTATCGATCCCAGCGAACCGTTCGATCCGCCATTCGCCAAATCGTGGCCCTGGGGATGGATCGGACTCGGCACCGCGCTCACCATGTTCTTCGTCGGCATGTGGCTGATTTTCAAAGACGGCATTGGTCTCGCCACGGTCAACTTCTCCGTCCCCCAGCACACCAAGGTGGTTCGTGGCGATGCGCCAGCCGATGAGGCGGACCTCTTTGAACGCCTACGCCAAAACCCCGACGCCGACGCGGTAATCCGCGAGTTGTACGACCGGGCGACGTCGGGGGAGTGGCTCATTCCCGTCCGAGCGCACCAAGAGACGCCGCTTGAGTTCTTCGCTCGGGTGCGCGATGCGATTCCGGCCGATGCGGCCAGTGAGCTGTCGCAGCTCTCCGACCTCTACTCCGCAGTCCGCTTCGCGCCGCGGACGGCGGACCTCGCCGACCGCGATCGAGCGATTGAACTCGCCCAACGGATGCTTTTCTTCATGCAGCAACCCCAACGACTGGTTGGCGTATGAGCGGCCTCGTCGACGTCTTTCCTCTCATCGCGTTGATTTGGGTAATCGTTGGCTTGATCGTCCTGTGGCGGCTGGCCAAGCGATACTCGCTGGGCGCCGTCGAGGGCGGGGCGTGGGAGCACGAACTACCAGCACCACCCGGTCAAGCCACGGTCCCTTGGGAGCTCGAACAAGTCCATCGCCAGCTCAGCATGAGCGGCGACAATCCACCGATCATTGCCCTGCTGAACCAGATGGTGGTAGCGAGTCCGCTGGATTCCGATCTTTACTGCCTCGGCCCTCGCGCCTCACGGCAACTGATCGAAGCCACCGTAACCGAACTACAAAGGGCAATCGGAATGAGGAATGGTTAGCGAATGAGTCACACCGATGTCATGAACGCGTCGAATGCGATACTGGACGAGGTCGAGCGAGCAATCGTCGGCAAGCGATCAGTCCTTGAACTGATCCTGATTGCGCTGCTGGCCGACGGACACGTGCTGCTGGAAGATGTTCCCGGCGTTGCCAAGACGGCGATTGCTCGAGCCTTCGCTGAGGCGGCCGGGTTGTCGTTCAGTCGGGTGCAATTCACACCCGACCTGATTCCTGCCGACATCACCGGTTCAGCAGTGCTCACCAATTTTGGGGCTGACGCCGAGTTCAAGCCTGGCCCCGTCTTCGCCAACCTCGTGTTAGGCGACGAGATCAACCGGGCCCCCCCGAAAACCCAATCGGCTCTGCTGGAGGCGATGGAGGAGCGTCAGGTGACCGCCGATGGCGTGACCCACCCACTGCCGACACCCTTCCTCGTCGTTGGCACGCAAAACCCGATCGAGCAAGAGGGCACCTACCCCTTGCCCGAGGCTCAACTCGACCGCTTCCTCATTCGGACCGGCATTGGTTATCCGGGTACCGAGGCCGAGGTCACGATGGTGCTCAATCGGGCCAGGCGCGGGACCGAGCGACTTGCGTTGAACCCGGTCTTGCGGGCCGGCGAGTTGTCGATGCTTCAGAAACGAGTGGAAGAAGTACATATCGCCGAGCCGGTGGCCCACTACGTCGTCAATGTCGTTGAAGCGACGCGGACGAGTCCGCGAACCGAAGCTGGCGCGTCGCCACGCGGTTCGCTTGGGTTACTCAAGGCCGCTCGAGCCAGGGCCGCCCTATCGGGTCGGAGCTTTGTGCTCCCCGACGACATCAAGGCGCTGGCCATCCCGGTGTTGGCCCATCGTTTGATCCTTCACCCTGATCAGTGGGTGCGCGGGGTTCAGGCTGAGCATGTGGTGACCGAGGTGTTGCAGCAGGTCCCAGCGCCGGTTGGTGCTGACGATCCGACACGGCCGGACTCATCGCCGCCGATTCAGCAACAACCGCCCCATCAAGGGCCGGGCCAGTATGCGGCGCCCCAGTACGGGGGAGCAACGCCGCCTCCGCCACAGTTCCCCCCTCCCGGGCAGTACTAGCGCTGCGGCGCCCTCATGACCAGTCACCTGACCCATCGCTTTTGGTTCTACGCCGTCATCGTCGTCAGCTCGCTGTCGATCGCCTTGATGAGCCGCGAGCCGGGCTGGGTGGCGATCGCGATGCCGTTCGCGTTCGCGCTCGCGGCATCGGTGGCCGACGGGTGGTGGCCGACGGCATCGGTAAGTCAGCTCGGTCTCTCGGCCGAGCGTGCCGTCGAGGGCGATGTGGTGGAGCTGCGTTTCCTCGTCACGCCAAACGGCTCCGCACCGACCGCTGATATCCACGTGCAGTGGGGCGCCACGTTCGCTCCCGAAGGTCCAACCCGCCTGGTGACCGCACTCGAGGGCCCGCAGCTGGTGGAGGTTCGGGCCCGGTGTCGTCGCTGGGGCCTCGACTCACCCGAATGGGTCACGCTCCGTCTCAGCGATCGCTTCGGAATCACCGAGACCATCACTCGGGTTCCCGTCGATCTGGCGCTGGCAATTCATCCGCCGACTGAGCACATCGCTTCGCTGCTTCCCCTGTTTCGGGATCGACCCATGGTTGGCGAACACCGAAGTCGGTCGAAGGGTTCTGGCAGTGAATTGGCAGAAGTTCGCGACTATCGCGCCGGCGACCCGGCCCGGCTCGTGAGCCCTCGCCTCTCTGCTCGACGCGGCAAGCCCGTCGTTGTCGAACGCCACCCCGACCAGGCCTCGGACGTGGTGATCTTCGTCGATTCGGCGCAGGACATCGGCACCGATCTCAACACGTCACTTCGGTTCTGTGTCACCGCCGGCCTGGCGTTGGCTGAGCGTCACCTCAGGGGCCAAGATCGCGTTGGCGTCCTCGATCTTGGTTTGGGAGTTCGCTGGCTGCCGGCTCGACTCGGTCGCCGGCATCTGCAACGGATCGTTACGGCGCTACTCGGCACCCGGGCCGTGCAGAAGGACTCCGCTGTCACTACGGCACTACCACTGGATTCAATCCCAAAGACGGCAACGGTCGTGGCGTTGACCCCACTGTTGTCGCCCGCCGTCATGCAAGCGTTGGTGCAGCTACGTTCTCGGGGCCAAGACCTGCTCGTCGTCGAGGCCCCGATCGCCCCGAGCTATCCCTCAGTCGACCCACTGGCCGAGCTGATCTTTCGCACCGGCAAAGAGATGAACCGGCAATGGCTCGCGGGCAATGGCGTCGTCATCGTCCCCTGGAACGGCAGTGAAAGCGTCGAACCCCTCGTCAGATTGGCTGGCATGATCCACGCACGAGCGAGGCGTTGAGATGATCGAAACCCGACTGGTAGCAAAGAAGCTCAGCCTCAAGAGCCGGCTCCGCCGTTCAGCCACGCTCGAAGGCGGACTGATCGCGGGCCTCGTGATGCTTTGGACCTTGATCGGGTTTGCCGCCTTCCCCATTGTCCTGTTGTGGATCGTTCTCGTGGCTAGCGCCGCAGCGCTCTTGTTCTTGGCTCTCGATTCGAGCGTTGCTGGCATGCAAACAGTTTTCGCGGTGCTCATGCTCGTGGTCACGGCGGGAATCGCGGCGGACGTATTCTCGGCTCCATCGTTGCCCATTGGTCTGGTCGGTGCCGCCTCTACCTCCTACCTGACGATGGAACTCTTTCGGCTTCACGACCTACGGCGTCTCGGCTCCCTCGTAAACGAGCGGCTGCTCGCCGGAACACTGCCCTGGAGCGTGGCGATCGTCGTTGTTTCCTTGTGCCTGAGCTGGTCTTCATCAGCGGGCCGTCCGACGCTACTTCAGCTCCGTGGATTCTGATGCCGATGGCCGGGTTCGCCTTACTCCTCGGGGTCTTGGGGCTCGGTCTTGGGGCGATGGCCGACAAGAACCGTCGTTCTGGTGGCCGCTTCGATGCCACGATACGGACACCGCCCGCGCCTCGCCAGGTCGACCCGCTCGTCGCTGAGGCCCGAACTGCGAGCCATGCCAACGCTGGCCCCATGCCGCCACCACCCCACCGGTGAGCCTGCAGGTCGTCGGCCAACTCGGTAGCGTCGCAGCATGATCGAGATCGACGGGTCACTCGCTCCTTTGGCACTACCAGGGTGCTTCGAGACGTCTCACTGTCGGCCAGCAAGGGTGAGGTGCTGGTGCTTCTCGGCCCGTCTGGCTGCGGTAAGACCACACTGCTGAGACTTATCGCGGGCCTTGATCGTCCGGACGGTGGTCGTATCGCCATTGGCGGTTCAACGGTTGCGGGCGATGGCGCTTGGGTGCCCCCCGAGAAGCGTCAGGTTGGCATGGTGTTTCAAGACTGGGCCCTCTTTCCGCACCTCACCGTTGGCCAAAATGTGGCGTTCGGCCTTAAGGGACAAGCAGACAGCAATGACAGGGTGGCGGAGATGCTGGGCCTCGTCGGGCTGGCACCGTTGGCCGATCGGCTGCCGAGCACACTCTCTGGTGGACAGCAGCAACGAGTGGCACTGGCTCGGTCGTTGGCGCCGTCGCCGCGCGTGCTTCTGCTCGACGAACCCTTTAGCAATCTTGATGCTGGTCTTCGGACCCAGCTCCGCGGTGAACTCCGGTCGCTCCTTCGCTCGCTTGGGATCACCGCAGTGTTCGTGACCCACGACCGTGAGGAGGCGCTCGAGTTAGGCGATCGGCCTGCCGTGTTTCGGGATGGCGCTATTGCCCAAGTGGGCGACCCGGTGACGGTGTATGCCGCGCCAGTCTCGCCGTGGGTAGCCTCGGCTGGCTGGCGACGCCAACCTGATCCCAGCTGACGGCCGGTGTCGGTGCCGCGCCGATCGTGGGCCCGCTGAACCTGGGCCAGCCTCACAACGGTCCGGTCGAGGTGCTCTTGCGACCCGAATGGCTGACCCTGGAAGCGAACGTACCGGAACGGGTGTGGTTGAGCTCGTGAGATTCCGGGGCAACGAGACGCTTTACGAAGTGCGTGTTGGTGCGACCGTGGTGCTTGTCCGCGCAGGCGGGGCACCTGTGTTTCATTGGCCAAGCGTGGCTGTCCGGGCTGGCCAACGGCCTGCCATCGCCTGGCCCCACGTCGCAGATCTGTCGCCCTGAGCCTGGCCGCCCTGGTCACGGCGTGTGGTTCGTCCGAAGTCGGTCGAGTGAGACGTCGGCCCTGTGGCCAGGGAGGCAGGCCGTCGCTGATCAACGATGCGGCCTGTCGGGAGCCGCTAGCGAAGGCGAGGCTAGTCTGACGAGATGGCTACGACTCGTGACATCTTGGCAATGCTGGATGAGCTGGCAAAGCTCACCACGCTGGAGGAGGAAAGCCCGCAATCGTTCAAGGTTCGGGCCTACGAAAACGCCAAACTCGGTCTGGAGGCCGACGGCCGCGACCTGGTCGACCTCTCGATGGCTGAACTCACGAAGATCAAGGGTGTTGGCAAGGCGACGGCGTCCAAGATCCGCGAGCTTGTCGACACCGGGTCGGTCGAGAAACTTGAGGGGCTCCGTGCCCTCTATCCACCAGCGTTTGTCGAACTGGCCAAGATTCCTGGTCTCGGACCGAAGACGCTGAAGCTCGTTCGATCCGAGCTTGGCGTTGAGACCGTCGACGATCTGAAGCAAGCGGTCGCCAATCAGCGCCTCCGTACGCTCGCCGGCATGGGGGCTGCTTCGGAAGAGAAGATCGGCAAGGCAATTGAGCGTTTGGGTCTCCACGGCAAAGACCGCCGGACCCCAATCGCCGACGCGCTCCCGTTAGCAGTTCGACTGGTCGAAGAGCTCCGAACACTCGATGGGGTCGTCGACGCGGCGTACTGCGGCAGTCTTCGTCGGATGTCCGAGACCATTGGCGACATCGACATAACAGTGGCGTCGACGGACCCCGAACCAGTTATGTCACATGTAAGGACGCATCATCTGGCAGCCGATATTGTCGGGTCGGGTGAGACCAAGACGTCCATCATCACGAGGGAAGGGCTTCAGGTCGATGTCCGTGTTGTCGAGCCCTCTCAGTTCGGGGCGGCCACGCTCTACTTCACTGGGTCGAAGGCGCACAATATTGCCTTGCGCCAGCGGGCAATCGATCAGGGTTATCTGCTCAACGAATACGGCTTGTTTACCGAAGACAAAATGCTTGTGGCCTCCGAGACCGAGGCCGAGATTTACGAGGCCCTCGGCATGAGCCTGGTGGTCCCACCTATGCGCGAGGCAACGGGCGAGATTGAGGCGGCGGCCGATGGCTCAATGCCTGAACTCATCACGCTGGCCGACATCAAGGGCGACCTCCACTATCACACCGACCGCTCGGGCGATGGCCGCTCGTCACTCGCCGATATGGTCGCCGAGGCCGCCGCCAAGGGCTACGCCTATCTAGCCATCACCGACCACGGCGAAGATCTTGCGATCAATGGTTCGAGCCGCGAACAAATGCTCGAACACCGAGCCAACATTCGGGCGCTGCAAGGCGATTATCCAGACATGACGATTCTGTACGGCTGCGAACTCAACATCGGCAAAGATGGGGGCCTCGACTACGACCCCGATTTCCGGGCCCTGTTCGACTACACCGTCGCCTCCGTTCATTCGCACTACGACCAAGACCCAGCGAAGCAAACCGCCCGCCTCATTGCGGCGATCAGTGACCCAACGGTTAACTCAATTGGGCACCTCTCTGGGCGCTACATCGGCCGTCGGCCCGGGATCGAGTTCGATGTCGACGCCGTGCTCGACGCGCTGGTGGAATTCGACGTTGCCCTCGAAATCAATGGCGCACTACAGCGGCTTGATGCGGGCGCCGACGTTGTCCGAAAGGCCGTGGCCAAACGAGTCAGGCTGGTAATCAATACCGACAGCCATCACGTCTCCGAGCTTGGGCGGATGGAATACGGTATCCACACGGCCCAACGCGGGTGGGCGCCGAAAGACCTTGTCGTCAACGCATTGGCGCCCGACGCCTTCTTTGCCTGGGCGAACGGCTAGGCGGACGTTCGTTTCTGCGCCCTCTGGGCTCGCTTCGCCTCGTACATCGCTTTGTCGGCGGCGGCCAGCAGGGCCGAGACGGTCGGGTAGTCCTCGGCCGAGGCGTTGCCGAGCGAGACGCCGACATTGACTAATTGGCCGGCCGGCACAAACGGAGTGGCGAGGGCCGCACGGATGCGGTCGCCGACCGCCTTCGGGCCAACAATTCCCGGCTCGGTAAGCACGATGACAAACTCGTCGCCACCGATGCGAGCAAGGAAATCGTCGGTATGGACGCAGCGCTGGAGACGCGCGGCGACCTCTTGCAGTACGAGGTCGCCAACACCATGGCCATAGGTGTCATTAACCGTCTTGAACCCGTCGAGGTCGGCGAAGATGACGGCCAGCGATTGGGGCTGCTTCGAGGCAAAGCGATCTTGCATCCGTTCGATTAGGGCCGCTCGATTGAGCAGGCCCGTCAACGAGTCGGTTTCGGCCATCTGACGGAGCGCGCTTTGCACCCTGCGCAGATCCGTGATGTCGGTTGCCGTCAGCACATAACCCTGCACCGTTGCGTCGGCGCGGAGGTCGTGGACGGTGGAGTGCAGTCGGAGCATCGACCCGTCTTGGTGTCGAAAGTTCGCCTCGAAAACTGCGCTCGCCGCAATCTGATTCAGAATTCGAGTCGTGGTCTCCCGGTCGACCTCATCGACCATGTCGAGCAGGGAACGACCCTCGCTGAGGAACCCGTCGTAGCCGAGGAGTCGGGTGAGCGCCGGGCTTGCTGTGGTGATTCGAAACTCGTCGTCGAGATGCATGAGGAGCGATTCGGAGTGGTGAACCATCGTCTTCAAAAGATCGACATTGCCATGGGCAAGGTCGAGGCGATAGCGATCCTCGATATCGCGGACAACGAGGGCAATAACCTGTTCGCCGTCGATCGTGATTCGTCGACCGCGAGCTTCGCTCTTGATCCAGCGACCGTCGGCGTGACGGAGTTGAACGGTCATGAGGATTCCTCGGCCGTTGTCCCCCCGATCATTCATGGTGCCAACGGCGGAGATCGCAAGTTCTGCGTCGTGGGGGTGGACGAGGTCAAGGATGTTTCGTCCCACCCACGCCTCGGGGTGGTGGCCAAAGATCTCTAAGGACACGCCATTCGACCAAAGGATGTCGCCTCCGAGGCTGATGATGGCGACGGCATCTGGCAGCGAACTTAGGAGGGTGAGATGGTCGTGGGCAGACAGCTCCATAGAGGATCTATCGGAATCGGGCGAACACCGTCTAACCAACGAGGGACGAAGGCCCGTAGCCACGGGACCTCCGTCTCTGACCTTCACCGGCTGACCTACTCGGGGCCCACCTGGGGAAGCGTCCCGAGCGAGGCGAGCTGGGCAAAACCAAGCGCGGCAGTGCGAGCGAGTCGCTCGATGTCGACCTCACGGCCCCCTTGGGTGAAGAGTTCCAAGCCGAAGAAGGCGGCCGTGGCCAGTTCGGCGAGCAAATCGGCTGGCACCAGTTGCACGATGGGATTGTCGCCAAGAATCGTCTGGAGTTCGTTCGACGCAAACGCGATCGATCGATCTATTGCATCGGCGATTGGTTTGGCGAGACCGGGCGACGTTCGAGATCCCACCAGCAGTTCGACGACGGCCCGCCCCTCGTCCCCTGCGGCCTCATCACGAATGGCGTCGGCCAATCGGTAGGGCCACAACGTTGCGGCGTTGTCGCCTCCGAGTGCCTCCCGCACTCGGCTCATACGCCGGTCGCTCAGTTCCGACGCGGTGGCGGCGAGAAGTCCGTCCATCGAGCCGAAGTGATAAAAGATGAGTCCGTTGGTGCTGCCGGCTTCGGCTGCGACGGTTCGGGCACTTGTGCCGCCAAAGCCTTCGCGGGACAGAACCACCATGGTTGCGTCGATCAGCAGCCGCCGCGACTCCTCCGGGCTGGTGCGCGATTTTCGAGAGGTAGGAGGCGCCATCCTTGGACGATAGCGGGCGGCCTGTGTGACCCCTGGCTTCGTGACTGTGCTGAGGCGGCGGTAGCGTTCGGCCATGATCAACATGTTTTCGCCCCTCGCGTTCCGGCGGGGCAAGCCGATGTCCAACCGGTTCATGCTCGCGCCGCTGACCAACACACAAAGCCACGACGACGGCGTTCTCTCCGACGACGAGTTCACCTGGCTCACGATGCGCGCCAAGGGTGGTTTCGGAGCCGTCATGACGTGCGCAGCTCATGTCAGCGCCACGGGCCAAGGATTCCCCGGCCAGCTCGGCATCTTTGACGACAAGCACCTTCCCGGTTTGTCCCGACTCGCAGCGGCCATTGGCGAGACGGGAGCCCTCTCCCTGGTCCAACTCCAACACGCAGGGAACCGCGCCCCAGCCGAGCTCATTGGCGAGGCGCCGATGTGCCCGTCCGACGATGGTCGAGGGGCCCGCGAGATGACCGCCGACGATGTTGCTGGCACCATCGAAGACTTCATTGCCGCCGCCGTACGCGCCGAGGCAGCCGGCTTTGATGGCGTCGAGTTGCATGGCGCCCACGGCTACCTCATCTGCGAATTCTTGAGTCCCGAACTCAACCGGCGGACCGATAGCTACGGCGGCTCACCCGAAAACCGCGCCCGGTACCTCTACGAAATTCTCGCTGGCGTTCGTGAGCGCTGCTCGGACAACTTCATCGTCGGTATCCGGCTGTCTCCCGAGCGGTTTGGTCTTGAACTGGGTGAGATTGTGAAATTGTCCGAGTCATTGCTGGTCGACGATCGGGTCGACTTCCTCGACGTCTCCCTCTGGGATTGCTTCAAGGAGCCTGAGGACGAGGCGTTCAAGGGTCGCCTTCTCGCCGACTACTTCACCGAGCTAGAGCGGGGCGACACGAAGCTTGGGTTTGCGGGCAAGCTCAACCAGCCATCGGATATCGACCGGGTGATGGCGATGGGGATCGACTTCGCTCTGCTTGGGCGGGCCGCGATTATTCACCACAACTATCCCCAGCTTTATGCCGAAGATTTCGTGGCCGAGACGCCTCCCGTCTCGCCCCGGCACCTCGCGGCCGAGGGTGTCAGTGCCCAGTTCATCAAGTACCTCGGCAACTTCCCTGGTTTCGTCAGTGAGCCTGTCTAAATGTCGACATCAGAGACCGATCGCCGGTTTGTGGCTCCCCAGGGCTCATTCGACATTCAGCGGTATCCACACCCAGAGGTCAACCTTCTTGGCTGGGATGGTGCCGACGAACTCCTCCTGTCGTGGGTGGCCGAGCACGAGGCGACGCTCACCGGCCCAACCTGCCTAGTGAACGACCGCTTCGGCGCGTTGGCCATCGCCCTGGCCGATCGGTCGCCTCAGAGTTGGGCCGATTCCTGCCTGTCTGAGCGTGGACTATGGGCCAACGTCGAGCGGAACGGGAAGGCGGCGTCCGGTATCGAGTTCGTGCCGTCATCCGAGCTGCCCACCGGTCCTATCGGACTGTTGTTGATCAAGGTGCCCAAGTCGCTGGCCGAACTCGAGGAGCAGCTCGCCGCCGTACGCCCGCTGCTTCGCGATGACGCCACCGTAGTGGCAGCTGGTATGACAAAAACCATCCACCTGTCGACGCTCGACCTCTTTGAGAAGTATCTCGGACAAACGACCACATCGCTGGCGAAGAAAAAGGCGCGCCTCATCTTCCCCACCCTCGACCCGGCTACCACCCTCGTTGTGGCGCCGGAGCCAGCGACCTACGAGACCCCTGATGGTCATACGGTCGTTAGCTTCGGTCCTGTGTTCTCCCGGGAGTCGCTCGACATCGGCACCCGCCTCCTGCTGGAGTCAATCCCCGTCTTTGTCGCCAATGAGCACGTCGTCGACCTTGGTGCTGGCAGTGGCGTCGTGGGGCTGACGGTCCTCAGTCGGTCGGCCGAGACCTCGGTGCTCTTCACCGACGAGTCCTACCTCGCAATCGCTTCGGCTCGCGCCACCGTCGAGGCGAACGTTGTCGACGCCACGCGAGCCAGCTATTTGGTCGACGACTGTGGTGAGGGTGTGGCGTCGGGTTCGGCTGACGTGGTGTTGATCAACCCGCCGTTCCATGATCGAGCAGCCAAATCGAATGAAACTGCGAAGCGCATGATCGGTGAGGCAAAGCGGATGCTCAAGTCGGGCGGGACGGTCTACATCGTCGGCAACCGGCACCTCGGCTACCACAACCAGCTCAAACGCCGCTTCGGTCAGAGCGAAACGGTCAAGAGCAATGCGAAGTTCTCCGTACTACGAGCGACGAAGCGTTAGCTCGCCCACTGGTTCGTCGGTGACGTTGCGGGGCTCGTCGTAGTCCACAACGCGGTTGCGTCCTTCGTGCTTTGCGACGTACATCGCCTGGTCGGCTTCTTCGAGGAGCGCTTTCAAATCGTTTTGATAGGCGCCCGAGACGGTTCCAATACTGGCGGTGAGGTTGAGGCAACCGATCGAGGTCTCGACGGGTTCGCGGGCGATTGTCTCTCGGATACGTTCGGCCAGTCGGCCGACGGCTGGGCCCTCGGTGAGGTCGAACACGATCAGGAACTCCTCACCGCCGATTCGGCCAACCAGATCATGAGCACGCACAGCGCCGCTCAGGCGCTTGGCGATCTCAACCAAGACCTCATCGCCGACCGCGTGCCCGTAGGTGTCATTTATCTGTTTGAAGTGGTCGAGGTCGACAGTAGCGATGCCAACGCGCCCGTTCGCCAGCAGCGTGGCGGCGGCCTCCAGAACCGAACGACGATTGGAGAGGCCAGTGAGCGCATCAAGGTCGGCGTCGCGTTGCAGCTTCCGTAACCGTCGAGTCGTGGGGTAGGCCGCCAACCCGGTTAGCAGAACGGCGAAACCACCGATGAACCTCATGAGTTGGGTCTCCCTCTGGGCCGACGTCACTGCGGCGGGGATCACCTCGTCCGGTTCACCAAAGAGCACGATGGTCCAGGTGGTTGCATCGGCCTGAATCTGGTGAGCCGCAACCATCGTTTCGGTTCCCTGGATGCGGGCAATGCCCGACGCTTCGCTCGCGACCCAGGCGGCCCGAACCTGGGCAGCGACCGAGACGGCACCCTGCGAGCGACGGTCATCGAGGTTCTCGATCGCTTGGGCGATGAACCCGTGTGAGCCGAGGCGACGTGTGAGCGTAGAATCCGAATGTGCGATGATCAGACCCGACTGGTTGTACACGACCGCGCCGCCGAGTGGAGAGTTCGCAAGTTCGGCCGAGAGCGCACTGAGATCAACGGTGGCGTGCACCACGCCCTCGACCTTGCCTGAGGGGGTTATCGTCCGGGTCGTCATATCAATGCCGAGCGTTCCGGAGCCGAAGAAGACATAGGGGTCGCCCCAGGTGGTCTCGCCATCAGCGTTCATGCCGGCGATGTACCAGTTGGACGTCCTCGGGTCGTAGCCGTCGACTTGGAGGACTTTGGATTCGATCGCTCGGCCGGACGCGTCGAAGGTCTCGGCCCAGGAGGTCTTCTCCCCATTGACGGTCCTGATGACGTGAAAGACAACCTGGTTGTCGCGTCGACGCGCCGAGTACAGGTTGCCAGACGACGTGCCGATCTCGAGGTCGGCTAGTTGGGGCGACTGATACATGGCGGCAACCATGAGTCGGACAAGGTCTTGGGGCGCGACGACCTGCCCCGACAAAAGGTCCGAGACCGTGCCGACAGCTCGCTCGACCGGGCGCAAGTACGACTCGACCACGGACGACAATTCGACCGACGCGTTGACCAGTTGGAGGCGTGTCTCCTCCTCGATTGCTTGTTGGCGGAATCGCTGTGCGGTCGCGAGTAATGCACCGACCGTCGCCATCTGGGCAAGGACGATGGACGCGAGGATCGCAACTCCGAGACGTCGTTTCACCCTCTCGTCAACGTCGTCTGGGTGGGTCTGCTTAAGCGCCGGGATGGTACTGGGACGATGGCCCCAGGGTCTAAGGTGCCATTTGACCTACCACTCCCTCCACGTCGGGATCTTCGCATGCGACCCTCCGTTCAGTGCTCATCGTGGGGTGTTGCCCCCGCTACATCGCTTCAGCCAGCGCAAGAAGTCGAGCGGTTTCGCCTGACGGTTGATTCGTTAGCGATTGAGGTCGTCACCCTCGGAGCGAGCCTGTTTGTCGTCGAGACTCCTGACCAAACGGGCGCCGTGGCCAACGTTGTGCTGGGCCTGCCCGACCTTCCGGCTGCGCTCGATCGGCCACGCAATCACAATCTCGGCGCCACCATCGGCCGGTACGCCAATCGGATCGGCGGCGCGGCCTTCAGTATTGACGGTGTCCGATCAGAGGTTCAGGCGAACGAGCCGCCGAATCAGCTCCACGGTGGCGACGATGGGTGGGGACGGCTTGTGTGGGCGGCCGAGTCCCAGACGGGCGACACGTGGGCCGAGCTTCAGCTCACGATGGTCAGCCCCGATAACGACAATGAGTTTCCGGGTGAGGTCACCGCCACGACGACGTATCGGATCGAGCCCGGTGTGTTGACGATGACGCACGAAGCTACGACCACGGCGCCAACGGTCGTCTCGATGACGAACCATGCGTATTGGAACCTGGCGGGCGCCGGCTCAGCCCGAGGTCACGAGCTCCAGGTCGCCGCCGCTCGACGCCTCGCCGTTGGCGACGACAAGATTCCCACCGGGGAGCTCATCGACAACCGCGGCACTGGCTATGACCTACGGACGCCACGCTCAGTCGCTGCACTCGTGGGCGAGTTCGGTGGGTTGGACGACTGCTATGTGCTTGATGCCGATCTCGAGGGGCGACCGGCCGCCGTATTGTCCGATCGGGGAGCGGGCGCCGTATGGAGATTGCGACCGACCAGCCGTCCCTTCAGGTGTATACGGGCAACTTCTTGGGTGGTGAGTTTGAGCAGTATGGGGCGGTGTGTCTCGAGACCCAGCAGTTTCCTGATGCGCCAAATCATGACTCGTTCCCGACAACGGTGCTCCGCCCGGGCGAGCGCTACGTCAGCACCACCACGCACCGCTTCTTACCTCGTTTGCTTAACTTCGTTTGGTCCGACTAAACGAAGTTAAGGCTTAGCGAACGAGCGGTTCGATCTGGCTGAGGTGGTTGACTTCGAACGTTATGGCACCGGTGTCGTCGGCCGTGGCGCCACCGGGGTTGTACCAACACGTCGCGAGTCCGGCCGCGGCACCGCCGCCGATATCGGAACGAAGGTTGTCACCGACCATGAGCACGGAGCCGGGCGCCGGATCCCCGGTCTCACCCAGGGCAAGGTCGAAGAATCGCTTATCCGGTTTGGCCACCCCTACCTCATCGGAGATGACGACCGTGGTGAAGTAGCGAGCGAGGTCGAAGTTGACCAGGCGAGCCCGTTGGACCGACGAGTAGCCGTTGGACAGCATCGCCAATGTGTGTCTCGGCGAGTGATTCGAGGAGCTCACGGGCGCCGTCGAGCAGCCCGCCGCTTCGGCCGAGCCACGCCAGGTAAGAAGCGGCGAGTGGGACCGGGTCGACATCGAGGTTTGCCTCGGTGACCAAGCCAGCAAATCTATTGTCATTCAGTGTGTCAAGAGTGGTGGTGCCGTTCTCCAACGCATGCCATAACGGCCGCTCAACGGCGCTCAGGATCGGGAGGAGTGGTTCCCAGTCGGTGATGCCAGCTTCACCCAAGGCCGCAGCCAACGCTGCCCGCTTGGACGCCTCGAAGTCGAACAGCGTGTGGTCGAGGTCAAAAAGATTGGGGGAAAGCGGCACTCATTGCATCAGTATGGCGGGCTGTCGACTGTTGGGACGTCGAACGGGATCGGCACGACCCTGATTCCCCATGGCGAAAGGGCCGACACCGCTTGGCTGGTTGGGATCGATGTCGTGGTCCACGACCAGCCGTATGGTGGGTGCTCGCCGCCTTTGCCCCACAGCGTCGTGGTCCGATTTCGACCAGTGACATCGTGTCGCGCAAGACCGAGCACGGCCACGAAGCCCGCTGCTGCGAGCGCCTTGGCCCACGCTCGAGTGAGCCGCCGATCGGTTGTCGTGAAGAGCTCGGCGGTGAGACCGAACCGCCGCGCTGCCTTCACCGGCAGATTGGCTACCGGTCCGAGATCGTGCGGCAAGTGGGCCTGGGTGAGTTGGTAGCGGTCGAGGAGTTCGCTGGGGATGATCGTGACCGGACGGCGGGCCAGTGTTTCGAGGAGCGCAACTGCCGGCTGGAGTGCCCAGTAGCTTGCCCCATCGGGAAGGGGGAGATCGAAACGGTTCCCCTGGTCGGCGTCAGCGGCCGTTGAGGAGAACCAGAAGGGGCCGAGGTCGCGATGATGGAGGCGGAAGACGGCGGTGTTGGCCGGAAGGACCCGCGAGGGAAAGCCCGACAGATCGGCCGGTGGCGGTGGAAGATCGGTCATCCTCGAAGACTGGCGGCGACGTCGCGTGCCGCTTGTTTGACCCCATCGAGGTGGCCGTTGACAATGGCCGTCAGTGGGTGAGGCCAGCCAAGGCTGGGTCGGGCGTGGTGAGCCACGAGGCGACGTACCAGGCCTCGGTGTCGTCAGGGGCGACAATCGCCAAGACATCGGCCAAGCCAGCGATTACCCGGCGCCGCTCAAACTGAAAGGCCGGGTAGACAAGCCGGCCAGAACCAGTGCGGAGGGCGAGCAACCGATGGCGGCGAACTCGATCGCTTACCGCTTGCTTTGACACATTTCCGAGCAGGATGGCGACGGCCTCCGAGCTATAGAACGGCCCCAAGTCTTCGGCCCATAGGGCGCCGGCCATGCCTCCAGAGCCGCCGTTCTTCCAACGTCAGCCGGGTCAGACGCTGGCCGCGCGGCGCCGAGAAGGTCGGCGAGTGCGGCCTCGAATGCGGCGGTCGCTTGATCGACCCAAGGTGCAGTCATGGCAGTCAAGATAGTCAAGGCTCCGGTTCGAGTCAAGGCAGTCAAGGTTTTGTTTGGCTCGGTCGCAGCGGGCGAGTCGAAGGCGCCAGGGTGGTTGCTCTACAGTCTGCGCATGAACGATTGGTGTGAACCAGTAGCAGCAGCGATGAACGACGTTCGAGCGATCGAGCGGGAGCACGGACGTACCAGGCAAGGAATAGAGGCGATCCGCGATCGGCTCGTCGAGCTTGGCACAAACACCGCGCTGTTCTCGCCCGTCGACTTTCCGGCGCCAGCAGAGCCAGGGCGCAGCGTCATGTATCGCGTGGCGCAGGATGACAACGACGACTACGCACTCTGCGTGCAGACGTCGTCGGGTCAGGTTGCGTCGCCGGTTCACAATCACACAACGTGGGCGGTGGTTGTTGGCGTCAGCGGGAGCGAGCTCAATCGCTTTTACGAACGGGCTGACGACGGCGTCACCCAGGTCGCCGAGCACCTTGTTTGCCGTGGCACGGGTGTTGCAATGCTGCCCGATGACCTGCACTCGATCGAGCTCAATGAGCCCAGTATCAACCTGCACTGCTACGGGCGGGCGCTCGAACGCCTCGACGAACGCGTGTACTTCAGCGAGTCCAGTCAACAATGGAAGCGCTACTCGGCTATCAGTGGCATCGTAGAAGCACGCCCCGAGCGGGTCGGCCGCTGAGTGGCCACCACCATCGATGCCCCAACACTTGCCGGTTGGCTCGTTGACGGCGCAGAACTGGCCCTCCTCGATGCGCAGAACAAGGCGTCTACTTCAACAGCCACCTCTTCCATGCTGCGTGCCTCCCGCTTTCCTCACTCGAACTCGAACTCGAACGACTCGTTCCCCGTCGCGACGCGGTTGGTGTGGTGCGACGGGGGCGACGGCACCCTGGCCGGTCGGGCAGGGGCTCGATCCGAAGCGATGGGTTGGACCAACGTCGCCGTGCTCGAAGGCGGGACGACCGCATGGGCGGCCGCCGGCTACGAGCTCTACTCCGGTGTCAACGTTCCATCGAAGGCGTTCGGCGAGTTCGTCGAGCACACCTATGGCACCCCCGAATCCCTGCCCGGAGCTCCATGCCCTCCTGACCAGGGAGAGCAACGTCGTTGTGCTCGACTCGCGACCGCTGACCGAGTACTCCAACATGTCGATCCCGACCGGTATCGACTGCCCCGGGGCCGAACTCGTGCACCGGGTCAAAGAGGTGGTGACGGACCCTGAGACGCTGGTGGTGGTGAACTGTGCCGGACGGACCAGAAGTATCATTGGCGCCCAATCGCTGATCAATGCCGGTCTGGAGAATCGGGTGGTTGCGCTCGAGAACGGCACGATGGGCTGGGAACTCGCCGGCTTCGAGGTGATTCGCGGGTCGGCCACCACGGCCCCCAACCCAGGTGCTCAGACCCTGGCGTGGGCGACCAACGCGGCGACGGCGGTGGGGGAGCGCTTTGGCGTCCAGACCATCTCGCACGACCAGCTCCACGCCTGGCAATCAGATCCGACCCGCACGACGTATCTTCTCGACGTGCGTACCCCCGACGAGTTCCTCGCCGGTCACCTCGCCGGGTCTCGGTCGGCCCCGGGCGGTCAGCTCGTCCAAGCCACCGACGAGTACGTCGCAACACGAAACGCGCGCCTTGTGCTCGTCGACGACGATGGCGTCCGGGCGACAATGACTGCATCATGGCTGCGTCAGCTCGGCTGGAACGACGCCGTGGTTTTGGCCGACGCGATGGTCGATCAATCACTGGTCGAAGGGCCAGTGCCCCGGGTCTCGCTCGGCCTGACCGACGTGCCGACCATGACGCCGGCGGCACTCAAGCGCCGGCTCGGCGATGTGACGGTGCTCGACATCGGAACCAGCATCAAATACCGCAAGAAGGGCCATATTCCTGGCGCGTGGTGGGGGGTGCGGAGTCGACTCGACGAAGCTCGAGCCGCCATTGGACCGGTCGACCTACTGGTTCTGACCAGTACCGATGGCCAGCTCGCAAAAGCCGCTGTTGCTGATGCCAGTGCTGCTTGGCCAGACGCGTCGGTCTTCGCACTCGCCGGCGGCACCAAGTCGTGGCGCCACGCCGGCTTTGCGATGGAGCCGGGCCTCACGCGCCCGACGACCGAGACGAACGACGTCTGGTACAAGCCGTACGACCATGACGACGCAGACGTCGTTCCCCAACATATGCAGGACTACCTAACGTGGGAGATCGCGTTGGTCGACCAACTCGCTCGCGACGAAACGGTTGTGTTCCCGACGTTCTAGCGAGCGGGCTAGGCGCCAATCATCTGGTCGGCGGCAAGCACGTCCTTGTGGTAGCGCTTGTGAATAAACAAGCGCTCCGGCAGGTTCTCGCAGCGATACCAAAGTCCGCTAGCCGGCCCGATCTGGGTGTTTCGGGGAACCGAGTGAACAACCGACTTGGCTTTAGTGGTGGTCCACTTCCCACTATCCATGATGAGGATGCGGCGATCGGTCACGGCCACCGTTCGATAGTTGTTTGAGAGCATGAAGAAGATGCCCCCGAGAATGAAGAGCCACTGGTTTGCGGTCTGACCGCCAAACACCTGCTGAATGGTCTCACCCGGCTCCAGATGTGGCGCCGCGTTCTTCGCGATTTTCTCTCGTATGTTTGCCATGCTCGTTCCCTCCGTTGATTGACCGCAGAGATTAGATCATTTGTTCGGCGTGGGCCATGCGTTGGCACCCGGCCCGCCGAATAATGACGTATCGCGCCGGATCTTGAGCTAGAAACATCGAGTGCCAGACAAAGCAGAGGAGAAGGCGACGCACCCGAAATCACCGGGCTGGATACTCCTTCGTCAGGCACTTGTCGACCAAAAGGCGGGACTCTTTGTCGGCATGCTGCTCGCCCTTGGCTGGACGGCGGCCCGCATCCTGGTTCCTCGATTCATCCAGCTTGGCATCGATCGAGGCATCCAGGGAGATGATCCGCTCTGGCTGTGGGCGACGCTCATTGTGCTGGCTGGCGTGGTGTCCGGCGTATTCCTCGGCTTCCGTCGCATGGCCGCCTTCCGTAACGCTCGGCTGATCGAGGCCCGGTACCGCGATCGGCTGTTCGCTCACATCCAGCGACTTCACATGGCCTACCACGACGAAACGGCCACCGGTGAGCTGATGAGCCGCGCCAACACCGACCTGCAGATGTTCCAAAACGTTGTGACGATGGTGCCGATTACAACGGGCAATGTATTGATCGTCATCGGCGTCGTCATCATCATGATGTGGACCAATCCGGTACTTGCCCTGCTGGCGCTCGTCGGGCTCCCGGCAGTCAGTATCCTCGGGCGCCGGTTCTCATCTCGGCTTCACCCCTCCTTGCTCGGCATCCAGCGTGAGTCGGCCGAACTCGCCGGCGTGGTCGAGGAAAGCATCACTGGTATCCGGGCGGTCAAGGGCTTCGGATCGGCACCCGTGCAATCGGCCAAGCTGGCCGTCGAAGCCGACGATGTATTCAACGAGTCGATGGATGCGGCGTACGTGCGGGCGAACTACTTGCCGGCCATCGAGCTCATGCCCAACCTTGGACTCGTCGTCGTTCTCGCCTACGGCGGGCATCTCGTGATCAACGGCACGATCAGCGTTGGTGAACTGGTCGGGTTCAACCTTTATGTGCTGATGCTCATCCAGCCGCTTCGCATGCTCGGCACCGTTGTGGCCCAGGGGCAACGTGCCATTGCCGCCGGCGAACGGATTAGCGAGGTTCTCAGTACGGCGCCCGCTATCACCGATCCGCCCCGACCGAAGAGTCTGCCAAAGCGGTCGGGTGGTGGCTCCGTTTCCTTCGAGCAGGTTGTGTTCTCCTACGGATCAGCCGGCAGCACTACCGTTCCCGTGCTCGATGGCATCACCTTCCATATCGAACCAGGTGAGTCGGTGGCGTTCGTCGGTGCGACTGGATGTGGCAAGAGCACCGTCGCTCACCTCGTGCCGCGGTTCTACGACGCAGTGGCCGGTTCGATCAAGCTCGATGGCATCGATGTCAGACAGCTCCGCCGGCAAGAACTCCGACGAGCGGTCTCCATTGTCTTCGAAGACACGTTCCTGTTTAGTGGCACGATCCGTGACAATATTTCGTTCGCGAACCCGGACGCCAAGCTCACCGAAGTTCGTCAGGCGGCGATGCGGGCGGGAGCGCTCGACTTCATTGAGGAGCTGGAGCTTGGCTTCGACACACCGCTCGGTGGCCGCGGCCTTTCGCTGTCGGGCGGTCAACGTCAGCGAATCGCCATCGCCCGTGCGGTGTTGGCCGATCCCCGCGTGTTGATCTTGGATGACGCGACGTCGGCCGTGGATCCATCGAAGGAACACGAGATTCGCGGCGCAATGGCCGAGGTGATGGATGGGCGAACAACAATCGTCATTGCCCATCGGCCCGCCACGATCGCGTTGGCCGACCGGGTCGTCTTGCTCGACGAAGGCCGCATCGTGGCGACAGGCGATCACGCCGAGTTGCTCGCGACGAACGAGCGGTATCGGAGCATTCTGGCCACTGGCACTGAGCCCGAGTTGGACCCCGATGCGGTCGCCGTCGATGGTGGTGATCGCTAATGGGCTGGTTCACGGGCGGCGTTTCTGAGGAGGACAAGCTCGATCTCACGGCGTCTCGAGAGGTCCTCGCTCGAGCATTCCGCCTACTCGGGCCCTATCGGGCTAAGGCGATCCGCTCGTTTGTGCTCCTGGTGCTGTGGACGGGGACGGTGCTCGCTGGTCCCTATCTCGTCGGTCGCTCGATCGACTCGGGCATACGGGCTGGCGACCGAGCCGCGCTCAACACCTCGGTTGCTGGGTATCTCGCCGCGGCTATCGCTGGTTACTTCCTCTACCGCGGCGCGGTCATCACGCTCGCTCGGGTCGGCGAAAACTTCCTTCGCGACATGCGTCGATCGGTTTTTGATCGGCTTCTCGACCAATCGATGTCGTTCTATGACCGTGAGAAGGCCGGCGTGCTCGTGTCGCGGATGACGTCCGATATCGACTCACTCAGCGAACTCATCCAGTTTGGTCTGTTGATGTTTACCGCTGCGTTGCTGCAACTGGTTGGCACGACGGTCTTCTTGATGTTCATGAGCTGGAAACTCATGCTTGTCTGTCTCGTCGCCATCCCGATTGTGGGGATCGCGTCGCGCAAGTTCCAGCGCGATTCAAACCGAGCCTTTCTCGATGTCCGCAATCGCATCGGCACCACGCTCTCTGCGCTCCAAGAGGGCATTAGTGGTGTTCGAATTGTCCAGGCATTCGCTCGCGAAGACCTCGAAGCCGAGCGCTTCAGCGAGACCAACCAAGAGCTCTTCGAGTCACACATGGCCTCGGTCAAAGTGGCTGCGTGGTATCTGCCGATTGTCGAGGCGGCCGGCACGATCACGACCGCAGTAGCGATTGGCTACGGCGGCTGGTTGGTGCGCGATGGCCAGCTGTCCATCGGCGTCGTCGTTGCGTTCATCTTGCTGCTCCAGGGCTTGTTCGAGCCGGTCCAGCAGCTCAGCCAGCTCTTCAATCTTGTCCAGTCGGCAACGGCCTCGCTCGACAAGCTCTTTGGATTGCTCGACGAACCAATCGAGGTCGACGCTCCCCTCGACCCCGTTGCCTTTCCCGACCGGGGCGAAATCAGCGTTCGTGGAGTTGGCTTTGCCTACAGCGGTGGTCCCGCGGTGCTCAGCGGCGTCGATATCACGATCGGTGCGGGGGAGCGCGTCGCCTTTGTCGGTCCGACGGGTGCTGGAAAGTCGACCCTCGCCAAACTGGTGGCCCGGTTCTACGACCCAACCGAAGGAGCAATCACCTTCGGTGGTGTCGACCTGCGTGCAGGCTCGCCGAGCGACTTGCGCCAACGCGTCGTCGTCGTGCCCCAGGAGGGGTACCTGTTCGCCGGAACGATCGGCGACAACATCCGCATTGCGTGTCCGACCGCAACCGACGCCGAGGTTCGGGCTGCGCTCGAAAAGATCGGTGTGCTCGATCGGATTGATGCGTTCGAGAATGGACTCGACACGGAGGTTCGGGAAGGGGGCAGCCGCCTGTCTGGTGGCGAGCGCCAACTCGTATCGCTGGCCAGGGCCGCGCTTGCCGACCCAGCTGTTCTTGTGTTGGACGAAGCGACGTCGAGTCTCGACCCAGGGACCGAGCAGATCGTCGAACGGGCGCTCGAGTCGCTTATGACGGGACGTACCGTGATCGCTATTGCTCACCGCTTGTCGACCTCACAGCGATGCGACCGGGTGGCGGTGATCGACGGGGGTGGAATTATCGAGTTGGGCACCCACGACGAACTAGTTGCGGCCGGTGGGCCATACGCCGCACTGTTTGCGTCATGGGAGCGAGGACTCGCCGGGACTGACGCCACCCCCTAGATTGAGCGCATGTTTATCAACGGTGAGTGGTGCGAGGCGAAGAGCGGCAAGGTCTTTGACGTAACGAATCCGGCGACTGGTGAGGTGATCGGTACCGTCGCCGATGGCAATGCTGATGATGCCAACGCCGCGGTAGCGGCTGCGGCGGCTGCGTTCGGCTCGTGGTCGACGACGACCGCACACGCAAGAGCGGCCATGCTTCGCCGGGCGCATGCCCTGATGCTTGAGCGAGCGGACGACCTCGCTCACCTGATGACGACAGAACAGGGAAAGCCGCTGAAGGCGTCGCTAGCCGAGGTCAACTATGGCGCCGACTTCCTGCTCTACTTCGCCGAGGAAGCGACGCGTATCAACGGCACCTGGCTGCCATCGGCCCGCCCCGACCAACGGTTTCTCAGCATCCGCCAGCCCGTTGGCGTCGTGGCTGCAATCACGCCGTGGAACTACCCAATGTCGATGCTCACTCGCAAGATGGGGCCAGCGCTCGCGGCGGGTTGCACGGTCGTCCTCAAGCCGGCTGAGGCGACGCCGCTCTGTGCGAAGGCGATCTACCAGCTTTTCATCGATGCCGGTGTGCCGGCCGGTGTCATCAACCTCGTGACGACGAGCACGCCAGCACCAATTGGTGAGGTCTTCACCTCGCACCCCGACGTCGCCAAACTCACCTTCACTGGCTCGACGGCCGTCGGCCGACTTCTGGCTGGAGCCGCTGGCTACGCCCTCAAGCGTGTGTCAGTTGAGCTCGGTGGGCATGCGCCGTTCATTGTGTTCCCCGATGCCGATCCTGTTCGGGCCGCGAAGGGTGCGGCGGCATTGAAGTTCCTCAACTCGGGTCAGGCCTGCATCAGCCCCAACCGACTCTTCGTGCATCGGGACCACGCCGATGCGTTCGTCGAAACGCTGGTTGAACGAGTTGGGCGAGTCAAGGCGGGGAACGGGATGGTCGACGGTGTTGGTGTTGGTCCGCTCGTCAACGAGGCTGCCGTGGCCAAGGTGGCCCACCAGGTCGATGACGCCGTGGCTCGAGGGGCCGAAGCGCTTGTTGGCGGCCATCGTCTCGCTGACGGCGAGTTTGCCAACGGCCACTTTATGCGCCAACACTGCTCGCCGGTGTCACTGACGAGATGGTCATCTATCGGGAGGAGACCTTCGGGCCTGTTGCCCCCGTGATCGTCTATGACGACGTCGATGAGGTCATCACGATGGCCAACGACACGGCCTATGGCTTGGCTGCGTACGTCTATACCGAAAAGTTGACCGTAGCGATCCGGGCATTCGAGGCGTTGCGGTTCGGGATCATCGGGATCAACGATGTCAATCCAACATCGGCCGGTGCCCCGTTCGGTGGGATGGGTGACTCTGGTCTCGGTCGAGAGGGCGGACCCGAAGGCATCGCCGAGTACCTCGAGACCAAGCTGGGCGGTATTGCGCTGTAGGAGGCGCTCGGCTTGTGCTGATGCGCAGCCGCGAGAGAGGAACTAGCGTGCGTTGATGGATATTCGGGGTGTACATCATGTGTCAATCAATGTGACAGATCTCGATGAGACCCTCGCGTTCTACCGGGACGTGCTCGGACTCCCGGTGCTCGAGCGGCCCAACGATGACATCTCGGTAGCCGGTGCATGGCTGGGCTGTCCCGATGGGCGTCAGATCCACCTCCTGCTCGGTAAACCGGCGCCAAACGTCGGCCAGCATTTCGCCTTTCAGGTCGGTGACGTCGCGGCAACCGCAACAGATTTGGCTGCTAGCGGCGTGAAGGTCAGCTCGCCGTCGACCATTCGCGGTGTATGCATCCAGGCCTTCTGTACCGACCCATCCGGAAACTTGGTCGAATTCAACCAGCGACTCGGGAACTAGTGGGGGCTGGCCAGCGTCTGATTGCGCAACGCCGGCGAGCAAGAGGTAGGTCATGAGTCAGACAACACGATGGGTCCTTGGAGCGGGTGCCTTGGCTTTCGTCCTGAGCGGTTGCGGGGCCGACGGCACTGTCACGACGGTCGGCGCTCCCACCACGACCATCGAATCCACGTCAGGCCCCGGGCTGGTCGGCGAACCGACACCGTTGGTCTCGCAGTTGACCGCAGCGCCCGACTCATTGAGTAGCGACGAACTCGTGGCCATCGCTCGCGATGCCCAACTGACCGTGTCGTGGGGGTGTGGGCTCGGGTTTACTTTGGCCAGCGCCGATCAGCACGTCGCGCTGTATCTCTATCCAGCCAGCAACGAGGCAACCGCCTCGCCCGTGAGTTTCCCCGACCCCACCTGGTCTGGCGTACTCGTCGTCGGCAACGATCTTCTGTCGAATCACTGCGACGATGTGATGGAGGACGACGAGCCGGTTCCGTATCAGATAGCGGAGTGGGCGCTTGGTGCTGGCACGCTGACGTTCGATGCTCCAGCCGATGCGATCACGAGGCCCCAATCGGTGACCGGCGAACTGGTCGGCGGTGTCGTCGACACACCGGCCGGGCCATTCGAACTCGAGGCTCTGACCATTGTGAACGACGCCTTCGGCCTGTTTGCTGGCTAGTTGGCTCGCTCGTCGTCGGTGACCGAAGGCGGGTCGCCGGGTCGGGGTGGTGGCTGCGACGTGACCTCGTTCTCGTCGAGCAGAAACCGCACGCCATGAGTCTCAACATCGGGTAGCTGGTCTTCGGCGTCGACGACGACTTCGGCCTGCTCATCGAACGGCGTTGCCTCGTAGATGTCTTTGAGGGCGAGCATGATGCCCATGACCATGGCGCCACCGGTACCGCCCCTGCGTCGACCAGCCTCGCGGATCTGATAACGCAGCTCCGCATGCTCCTCGGTGTCGGCTACTGCTCGCAGGTCGGGGGACCTGTGATCGTCGGGAAGCTGGTCGTCGGTCGGGATCATCCTGGCGCGATGCTAACCCAGCCTGGCACCCGGGCGTCTTCGCCCGCCATGACGCGCGCCGACACGTGACTAAGGCCAGCTGGACTCATTCAGGCGTGGGATATCCCCTTGGGCCAATCGGGTTGCGGACTACTCCCGCTACGTGCGACTGCTCGCGGCCCCCGGCTCACCCCGTGATGGTGCGTAGCCTGCCGCCATGTAGTTGGGTTTCAGCCGTTCAGGGCGACTCACTCGCCAGGTGTCGCCGTTTGGCTTCTTGATGCTCAACGTACGGTCGGCGGCCAGGTGAAGACCCCAATGCTCGTCGTGAACTTTGTGGTGATGGTGCGAACACAGCGGAATCAAATTGGTCACGTCGGTGGTGCCGCCCTGTTCCCAGAACTTCACGTGATGCATCTGGCACCACGCAACCTCGGTTGTGCAGCCGTACCAGCCGCAGGTGTCGTAGAGGGCCTTGAGCACCGCAATCTGAGCATCAGTCGCGGTGCGGTACTTCCGTCCGACCTTGATGGGCCTACCACCGTCCACGAGCAATGGTTGAACCACCGCGTCGCAGAGCGCCCGTTGGATTGATTCGGGCGGCAGGTGATGGCCTGAGTCGGTTTCTCGTAGGGCGGTTGGGCCATCGTGCGGCCCGGCGATTGCGGTCTGCCAGTCGACGTGGAGGTAGAGGGTTGGCCGAGCCCCGCTTTGGACGGCACCAGCGGCCGTGCCATTCGTGATTAGCGACACCAAGGCGTCCATCGCAAGGTGTTCGTCCTTGCTGACGTTGCCCCCCTTGTGGTCAGGATCGTTTCTGCGTGCTGCGGCCAGGGACCCAACTTCCGTGGCGAGTTGGGTTTTCAATGCGTCGTAGCGCTCCGGATCGAGCCAGCCCGAGAGCCGACCCATGCCGGTGTGGCGATCTCGCCAGTGGCTGAACGTCGATCGCTGCCGCTCCTCGATGCTCCGGCCGAGGCCCCAATCGTTCCGGGCTTTTTCGACGGCCTGTTTCGTGGCCTCAGCAAACTCGTCTGGTCCAAGTACCGGCGCCAGCTTGGCGAGTGTCTCGACGTCGAGGTGCGCCTGCTGGTCTTTGGTGAGGCTGTTCTTCGCTCGGGTCACGGCATCGAGATGGTCGCCGGACACCTCGCCGTTCGCAAGCGCCTCTCCCAGTGCGGGCAGCTCAGCTGCCGTCTTTGCCCGTGACGCCTCCTGCTTGGCCTGGCGTCGCGAGACCTGGCCGCTGTCAGACAACACGTCTTCAGCCGACCCCGAACGGCCTTGTTCGTGCAAGCGCTCGGCCTGGCGGGCGATCTGCACGAGGATCGACTCGATGCGTCGGCTTCCGGCCCGAGCGAGACAGGCATACTCGGAAAGTTCGTTTTCTGTAGTGGCTGTGATCGTGATGTTGGCACGCGTACTGATGGCCAGGGTGAGGCGAGTCTTGGTGTCGTCGGTCTGTGGGGTGTCACCCGCCGGGGTGATCGTTGCGAAGGTCATCGGCGCCTCATCGTTTCAAACCACTCGCGGAGTGATAGTCGAGATCAGTCGGCTAGGGGGTGTTTTCCGATTGTCCGAGCACCAGCGTGGGGTCGCAAGGGGTCGCAACTGACAGGGGAGCGCCGCGAGGGGAGTCACCAGAGGGCGCCATGTCAACTCGATGAGGCCAGTATATCGAACATATGTTCGTAATGCAAGGGATAGCTTCGCCTCGTCGGCCGAGCGGCCTACGGGTCTTTTGTTCGCGCCGATACTCTGCCGTGTGGGTTCGGCTGGCGCAGCGGGGGTCGGCACAGAAGCGGCGTGACCGGTTGCGTGTGCTGTCGTAGAAAAGGTTGCCGCAATCGGTCGCGGCGCAGCGCCCAAACCGTCTCGTGCCATCGCTGCAGAGCACCTGGGCGAAGGCCATGAAGATGTCGGCAATGACCTGGTCGTCGAACGTTGACGCCGTTGGCGTCCAGTGCATATGGGGGCCGACGTCACCGTGGTCGACAATTGCCGGGGCGATGGGCAGTTCGGCCAGCACCGCGTTGATCCGTTGCGCCGCCATGGCGGTGTCGAGTTCGGGTAGGTCATTGATAACGCCTGCCCGGTTGGTCATCCGAGCGATCAGGTGGGCGACCTCACTGTCTGGCGCCTCGTCAGCTCGACTAAAACCGCCGTTGATTAGGAGCGAGCGGGCGTCGAGCGTGCCCGACCGAAGGCCGTTGACCAGCTCCATTGCGAGCTCGATCGTGAGCCGAATCTCGGAGTGGTCGGCGGAAGACACGAGCATGCGAGGATTCTAGCCCACGGGGTTGTTGTTAGGAGCTAATGGCCGATAGACCCTTACCATTGTGTGATGAGCTAAAACACGTTAGCTCCTTACTGCGGGTGAGCCCGTGGATGAAAGCGGTTGTGCCATGTCAATGATCGTCACGGGTCTTTTGGTGGTCGCCAACGTCCTTGGCGCGGGCATGATCCTTCCCCAGGTCGCCAGACTGCATCGGACCCGGTCGGTCGATGGCCTTTCTGGACCCTGGGTCGGCGTCGGGATGGCCATGAATCTGTGGTGGGCGGGTTATGCCATTCAGGGCGGTGTGTGGGGCATGCTGCCAGTCTCCGTCGCGGGTTTCCTGGTCTACACCGTCCTGGCTGGGCTCCTTGCTCAGATTGCGGGGCGGGGTGTGGTTCGCGCCGTTGCCGTCGGCGCCCTCACCTTGGAATGGCTCCGCTTCCGGCGCTGCTCATCGGCGGTTGGCCGATGGCTGGCCTAACAATCGGCCTCTGCTACGGCGTCCAGTTCCTGCCCGCCGTTGTTGGCGTCATCCGCTCGGCAGAGCACACCGGAGTGGCCAGGGCGACCTGGTGGATGGCGCTTGTGGAGGCCGCAATCTGGCTGCTCTATGGCCTATCGATTGGTGATCTGCCGCTTATCGTCGGCGGTGTTGGGGGCGCGGCGATGTCGGCGCTCATTCTGGGTCGAGTGTGGCTTGTGGCTACACGTTCTTTGGGAGATCCGAGAACGGCTTCGTCTTATCGTCGTTCGGCTCTTTCGGCAGGCCGAGCACTCGCTCGCCGATAATGTTGCGCTGAATCTGGTCGGTTCCGCCGTAGATCGGGGGTGCCTGGGCGTAGAGCGCGGTGCCAGTAACCATCCCGAGGAAGGGGTTGCCGGTCGCTGCGTTGAGCGCCTCGCGCTGTTCATCGGTGTAGGCATGGAGCATGCCAAACGGGCCGAGAATCGCGAGACCAAGGTCACGGCTCAACCGGACGACATCGCTCATCTGGAGCTTGCCGATATTGGCCATGCCCTTGATCTCTTGCTCCCTGCGCCTTTGCTGCCTTCACCTGCTGCGTTGTACGACGCCACCTCGTTGAGGGTGTGAAGCCGCATGAGGTCCTGGCGGATGATCGGGTCGTCAAGCTTGCCGAAGCTCCGGGCGAACTGCACCAGTAGCGAATCTTCCTTCTTCTTGGGGGTGTCGTCGGCTCGCGCAGACTTCGCTGGCTTCTTCGCCACGAGGTCGCCAGCCCGGCGTTCGAGTTGTCCAGCGATGGTGCCAGGAGTTGCCGTGACCGCCCTGCCGCCGCCCGCACTCAGGCCGGAACGTTCGGCCTGAAGTGTCGTATTGGTGACAGCCCAGCCATTGTTGAGCCCGCCGACCGTGTCGATGTCACGCACAACCGCGTCGGACATAAACACCTCGTTGAACATGGCGTGGCCGGTCATTTCGTAGAGCGGCCGAACCTCAACACCGGGTTGGTGCATATTGATGGCGAACCAGGTGATGCCTTGGTGCTTCGGGGCGTCGGGATTCGTGCGAGCGATGAGCATTCCCATGTCGGCACTCTGGCCCAGCGAGGTCCACACCTTCTGGCCGTTGATGATCCATTCGTCACCATCGCGCACAGCCCTGGTGCTGAGTCCGGCCAGGTCAGAGCCAGCGCCCGGTTCGCTGAACAGCTGGCACCAGGCCTGCTGTCCCGTCACAATGTCTCGGAGCAGTGTGTCGATCTGGTCCTGCGTTCCGTGTTCAGCGATCGTTGGCGCAGCCAGCATCAACCCGAGACCGCTCGGTGGACCCAGCGCGCCGAAACGGCCAATTTCGCGTAGGACCGCAAGGCCATCGGAACGCGACAAACCTTTGCCGTAGGCGTGCGTTGGCAGGAGGGGGGCTGCCCAACCAGCGAGGCCGAGCTTCTCCCACCACTGGGCGACCGTTAGATCGGGATCCCAGTTGTCCTCGAGCCAGCTGCGAATCTCTTCGACAGGGTCGGTCGCAGTGCTTCCAGCTGAATCGCTCACAGTTGTCCTTTGGGTCTCGTAGGCAGGGTGGCCGGCCGCTGACAGCGTCCGACCGTATCCCAGCTTGCCTAGCGGGTGGTAATGCGATCGGGCTTCCAGCGGAATGCACCGATGACCATGACGAACTGCCCGACGATCACGGCAATGTACATCACGAGTTCGGCGAAGGTGCTCCTCGACTCGGCGAGTAGTCCTATGATGCCCAGCAAAAATGGGGCGTCGATCAACGAAATGAGTCCAGCGCTCACGAGGAAGACAGTTCTACGGCTCGAGAGGGCACTAAACATCTGGATCGTGAGGACAGCCAACCCGATGATCACTACCATGGCGACGGCGTCAAGCAGCCAACCAAAGTATTCGGCAAATTCGCCTCCAGCGCTCCCCAGCGAGCCAGCGAGGAAGAGCGTGAGGGCGACGGCGGCGAGCGGTAGTGCCTTCAACGTCGTGACGACGACGGCAACGACCTTTATCCACGTCGGAAAGCCAGCCGTCGCCGAACGGGTCGGCGCGTCATACGTCGGGGTGACGGTCACCGGCGGCGCGCCAAGCAGCGATCCCGTGTGCGGCGGTCGTGGCGTCGAGTACTCCGGAGGTGGGTAACTCAACGGTGGATGGATGGGGTTTGGAGCTTCACGCCAGGGAGTCGCCATACGAGTCGTTCGTCACGTTTCGTCGAGCACTTGATCGATCGGTGGGCGACTGCTTGATTGGGGCCATGACAGACCTCACTACAGCAGTCGCCGCGGCCCACATCCGGTACGCCAATAAGCGCCCTCAGAGCGCAGCAGCCGACGAGCGAGCCCGTCGTG
Organism: Acidimicrobiales bacterium; assembly: GCA_041394345.1. Classification (GTDB taxonomy): domain Bacteria; phylum Actinomycetota; class Acidimicrobiia; order Acidimicrobiales; family SZUA-35; genus JBBKWJ01. Next base: position 40,340 of record JAWKIN010000006.1, on the reverse strand, counting down.
TGTTGCCTGGCGGCAATACCCGGTCCGTGCTCGACTTCGAACCCTTCCCCTTTCGAGTGGCCACAGCAGTCGGGGCCGAAGTCGTAGACCTCGACGGCTTGCGCTACGTAGACTTCTGCGGCAACTACACGGCGGGCCTTCTCGGTCATTCGCCCACCGCCATACGGGACGCCATTGTTGCCGCGCTCGATAGTGGCTGGGCGGTTGGCGCTACTCATGAGCGCGAGGCCGAGCTCGCCGAGCTCATCTGTGCGCGTTTCGCATCGATCGATCAGGTCCGTTTCACCAACTCCGGAACCGAGGCCAACCTGATGGCAGTCGGCACGGCGCTTCACCACACGGGCAAGAGCAGTGTTGGCGTCTTCGATCATGGCTACCACGGTGGGGTCTTGGCCTTCGGTGATCTGGGCGGCCCGCAGAACCCCCTCAACGTTCCGCACCGGTTCGTCATGTCTGCCTTCGATGACGTCGCTGGATTGGACGCATTGTTTGCCGACGAGGATCTGGGCTGTGTACTCGTCGAGGCGGTGCAGGGCTCAGGCGGATGTCGTCCGGCGTCAGCTGAGTTTCTCCACGAGATTCGTACCCGGTGCACCGAGCACGGTGTTGTCATGATTCTGGATGAAGTCATGACATCGCGACTTGCGCCGGGCGGAGCCCAAGAGCGGTTTGGCATCACGCCCGACATGACAACGCTTGGTAAGTACTTGGGAGGCGGCATGAGCTTTGGAGCGTTTGGCGGAAAGCAGTCGATCATGGCCGAGTTTGTGGCCTCCAAAGGAGGCGAACTCACGCAGGCAGGCACCTTCAACAACAACGTGGTTTCGCTGGCAGCCGGAATCGCCACGCTTCGTACCCAACTCGATGCCGATCGGCTCGCCGCCGTAAACGAGCGTGGCGACCGGTTGCGGCTTGCTCTCAACGAGTTAGCTGCTGGCCATCCGACCAACCTTCGGGCGACCGGTCTTGGCTCGATGGTGTGCCTTCATACCGACGACCCTCGGCATCTCGAGCTGTTGTTCCATGCCTTGTTGGACGAGGGCCTCTCCATTGCCCGTCGTGGTTTCATGGCGCTATCGATGGAGATCACCGACGCCGACGTCGAACGATTGATCACGGCGATTGGCAACTGGCTCGATCGGCACGCGCAAGACGTTGTCAGTGGTTCGTAACTCGCTAGCCGGTGGCTGAGCGACCGATGCCATGAGTTGTCGACCCAGCTTCCCAAGCTGAATACGCGAGTTCGTTCTCGTCACCCGCCAAGCGAACTCCGCCGTCTAGGCACGAGCGGTCGTCGTCGCGTGATCTCGCTTGGAGAAAGTCGAGGCCCGCCCCATGGGTGGACAACCGATGCTCCGAACGGCGTGCGTCGCGAGCGCCGCTGATCGGCCTAGGGCACCCCAGGAGCGATGACGGCGCGCCTTTCATCGGGAGAAGTCTGGGTGCGGACTGCTCGCTTCGGTCAGCTGACCAGGAGAGAAACGAGCGGGCGAGGAGAATCGAACTCCCGTCATCTGCTTGGGAAGCAGAGGCTTTACCATTAAGCTACGCCCGCACTTGGAGGCATCTTAGCCAACTCCGCCGGGCGTTTGTGCATCCCTGCTTGGGCTACCGCGTGCCGTCATATGACGACGTGCAGCGAGAACGTCGCTTGATCGCAACGCTACCGCGGTCAAGAACTCTGCGGCAGCGCCGATACTTGAGAGATGAACGTCGGTCACGCTCCTGCGAACGGCATACCCGATCAAGTTCGCTCGCAGCGAGCGCTGATCAGCGCGTTACCGGCCGACACCAAATGGGCCATCAGTGTTGAGTGCTTGTCTCGTAAGGGGGAAAGCCACCGCGGTGTCTTGTCACACGATGGCGCCTTATTGCGATTCGAGTCGTGGGACGGTTCGGTCATGTTCGAAGCACCGCTCGACAAGGGTCACGTCAAACACAAGCTCGGCAACCGAGTCAAGGTCAACGCCGAAGGCCGCCGCTGGATTCTGCGTGAGCCGCAAGATCTGCGCCTCGTGATGGCTGGCTCGCCAACCCTGCCCCGTCGTGTTGCCGCTCCAGGTGCCCGGTTCCTCGGTCTCTTCGAGTCCATCACCCGTTAGCGGGCCTCATCGAGCAATCCGCCTTGTTCGGCCACTAGCCTTGCGTGCGTGATTCTCTCAGACCGCACGATTCGAGAACAGATGGCCAACGGGCGACTCGTCATCGAGCCTTTTGACGACGCAATGGTCCAACCCTCGTCGGTCGACCTCCGACTCGATACGTACTTTCGAGTCTTCCGAAACCACACGCTGAGCCACATTGATGTGAAGCAAAATCTCGAAGAGCTGACCGAGTTGGTCGAGGCCAGCGACGAGAATCCGTTCATCTTGCACCCGGGCGAGTTCGTACTTGGATCAACCGCCGAACGCGTCGCCATCCCGTCTGACCTCGTTGGTCGTATCGAGGGCAAGTCCAGTTTGGGTCGACTCGGTCTTCTGATCCACACGACCGCTGGCTTCGTCGACGCGGGTTGGGACGGCCAGCTCACGCTCGAGTTTTCCAACGTCGCTAGCTTGCCCATCACGCTGTACCCCGGCATGAAGATTGGTCAGATCAGCTTCATCCAAATGACTACGGCGGCCGACAATCCTTATGGCACTGGGGCGCTCGGTTCGAAGTATCAGGGTCAGCGCGGACCTCGCCCCAGTCGCTACTGGGAAAATTTCGACGAGTAGATCGTCTGGTCTGACGGATCGATCGTGTTATTCGGCTAAGCCCCGGTGCGAGGTGGCCTAAGCTGCCCGAGTGATCACCATGTTCGGACCAGCGACGCTCTACGTCTGGTGGTCGGCGGCGTGGGCAACGATCATGCGGGCCTTCGGGTTGGCCTCAATGATCTACTGGGTCGACACACTCGGATTCGACGCCTTTCAGCTCGTCGTTCTTGGCACCGGGCTTGAGGCGGCCGTCTTCGTCGCGGAGATTCCAACCGGTGTTGTAGCCGACACCCGGAGCCGAAAGCTGTCGCTGATTGTGTCGCATGTCGTGATCGCGATTGGTGTTACGGCCGCCGGTCTCACCGGTAACTTCTGGCTACTCGTGGCAACTCAGGTGTGTTGGGGTGTCGGCTGGACATTCAAGAGCGGCGCCGATGTTGCGTGGGTGACCGACGGCTCGGTGACCAACAAGCCGCCGACGAAGTCGTGGCCCGGGCCGGTCAATGGACCCAGTTTGGGTCGGTCGCCGGGATCCTCATCGGTGGCGGCTTAGGTGTGCTGACGAGTTACGCCACCGTGATAGTCGTCGCCGGCATCACATGCTGGTGCTGGGTGCGGTGGTGGCGGTGTTGTTTCCTGAGCACGAGTTCGAGCGCGGTCGGGGCACTACGTGGGCAGAAGCCGCCGGTGTGCTGCGGGCAGGGGTCAAGCTGGTCCGAGTCGAGCGGGTCGTCCTCGGCGTGTTCTCGCGACGCCCTGATCGACATGGGGTCAGAGGCTATTGACCGTCTCTCCGTCAAGCAGTTGGACGAGCTTGGCTTTCCCGATTCCGGGCGACCCGATCCTCTGGCTCATGGCCCTCAATGTCTGTGCGTTCCTCCTTGCCGCAGTGCTGCTCCGCCTCATCAGTGGCCGCATTGTCGGGGCTGCCGCGCCAAGCCGGATGTATGGACTGGCGCTCGGGTTGGCCATCGCCGCTGCCCTTTGCTGGCCTCGGCGCCGTCATTGGCCTACGGCATCGCTGGTGCGCTGCTCTTCCGCAGCGCCTCGTCCGTCATCCCCGTGGTTGGGGCCGTGGGGTCAATCGCCAGGCCCGATCCGAGGTGCGGGCCACGCTGCAATCGTTCCTGGGGCAAGCGGGCTCACTAGGCGAAGTGGCTGGCGGCCTACTCCTCGGTGGCGTGGCCCAAACGACCAGCATTCCGGTTGCGTTCTACGGCTCGGCCCTCTTCTTCTGCCTCTCGTTCGTTGTGGTAGTGAAGAATCGACCAATCGCGGTCGAAACCGTTGCAGTCTGATGACACCAAGCAAGAGTGCTCTACCAGCAGCTCGCCTGTCGGTGAAGTCTGGCGCGATGCGGTGGTCCGTGTTCCTCGTGAGTATGGGTCTGGCGATGGTGGCCTGTGGCGACCTGGGCGCTATCTCGGCCCAAAGCCCGACGACATCGACCACGGCCTACGATGCGGCTGCGTCGTCAGATGTTGGCCTCGAGCCCTTGCCGCCTCCGCTCGTCGATCCCGTCTACTGCGAGAACGGAGCGGCGACGCCGATCGAGGCGGCCGACCTCGAAGCAATCAGCACCTGGGATGTGGCGCCGACGGCGGTATCCGATGCGCTCAGCGAATACACCGAGCGCCCGATCAGCGAGCTGGGGACATGGCGAATATGGCCCGGAGGAACCTTCGCCGAGCCGGCTTACGTCCTGGAAACCCCGATCTCGACCGAGCCGCTCTTGCCTACGCGATTGCCAGCTACGGCGGTTACCTGTGGCCTTGAGGCTCGTCGACGTTGACCCAGGCCTGGTCGTCGCCGATCCGGTTGCGTCAGCTGAGAGCCTGGCCGCGCTGCCTCGTGTGTTGCTTCCGGACGCTAACGGCCCGAGTGTCCAGCTCAACGACGTACGCAGGGTGACGCGCCGGTGCGGATCAACGTCGATGGTGTGTTGGCCCAACAGGCCACAACGTCTCCGGCCGAAGCGCCGATCGATCCGACCTACTACCTTCGTCCAACATTTGAGGCAGCCGGATGGGTGTGGCCCTTGGTGACGACCTCGACCCCGAGGTGCAGGCCGCAAATTACGTGCAAACGCCGCTGACTCGACACCTTGCTGGCTCCGGTGAGAGCGGCCCCGTCGCCGTATCGATGGAGATCCTGTCCGCCGATGGCTGGTATGAGATCCAATGCGGAAGCGCCAAGATGTTGTTCGCCAGTGAGCTGCCCTGGCGTGCTCGATTGAGCTTGTTGATGGCGTTCCCCTGATCACAGCGACCGTCGAAGGCCTCCGTCTACCTCGAGTGAAACGGCGTCCCACTCCACCTTCCGCCATCGGCAGCACCGTTCGCCGACCTGGCCGCGGTGCCAGGTGGACGGGCCGACTACCGGGCATGGGCCGGGTTTGGGCGAGATGGCGCCGGGGTGGATTGCGGGGAGTGGACGTGCCCAGCGAGCGGTCAATCCGCGCCTTGCTCGAAGCTGCCGACAATCTTGCGTCGACCATCCCGGCGGGGCCCCACGTCTATTGGAAGTACCGGTTGGTCTGCGACGCCTGCGACTCGACGTGGACCGTGGTGTATTTCATGACGCTCGACGGCCCACCCGAGACGGCGGTGCCTGAAGGCCACCCGGGCTTGTTCCATCCGTCGCACGTGCACGATTTTTCTGCTGGCACAGCTGGAGGCGGGCAACGACGTAACCGCCACTTTTAGCGACACTGGATCGGTGCAGAACTGGACGGTCAACGGGGTTGGCGTGGAGACCGAGTGTCTGCTCTACGACACCCGCCCGCCTGAGATGGCGGAAGGGCTTTGCGGCTTTGACGGGTGATGGCGCCCAGCCGCCTGCGCCTCGTGCGATCGCTTAACTTCGTTTGGTCCGACTAAACGAAGTTAAGCGACGCTCGGACCGTTTGCGTTCGTGGTGGGTTGGTCTTAGGCCTCGTCGAGGAAGGCTTGCGCTTGGCCCTTCCAGTCTTCACGGTCGATGCGGTCGGTGAAGCTCTGCTCTTCTTCGAGCGCATCGATCTCGGCCTGGGTGAGCGCCGCGATCTGGGCGAAGGTGGTGATGCCCTTGCCGACCAGCCACGCCTTGTACTTCGGGCCAATGCCGTTGATCCGCTCGAGATCGTCGATCACGACGGCCGCCTCAGCGACCTCGGTTGCTTGATCGTCGAGTACGAGTTCGGACGTATCGGTGCTCAGCAGTTGGGCGACCATCGTGTCAGTCGAGGTGGCGATTGACACGGCCGTCGCTCGTTCGGCGGCGACGGCTTGGCGAATCACGTCGGCCTCGGCTTCGGCAATCGCCTCACCGTTTTCGATGGCTTCAAGCACGTGCATCGAGATGTCGGCGACAACCATCGTGTCGTTGCCGTGACCCTTCACGCCGTCGTCCATCATCACGTAGCAGAACGGACACGCCGTAGCGACTCGTGAGGCGCCGGTCTCGATGAGCTCGCGAGAACGCTCGTCGTTGATCTTGGTGCCGATGTCTTCTTCCATCCACATTCGAGCGCCACCGGCGCCACAGCACATGCCTTTGGTGCCATTGCGCCCGGCTTCGACAATCTGGACGCCCTTGATGGAGCCGATGACGTTGCGCGGCGAGAGATACACGTCGTTATGGCGACCGAGGTAGCACGAGTCGTGGTAGACGATGCGCTCTTCGAGCGTGGCCTCCGAGACGTCGAGCTTGCCCTCCGCAATGAGCCATTCCAGGAACTGGGTGTGGTGCACCACTTCGTAGTTGCCACCAAGTTGCGGGTACTCGTTCTTCAACGTGTTGAAGCAGTGAGGGCATTGGGTGATGATCTTTTTGACGCCGAGCGTGTCGAGCGTCTCAACGTTTTGCTTGGCCAACATCTGGAAGATGTATTCATTGCCAGAGCGTCGGGCCGGGTCGCCGGTGCAAAGCTCGGACGGGCCGAGGATGGCGAAGTCGATGTCGGCCCGAGCCATCAGCTTGGACATCGACTGGGTGACCTTCTGGTTCTTGTCGTCGAAGCTGCCAGCGCAACCGACCCAGTAGAGGTACTCGTGGCTCATTGCCTCGGTGCCGTCGACGATGGGGATGTCGAGGTTTTTGGCCCAGTCGGCCCGAGTGCCCTGGCTCATGGCCCATGGGTTGGACGAGTTTTCCATCGAGCGGAAGGCCGTACCCAGCTCGGTTGGGAAGTTGCTCTCCATGAGCGTGAGGTAGCGCCGCATGTCGAGGATCTTGTCGAGGATCTCGATGTTGACCGGGCAGATCTCGTCGCACGCCTTGCACGAGGTGCAGGCCCAAACCTCTTCGGATGTGATGCGCTCGAAGACCCAGTCGGCCCCAACCTTGATCTCGGCGTCGACGCCGATCGGAGGGACACGGCCGGGCTGCCAGTGCGAGCCATGACCTCACCGGTCTTGAGCACGATTTCTCGGGGGTCGAGGGGCTTGCCGGTTGCGTTAGCCGGGCAGACCGAGGTGCAACGGCCGCACATCGTGCAGGCGTCGGTGTCGAGAAGCTGCTTCCAGGTGAACGACCCGATGGTGGACGCACCGAAGGTCTCGAGTTCGGTGCTTTCGAGGTCGGGCATGGCCTTCATGGCGCCCTTCGGACGCTCACGGGGGGCGAGATACATGTTGAGTGGTGAGGTGAACATGTGGCGCAGCATCGTGCCCGGGATGATCACCAGGAAGGCGATGAACGTGAGGACGTGCGCGGCCCACCAGGCTTGATGCCAACCCGAGAGGGAGTCAGAGCCATCGATGAGCGTGGCGAGCGGATAGCCGATGACGGACCATTTCTCGTACTCGGGCAGGCCCTGCTCGGCAATGCGGAATGCCTCGGCGCCGAAGCCCGTGATGCCGATGGCGGTCAGGACGCCATTGATGACCATGTGTTCGGGGCGGGACTTGACGGCGATGCGGTACGGGCGCCACTTGCGTGGACCGTAGCGACGCATGATGGCGAGACCCATGCCGGCGAGGAACCCGATACCGGCGAGATCGCCGATAAGTGCGTAGCCGCGGTAGACGTCGCCGTGGAGAAACTTAAGCGAGACGGGGACCTGGTGGTTGATCTCGAGGACCGTGGTAACAGCGAGAAGGATGAGGAAGTTGAAGTAGATGACGCGTGCATGATGCCGGCGCCGGGCTCACGCATGAGCGTCTGCATGTAGACGCCTGCTCGGAAGCTTTCCATTCGCTTCTTGACGTTCTTTGGGGTGGTCGCGCGATTGTCGGGTGCGCCCCGTTCCCAGTTGGAACGCGATACGACATCTGCAGCGTCGCCCACAAGATGATCAAGGGGATCACCGTGTAGAAGATCAGCTTCCAGGCGCTCGGGATGTTGTGGAACACCTGCGCTGGACGTCGGACTCGTCGTGGAATCCGAACACCGATCCGGTGATACCCGACCCGGCGGTGACGAGTGCGATAAGCACACCAACACCGAGCCATACTTGGTTCGCCTTGACCCTTTCGATCCGGCGGTTTTAGTTCTTCACTCACAGGCGCATCCATAACGGACTAGACGGTAGTGGACGTTGGCCGCAACTAACGAGCTTGACGGCAGGGAACTCTGGTTTTCTGCCCTTTTGACCGTCCGATCGAGATCGATGGCCGTCAAAAGTCTTGTGGTGAACAGACCACGAACGTCACCCGCAGGAAACAAGCAGGAAACGCAGGCCTCCTACGGTCTGGTCATGGATGTTCATCTAATCCCGTGGCCCTCCCAGGAGGAGCGGCGCCTCGAGTTGCAACAAGCCGGGCTCCGCGCCTGTTGATGGTCGAGGTCGATGCCGACGCGCCAATTGTGGCCGATGTATTGGAGGACTGGATCCGGCTGCCTGCTCGTCAGCACGACGTTCGAGCGCGAAGTCATCACGCTGCGTACGCGCTGGCGGGAACAAGGTGACGCGAAGGCACCGGCGATGGGCAGCGATGGCGTCCTGCGGTGCGGGTCCCAGACGGCGGTACTCCCGCCGATCGAGCAACGGATCATGAAGGTCCTCCTCGAACGCTTCGGCGTCGTTGTCGGCCGCGACGCACTCTTGAAAGCAGGATGGCCTGGTCAGGCTCCGGAGCGCAATGTGCTCGACGTTCATATGGGACGCTTGCGTAAACGAGTCGAGCCGGTCGACCTCATCATCAAGACGGTCCGCTCGCGGGGCTACATGCTCGAGGCTCGCTCGTGTTCATCAACCCTGGGGTGAGTCACGTTCGCGTCAGATTCGGTTCAGAGAGCTGCACCACACGTGTAACACGGCGTGACCTTGGCGGAAATACGGCGCTCGTAGGTTCTCCTTCGTCCACCACACAAGGAGGCCCCTATGGAGCCCGTAGAGACCGTACAGTTCGTTCTCGACAATATTTTCATATTCATTGCCGCCGTACTCGTCCTCTTCATGCAGGCAGGTTTCGCGCTTGTCGAAGCCGGTCTGACTCGGGCCAAGAACGTCGGCAACATCATGATGAAGAACATGTCCGACATGGTCGTCGGCGTGCTCGCCTTCTACGTCATCGGTTACGCGATTGCCTTTGGCGCTGACTCGGCCGGCTTGTTCGGCACAACGGGGTTCTTCCTCCGAGGAGCGGAGGGAGTCGGCAATCTGCAAATGTCGACCTTCTTCATGTTCCAGGTGGCCTTCGTCGGAGCGGCGGCAACGATCGCCTCAGGGGCTATGGCCGAACGAACGAAGTTCTCCGCCTACCTCATCTTCAGCTTGGCGATGTCGGCCGTTATCTACCCGGTCGTCGTTCACATGTTCTGGGGTGGCGGCCTAATCGCCGACCTTCAGATCGGTGATGCGAAGTTCGGTGACTTCGCCGGTTCAACCATCGTGCACAGTGCTGGCGGCTGGGCCGCCTTGATGGGTGCCATCTTCCTTGGCCCCCGTATTGGAAAGTACGACAAGGACGGCAACCCACGGGCTATCCCGGGCCACTCCATCCCGTTGGCCATGACTGGCGTCTTCATCCTGCTCATCGGCTGGTTCGGATTCAATCCGGGTTCCGAGCTCGCCGCTGACGAATATGTGACCGGCATCGCGGTGACCACGATCCTGGCCGCCATGGCGGGGGCGGTGACCTCGTGCGCCACCATCTGGCTCAAATCTGGCTTCCCCGACGTCGCTATGGTTGGCAACGGCCTACTGGCTGGCCTCGTCAGCATCACGGCCGGCTGTGGCACGATGACCAATGGTGGCGCAATCATCACTGGCGGCATCGGTGGCATCTTGGTCGTCTTCGCTGTCTTGTTCATCGACAGCAAGGGAATCGACGATCCGGTCGGTGCGGTTTCGGTCCACGGCGTTTGTGGAGTCTGGGGCACGCTTGCGGTCGGGCTCTTTGCTACCTACGGCGACGCCTTCGTTGATGCTGCAGCCACAGACGACAACCCCTACACACCGTCGGGACTCCTCGTTGGCGGCAACGCCGACCAGTTGATCGTTCAGCTTCTGGGCGTTCTTATCGTTGCGGCTTGGGTGATCGCCACAACCGGCCTAGTGTTTGCTGCAATGAAGTACACCATCGGCATTCGGGTTTCTCGCCAAGAGGAGATCGAAGGCCTTGACATTCACGAACATGGTGCTCCGGGCTACGGTCCTGACGTCATGGCGAGCTCATCGGCCCAGGTCTGAGAAGGAGAAATCATGCAACTCGTTACCGCAATCATTAAGCCTCACATGCTTGATGAGGTGAAGGAGGCCCTCCGTCAGGTCGGAATCCAAGGGATGACAATCAGTGAGGTCAAGGGCTTTGGCCGCCAGGGTGGTCATACCGAGACCTACCGTGGAGCCGAATACCGGGTCGACTTCGTGCCGAAGGCCAAGATCGAAATCGTTCTCGACGACGCCGAAGCCACCAAGGCAGTCGAGGCCATTCAGGCCTCGGCGCAGACCGGCAAAATTGGCGATGGCAAGATCTGGGTCACCGAGGTGAGCTCGCTCGTGCGAATCCGCACCGGCGAACTCGGCTCAGACGCCGTCTAAGCCATCCGTCGACACCGTAACGCCGCACTGAGGCACCCTGTTCTGGTTATCTGACCGGAGCAGGGTGCCTCGCTGTTCTAGCCCGCGAGTTCCGCCAGCAAGGCAATCTGATCACCGGATGGTGCACTGCCGAGCTTGCTCCGGAAGTTGCCCGATCCGACCTGCCAGGCGGCAAAACACTCGGCGAAATCGCCAGCGCCTGTCGAGTAGTCGCTAATGCCGTTGCCCGGCCACCACGGTGAGGCGCCGATGCCTCTGGCGTCTTGCCAGCGCTCGCGGTCGCCCGAGGAGTTGAGCGTCACATCGACGGCGTGGCCGAGTTCGTGCGCTATGACGTGGCGCAACAGGCTGTCGCTCATCGAATCGCGGACGAAGATCTCGATGCGGTTTCGTTGGTGTAGGTCAGGCCGATGACCCTCACGACCGGGCGAGAACGTCACGCTCCACCCAGGAAGCTTGGCTTGCCAGTTGTAACTGATGGACGCCAAGGCGGCATCGCCTCGGGCCTGGTAGTTGGCGGCCGCAGTCGTTGGTGGCGCCGTGGTTGCGGTTGTCGCCGTTGTTGGCGGCGCCGTGCTGGCCACGGTCGTGGTTGCCCTAAGGGTGGTGGCGACGGTGGTGGTTGGCGCCGCGGTGGTTGGGGCCACGGTGGTTGGCGCCACGGTGGTGGGGGCCGCCGTGGTGGGCACGCCCGTCGTTGATGCCACCGCCATCGACGGTGTGGTCGTCGCGCCTCGTTGAGGCGTCGCCTTCGTTCGCGCCGGAGGTCGTCGTCCGAATCGTGAGCGCACTACTAACGGCTGGCGTGACAACTGACGCGGTCGTGCGCTCCGACGCCTTGAGCGATGGCTGCATGAAAATCGGCAGCCCAACCAGCACGGCGATCACGGCAAGTCGTTTGTACATTCGTGAAGCCTCCGGGGTGAAGTCCCGAGCTTACGAGGTGCGCCTAAGCGACTTAAGTGGCAGATGCACCCAGGCCGCTAAGTTCTTCTGATCGAACGAACGTGGGTGACTTTGCTGTTGAGCGAGCTGGGTCGTACCGGTAGCCAAGCTCATCGAAGTTGCGAAGCGCCCGTGCGCTCTTGATCCGGTTGAGCACGATCCAGGCCGCCATTGCCCCCCGTGCTCGCTTGGCGAAGAAGCTGATGACCTTGGCCTCGCCAGCCTTTTCGTCGAGGAAGACCGGAGAGACGATTTTGGCGTTGACTTGGTTTTTCTTGACCGCCGCGAAGTATTCGTTCGATGCCAGATTGATAAGCGTGGTGCTCTTTCGGGCGGCGAGGTCATCGTTGAGCGCTTGGGTGATTTCGTCACCCCAGAACTCGTACAGGTTCTTGCCAACCGGCGTCTCGAGTTGGGTGCCCATTTCGAGCCGGTACGGGCGAATCATGTCGAGCGGGCGTAGCAGCCCATGCAGACCCGAAAGGATGCGGATGCGCTTTTGCGCTTCGGTGAAATCGCGTTCGCTGAATCGATCCGTGTCCATCCCGATGTAGACGTCGCCGTTGAACGCCAAGATCGCCGGGCGAGCGACCCTGCGGGCAAAGGTCGGCTCCCAGTCTTGGTAGCGGTCGGCGTTGAGCTCAGCGAGTGCGGGGGAGAGGGACATCAGCGAGGCGATGTCGTCGGGAGACTTCGAGCGGAGCACGTCGATCAGTTCGGCAGAGCGCTCAACAAACCGGGGTTCGGTGAACTTGCGGGTCTTCAGCTTCGATTCGAAATCGAGCGACTTGGCGGGAGAAACAACAGCGAGCATCACGAGCCTTGTGGGCGAGAGTCGGCGGCCGTTCGGCCGGGGTCGGACGTGTCCGACGTTAGCGCCTGAACCCTGGCGTGGGGTTATGTCCTATGGTTGAGCTGTGAGCAACCCGCCCTTCCTCTCCGCCGCCGACGTCCACCGTCTGGCTCCGATTGGCCATGTGATTGAGGCCCTGCGTCAAGCGTTCGCTACGCCGGTCAACGACCCGCCCCGGGCCATTGTTGATATCGCCCGGCCCAGTCAGCCCGATCGGGTGTTTCTCGCCATGCCTGCTGCTCTGGACGGTGCGGCCGGCTGCAAGCTCATCACGCTCTTCCCCGACAACGTGGCGCAAGGGCAACCGGCGATTCAAGGCATCTACGTTTTGTTCAGCGCTCGTGATGGCCGGGTCAGGGCGCTCGTGGACGGAGCGACACTTACTCGTCTTCGGACACCGGCCGCATCAGCGCTGGCCACCGACTACCTTGCGTCACCGACGGCAACCACACTTGGCATTTTCGGTACTGGCATCCAGGCGGAGGCGCATATCGAGGCCATGCTCGCCGTGCGGCCCTCCATTCGCTCCGTCGTTGTTACTTCACGATCGGCTGGTCGAGCCAGCGAGTTCGCGGCCTCGATGACCGATCGATTCGGTCTGGCGGTCCAGGCCGGCCTGGCGGCGGAGGCTGCTGGCAGCGACATCGTGTGCACCTGCACGACCGCATCGGCAGCGTTGTTCGTGGCCGACCAGCTTGCTCCGGGCGCGCACGTCAACGCGGTCGGCGCCTTCAAGCCCGAGCATCTCGAGTTTGGACCCGACGTCGTCGAGCGATCGGTTGTCGTCGTCGACGATCGCGAAGCGGCCCGGGCCGAGGCCGGCGACCTCATCCAGGCCGCGGCGTCTGGCCGGTGGGGCTGGAGCGATGTCAGCGGCGATCTCGTCGACCTCGTAAACGGCCGCGTGAACCGGGATGCGCAGGACGTGACCCTGTTCAAGAGCGTGGGCCTCTCGATCGAAGACCTCGTTGTGGCGAAGCTTGCTGCCGATCTTGAGGGAATCGCGCCCTAACGCTTAGCGGTCGGCTGATCTACAGTCCCTCCATGGCTGATGTATTTCATCTCGAGCTCACCCGAGACATGCTGGCTGGCGCCACGATGGCGATCATCCCCGGTGACCCTGGCCGCGTCGAACGTATCGCTGCGTTCCTGGACGATCCGACGCCGCTCGCCACCAACCGAGAGTTCACGAGCTACCTCGGACGACTCGACGGGACGCCTGTTGTCGTCTGCTCCACCGGTATTGGCGGACCGTCGGTATCCATTGCCGTCGAAGAGCTGGCCCAGCTTGGGGTGCACACGTTTGTCCGAGTGGGCACGACGGGTGCTATTCAGCCCGGCATTGTGGTCGGTGACGTCATCGTCACCAACGCATCGGTCCGGCTCGATGGGGCGAGTTTCCATTTCGCACCCGCTGAGTTTCCTGCGGTTTCCTCGTTCGAATGCACCAGAGCGTTGGTCGACGCCGCACGCTCGGCGGCTGCCACCCACCACGTCGGCATCACTGCTTCGTCTGACACCTTTTACCCTGGACAGGAGCGATACGACACGGTGTCGGGCCGGGTTACGCGTCGCTTCCGCGGCAGCCTGAACGACTGGCAAGAGCTTGGCATCCTCAACTACGAGATGGAAACAGCCACCCTGTTCACCCAGTGTGCAAGCCAGGGACTCCGGGCTGGGTGTGTTGCTGGTGTCATTGTCAACCGTGCCGATCAAGAGATTCCGGCGGATGTGTCGCACGCCGAGGTTGAGGCGACCGCCATCGGCATTGCGGTCGATGCGGTCCGCCGTCTGCTGGCCGACGCGGCGCAGTCAGCGAATCGCTGATCCGCGGGTGGCCCGATAGCTCGTTGGCGTGAGTCCGGTGTACCGGCCGAACTGCCGGGTGAGGTTGGCTTGGTCATAGAAACCGGCCTCCGATGCCACGTGCGCAATCGGCACGTTCGTCGTAGCGAGGAGCTCGCTGGCCCGGTCAACCCTCGATCGCACGATGAACTGCGTGGGGGTCAGCCCCGTCGCCCGCTTCATGCGGGCCGTCAGCTGGCTCGCCGAGCAGCCAGCCACCCGCACCAGATCGCTAGCCCGCATCGGTTCGGCGAGGTGGTCGTGGACATAATCGATCACGCGGGTCAAGGATTCCATGGCGAGCACTTCATCACTTGGTGTTTCTAGGTCCTTGCTGATGCTGACCAAGCCGCCTGGCTGGTGGCCATTGTCGACCGGGATTTTGGCGGTCAGGTACCAACCGGTCGATCCGTCCGGCCGCCGTATGAGCTCAAGGAGGTCGCGGAGGGCGACACCCGAGTCGAGTACCTGCCGGTCCTGCGATTCGTAGAGTTCGGCTCGTTGCGGGGCAAAGATGTCGCTGGCCCGCCTGCCGATCAGGTCGCGCTTGGAGCGGCGACCTGACCGGCGGAGAAAGCCGTCGTTCACAAAGACATACCGGCTCTGCTCGTCCTTGATACAGAACAACACGTCGGTGAGTTCGTCGAAGAGTTCCAGCAGGGCAGGCTGGCAGGGGAACACCCCGTCGGGGCCGGGTTTGGCTTGATTCGACGTCATCGCATGAAGGATCGTACAAGACGACTGGTGTGGGGTGTCCGACAATGGGGTGATGTCTGAGCACGTTGTTTCCACCGAGTCAGGTCCATGCGGCGCCGACGATGTTGTCGATGCGGCCGTGGCGCTCGTTGCCACCTGGGTTGAGCGCGCCGCTGCCGGCGAATCACGAGCCGATCGGGCCCAAAGCGGCCGCTTGCGTGACGTCATGGCCGACCCTGGGAGCGTGGAGTTCACGATGGCGTTCGTCGACCGTGTCGCCCGGCCTGACGACCATGCGGTGGCGGCCCAGCAGCTCAGTGGGCTCGTCGAGCGCGCTGGACTGCCGGCGTTTCTGTCGCCGATCGATCGCGCCCTGCTTGGGGTGGGCGCCAAGCTGGCTCCCAAGCTTCCAAAGATCGTCATGCCGCTCGCCCAACGTCGTATGCGTCAAATGGTCGGACACCTCGTCGCCGACGCCGACCGCGACGCGCTGGCGAAGCATCTCCGCAAAGGTCGTGAGGAAGGGTTCGCGCTCAACGTGAACCTACTCGGTGAGGCTGTGCTCGGGCATGCCGAAGCGCAACGCCGTTTCGACGCAACCATGGCCATGATCGGCGAGCCGAGCATCGACTACGTCTCGGTCAAACTCAGTTCGATCGCGGCCCAACTCGAGCCGTGGGCCTACGACGCCGACTGCGAACGACTCCGCAACCGGCTTCGCCCGCTCTTTGCTGCCGCGATGGCGACGGCCCCGGTCACCTTCATCAACCTCGACATGGAGGAATATCGCGATCTGGCGCTCACCCTCGATGTCTTCACCTCCTTGCTCGACGAGCCAGCCTTCCAGTCCTACACCGCCGGCATTGTGCTTCAGGCCTACCTTCCTGACTCCTATGGTGCCCTGCAACGCTTGAGTGCGTGGTCGGCGGCGCGGGTGGCGAACGGCGGTGCCGAGATCAAGGTACGGCTGGTCAAGGGGGCCAATCTCGCCATGGGCGCGTTGATGCCACAATGCATGGCTGGGAGCAGGCCCCGTTCCGCACCAAGGCCGACACGGACGCCAACTACAAGCGTTGTCTGGACTGGGTGCTGCGCCCCGAACACCTCACCGGGCTGCGTATCGGCGTGGCCAGCCATAACCTTTTCGACATTGCGTGGGCTCACCTGCTTTCCAGCGGACGAGGCGTCTCGAGCCGAGTCGAGTTTGAGATGCTGCAAGGAATGGCGCCCGCCCAGAGCCGCGTCGTGAAAGCCGATACGGGTTCGGTCTTGCTCTACACGCCAGCGGTTGCCGACACTGACTTTGACGTTGCGATCAGCTATCTATTCCGCCGGCTCGAAGAGAACGCGGCACCAGAAAACTTCATGCATTCTCTCTTCGATCTCGGGCCGGGCGGCGCTGGTTTTAGTCGTGAGGAGGCGGGTTTCCGGGCTGCAGTGATGCGGCGTGACCTCGTTCCCGATTCACCATTCCGGACGCAGAACCGGCTCGACGAGGTCGTCGACATCCGCGACAGTTTCGACAACGAGGCCGACACCGATCCTCGCCTCGCTGCCAATCGTGCATGGGCGGCGCAGCTCGTTTCGGCTCCTGCCTCTGGTTGCCAGACGGAGATGACCACCTCCGTTGATGGCATCGATGCAATCGTCGAGGCGGCCACTCGGGCGAAAGCGGCATGGTCGGCACGCTCTGGGGTCGACCGTCAGGCCGTCCTGCTAGATGTGGCACACAAGATGTCACAACAGCGAGGAGCGTTCATCTCGGAGATGGTCTCGGAAGCATCGAAGTCGGTCGCCCAGGCCGATCCTGAGGTCTCGGAGGCAATCGATTTCGCTCGTTACTACGCGGAGCGTGCGGCCGAGTTGGAGGCAGTGGACGGCGCCGAGTTCACTCCCGCAGGCGTTGCCCTGATCGTGCCGCCGTGGAACTTTCCCGTTGCCATTCCCGCCGGCGGTGTTCTTGCCGCCCTGGCCGCTGGCAACACGGTCATCCTCAAGCCCGCGCCCGAAACACCACGCTGCGCCGAACTCATCGCCGAGGCGTGCTGGGAAGCGGGCGTTCCCCGCGACGTCCTGCACTTTGTCCGATGCCCCGACGATGAGGTCGGTCAGCGCCTGGTGACCCACCCCGACGTCGATGTTGTGATCCTCACGGGCTCGTTGGAAACGGCCAACCTGTTCCGGAGCTGGGAACCGAGACTCAACCTGCTGGCCGAGACAAGCGGCAAGAATGCGCTGGTCATCAGCCCCAGTGCTGATCTCGATCTCGCAGTCGCAGACCTAGTGGCCTCCGCCTTCGGCCATAGCGGCCAGAAGTGCTCGGCCGCGAGCTTGGCGATTTGTCTTGGTTCGGTCTACGACTCCGACCGGTTCCGTCGACAGTTGAAGGACGCTGTCGAGAGCATCCGGGTTGGGCCAGCACACGATCTCCAAACGCTTATGAACCCGCTTGTCGGCCCGGCTGAAGGCAAGTTGCTACGGGCGCTGACGACTCTCGATCCAGGTGAAGAGTGGCTCGTCGAGCCCAAGAAGCTCGACGACACGGGCCAAACCTGGTCGCCCGGCGTCAAGCTCGGGGTTGTCGCTGGCTCGTGGTTCCACCAGACCGAGTGTTTCGGCCCCGTGCTCGGCGTTATGCGGGCGGAGGATCTGGACGAGGCGATCGCCCTCCAGAACGCCAGCTCCTTCGGGCTCACTGGCGGGCTACACACGCTCGACCCCGACGAGGTCGACGTCTGGCTCGACCGCGTGGAGGTCGGCAATGCGTACGTGAGCCGTGGCATCACGGGCGCGATAGTGCGGCGTCAGCCCTTCGGAGGCTGGAAGCAGTCAGCCGTCGGACCCGGAGCGAAGGCGGGCGGACCGAACTATGTAGTGCGCTTAGGAACGTGGATCGACTCGGCCGAGCGCACTGATGCGTGGCTCGCCGCGGCCACTGAATCGGACGAGCGCTGGATGGCCGACGAGTTCGGTCGATCGCACGATCCGACCGGATTGTGGTGCGAGGCCAATGAGTTGCGCTATCGACCCCTGGCCCGTGTGGCGATTCGGGTGGCCGCTGGCGGCGACGAGGTTGAGGTCCGTCGTTGTGTTGCCGCTGCCGAGCGAGTCGGTGCTGGCGTCGAGGTGAGCCGCGAGACAGCCGAGAGTGACGCCTCGTTCGCGGCGGATTGGGTCGTTCGACCGGGTGCGCTGTGTGGGCGAGCCAGGGTCGATCTTTGCCGGGCGGCAATCGACGCCGGCGTCTACCTCGCAACCATGCCTGTGGTTGGTTCGGGCCGCCTTGAGCTGCTCAACTACCTGCGGGAGCAAGCCGTGAGTCGCACGTTGCATCGTTTCGGCAACGTCGCCGATACGGCGTCCTAGTTGTTCTTCGCTTCGTCAGCTCGTGGCGAGGCGCTCGTCGGGAGAAAGCGCTTTGAACACTCGACCGAGCCATAGTCTTCCGCCTGATCAAGAATCGAGTTGTTTCGCTCGATGCTGCATCGGAGTTTTCCACCTTCGGCCGAGGTAGCAGCGACGGAGATGGAGCGGGCGTCATTGTCGATCTGGTCGAGGTAGGGCAAGTCGACGGTGACCAACTGCGGTCCGTCGCCTCGGTCGACGATCAGCGCAGCCGACTGCGCCTGGTCGCTCGTGATCCGAAACGCCAGGCCTTCAACCCAGACGCCGAGCACCTCAGGTTCAGTAACGCTGAGGGCGCCTCGCTGAGCGATCTCCTCCTCGGCTGCGCTTTGGAGCGATGCCGGGACGGCCAACCAGAGCGCGAGGAGAGCAACGGTTGTGCCAAAAAGCAAGCGTCTGGCGATCGAGGAAAACGTCACGAAAGGCCTGTCGGCAAAGCCAACGTCGTTGTGAGGAGTGGTCGATACCCGTCGTACCTGGGATGGGGAACTGGTGGGCCATGGGTCGATCCTGAACAGGCTGTCAGGTGGTCAGGTTCGTTTCAGGGTGGGTCGTCAGAGTGTGGAGCATGTCGAGAACGACTCGGCACACGCACTCAACCAGCAACCAAAGGAAGAACTGATGAAGAAGCTCTACACCACCGCAATGCTTTCCGCCGCCGTCTTGGCCGGAGCCGCTTTCGGGCCGTCGCTCGCCGGCGCCCAGACAGCCGACGGAACGACCGGCACAACGTCGACTGATTCGACAGTCACCGACTCCACTGCCCCCGATGCCCCGGCTCCTGGCGAAGGTCGCATGGGTCGAGACGGACGAGGCGGACGAGGCGACAAGGGTGCCGCCGTCGCCGAGATCCTCGGCCTCACCCAGGACGAGGTGCGAGCCGCTTTGGACGACGGGCAGACAATTGCCGACCTCGCCGCAGCGCAAGGTGTCGATGTGCAAACCGTGATTGACGCCATCATCGCTGACATGACCGAGCACATCAATGAACACGTTGCCGACGGCTGACCTCACCGAGGCTGAAGCAGCCGAGAAACTGGCGGACGCCGAGGCCCGTGTCGCCGAGCGAGTGACTATGACTCGTGAGGAGGCGCAGGCCGCCCACCAGGCCGAACTGGCCGACGCGCTTGGCATGACCGTCGAGGAACTCGAAGCGGCGAAGGCCGACGGCACCTCGATTCGTGATCTGGCTGAGGCCGCGGGTGTCGAACTGCCTGGCCGTGGTGGTCCCGGTGGCCCTGGTGGCCATGGTGGACCCGGTGGACCCGGTGGCCCCGATCATGACGGCGCTGCTGACTCCGTCACCGAGGGGGCTGATGCCTAGCGATCAGCAGTACTTCCCTACCCTCTCCCTCGGCTGAAGCCGCTGACAAACTGTCGGCGGCTTCGGCTGTTTTCTCGTACGATCGCGCGATGGCATTCGATGACGAGAAAGACTGGACGTGGGTGCTCGAGCGGACCTGTGACGAGTGTGGGTTTGACGCAACAGGGTGGGACAAAACCGACGTGGCTCGCAGGATTCGAGAGAACGCAGCCGAATGGCTGACCCTCCTCCAGATGGACGATGCCGTCGTGCGCACCCGTCCGAGAGACGACAAGTGGTCGCCCCTCGAATACGCATTCCATGTGCGTGACGTGTATGAGCTCTACGACTTTCGACTCGGACTCATGCTCGACGAAGACGGCCCGTCGTATCCCAATTGGGACCAGGACGCAACAGCGGTCGAGAAGGACTACAACTCGGCCGATCCCGACATCGTTGCGGCCGAGCTTGGCGAATGGGCCGATGCACTGGCGTCGCGTTTTGCTGAGGTGAAGGGCAGCCAATGGGAACGGACAGGGCTCCGCAGCGATGGCGCCGCGTTCACCGTCGAGTCGTTCGCCCGCTACCTCATCCACGATCCGGTCCACCATGTCCACGACGTCCGGATCGACCTGCCCAGCTGAGCGTCCTGCGCGGCCGAGCGTCCAGCGCAGCTGAGAGTGGAGCGGGTAGCGTCATCGGATGGCCGATCTTGACGCACTCATCGCCCGGTTTGACCCGACCGACCCTGCGTTCATCGCCGACCCCTATCCGGTGTTGTGTGCGCTTCGGGAAGAGACCCCCATTTTCTGGAATGAGTCGACTAACCAGTGGATGCTCACGCGGTTTCGCTACGTGCAAGAGGCGCTGCGCGACCGTCGGCTCGGCCGGGACTACTCGCACCTTTTCAGCCACGAAGAATTCGGACGCTCCGAGCCCGATCCGCGTTGGGCCGACTTCCATACCCATGAAGAATGGTCGTTGCTCTGCCTCGAGCCGCCCGACCACACCCGTTTGCGTCGTCTCGTGGCCAAAGTGTTCACGCCCCGAGCGGTCAAAGCACTCCGTCCGAGCATCGAGGGCTACTGCTTTGAGCTACTCGAGAACTGCGCCGAACGAGGCACGTTCGACCTGATTGCCGACTATGCCCAGCCCTACTCAGTCGCCGTAATCTGTTCGATGCTTGGCGTGCCGAGGTCCGACACCCAGCTCCTACTCGACTGGTCGCACGACATCGTCAAGATGTACGAGCTCTCAGCGGCAGACGAGGTGAAGGCGGCCGCCAACCAAGCCGCGGGTGAATACATCGACTACACGAAGGCGCTCATCGCCAAGAAGAGGGCCAATCCCGATGGCTTGCTTATTTCTGCGCTGGTCGAGGTCGAGGACGAAGGCGACACCCTGACCGAAGCGGAGATCATCTCGACCACAATGGTGTTGCTCGAGGCGGGCCATGAGGCAACCGTCAACACACTCGGCAATGGGTTTCGAGGATTACTCACCCATCCGGATGAGTGGCAGAAGCTCGTGCGGGGCGAGGTCGGCCCATTCGACGCAGTCGAAGAACTACTGCGCTGGGATTCGCCGCTACAGATGTTTGAGCGCTGGGTTCTCGAGGACGGCGTCGTTATTGCCGGCCAGGAGCTCGGCATCGGCGACGAGATCGCCATGCTGTTCGGCTCGGCCCAACGCGATCCACGACGTTTCGACATGCCAGATCAGTTCGACGTCAGCCGAGCGGATAGTGGACACATCGGTTTTGGTGGCGGCATCCACTTCTGCGTTGGCGCACCCTTAGCGCGCAAGAGATCGCGATTTCGCTCGGCGCGATTGTTGGCCGGGCTCCGGGCCTTCACCTGGTCGAGGAACCGAGCTACCACCCGACGTTCGTCATTCGGGGGCTGGAATCCCTCCGCGTCGCCCTCTAGCCACGGCGGCCACACCCCAACCCCCTGCTCAACTGGCAGACCGAACCAGTCATTGCTGACTGCTTCGGTCTGCCAGTTGGGTGGACGGGGCCAGTTGGGTGGACGTGGTTCAGGCGTGGAAGGCGGGCGGGTCGAAGGCGGCGAGGAAGGTGGTTGCGGCGGCGGCGTCCGTTGCGACGATCTCGCCCGAGGCCAATGCCGTACTCAGCGCGAGCTTGCCGGCCAGGACCTTGGCCCAGGTCATGTGGCTCAGGGTAAGACGTGGGGCGTCATCGCTGGGCTCGGCCGGAATCGCCACGCCATTTCGCTGAGTAAGGCCAATGCTGGTGCCATCGTCGAAGTTCCAGACCAGTTCGGTCGGCTCATCCGGAGCGGCGGCCGGGTTGTAGAGCACCCGCAGGGCCCGCACCGAGTCAGCCGGCGAGGATGCCATGACGACGCCAACCGAGAACCGATGGGTTCGGAAACGGGTGAGGTCGAGCGATCCGTCGAGTTCCAATGCCCGGGTCAGGCACCAGTTGCGGATGTTTGCCGATGTGGTCCGTTGCCCGATTGACCGCAGGATGCTGGCCAGAAGTGCTCGGTCGTCGACATCGCCACCATCGGCTCTCCCCGTTGCGTCGGCCTCGCACTTGACGAGCCAGGTCGCCATTTCGAGTGCCCAGCGAAGGTCGTTGGCGGCGACTGCGCTTTCAATCTGCGACCGGACCTTGTCCTTGCCGCCAAAGCCTGCGATGAGCTTGTTGGCTCGCTCGGTTGGAGGCAGAGGGAAGAGGCGTGCTGCGTCGCTATCGAACCAACCACGCAGCCCGGTGTAGATCTGCTTGATGTGATGTTCGACCAGGCCGTAGAGCTGGGACGTGAAGTAGTCCGCGCCATATTTGTCAGGCAGGGTGACAAATTGTGCTAGTTCGTCGATTGAGAATCCGGCGTTCATCCCGCGGACCGTCTGGTCGAGCATGAGCTGGATTGAGTCGCGATAGAGCTCGACGGTCGAGACGATGTAGTCCTTGCCCGAGATCGGCGGGCCGTGGCAGCCGATGAGATGCTCGGCACCGAGCGAGCCCAGTTCGTCGAGCCCAGTGAGCAGCACGGTGGGGTCACGGAAGCGTTCCCCACGGATTGGGAACACGTTGAAGATGGCGGGCCACAGTAGGTTATTGATCGCCACCCTGAGCTCTGGGATCCAGATAGTGATGGAGTCTGATGCGTCTGACGACGCGGGGATCATTGTCACCTCTAGGCCGGCAATCGTGGCCGTTGTCCGCTCCTCGAAAAGCTTGTTTGGCGGGATGTAACCCTGGGTGTGCGGGGCATTATCGGGGTCTTTGAACCATGGACCGAGGCCACAGTTGACCATCGCATCTGGGCCCTCTGGTGGCAGCAGCAAACCAAACTGATGAACTGCCCCGAGCCCTGCGATTGGCGCGTGCTCCAGACCAACCTCGGCCCGATTCGTGATGATCTCGGCATGACCCCAGATATCGGGCTCGTATCCCATCTCGGCGACGATGGCCTCGGTGCCAGACACGTAGTGTGAGTGGGTATAGATCAGGCTCACGATTGGCGAGTCGGTGACCTCACGCAGTGCCGTCAGTGCGTTCTGCATCTCTTGGTTCGATTCGCCAGAATCGATCGCAATGAGGCCCTCAGGCCCCCGCACAAACACTTGATTCGACAAGCCGCTGCCCACGTAGGCCCAGGCCGAATCGCCAACAGCATGGAGCTGTTTTCGGTAGGTGTTCGAGTGAGCGATGTGGTCGACGTGGGCGATCTGGCCCTTCGGACCAGTCCCAACCTTGGTGCCGGTCGTATCGAAGCTGTCGGTTGGTGCCTGCTGCGGAATGGAAATAGTCACAGGTTCGATCATTGCCCATGAACTGGTGACGCGCCAAGGAACTCGCTGTATTGGATCCGCTGAGCTCTCGTCGGCATCCGGAGCTACCGGGGCATTCGGCAGACGAATACGCCAGTACGAGTGCGAATTCGGAGCGCACCCCTTACGAATCGAGCCTCCACGTCCTTGCGAATCTCCGCCGACTGGGCCGGCGTTGCGGCTTCGCCTGGCGGGTAGGACGTGATGTAGGCGATTACGTCGTCTGGGTCGGTCACGATCAGGTCGTTGTCGAAGGCGTGCCAGGCGACTGAGCGAAATGCTTCACGAAGTCGTGCCTCGCCGGTGTCGATACCAAATACGGCGTAGAGCCCTTCAACGTCCTCGGCGAAGACGCCGGTCAAGACGTCTTTGATGACGTCCATGTGGCCATAGCCGTTGGTGGCGGCCACGAAAACACCGTCCGGTTTCAGCACCCGAGCGAGCTCGCCGATGGCGCGATCAGGATTGGGCGCGTGGTACAGCATGTGGTTTGCCGCGACGACGTCGAATGAATCCGCTCCAAACGGTAGGCGCTGGACGTCGCACACTCGACCCGTCACGTTGGTGAAGCCAGCCGTCCTGGCCCGTTCGACCGCCTCGGTGACCATGCCGGGGGACAAGTCGGTGAGCGTGGCTGCGATGTCTCGTCGAGCGTCGTTGTCCTCCCAGAAGCGACCGTTGCCGCAACCACACTCCAGCGCCGAGTCAGCCGTTGTCCAGTCGATGAGTCCGGATACGAAGGACTGAAAGCTCTCCTTCGCCGTGCCGTATGCCTGATGAAGGTGGAAGCGAGCATTGAGCTTCGAGCCATCGCGATACTGGTCATCGCGGAGGTATGCCTGGCTGCCGCCGCTGAAGTCGCTACGCCCCACCTCACCGCCGGAGAAGTGAGGTGCCGATGACGCCATGCGATGAACCTTAGCTCGTTTGGGGTCGCGGGCGATCATCTCGCTCGTTGGCGGTCGATGGTCGGGGTGGCGCGCTCTGGGCTCGAACTGCAGGCGCGGCCGACAAGCCCAAGGCGCCGACGTAGGTGGCGAGGCGTAGTCGATGAACGCGTGTAGACGAACGTATGGCTAGTCGACGGTCAGCTTTTTGATCTGTCGCGACGGGTCCGTACGCAGCTCGACGGTTCGGATCGAGCCGGTGAAAACAAACGGCCCGTCGTAGTGCTCGGGAGAGATCGACGTTCCCCAGCTACGGCCGATCGCTAACCCCTCCTGCACCATGCTGTAGCCCATGGGCGCCGTCTTGACGTCGAGCGCTTCCGATGAAAGCTCGTCGTCGACGAAGAGCCGAACGTTGCCAACACCGCGTGCGGTCGGCTCCCACTCGTAACGAACCGCAACTTCGGAGCCGATGGGCAAGTCACCGCTCGTCTCCGAATGGTGGATCTCGAGCTTTAGGTAGTTGTTGATGTAGTGGACCTTGCGGCCGCGCACAAACATTGTCCAGCCAGCCAACCCCCCACCGTGGGCAACGAGCATTCCTTCGTCATCGGCCCGCTCAAGCGTGAACCGAGCAGTGAAGGAGTGCGGTGAGTTGAGGATGACGGGCAGCGAGGGGTTCGGGATCGGCGTTGTGCCGGAGTAGTACTTGTAGACATCGCGCTTCTCGCTCGCCGTTGGTCGCGTCGGGTCGACGAAACGGTCTCGACCGCGGTCATCGAGTGGCAGCACATTGTGCGCTCGGGCCTCGTCCCACCAGAGCTCGACAAGTTCCGCCAATTTTTGTGGCATATCCCCTGCCAAATCATTGGCCTGGGTGTAGTCGACTCGTTGGTCGTAGAGCTCCCACGGGTCGTCGTTCCAATCAGTCCCGGGTTTATGCCACGTCACGGCCATCCAACCGTCGTGGTAGATGGCGCGGCTGCCGAGCATCTCGTAGTACTGAACGGTCTTCACCTCTGGTGCTTCCGGATCGGTGATCGTCGGCGCAAAGCTCACGCCCTCAAGAGGCATCTGCGTCACACCGTTAACGACCGTTGGGGTCGGCAACCCAGCAAGGTCGAGGATCGTGGGGTACAGGTCGGTGATGTGGTGGTACTGGCTTCGGATAGCGCCGGGGTCGGTAATCTTGTTCGGCCAGTGGATGACCAGCGGGTCGGTGTTGCCCCCACGGTGGGTGTCTCGCTTGGCCCGACGGAATGGTGCGTTACCGGCCATTGCCCATCCGGTGGGGTAGTGCGGGTCAGTGTCGTGCCCGCCAAGGTGGTCGAGGAACGGGACCATCTCGTCAGCCGTCATGGGCATCAAGTTTCGGAAGCGCTCGGTGTTGGTGGTGCCGTTTCGCATGCCCTCTTGGCTGGCGCCATTATCGGACATCACCATAACCACGGTGTTGTCGACGATCTCTAGCTCGCGTAGCGCCGCCATCAGTCGACCGATTTGTGCGTCGGTGTGTTCGACCATCCCGGCGAACACTTCCATCAGCCGGGCGTAGACGTGTTGTTCGACCTCGGTGTGTTCGTCCCACGGCTTCACACCCGGGTTGCGCGGCGGCAGCTCACTATTAGCAGGAATAATGCCAATACTCTTCTGGCGCTCGAACGTTTCACGGCGAACCTCATCCCAGCCATGGTCGAAGGCTCCGCGGTACTTGTCGATGTACTCCTGTGGCGCATGAAATGGGCAGTGCACGGCGCCGAACGGCAGGTAGGTGAAGAACGGCCGACCAGACGACACCTGCTGCTGATCGCGGATCATGCCGATGGCGTTGTCGACGAGGTCTTCACTGAGGTGGTAGCCCTCGCGGGTCGGTGTGTGAACCCGGTGATTATCGACGGTGATCATCGGGTGCCATTGGTCGACTTCCCCGGGAAGGAAGCCGTAGAAACGTTCAAAGCCGAGACCGAGCGGCCAGCGATCGAACGGGCCAGCAGCAGTGGCTTCGGCGGTGGGGGTGAGATGCCATTTGCCGTTGCAGTAGGTGGAGTAACCGTTTAGTCGCAGCACCTCGGCGACCGACGCAGCACTCTTCGGTAGGAACGCGTTGTGTCCAGGGAAGCCGCTTGCCATCTCGGCGATTGCCGAGAATCCGATCGAGTGATGGTTGCGGCCAGTCAGGAAGGCAGCCCGACTCGGCGAGCAGAGAGCCGTCGTGTGGAAGTTGTTGTATCGGAGGCCATTGCTGGCGAGCGCGTCGATCTCGGGCGTAGCAATGGGGCCGCCGAAGCAGCCGAGGTGACCGAAGCCGAGGTCATCAAACATGATGACGATGACATTTGGCGCATCCTTGGAGGGGCGCACCGGGTCGGGCCAGTCGGCTGTTGACTCCGCATACGTGTCCTTGATCTCACCCCGGAAAGGCGTCGGCTCGTAGGGCAGCGTGTTGGGTGGCGGAAGGTCCATCATGAAAGTGCATCCTAGAACTCGGCGCAGTGCATCAACTTTCTGACGGCGACACTGCGGACACGTACGTTTGGTCAGGTCTTGGCGAGAGCTCTTACCTAGCACGAGTGGGCACGATTGCTGTACCCGCGCGCGCCGACAAGTCTGCCAACGTGGCCCGAATGAGACTGGGTGCGGAACGAAATAAGAGCTCGTTGGTGTTGCTGTTGGTGGCCGCGGTCATAGGGTCGACGTTGGGTGGAGTGTCCCCAGCGGCGGCCGGGGTTCCTGCCGGCTACGCCGTCAACGAGATCATCACGGGCCTTGACACGCCGACGGCCGTCGACGTTGCTCCCAATGGAACGATCTTCGTCACTGAGAAACGCGGTCGGCTCCTGCGCTATGACGGTCCAGGCGATCAGACGCCAACGGTTGTTGCCGATCGTCGGGTGCAGACGCACAACAACTCTGACCGAGGCATGGTTGGCCTCGCCGTCAACCCCAACTATCCGAACGATCCGTGGGTGTACGTCGCCTACACGCTCGACCGAAACCCTAATGGTGGTGCAATCCCCGCATACGGCGTCGTGGGTGGAAACTACGATCCCTGTCCAAACTCTGGCACCACTGGTTGCCCCGCTCTCAGCCGCGTCGTCCGGTTCAATGGCACGATTGCGAATGCCCCGGAACAGGTGCTCTTCGAGGGACATTGTCAACAGTTTCCGTTCCATTCGGTCGGCGATCTCGTGTTTGAGTCGGCCGACTCTCTGCTCGTTTCCTTTGGCGAGGGCTCGACCGGATCCTTCGTCGAGTATGGGCAGCGTGGCAATCTGTGTGCCGACCCGCCTGGCGCAGCGGGTACCAACCTCTCCCGCACCAACGACTGAAGGCGGGCAGGCTCGATCCCAGGACATTCCTGACTCCGCCACTGACCCCACTGGCGTACACGGTTCGTTGCTGCGGGTAAGTGATCCCAACACGTTTGAGGCCAAGGCCATCAACCCGATGTCCGGCGACGCTGAGGCCAGCGCCAACGGTTGATTCATACCGGCTTTGAAATCCCTTCCGAGTCGCCGGTCGACACAGCAAACGGTCGAATCTATGTAGGAAACGTCGGTGGTGCTGGAGTTTGACGAGATCAACCTGATTGAGGCGCTGGACTCTTCAACAGCGGGTGGCCTTGTTATGAAGGGCCGCAACAGACGAATAACTCCTTCTGGTTGACCACAAACATCTGCAAGGGAACATCGCCTCAGGCGACCATGATGGGCCACTCTTCGCGTACTCCCGCAATGAACCCTTGTGCCCGAACGAGCCGTGCACTGCAAACGGTGGCCTATCGATCTCGGAAGGTTGCGGTGAATCGTTCCGACTTCGGTCGAACTCACTCAACGGTCACGCTGTTTTCACGGACTACACCGCGACTGCAGTCTGGTACATGCCGGCGGGGAATAATGGCAGGCCAGATGTCAACAACCCCGGTGGTGTTTGCCTCCGGTTTGGGCGCATTGGTTGACCTCAACTTTGGTCCTGACGGGAACATGTATGCCGTCGACATCGCCGGTGAACGCGTTCTCCAGATCGTCGAGACGGGAGGCAACCAGTCGCCTGTCGCCCGGTTCACAGCGACGCCGACCTCGGGCCCCGCTCCGCTGACGGTCCAGTTCAACGCCTCGACGTCGAGCGATCCGAACGCAGGCGACGTCTTGAGCTACGCCTGGGACTTTGACGGCAATGGCACCACCGATGCCACGGGCGTGACAGCCAGTCATGTTTATGCGAGTAACGGTGCCTACACGGCGTCGTTGAAAGTGACGGATCAGGGTGGTCTTGCCAATGGAACGAGCCGCACGATCCAAGTCGGCAATGCGGCGTTCACCGTCAGCGTCACCGAGCCTGCCGATGGCCGGACCTTCCGTGTCGGTGCGGCCGTTCCCCTCCGAGCGACCGCTACGTATGCCGATGGGACGGCGGTGCCCGCATCGGCTTTCACCTGGGCACTGAACATCGAGCATTGTGTGCCGAACGCGCCCGACTCGTGTCACTTGCATGATCTCACCGAGATCGAGGGCAACCGAACCTACTTCGTCATGCCCGATCATGAGTATCCATCCTCGGTGGAGGCAACGCTCACAGTGGCTCCAGCCGGCGCTGTCCCAGTGGTGATTGCCGTGCCTATCGCATACCGGGTTGTCGACCTCGACATCGAGACCGTTCCCGCGGGCCTCGTCGTCAACGTAGGATCGGCCGAAGAACCCGCGCCGTTCACTCGTCCGATCGCAATGGAGGCAACGACTGATGCGTCCGTCGCCGCGACCCAGACACTGAACGGACGCACCTACCAGTTCCAGAAGTGGCAACAAGACGGGGTTGATCTGTCGAGCGCTCAAGCCGTCGAGATCGCCGCATCTGCCGATACGAAACTCACGGCAATCTTCGCCCTGGTTGGCGGGGTGCCGGATACGGAGGCTCCGTCGACGCCTCGGGGTTTGAAGGCTGATGCTGGTCTCAACGGAATTGTGTTGACCTGGACGGGAAGCACGGACAATGTTGGTGTGGCCGGTTACCAGATTTTCCGGTCGACGAATGGCTCGCTTGGTTCGTTGTATCGGACTACGTCGGGTGTGGGTACGTCGTTCACTGATCAGAATGTGTCACGGGGTGTGACATATACGTATGCGGTGAAGGCGATTGATGCGGCGGATAATACAAGCTCACGAACCAACCTGGCTACGGAGGTCGCTGAGAGTGGGGCGCCGGATACGGAGGCTCCGTCGACGCCTCGGGGTTTGAAGGCTGATGCTGGTCTCAACGGGATTGTGTTGACCTGGACGGGAAGCACGGACAATGTTGGTGTGGCCGGCTACCAGATTTTCCGGTCGACGAATGGTTCGCTTGGTTCGTTGTATCGGACTACGTCGGGTGTGGGTACGTCGTTCCCGATCGTGAATGCCACGGGTGTGACATACGTATGCGGTGAAGGCGATTGATGCGGCGGGTAATATAAGTTACGAACTAACCTGCCAGTCGGTTGTACTTAGCCCCGTTGGTCAGACGGGTCGATCGATGCCTCTGGCGCATCGAGACCGTGGCGCCCACCCAGCGGCAGCCTGCTCGGAGGACGCCTGGCGGAGCCGGGGCAAAGACTTCGTGAGACGAAGGGCTTGGTCTGACGAGCGAGGATGTCGCAGCAGTGGGCTTTGAGCTCACGAGCCGCGACGAGATCGGGCGTGTCGCCCGGTGCCATGGCAACGAGGTCGATCACGTGGAGCGCCAGCCGATAATCACCGCCCGTGGATGCGGCAGCGGCCAAAACGGTCCCGGCGTCTACGGCTGCGAGGATCGCTCGCTGCGGCGTCCGGAGCGGCTGGGTGCAGGTCGGTTGGGTTCTTCGTTGTCCACCACCCGCCATGTTCTCGGCTGAGGTCGCGAACCACGTAGTCGGGATCGCCGTAGCTCGGCTCGAGGTGAGGCTGGTCGAAGAGTTCGCCGGGTCGGGGAGGTCAGTGCCGGATGATCTCGACATCGGTCATGTTCCACGAGGCGATCCATTACCTGGCTCGAGCCAACGAAGCGCATCGGCGGTGGTGCTGAGTCGATGGTGGACGGCGTCAGCGCCAACCACCACGTCGCCAACTCCGGCACCAGGAACCTCGGCGCCAGCGATCGACCGAGGTCTCGTCCATCGGCCAGTGAGTCGCTGATACGAAGGGAGGCCGATGTTGGGGAAGCCTGAATGATTGCTGGGCTGCCATAGAGCAGCTTCGTAAAATGGCAACCAGATGGCAGAGCAGTCATCACTTCGGAGAGTGCGGCAAAACTTCGACTGGACGATCGGGTCATCGTACAGTTGATCGGTGCAGGTGACCGTCGGGTCGGTGAACGTAAAGTCCGCTCGAGCGCAGCTCGCTTGGCCTTCGGGAACTGATACGAGTTGAGCAACACTTCTGGTAGTCGAATCGCTCGGTACCGGTCATAGCGGGCCTTCATGTTGGCGTGGCCGACGAGAGCCGGGGTCGGGTGGCCGTGCGCCTCCGCATCGGCTAGCCACTGGGGACTCCCGGCGTTGTAGCCAACGGGCCGGCAATGACGATGGCGCGAACCGGCGCCACAATGGCCTGCACCCGCTGATCATGCGCTCATGAGCGATGCGCCGGGACCAGCATCGACGATGAGTCCGTCAGTCCGATTACAACGCCGTTTCCCTGGGTGGCAACGAGGTGGACGCCGTCGACGACAGTGGTTGGCTCAAAGTCGACGGCCAAGATGGATTCGCGCTTCTTACCTGATGACATTGGTTGGTCCCCTTCGTTGGTCAACTTAGTCGGCGACGCCGCGACGGACCTCGACTGGATAGGGGAACCAGCGTAGGTGTTCGAAGTCGGGAGTCGTGTCGGGTGCGCCGAGTGGGTCGACGTCGGCTGTTTTGAGTTCGGCGAGGATCGAACGCGCCTTGTCCATGAAGAGCGGCAATCCGCCCTCGGGCAGGATGGTGGGGTTACGGGGGAAGCGCATGGTGCCGTCGGCGTAGCTCGTGCCAAAGAGCGATAACGGTGCGGCGGCGAGCCCGTTGCGGTGGCGCCAGAGGCCGGACTCTGGTTCGAATCGGTAGTACGGAAGCAGTGCACGACCTGCGTCAGCCACAAGGGCGACGGCGTCGACGATGTAGTTGAAGGTTTCGTCGTCGATGAAGTAGTTGAAGTTGACCCGAACCCATCCTGGCTTGATGCCCTCGCAGCCGCGCGTGATTTCTCGCTCGAATTCGTGGGAGCGGTCGAGGTCGATACCGAGCAGGCGGTGTCCGTATGGACCAGCACACGAACAGCCGCCGCGGGACTGGATGCCGAAAAGGTCGTTCAGTACGGCTACGACAAAGTTGTGGTGAAGGTACTGCTTGGCGTCGATGGGGGCAGCGCTGTCACGAACAACGAACGAGACGATCGATAGGCGTTCGGCGTCGCGGCTTCCGAGGATCTGGATGTTGGGGTGTTGGTCCCAACGGGCGACGGCTTCCTCGACAAACCGTTCCTCGCGGGAGCGAATCTCGTCTACCCCGACGGCCTCCTTGAGCTGGAAGATAAGGCCAGCCCGAATGGAACCAACGATGTCGGGGGTGCCCCCTTCTTCCCGATGCTCGATTTCGGGTAGGAAGCCGTGCTCGACCGGGTTGACGAACGAGACGGTGCCGCCGCCGGGCACATCGGGTACACGGTTGGTGAAGAGTTCTCGGCGGGCAACGAGCACGCCGGGCGTACCAGGTCCGCCGATGAGCTTGTGGGGCGAGATGAAGACGGCGTCGAGGTAGCCAGCTGAGGTGGCGGCGTCGCCCATGTCGATGCGGACGTAGGGGGCAGCGGCGGCGAAGTCCCACAACGCCAGCGCACCAAACCGGTGAAGCAGGGTCGACACGGCGTCGGTATCGGTCATGATGCCGGTCACATTGGATGCGGCCGAGAAGGAGCCGATGAGTTGCGGACGGTCGGCGTGTTTCTCGAGTTCGCGCTCGAGGTGGGCGAGGTCGACGTGGCCGTCGGCATCCTCATCGATCATCACGACATCGGCGATCGACTCACGCCATGGCAGCTCATTCGAGTGATGCTCGTATGGGCCAATGAATACGACGGGCCGCTCATTAGCGGGGATATGGGCGCTGAGACCGTAGCGGTCGTCGAGGTTGGACGGAATCCGCAAACCCAGCACGCCGACGAGCTTGGCGATTGCGCCGGTCGATCCGGAGCCGGCGAATACGACGGCGTGTTCGTCGCCGGCGCCAACACAGTCGGCGATGATCTTGCGTGCGTCGTCGCGGAAGCGGCTCGTTTGCAGGCCAGTGCCTGACGACTCGGTGTGTGTGTTGGCGTAGAGCGGCAGCACCACCTCGCGGATGTAGTTCTCAATGAAGGAGAGCGAACGACCAGACGCTGTGTAGTCGGCATAGACGACGGGGCGGTGCCCGAACGGTCCAGCTGCCATCTCGTCACGGCCAATCACCGACGAGCGAATTGTCTCGATTAGGCCGGCAGGAGTTGCGGTCGGATTCGGGGTCGAACTCATCTGACCAAGCCTACGACCCCAAACCCCGCGCGCTTGGGGTCAGACCCCGGGCGCGCGCGTTCTTCGACGATGGCGGAAGTCCAAACCTCGCGGCCGTGGATGACCGGGGCAGTTGGCCGGTGATTGACCACTGCTATCCATTCGGATACCATTCGTTCTCATGACGCTGATTGCTATCGAGCCAGGGGTAGCTGACCTCATCAGCGACGCCCGACGCCGCAGCGGGCTGACCCTTCGTGAACTCGCCGTGCGAGCGCGCACGTCACACTCCACCCTCTCCGCCTACGAAACTGGTCGCAAGGAGCCGAGCATTCGGACCTTGTCGCGTATCTTGGCGGCGTCCGGGTTTGGCCTGGACCTTGCTATTACGCCCCGCCTTCCTGGCATCGACCGGGTGGAGCGCGGCGACGAATTGCGTGCGGTGCTTGAACTCGCAGCGCTATTTCCGGCGCGGCATGCCCAAACGCTCGAGGCGCCGATCTTTCCCCGGAGCGCTGCCTAGTGCGAGATGACGAGCTCGGGCTGCCGCAGAAAATCGTTGCTATCCACGAGGCGCTCGTGCTCGCCGACGTCGACCATGCGTTTGGCGGTGCGCTCGCCCTGGCGTGGTGCACCGAGCGGGCCAGAGGCACGATCGACATCGACATAAACATCTTCGTGTCGCCGGATGAGGCGGAACGAGTTGTCGGCCTTCTGCCCGTTGGGGTCAGCAGTTCCGAGAACGATCTCAGCGTGCTGGGGCGAGATGGTCAGGCCCGATTGTGGTGGGGGAACACACCAGTTGATGTGTTCTTGAACACCACCGACTACCACCCCGAAGCTGCCGGACGTCGCCGATTCGAGCCGTTCATGGGTGCCTCAATCCCGTTCTTGGCGTGTGACGACCTTGCGGTCTTCAAGGCGTTCTTCAACCGGACCAAGGACTGGGCCGATCTTGAGGAGATGTCTGCCGCTGGATCCCTCAACGTCGAGGCCGTTGCGGTTGTTCTGGCGACCTACCTGGGCCCCTACGACGACCGCATTGCTCGCCTCTACTCGCTCTAGTCACCGAGTACGCAGTACGCAAGCGTCGGACCCCAGCGCAGCGGTTGCTGTTGCCGCCGACCATCCGACCACAGCGCTAAGCGCCCGACGCGCGTTCGGGGTCAGACCCCAAACGCGCGGGGCGCGGCGCGGTCGCGGCGAAGATGCTTGCCGCCACGGGAATCACCCCAAGGACGAGAAAGGCTGAGGAATAGCCGCCAAGCCGCTCCTCCGTGAGTGAGAGCGCGACAGGCCCGAGCGCAGATCCAGCCACTACGGCGAGCGTCAATACGCCCTGGATCGCACCAATGTGGGCCGTGCCAAACCATGTTGGCAGCAGGGTGGTGACCGCCGATCGAGTCGCCCCACCCATGGCTCCCAGGGCAATCGAATAGGCGAAGACAACGGGCCCTCGCGCCAATCCGGCACCCAGCAGATGCACACCAAGAAGGATGATCATCGGGGCGAGTGGCAGGTATCTGGTCCCAATGCGATCGGCGGCAATCCCGATTAGCAGACCGGCGATGATCGCTCCGATCGTTTGGGGAAGGAACATCGACGCAGCTTCGGTTTCGGTTAATCCAACATCGCCGAGCAGATCGAACTGATGGAAGTTAAACGCCGTCGAGAGCATGCTCGACACGGTCGCAATCGTGGCGATGATCCAGAACGACCGAGTGCGGACCGCCTCGTCCCGGGTCATACCAGCAAGGGGTGTGTTGGCGACGAGGTCCGTAGTTGGCGCGGTCTTGAGGCCTCGGGGCATCGAGCGCAGGCCGAAGAACCCGAGAGGCACGACGCTGCACCAGATGAATACGGCCGAGAGGCGCCATGCCGAACGCCAACTGACGACCTCGATTACGGCCGTCAGCGCGACCGGCACGAGGGCCATCAGCGCCCCGCCCATCATGGCGAATACGCCGATCGATAACCCCCGTTGTTTGACGAAGCGAAGCTGGACGGTGACAGTGCTGATCATCGACAGCGCTCCCTGGCCGAGCATTCGGATGCCAACAAACCCGACGGCCAGCATCACGAGGCCTTGTACGACCGACACTATAGATCAGGGCCAGGCCAAACAGCACACCGACGATGACTTGGCTCAGCCGGACGCCCTGCCGGTCCACGAAGCGTCCCACGAAGGGCATCGCCGCCGAGCCAGCCAATGTGCCGACGAGGTGCGCGGTCGAAATCTGTGACCGCGACAGCGCCGAGTCGGCGGCGAGATGATCGATGAAAGCCGAAACACCGATGGTTTGTCCGGGGCCGGTTAGGACCGAGGTGAGTGTCGCAATGAGGAGGATGGGTGCGCCAGCGATGATCTCGGGGCGTCTGGCCTTCTCGGCGGCAGTCCTTGGCACCCGTCGATCCTATGGGGAGTAGGTGCTCCCCGTAAAAAGCGCGCGCAGGGTGTCTGACCCCGAACGCGCGGTTGGGGGGCGGTGTGTTCAACGACACAGGCAATAAAGTTGACAATGGTGCACTCAGGTCTGTAGCATTTCCGATCAGTAGCTAGTAGACAATGCTCATGGGCCGATGTGATCGGTTCATCACTCCCCCTGAAATCAACCACTGTGCACGCCAGAAACGTGCGCAAAGGAGCTCACATGCCCAAGGCAGTAGGTATCGACCTCGGTACAACCAACTCGGTCGTCTCGGTCCTGGAGGCCGGCGAACCCGTTGTTATTCCAAACTCAGAAGGCGCCCGCACCACCCCATCGGTCGTCGCATTCGCCAAGGACGGCGAAGTCCTCGTCGGCGAAGTTGCGAAGCGTCAAGCCATTACCAACCCCGATCGCACCCTACGGTCGGTCAAGCGGCATATGGGAACCTCGTGGTCGATCGACATCGATGGCAAGGCCTACACCGCTCAAGAAATCAGTGCCCGCACCCTGATGAAGCTCAAGCGTGACGCCGAGGCCTACCTGGGCGACACCGTTACCCAGGCCGTCATCACGGTGCCCGCCTACTTCGACGATGCCAGCGCACCGCCACCAAGGAAGCCGGCCAGATCGCTGGCCTCGAAGTGCTCCGCATTATCAACGAGCCAACGGCAGCCGCCCTGGCCTACGGCCTCGAGAAGGAAAGCGAAGATCAGACGATCCTCGTGTTCGACCTCGGTGGTGGCACCTTCGACGTCTCGGTACTCGAAATCGGCGACGGCGTCTTCGAAGTGAAGAGCACCTCGGGTGACACCGAACTCGGTGGCGACGACTGGGACCAGGCCGTGATCAACTGGCTGATCTCGCAGTTCAAGAACGCGCACGGCGTTGATCTCAGCAAAGACAAGATGGCGGCGCAGCGTCTGAAGGAGGCGGCCGAAAAGGCCAAGATCGAGCTCTCACAGACCCAGAGCACCAGCATCAACCTCCCGTTCATCACGGCGACAGCCGACGGCCCTCTTCACCTCGAAGAGACCCTCAGCCGCGCCAAGTTCGAAGACCTCACCAGCGACCTCCTCGCTCGGGTGAAGATCCCGTTCGAGGCCGCCATCAAAGACGCCGGATTGACCAAGGGCGACATCGACCACGTCGTACTCGTCGGTGGCTCAACCCGCATGCCCGCCATCTCCAGCCTCGTCGAGACCATGACCGGCAAAGAGGCCAACAAGTCAGTGAACCCCGACGAGGTCGTCGCGGTTGGCGCTGCTGTTCAGGCTGGTGTCTTGAAGGGTGACGTCAAAGACATCCTGCTGCTGGACGTCACCCCGCTGTCGCTTGGTATCGAGACCAAGGGTTCGGTCATGCACAAGCTGATCGAGCGCAACACCACGATCCCCACCCGCCGCACCGAAGTCTTCACGACCGCCGAGGCCAACCAGCCTTCGGTCGAGATCCACGTCCTTCAGGGCGAGCGCGAGATGGCGTCCTACAACAAGACGCTCGGCAAGTTCCAGCTTGTCGATCTGCCGCCGGCGCCCCAGGGCATCCCTCAGATCGAGGTCACGTTCGACATCGATGCCAACGGCATCGTCCACGTGTCGGCGAAGGACCGGGCGACCAACAAGGAGCAGTCGATCACGATCACGGGGCAGTCGACACTGACCAAGGACGAGATCGACCAGATGGTCAAGGACGCTGAGGCGCACGCTGAGGAAGACCGTCAGCGCCGCGAAGAGGTCGAGGTTCGCAACAACGCTGACTCCCTCGTCTATCAGACCAGAAAACTGCTTCAGGACCAGGGCGAAAGATGCCCGACGCCGAAAAAGGCCGATGTTGAAGCCGCACTCGCCGAACTCAAGACGGCTATTGGGGGCGACGACAACGACGCCATCAAGGACGCCACCGACAAGCTAATCAAGGCCTCGCAAGCCGTTGGCAGCCGCCTCTATGAGCAGGCCGCGGCCGAGGCTCAGCAAGCGGAAGGCGCCCCGGCCGACGACGAGGTCGTCGACGCCGAGATCGTCGAGGACGACGAGGGTGACGCGTGAGCGATCAGCCAAACGACCCTGAGGTAGTGGTGCCAGACGACATCAGCAGCATCGACGATGTTGCTGATGTCGAGGCACCCGCTTCGGCGGACGAGGACGCCACGCCTCCTCCTCCGCCTACGGTCGAAGACCTCGTGGTGTCGCTTGAGGCCGTTACGGCTGAACGCGATGACTACCTCGACGGCCTCCTTCGCCTACAGGCCGAATTCGAGAACTACCGCAAGGCAGTGGCGAAGCGCGAGCAAGACGCTCGTGAACGAGCCAACGAATCACTTGTGGCCGAGCTACTGCCAGTTCTTGATGCCTGCGAGGGTGCCATCGCCAACAACGCCGACGGAGTTGTGCCGATTCATGCGTCGTTCGTCGAGGTGCTCAAGAAGCAAGGCCTCGAACAAATCAACCCGATCGACGCCCCGTTCAACCCTGAAGCCCACGAGGCCGTCATGCACGAGCCGGCCGAAGGCGACGAGCGGACCGGTCGTTTCTCAAGTCCTTCGCACCGGATGCGCGTGGAAGGGCCGCACATTGCGGGCCGCCATGGTTCAGGTGAAGGCTGGGCGCTTCGGCCCTGGCTGTTCCTGGCGCACAGGCGTCAGACGTTCACTCGGTGGTTGGTGGCTCTCGGCCTCGCCCGTGAGTCACCAACCGCCTATCTCTCCCCAAGGGGGTGTTATATCCGCACCACAAGAATGGTACGAGAAGGACTACTACAAGGTCCTTGGCGTCACGAAGGCGCGTCCGAAGGACATCCAAAGGCATACCGGAAGCTCGCTCGCAGAGTTCCACCCGGATAAGAACCCCGGCGATGTCAAAGCCGGAACCGTTTCAAGGACATCTCCGCTGCATACGACGTCGTCCGGCGATCCTGCGAAGCGGGCCGACTACGACGAAGCCCGCGCCTGGCGCCTCCGGTGGATTCGGTCGTGGTGGGGATTTAGCGGTGGCGGCCAGGGCTTCGGTGGTGCTGGGGGTGGTCTCGGTGACATCCTCGGCGACCTCTTTGGTGGTGGCGGCCGGCAGCCCCAACAAACGACGAACGGTCCCCGCGCGGCACCGACCTCGAAGCCGAACTTCATCTCAGTTTCGAAGACGCCATTCACGGCGTTACCACCTCGGTCCATCTGACGAGCGATGCCCCTTGCAGCACCTGCCATGGTTCTGGAGCCAAGCCCGGCACCACACCTCAGACGTGCGGCCAATGCCACGGTCGCGGCGTGCTTGACGACAATCAAGGGCTCTGGTTCAGCCAGCCCTGTGTTGCGTGTGGCGGTCGGGGCAAGATCATCAAAGAGAAGTGCCCGACCTGCCAGGGCGTCGGCGTCGAGCGTCGACCGCGCCAGGTTGCTGTCCGAGTGCCCGCTGGCGTTAAGGATGGCGGCAAGATTCGGCTGAAAGGTCGGGGCACACCCGGTCGTAACGGCGGGCCCGCCGGTGACCTGTTCGTGATCGTTGTCGTCACGCCTCACCGTATTTTTTCCCGGTCGGGCAACAACCTGACACTCAATGTGCCGGTCACTTTTGCTGAGGCGGCCCTTGGCGCGAAGGTCAAGGTTCCCTTGCTCGACGGTGGCTCGGTAACGCTTCGAATCCCGGCTGGCACCCAGAACGGCAAGACATTTCGCGTGACCGGCAAGGGTATTGCTGGTAAGAAAGCAACGGGGGACCTGCTCGTTTCGATCGACGTTGTCGTGCCGGTGTCCCTGACCGACGACCAGCGAGCCGCAGTCGAGGCGCTTGCCGCCACGATGCCCGACTCGCCCCGAGCCCACCTGGAGGTGACCAGCGATGGATCCGCATAGGGCGGTATACGTCATTTCTGTCGCTGCCGAATTGGCTGGCGTTCACCCGCAGACCTTGCGCATCTATGAGCGCAAGGGCCTCGTGCAACCGGCGCGGACCGGCGGTGGTTCGCGCCGCTATTCCGACGCCGACATCGCCATGCTGACTCGCATCCAGCAGCTCACCGACGAAGGTCTAAACCTCGCCGGCGTGCAACGCGTTCTGGCGCTTGAGTCCGAGGTCCGGCAGCTCGAACAGGCGCTTGAGGCAAGCCAGGCGAGGCTCGCCGATGCGGTGGCCGCGGCCCACCGAGAGCATCGTCGCGAACTCGTGCCTCTCAGCCAGGCCGTGATCTCCTACGGCAAGCGGCGCTACACCCCACCATCGCGCTAGCGACGAGCGCTAGACGAAGGTCGCGAACTCATCAAGCGCGAGCCGCTTGGATCGCAGGCTGTTGACGGGAGCGTCGACGTCTTTGTAGCCGATGGCCATGCCGCAAAACAGCATGAGTTCGTCTGGCGCTCCGACAAAGTCGCTCACGGCCTGGTGTCTGGTCGACCAGATCTCCTGAGCGCACGTTGCGAGCCCGGCCTCTTCGCACAGCAGCATCAGGGTTTGGAGATACATGCCAGCATCGGACCACTGGGGTGGCAGCATGCGACGGTCGAGATACATGAAGATCGCCGCTGGCGCACCAAAGAACTCGTAGTTCTTCGCCATCTGGCCGAGTCGGCCAGCCTTGTCGGCTCGCTCGATCCCAAGCGTTGCGTACATGTCTTCGCCCAGCTCGAAGCGGGTCGTGCGGTGTGGCTCCCAGAGGTTCGGGGGATAGATCTCATACTCCGGCGGATCGAGGGGTCGTTCGGCGATCGAGGCGAGGAAGTCGTGGGTGGCGTCACCATTGAGCACGTAGATCTTCCACGGCTGCACGTTGCCACCCGATGGGGAGCGGCTCGCTTTCGTTAGGAGTTCTCGTAGCAACTCGTCTGGCACTGGTGTGTCGAGGAACTGACGAACGGACAGTCGTTGGTTGACGGCGGTAGAGACATCCATCGACGTAGCTTGTCTCATGCCGCAGGCTTCAGCAATTTTGGGGGCGCCAGTGGTGTTGACTTATCCGTAAGTCAACACTAACGTATCGACGCATGGATCCGCTGGACGCCGTCTCCGAACCTCGACGCCGGGAAATATTGGCCCGCCTCGCGGCGT
>JAWKIN010000005.1:0-154017 GCA_041394345.1 Acidimicrobiales bacterium | reverse complement strand
GTGGCAGACTGGGCGGATGGACAATGCACAGAAGTTTTACATCAACGGCGCGTGGGTCGCTCCTCAGAGCAGTGAGACCCTCGACGTCATCAACCCTGCGACCGAAGAGGCAATCGCCACCATCGCGCTCGGCAACCAGGCCGACCTAGACAGCGCCGTAGCCGCGGCCAAGGCCGCGTTCCCCTCATTCGCTAGCACGACCCCCGAGGAGCGCTCGGAGCTGCTTGGCAAGATCATCGAGGTCTACAAGACCCGCATGGGCGACCTGGCGAAGACCGTAAGCCAAGAGATGGGGGCCCCGATGGGGCTCGCCTCCGCGGCACAGGCACCGTCAGGCCTTGGTCACCTCATGGCAACCAAGAAGGCCCTCGACGAGATGGAATGGCAAGAGGAGCTGGGCTCCACCACGGTCGTCTACGAGCCGATCGGCGTCTGCGGCTTCATTACTCCGTGGAACTGGCCGCTCAACCAGATCGTGGCCAAGGTGGCGCCAGCCATCGCAGCTGGTTGCACGATGGTCCTTAAGCCATCCGAGGTGGCCCCGCTCAACGCCCTCATCTTCGCCGAGATCCTCGACGAAGCAGGCGTGCCCGCTGGCGTGTTCAATCTCGTCAACGGTGACGGTCCAACCGTCGGTGCCGCCCTGTCGGCCCATCCTGACGTCGACATGATGTCGTTCACTGGGTCCACCCGAGCGGGGGTGCTCGTGGCCGAGGCTGCGGCTCCAACCGTCAAGCGGGTCGCTCAAGAGCTCGGTGGCAAGTCGGCGAACGTGATTCTCGACGATGTCAACGTGGCCGAGGTCGTCGGCCGTGACATGTTCGGCATGCATGAACAGCGGCCAGTCGTGCAACGCCGGCAGCCGGATGCTGGTGCCAGCTCCATGATGGAAGAAGCCATGGCCGTTGCCGCTGGCGTCGCCAACTCAATCCCTGTCGGCCAGCCCGACGCCGGTGTGGCCATCGGCCCCGTCGTTTCCGAGCTGCAATACAACAAGATCCAGGCGCTCATCCAGAAGGGCATCGACGAGGTGCAACCCTACGGTTTGAAGCGGCCTCGGCAAGCCGGAAGGACTCGAGACGGGCTATTTCGTCAAGCCAACCGTCTTCGCGAACGTCACCAACGACATGACGATCACTTGCACGCGAAGATCTTCGGTCCGGTCATCACGATGCTGGGCTATGACACCGAGGACGAAGCAGTCGAGATTGCCAATGACACGGTCTATGGGCTGTCAGGCTATGTCTCAGCGGCCGACCAGAATCGGGCAATCGCGATGGCCCGCCGTCTGCTGCACCGGCATGGTGCGCATCAGCGGCGCTCGTCTCGACAACAACGCTCCGTTCGGTGGCTACAAGCAGTCAGGTAACGGCGCGAGTTCGGCGCCCACGGCATCAAGGAGTTCCTAGAAACCAAATCCATGTTTGGTGCGAACGTCTGGATTCGTGGTGATAGCGGTCGAGATTGGCCAGCTACGTCGTCAGATCCTCGGACTTGATCGACAAGGTGCGCAATCTCGACCGCCTCATCATTTTCCGCCGTGAGGCCAGTTCCTTCCAACTTGGTGACGAGAGCGATGTAGTCCTCAACCAACTGGCGTTCGAGCTGCGCTCAGCCAGGCGACCGAGCGGATCAAACCGAGTACCGCGTAGCCGCTTGGTGCGGATCAGCCCTTCAAACATCTTTCTGGCCGCCGCCTCCGGGACGGCAGTCTTTTTGTCGTAGCCGAGAGCTTCTTCGTCACTGGTGGCTTGAGCTGGAAGCTGACTTTGGCGTTCGGACCAAATCGAGCACGGGCCTGTTCGACGATGTCTGAGTTCAGTGCAAGGCGAGCGACCTCATACTCGTCCTTATAGGCCATCACATGGAACAGCTGCTTCTCTACCTCGGCCGAGAGCTCCGTGGCGGCCAATCGATGCCTCAGCGTCTGCTACGGCGTCGGCGGCGTGAACCGTTTGGCGTAAGCGGCGTCGGTATGGGCCGTCAGTTCGGCCACCCGATCAACCGCGGCGCCAGACGTTGTTGCGCCGGGCACCGTTACGAGGTCGGGTCGATCGCTAGGCGCCGGCCGAGACGGAATGCCTCGATGTTCATGTCGACGGCCACGCCGTTGAGCGCATTGCTTCTTCGATCGGCGCCGGCGCTGACGGGTAGTACGCCCAGTTGGTAGGCGGCGCCGACCAGGAGAACGTTGGCCATTGGTTGGGGCACCGAAGA
Organism: Acidimicrobiales bacterium; assembly: GCA_041394345.1. GTDB lineage: Bacteria > Actinomycetota > Acidimicrobiia > Acidimicrobiales > SZUA-35 > JBBKWJ01. The sequence goes on along the minus strand of JAWKIN010000005.1, from coordinate 151,800 downwards.
CGTGCTTGGCGATGCAGCCGTGTCGAGCCAGACGCTGGACTTGGTCGTAGCGGCCAGGCGGTCCCGGAAGGTCTCGAGCCCGGGGAACAACTCGGCCCCGCGGCCGGAGACCATGTCGCCGGTCGGCACCAGGCCGGTGCTGACGATTGCCGTTGTCCGCTGCGGCGTCGGCTCGGCCGATGACCGAGGAGCTAATGCCACTGACCAGGTCAAAGATGAGGTAGGCGTCGGCCTGGCCCTCGCCGACAAGGTTTGACCCGGCGGTGGCCGCCGACGCGATGTGGAGGTTGGATACAACGGTTCCGCCCTTTGGGCGAGGCCGGTCTGATCGGGAGGCCGTTGGCCTCCCTTCCCGTCAAGCATGGCTGCGGTCGATAGCACCTGACTCATCGTGACCACACCAGTACCACCGATGCCGACCAGCACGAGGTGGCCTTCGGCTAGACGGGTCGGTTCGGGCGGGGTCGGACCGTCTGGCACGCCTGCCCGCGACGCCGCCGTTACGCCTTGTCTTCTGGGTCGATCTCAATGGTCACGAACGCCGGGCAATTGCCCTCGACGCAGGTGAGGTCGAAGTTGCACGACTCTTGGTGGATCTGGGTCTTGCGCCCAAGAGGTGTGTCGACCGGATGGACGCTGGCGCAGTTGGAGGTCTCGCCTGGATCCCGCAGCCCTCGCAGATTGCCTCGTTGATCATCACCCGAGTGGTGGGAGTAACGAGCGTGCCGCACCCGCTGCGGCCTCGACGCAGTTCGGCGGCACAGCCTTGGTCATAGATGAGTGCAGTCACCCCCGGCTCTTCGCGAAGCTCGCGCTGCAGTTCGTCGAGCTTGTCACGATGATGGACCGAACTCGTCGGTGCCATTGGCCGTCGTCGGAAGCGCCCGGTGGCGTATTTTCCGGGATCGTCGGTCACGACCACCGTGCGTTTAACACCTTCGGCCTCGAGCCATTTCGTTAGCTCAGGAACCTGGATTTCACCTGCCGCGTCCTGGCCGCCCGTCATCGCTACCGTGCCATTGAAGAGGATCTTGTAGGTGATATTGGTGCCGGCCGCAACGGCCTGACGGATGGCCAACGATCCAGAATGAGCCAAGGTGCCATCGCCAAGGTTTTGGAAGCGATGGGAATTGCCGATGAATGGACTAATCCCGACGTACTGCGCCCCTTCGCCGCCCATATGCGTGATCCCAACCGTGGCCCGGTCCATGTGGAGCGACATGCCATGACACCCAATCCCCCCACCAGCGAGCGATCCTTCAGGTACAACGGTTGAGCGATTGTGGGGGCAGCCCGAGCAGAAGTAGGCGGTGCGGTTCGGCATCGATGCGTCGATGGCAAGCACCGGAATACGTCGCCGGGGAACGGTGACCCCAAGCAGCTCACCGAGCGGGCCGACGATGTCGTCGGCGACCAGGCCGCTCGCCGTCGGGAAGTGCTCGGCGCCAACAACGACGGGCCGAAGGTCGCTTGAGTAGAGGACATCCTTGATCTGACGCTCAATAAAGGAACGCTTTTCCTCGACCACGATGATCGTGTCGAGACCATCGGCAAACTCACGGAGGCGGCGATCCTCCAACGGCCAGATGAGACCAGGCTTGTAGCGCTTCACATTCGTCACCCCAAGACGGGAAAGGGCGTCGCTGACCTCGTAGTACGTTGGTCCGGCGGCAACGATGCCAACCGATCCGGCCCCGCGAATGAGGTCGAGATTGTTGTGATACGCGAAGTCCTTGGCCGCCTGAAGCCGGGTCGTAAAGACCTCTTCTTCCAAGTGAAGCGACATGGTTCCCAGCAGCTGGTCGGAGTGGGTAGGACGCCAGTCGGTGGTCGGTGTAGTGAAGGACAGTCGTGCCGGGTCGGGGTCGACGGATGCGTAGCCGTCGGCCACGTTGGTCTGGATCTTCAAGGCAATCCACGCCCCGCTCGCCCGCGACATCTCATAGCCGGCCCGTCCGAGATCGAGCACCTCTTGCACATTGCCGGGAAACAGCACGGGGATTGCGAGATCAGACAGCGACCACTCGGACGCCGACGGAATGGTTGACGACTTGTTTGAGGGGTCGTCGCCGGCGATGACCAGCACGCCCCCCTTCGGATCGACGCCCGAGTAGTTGGCGTGGCGCAAGGCATCGCCGCTGCGGTCGACGCCGGGGCCTTTCCGTACCAGAGCCCGATAACTCCGTCGACGGTCCGGTCGGCCTCGAGCGCCGAGCTGTGATCCCCAGACGACGGTCGCGGCCAGGTCTTCGTTGACACCCGATACGAAACGGATCCCGTTGGCTTCAAACGTCGCTCGCTCCGCCTCGTACGCGCTATCCATGCCGCCCACTGGCGAGCCCCGGTAGCCAGAGATGAGTGCCTCGGTCCGCTGGCCGCGCGCCGCGTCAGCTCGCACCTGGTCGAGGGGCAGGCGGATGATGGCTTGGATACCGCTCATCGCGATGGTCGCGTCGGTAGCGGTCAGGCGGTCAGAAAGATCGAACGTCATCTCCGGATCATGCCACAGCTCACCCAGACTCGCCTCTACCCTGGTCGAGTGTCGATCGAAGCTGAGCGGGAAGCAACCGACCACATCCGGCGAGTTCACGAGGCACACGTCGCTCGTGCCCGGCGCCAAGCCAACCAGCTCGCTGATGAAGCCGCGCTCGCTACCGAGGACGGCATTCGAGACCTTGTCGACGAGGACGCCGAGGCCGACGCGGCGGTCGCGGCGGCCCTCGTTCGCCAGCTCTCGGATCGGACGATGGCGGCGTACCGTCGTCTCAACGACCTCGAGTCGATGGGCGAGGCAATTGCCTTTGGCCACACGACCTCTGACGACGGCGAGACCACCTATGTTGGCCGGATCAGTGTGATCGATGGCGACGACGCGCTGGTCGTCGATTGGCGGGCCGCCGTCGCTATTCCGTTCTATCGAGCCACTCCCCTGGCTCGCCTCAATGTCGCTCGTCGGCGCCATTTCAACTACGACGCCGGCGAGCTCAGCGGCTATTCGGATGAGATCCTCGATATCGACCAGCTCATCGCCGGTGAGTCACTTCGGGGCGAGGCGGCGCTCTTGGCCTCGGTTACGGCGCCAACCGAGCAACAGATGCGTTCCGTCGTGGCCACCATCCAGGCCGAACAAGACGCGGTCGTGCGAGCGCCTTCAACCACTCCCCTCGTCGTGCAAGGCGCCCCAGGGACCGGCAAGACCGTCGTCGCCCTTCACCGAGCGGCGTACTTGCTCTATGACCAGCGCGTCGCCTTGGCCGACACCGGTGTACTCATTGTCGGACCGACCAATGAATTTCTGCGCTACATCTCCGGCGTCCTGCCGTCGCTCGGTGAGTCTGGGGTCGTGTCGCTGACGCCCGAGAAGCTGTATGCGGGTGTTCTCGTCGGGCCTGGCCCGACCACTGCCTACAAAGGCTCGGCCGACATGGTCGACATAATCCGACGGGCGGTTCGCCAGCGTCGTCGCCGACCCAAGCAGCGGCTTGTGCTTTGGTACGGGTCGAGCCGAGTGGTGCTCGGCGTCGCGCGACTTCACGAGCTATTCGACCAAGCGACCGGACACCGCTTCCACAATGACGGTGCCGACGCGTTCCAGCAGTTGGTACTCGATGAGCTGGTCGCAGCGGTGTTCGACCCCTCGTTCACGAGCGCTGACGACGCCCGTGATTCGTTCGCTCACGACCGCGACCTGCGGGCATTCCTGCTGCGGCACTGGCCGCCGCTCACACCGGAACAAGCGCTCAACGACTTTTTGGGGTCAAAGGCACTGCTCCGCCATGCCGGCGTGGCCGCCGCCGAGATCGATGCGCTCTACCAAGAGCGAGTCGATGAGCTCGAACTCAGTCAGCGACGATGGCGTCACGACGACGTCCCTCTCCTCGATGAGCTGTACTCCCGGCTTGGCACGTCGCATGGTCTGCCGAAAAAGAAGCGTGTGGTCGAGGAAGTGGAGGGGGTCATCTTCGAACTTCGAATTGCGGGAGCAGACGAACTCGACGAGCAGTCGGCCACGGTCGCCGAGCTTTCGGCGCGCGAACGTTCGTGGCGGTATGGCCACGTCATCGTCGACGAGGCCCAGGACCTGACGCCAATGCAATGGCGGATGATTGCCAGGCGCACCACCGATGGTGGACTCACGGCCGTCGGTGACTTGGCCCAGCGAACGATCGGCGATCCCGGTACCTGGCTCGACCACCTGCCCACCGACCTCGGACCGGTCGTCCAACGCGAGCTGACGGTCAACTACCGATCACCGGCCGAGATCAACGACCTTGCTGCCGGGGTGCTTCGTGCGTTGGCACCGAACCTGAGAGCGCCCCGCTCGATTCGCCGCAGCGGCCACCCTGTTGCGTTCGTGTGCGTCACCGACATGGCGAACGAGCTTGGACCGATCATCGAGGCGCACCGCGACCCAGACGGTCGCACTGGTGTGATCGGCTGCGATCAACCACTCACGCCACTGTTGGCGAAGGGGCTGGAGTTCGACTGCGTGATTGTGGTGGAGCCAGCGGCGATTCTGGCGGAGCCCTTTGGGTTGAGTCAGCTCTACATCGCGCTCACGCGGGCCACAAAGCGGCTGGTCGTGGTGCACCAGCACGACATTCCGCTGGTCATGAGCGATGCAGGTTGGCCTGACCCTGCAGACGCCTAGTCTTACGGTGTGACTTCGACTGAACCAGTAGCCGGGCCAGACTTCATCCGCGAGAAGATCATCACCGATACCGCCACGGGCGTCTTCGGCGGTCGGGTGCAAACCCGGTTCCCGCCGGAGCCAAACGGCTATCTCCACATCGGCCACGCCAAGTCGATCTTGCTCAACTTCGCCGTTGCCCAGGAATTCGGCGGCCGCTGCAACCTCCGTTTTGACGACACCAATCCCGAGACCGAGAACCAAGACTACATCGACGGCATCCTCGACGATCTTGCCTGGCTGGGTTGCGCGCCCGCAGGCGACGTCCTTTATGCGTCCGACTACTTCGAACAGCTCTACCTCTGGGCCGAGGACCTCATCCTCGCTGGACACGCGTATGTCGACGATCAGGACGCCGCCACGATCTCGGCCCAGCGTGGCGTCTTTGGCAGCCCAGGCATCGAGAGCCCATTCCGCACTCGACCCGTCGACGAAAACCTGGCGCTGTTCCGGGGAATGAAGGCGGGCGAGTTCGAAGAAGGGTCCCGCGTTCTGCGAGCCAAGATCGATATGGCCGAGGACGCCATGGTGCTCCGAGATCCGGTCATGTACCGGATCCGCAAAGCCCATCACGTCCGCACTGGTGACACGTGGTCGATTTATCCAACCTACGACTGGGCCCATGGCCAGTCGGATGCCATCGAGGGGGTCACTCATTCCCTTTGCACGCTCGAGTTCAAAAACCACCGTCGCCTCTATGACTGGTTCCTGTCTCATCTCGAACTCCCGTATGAGGCGCCCGAGCAGACCGAGTTCGCTCGCCTCAGCTTGACCCACACGGTCATGTCCAAACGACTTCTCCGGACCTTGGTCGACGATGGCCTGGTAACTGGGTGGGACGATCCGCGCATGCCCACCCTTCGTGGCCTTCGACGGCGCGGCTACCCGGCTTCGGCTATTCGGGCGTTTGTCGCCAAGATCGGCGTTTCGACGACGAATAGTGTGCACGACATCGAGATGCTCGAGTCGTTTGTCCGCAGCGACCTGAATGCCACCGCGCCGCGCCGAATGGCGGTGCTCCAGCCGCTGAAGCTCACCATCACCAATTGGCCCGAGGGCCAGGTGACGATGGTTGATGCGCCAAACAATCAGCAGGACGAGCACGCCGGTACGCGTTCCATCCCCTTCACCGGCTCGGTGTGGATCGAACAAGACGATTTTGCGCTCGATCCCCCGCCGAAGTACTACCGGCTGTCAATTGGCCGCGAGGTTCGACTGCGCTCGGCGTTCTATGTGACCGCCACCGACGTGGTCACCGCACCCGATGGCACCGTCGTTGAAGTACTCGCTACCTATGATCCGGCGTCCGAGGGCGGATCGACACCCGATGGGCGCAAGGTGAAGGCCACGATGCACTGGGTATCGGCCGATCACGCACTCGACGCCACGGTCTACGACTACGGCCGCCTGTTCACCGACGAGCACCCAAGTGACCTAACGACGGTCAACGTCGATTCACGAACGGCCCGCCAGGCCAAGCTTGAACCCGCACTGGCCGATCTGGGGCCAGGCGAGGTCGTTCAGTTCGAACGGCTTGGCTTCTGCGCGAAAGATCCAGTCCGATCATGGGCTCTTCCATCAGACTGTTGGCTTGCGCGACGAGTGGGCCAACATCCAGAAGCGGCAGAATCGATAGCCGCATCGGTCGGCTTGGTTACGATCGCTGCGCCTCGACGACGGCCGCCCGGAGCTGCTCAAGCGTGAATGGCTTGGCGAGGAACCCATCGGCCGGTGCGTCGCCGCTCAAGATGCGGGCGGACATGAGGCCCTGAGGCGATGATGACCGGCAGATCGGGACGGAGTGTCTTTAGCTGCTGCAACACGTCGTTGCCCGTCATACCTGGCATCACCCAGTCGAGGTAAACGAGATCAATCTCGTCCCAATGACGCATGAACCGGAGATTGCGTCCTCGCCGCTTGTGGCCCGAATCGTGTTGAGACCGAGCGCAGTGAGCCTCCAGAGCGAGACCACCGACGAGTTCGTTGTCCTCAACCACCAGCACCGTTCCACCCTGACTTCGGCTGGGGCTGAGGTCACACTGACCGGAGCAGCGCTCGACGCCTCGACAATGCCTGTGCTGGCGAGCGGAAGATAGAGCTGAGCGGTTGTGCCAGCCTCGGCCGAACTCGTCAGCCGGATGATGCCGTAGTGGTTGCGAGCGACGGCGGCCACGCTGGCAACCCAAAGCCGCGGCCTGCGCCCGTGGTGCTAAAGAATTGGTCGAACACCGACCCAGTGTTGCCTCATCCATACCAGGGCCAGAATCGGTCACCTCGATACACACGTACGACCCAGGACCCACGGCGAGCTCCCCATAACCGACGACCGGTTCAACGAGATCGACTGTTGACACAACGACGTGAACCGTTCCGTCGGAACTGACGGCATCTCGACTGTTTAGAACCAGGTTGAGAATGGCCGCCTGCACCTGGGACGCGTCGCCGTAGACAAGGGCACGACCGTCGCCCTCCGATGAGCAGGTGATCGTGCTTGGCGTGGTGAGCGTCAGTAGTTCGACGACTTCAGTCGCGAGCCGTTCAACGTCGAAGTCCTCGGACTGGGGTCCCTCGACGTCGCCAAACGACAGGATGCGTCGCGACAGCGCCGACGCCCGATCGGCCGCGGCGACAATCCGATCGGCGTAGCGACGCAGCCGGTCGTCGTCGAGTTGAGAACGAAGCAGGTCGGCGTAGCCAAGCACCGCTGCGAGCTGATTATTGAAGTCATGCGCAATGCCAGCGGCGAGCTGGCCGATGACCCGCATCTTCTCGCCCTGCAGGATTTGTGTTTCTTGCTCTCGGACGATGGCTTCGAGCTCCTTCTTGTCGTCGGCCGAACGCGTATAGGAGATGAAGCCACTGGCGACCGGCACGATGGTGACCTCGAACCACTCCTGAAATGGCGTGAAGAGAAACTCAAAGTGGACTGGTTGCCGGGTCTTGACTGCCTTGCGGTAGTACAGCTCGAACTCGGTTCCGTTGCCGATAGGCATCGCCTCAAAGAACGACTTGCCGACAAACTCGCTTGCGTCGACGCCGAGCGCAGTGGCGAACTCTTCGTTGATGGTTTGGATGACCAGGTGCTCGTCGAAGACGATCACCGACGCCGGCACACTGTTGAGGAAGTCATCGAGGACTCGACGCGTGGTGAGAAGCTCACGTTCGGCCGTTCTCTCGCGTGTCACATCAGTGACGACTCCCTCGATTACGCGCTGGTCGAGGTCGGCGGCGGCGCTGACCCGATACTGGTGGATTGTTCCGTCGGGCGCCAGACCCCGGCACTCAATCGTTACTGATCCACCCGTGGTCCCGAGATGGAGCAGCGCGTCTCGGACTCGAACCCGATCGTCGGGATGGACCAGCTTGATCGCCTCGGTGCCGAGTATGCGTGGTTCTTGGCCGCCGATGTCGTGAATTTCAGGGTTGTCGCGCGTGGCCACTGCAGTATCGATGGAGTAGCGGAAGGTGCCCACCCCGGCGAGAGTCAGTGCCTCTCGGCGTGCGTCACCCATGGGTCTTGGCTCCTTCCATCGACTCTGCGACCGCCGGCCGATCGATCGTTGCTTTTCCCCGAATCTGTACGTTACTGCATCCTGCCAGTTCGGCCACGCAACGTTCAGCAAGTTTGTTGCTCCGTCAATGACGTCGGGTTGCACCCTGCCACGTTCCCAACAAGGCAACGAGCCATTAGTCTCAGACCAACGATCTCGCCGTCCACCGGAGGACCATGTCAGCACGAATTATCTACACCATCACCGACGAAGCGCCGCGCTGGCAACACACTCGTTGCTGCCGATCATCGAAGCGTTCGCCGGAGCCGCTGGAGTTGCCGTCGAGACGCGCGACATCTCGCTGGCTGGCCGGATCATCGCCACCTTCAGCGGCTATCTCACTGACGACCAGAAGGCGCCAGACGCGCTGCCGAGCTCGGTGCGCTGACCCAGGAGCCAGACACCAACATCATCAAGCTGCCCAACATCTCCGCATCGGTCCCCCCAGCTCAAGGCCGCCGTGGCCGAGCTTCAGGCGCAGGGCTACGCCCTACCTGACTATCCGGACGAGGTCGTGACCGACGACGACAAAGCGGTTCGTGCACTCTACGGAAAGGTCATGGGCAGTGCCGTCAACCCGGTGCTGCGCGAGGGAAACTCCGATCGCCGGGCTCCGAAGGCCGTGAAGCAGTACGCCCAGAACAATCCGCACTCGATGGGCGCATGGTCGGCCGAGTCAAAGATCAACGTGGCCACCATGGCCTCGGGTGATTTCCGGGCCAACGAGACATCGGTGACGGTCGCCGAGGCAGGCACGTTCCGCATCGAGCATGTCGGTGAGGACGGCACTGTCACGGTGCTTGCGCCGACGCCCCAACCGTCGCCGGCGAGATCCTCGATGCGACGGTCATGGAGAACGACGCGCTGGTCCAGTTTCTGGCCGAGCAAGTTGCGGCGGCAAAGGCCCAAGGTGTGCTTTCGTCGCTCCATCTCAAGGCGACGATGATGAAGGTCTCCGACCCGATCATCTTCGGGCGGGCGGTCCGGGTGTTCTTCGCCGACGTCTTTGCGAAACACGGTGACGCCTTGGCGTCGGTCGGCGTCAACGTCAACAATGGCTTCGGCCACTTCCTCAGCTCGATCGAGAACCTCCCGGCGGCGCAGAAGATCGAGATCGAGGCCGACATCGCGGCGGCCTATGCCAACGGCCCGGCAGTCGCCATGGTCGATTCGGACCGCGGCATTACCAACCCGCATGTGCCGAGCGACGTCATCGTTGATGCCTCGATGCCAGCAATGATCCGGACGTCCGGGCAGATGTGGAATGCAGCAGGCGAGCAGCAAGACACCCTGGCCGTCCTCCCCGACAGCAGCTACGCGGGCGTCTACCAAGAGACCATCGACTTCTGTAAGCAAAACGGTGCGTTCGATCCGCGAACCATGGGAACGACGCCAAACGTTGGCCTGATGGCCCAGAAGGCCGAGGAGTACGGCTCCCACGACAAGACGTTCGAGATCGAGGCGGCCGGCACCGTACGCATCGTCGACCAGGCTGGCACCACGCTCACGGAGCATGCGGTGAAGCCAGGCGATATCTGGCGGGCCTGCCAAACCAAAGACGCGGCAGTTCAAGACTGGATCAAGCTGGTCCGTTGCTCGGGCTCGCGCCACCGGTGCCCCGGCGGTGTTTGGCTCGACGCCGAACGAGCTCACGATGCCCAGCTCATCGCGAAGCTCAACCAGTATCTCCCCGGCTACGACACCGACGGCCTCCAGATCGAGGTGCTCTCCCCCGTGCTTGCTACCCGCTTCACCCTGGAGCGGGTGAAGGCTGGCCTCGAAACCATCTCGGTCACGGGCAACGTCCTGCGTGACTACCTGACCGACCTGTTCCCCATCCTTGAGCTCGGCACCAGTGCCAAGATGCTTTCGATCGTGCCCCTCATGAAGGGCGGCGGACTTTTTGAGACCGGCGCTAGCGGCTCGGCCCCCAAGCACGTGCAGCAGTTTGAGAAGGAAAATCACCTTCGCTGGGACTCGCTCGGCGAGTTCTTGGCTCTGGCGGTCTCGTTGGAGCATCTGGCCAACTCGTCCGGCAACGCATCGGCTCAGGTGTTGGCCGACACGCTAGACGAAGCAACCGGCAAGATTCTCCTTGAAGGCAAGTCGCCGTCACGGCGGGTGAAAGAACTCGATAACCGTGGCAGCCACTTCTACCTGGCGCTTTATTGGGCCGAGGCGCTTGCCGCACAGAGCGTCGACGCCGAGCTAGCCGCCCGGTTCGCCCCGTTCGCCGCTGCGTTGGCCAGCAACGAGGAAACCATCGTCACTGAGCTCAACGACGTCCAAGGTAAGCCAATGGACATCGGCGGCTACTACGCCCCCAACGCCGACCTGGCTGCGGCGGCGATGCGCCCGAGCGCCACGCTCAACGCGCTCGTGGCCGCCGTCTAGCCGTTCACCCATTCGTCCACCTTGCGGACAAGGGCAGCATCGCCCGAGACCAGCAGGGTGGTGATGAGCGTGTCGGCCCAGCGGGGAAGTTCTTCTTTGATCTTGTCCTCTGGGCCGACGAGCGCCACGTCTTCCACCATCCGGAGCGGAATGCTCGCAATTGCCTCGTCCTTTCGGCCGTCAAGATAGAGCCTCTGGATGTCGTGACACTGCGACTCGTACCCCAGCCGGGCGAGCACTTCGAAGTGGAAGTTGGCGCCCTTCGCCCCCATCCCGCCGACGTACAGGGCGAGCATCGGTCGGATGACGTTGGCTGCCGCCTCGACATCAGGGTGCGGCACAATCGGCACGGGGCACGCAATATCGAACGTCGAGAAGTCGTGCCGTCCGCCCTTGTCGAACCCGGCCTGGAGTGCTTCGGTGTAGAAGTCGTTCGACTTCGGCCCGAACCAGAACGGCAACCAACCGTCGGCGATCTCGGCTGCCAGGGCGACGTTCTTCGGACCTTCGGCGGCGAGATAGATCGGTAGATCGTTGCGGAGGGGATGGACGGTCGGCTTGAGGGCCTTGCCGAGGCCGGCGCCCCCTTCCAGCGGTAGCTGGTAATGCTTGCCGTCGAGCGTTACTGGTCCACTGCGGTCGAGGACCTGCCGGACGATGTCGATGTACTCGCGGGTTCGCTCGAGTGGCCGTGGGTAGGGCTGGCCGTACCAGCCCTCCACCACCTGCGGGCCGGACGCGCCGAGGCCGAGCCGGAAGCGGCCGCCCGAGAGATGGTCCATGCTGATTGCCGCCATAGCGGCGGCGGTTGGGGTGCGGGCGGCCATCTGCATGATCGCAGTCCCGAGGTGGACGTTCTTGGTCTGCGAACCCCACCAGGCCAGCGGGGTGAGGGCGTCAGAGCCATAGGCTTCAGCCGTCCAGATGCTGTCCCAACCCAGCTCGTCGGCAGCCGCAATCGCTTCGATGGCATTCGCGGGTGGGCCAGCACCCCAGTACCCGGTCATCAGGCCCAGCTTGAGTCGGTTTGCCATGTGCTCACTCCCCCGTAGTGGATGTGCTGTGAAACTAGTACGTGGCTAAACGACGCGTCGAAGCGGGCTGCGTCTCAGGCTGTTGGCCACAAGCGCAAGCAGGAAGCTACAGACGGCCATGAGTGACATCGTGGCGCCCGGTGCAGTGCTGTAGTGATAGCTCACGAGCAGCCCGACAATCACCGCAACGGATCCGATGACGATTGAACCGATCATGATGTAGGGCACGCGGCGGATCAGCAGGGCGGCGGCCGACGGCGGCGCTATGAGGAACGCGACCACGAGCAAGTTGCCAATTGTCTCGAACGATGCCACGACGGCAATGGCCAGCAGGCCGAGGAGGGTGGCGTGGGTCAGCGCCGGTCGCATACCGAGCAGTTTGGCGAGTGTCTCGTCGAAGGTGAGCGCCAACAGCGGTCGATAGAACACCACAACAACGACGAGGACAAGCGCCGCTGCGACGGCCTGCTTGATGAGATCGCCGGAGCTGATGGTCGTGATGGAACCAAACAGGAAGTCGGTGAGGTCGCCGGCGTACGACCCACCCTTCGACATGATGACCACGGCAAGCGACAAGAACCCGGCAAAGAGGATGCCAATTGTTGTGTCGTCAGGCAGCGGCGATCGGGCGCGGATGATCTTCATGAGCGCGACCATCGCACCAGCAGCAACGAAGGCTCCAAGCGTGGTGCTGAACCCGACGGTGTAGGCAACGGCTACGCCAGGAAGCACGCCGTGTGACAACGCCTCGCCGAAGAAGCTCATGCCTCGGATGACGACCCACGTGCCAACCAGAGACGTACAAACCACGGCAAGCAGGGCGGCAAGCAAGGCACTGCGCATCGTGGTGCTGGTGAAGGGATCGATCCACCAGTTGATTGGGTCGGTCAGGAAACTCACGAACGTGTCAGTGCTTCTACGATGAGATTGGCATCGGTTTCCACTAGCCCGATATAGCTGTCGGCTCCCGAGCCAGGCTCGCCCAGCGATTCGGTGTAGAGGTAGACGACCCGGATGGTGTTGCCCAGGCGGTCGGCAATGGCCTCCGCCTTCAACTGCTGTGCTGATGCTCGCGTAAACATATTGTAAGCTGTGATGCCCGCCGGCGATTGAAGCTGCCGATGGCTTCAAGTTCAGCTGGGGTGACCTCGGCCAGCGTGCTCGTCGGCAGGATCGTGTCGACAATCTCGAAGCCGTACCGGTTGGCAAAGAACTCGAATGCGTCGCGGTTGGTGATAAGCAGGCGGTTCTCGACTGACTGATTCGACTATTAGTCGAAACCGGCGGTGGAGCGCAGTGAGTTCGCCGACGAAGTTGTCCGCACACGCCATGGTGGTCGCCTCATCGGCCTTCGTCGTCGCCACGATCTCGGCGGCCTAAAGGTATCGATGGCGGCCACTTGTGTCGGATCAAACCAGATGTGAGGTCGTCGTCGCTGAATTTGGGGTCGACGGCACATGATCGGCCATGGTGAACGTGGGCAAAGCCGCCGTCGGTCGCCGCCTCAAGCGCCTGGATCCAGGCACCCCTCCAAGTGGCGGCCGTTCTGGACTAGCAGGGCTGTCTCGAGCCGCTCCGGTCTGGAACGTTGGCTCGTAGCCGTGGGGGTCGGCCCTGTCGGGAATCAGGCCCGACTGCGACGTCGCCGCTGCTGATTCTGGCTCACGACGTCGTTCCGCGTTATGGTCGTCACCACAATCGTCGAGTGAGACGACGGGGATGTCGTACCTTTGACGCCACGCTGAAGCCATTGTAAAGGCGAGCGTGGCGAGCGCCAGCCACGCCCGCGCTGCTTCGTCTCGAAAGGGTCGATTTCATGAGCGTGACGATACTAAGAATCATTCTCATTCCCGCAAGAAGGCGGGAAACGCACGCAATGGCGGGCCAGATGGTTTACCGCCGGTGATCCGACATCCACGACGCGCCGAAGTCGACGATGGATCGCATCGACATGAGCTGGGATGCCGCCGCTCCGACCACGCCGTGATGAACCAAGCCAGCAGCGTCGGCTCCGGCACCGATGATTGCGAAGCCGCTGGGGCGAGCCATGGCGGTCGTCGTAGACGATCCCATGCCCGCTCGCCGTCAACCATCATGGGAACACCGATCGGCCCACTGGCTTTGACGCGGACTCGGCCTGGCAACGGCGAGGTGCAGCGCCGTGTTGTTGGCGTGGATGTTCCGATGAACAGGATCCGAGCGTCAGCGTCATACAAACGCGACAGAGGTGAGCCTTCGCCAGCCCGGCGCGAGGGCGGGGTTCCACCAACTCGGCGGCCATCGGTCCGACGCCGCGCGAGTACGCGTCGGTGTGCGCTTCGGACTGCGGCCTGATGCCCGGAAGCACTCGACGATCTGGCCCATACGGCGGGTCGGCGTGAGGAAGGATCAAGCGAGGTACGCCGTGTCACGAATGAGCTGGTGCTACGCAGACCAGGTCCGACGCTGGCCGGGTCGCTTGGTGGTCCGATGACTGGGCTGGAACAACGACCGTGCCAGCCGGGCCAACGGCGCCGCTTGCCGAGCACGACGGCGTGCGGTTCCGCCAACGACCTGAGCCCTAGCGCCTGAGCGACGACAGCCGAGCACGACGTCGCCGGACAACGCCTGATTGCGAAGATCGGCGATCAACGAATCCAATACCGGCCGCGACGTCGCCGCAATGGTCGATGCCTCACCGTTTGCCATCGTGCCATGGTAGAACGGGCGACAGCGCCACCTTCGCTCGGCCGTCCGGGCCCTCATTCTCGACGACGACGAGCCAGTGCCATCGACGCATGAGCTGGCTGACGCCTATTCTGGCATTTTTTGCCGGGTGGAGGTGTCGACCCTGGCGAGATCTTCCTCCAGGCCTGCGGGGTTTGAAGGAGGAGACTGACTCGTTCCCACCTCGATTGATGGGCCCATTTGGCATCGAACGGCCCACTTCGGTCGCGACAATCCTCGCTATCGGGGCCAGCGCACCGGTTTCTGGTCCGCGCGTCGTCCTTGCCTTGCGTCGGTTTCCGCCCAGCGCAGCCGAGGGGTTGTATGACTTCGCCTGGTGGACGCTCGACGAGTTGCGATCACGACGTGTTGTCTACCCACCGAACCTGGCGCTGTGGTTCGCTCCATTTCGATGACGGTATCCTGCTGGTTCCGTTCGAGCTACTTGACTAGTCTCGATGCCGGTGAGCTTGGCGAACTGGCTGGAGGTAGCTACCCATGTCGAAGTTGTAGTCGCCAGAGCGAGATGAGTCCGTCGTCGTTGACCTCGAATACCCTGGCCACCGGCAGTTTGCCAGCCATCGCCAATCTTGAATCGGTCGAGCCGCTCGTTGTAGACGCGATTTCGACCTGGCGCGCGACGATGAGCCACTCAACCCTCGGTGGCGGTCAGGAAGCGCCCAACGTCTGGCGAAGACCCTCGGCCCCAACGATCGGGGCTAATCGGCATGTTCTCGTACGAGATGTCGGGAGCGGCGAGGCTCACCGCCGCGCCGAGGTCGTGGTGCTCGATAGCGGAAAATGAAGGAGGAGGACAATCTCAACAGGGGTCATCGAGCCAACGTAGCAGAGCTAGAAGCGCGTCGCAGCACCTTGAGCGCCAGGGTGCTGGCTCCTCGTTAGGCGCGGGCTGAAGTAGACCGTGCGCAACACACTGTCGGCGGCCCGGCTCGCCCCCTCGCTGAACGTTGGGTAGTGCACCGTGGTAGATAGGTGGTCGATCTTGGCACCCTTGGCCATGAAGGCTGCGAGCTCGGCGATGCTCTCCCGCAGCCTCGCCCACGATGGTGGCGCCGACGAGCTGTTTCGATCGCCGACAACCTGACCCAGGCCATCCGTGCGCCCTGCGTGATGGCGCGATCCAAGCTCGTGAACTCAAACCGCTGTACTACAGCCTTGTCTTCCCATTCGGCACGAGCGGCGGCCCCGTCCCACCCAACCCGGAGCAACCTCCGGATCGGTGAATGTGACTCAGGGGGATGCCGTCGTATGACGCCTTGCGCTTCACACGATATTAAAGTATTGGTCACGACCAGCCGGGCTTGGTGAGCGGCGACCGGCGTGAACGGCATCTTTTCCTGTGATACCAGCCGCGAAGATTCTCTTCCTCGTCGTGCGCATTGTGTCATCGACGATGACACTCGCTCATCGACCCGACGCCAACGCAATCGAGACCGAGCTCGCTGGTATTCGGCCGACGGCCGACGGCAACAAGTAGTTCGTCGGCCTTCGACGATCGATTGATCATCGAGCTCGAGAGCGATGCCCTCTTTCTCCCCAGGACCGCAACTCCCGTGACTCCAGGTGCGGACGCGTGCACTCTGGCCTGCAACACCTGGCCAGGTGTGCTCACCGACGTGCGCTGCTTCGTTCGGCAACAGGGTGGGTTGGGCTTCAATGAGCGTGACGCTGGCCCCAAGACGACCAAACGCTTGCCCCAATTCGCACCCGATTGGGCTCCCACCGAGGACAATCAGTCGCTTTGGTAGCGCATCGAGATCCCAGACGTTGTGGCTGGTGAGCGGGCTACGTCGGTGAGTCCTGTATCGGCGGAGCACGGGCTGTGAGCCGGTGGCAATCAACGCCGCCCGATAGCGAATCGTGCGACCGCCAACCTTGACGAGACCGGGCCCAATGAACTCTTCGCCGCGCTCCACTGATGACATCGACGCCCGACGCAGTCAGCTCGCCGGTGAGTCGTGCGGCTCAATAGCAGCTTGGCAGGCCCGCACATGAGCCATGACGGATGCGAAGTCGATGCGGGTTCAGCGTCGGCGATTCCAACCGCCGGACGCAGTGCGCATCGCGCGGGCACGATTCGCTGCGGCCAGCAAGGCCTTACTTGGCACGCAGCCCGTCCACAGGCAGTCGCCGCCGGTTCGCTCGGCCTCAATCAACGCAGCCGACCCGCCGACGCCAGCTACGCCCATCGTGCCTACAAGCGATGCGTGGTGTTGCCGCTGATGGCGACGAGGTCGTAGATCGTGTCAGACATCTTCAGTCAACCGCCGCCCCATCACATCCTTCCGCCGCCGGGCGATGCTCGTCTGCTGCGTCGTTAGGAATCGAGCGTGTACTGCTTGAAGAACTCCCACGAATCAGTGGTGGCGTTGATGTCTTGCCGTGTAGCCGAGGCCAGCGACTTCCAGCAGTTCGGCAACGCGGTGAGCCGGGCCACGTGGCGACCCCCGTCCTTACCTCATAGAAGATCACTCTGATGTCGTTGGCACATCCGACATAGCCGTAAGCCGTCACCTCGTCATTTGTAAACCCGACCGCCGGTTCGCTGAGCAGCCATCATCGATTGCGAATTCGTCGAATCCCCGGGCATGACTTTGGCGAAGAACTCAGCGGTTCCCCGGGCGAGTCGCTGGTGAGCAGGTTGCTGGTTGATTGGGTGCGTTGTCGAAGGGCACGACCCCGTCGGCGGTGCCGTGAAAGGCAATAAACGGCATCGGCCGCGATGGCTCGCACTCGTCGGGGTGGGTCACCCCAGCGACGGAGGAGGCGGCCGCAAGTCGATCGGCAAGTTGGCAAACCAAGCGGCTGGTGAAGAGTCCGCCGTTGGACATCCCCGTGGAGTACACCCGTTGCTCGTCCCCACAGAATCGATCGACCACATCGTCGATGAGGGCCGAAGCGAAGGCAACGTCGTCTCTATCGGGTGAGTCGAGCTGGATGAGCTCCCAGGAGTTGCGGCTATCGCCCAGGGCTGGGGGGCCGGTAGGACTGGCGACCAGGAAGCCCTCGGTCTCGGCCAGTACCTCGTAGGCAGTGAAGCCAGCCTGCTGGGGGCCATCGGAGCCGAGGCCGTGCCAATTGAGAACGAGCGGAAGAACAGCGCCGTCGGCGATGGCCGTTGGCACAAACAGCCGTACGGGATACGTGACGCCAGCTGCTTCGAGGGTGTAGTCGTTGACGCCCGGCGTGACGCCCTCACACACGCCAGCGACCTCATCGGTCACGGGCGGCGCCTCGGTCGATGCGACGGTCGTTGTCTCAACCATCGGCTCGGTACTTGCCGTTGTGGTTGGGGCCGATGTCGTCGAGGCGATGGAGTCGACTGCGCCCTCATCAGCCTCGCCACTGCCGCAGGCGGCAAACAGCAGGCTTAGGGAAGCCAACACGGCCACGGTGGTAGTGGTGCGACGGGCGGTGGGCTGAGTACTCATCCGTTGAGGGTAGCTTGCTAGTCTGCCGGGATGCCAAGATGGACAAACTGGTCGGGTCAACAACAAAGCAGGCCTGACGTGCTTCATTTCGCCCGAAGCGCCGAAGATGTGCAGGCTCTCGTGGCGTCGACGGGCGGCCCGCCCGAGTCGCAGGCTCGGGCCACAGCCACTACCCCCTGATCCCAACGGACGGCACCATCGTCGATTTGTCCGGCCTGGCCGGACTTCGCTCGACCGATGCCCATGCCGGGCGAGCCACGGTCTGGGCGGTACGAAGATCAAGACGATGGGCCGAGCGCTGGCCGAGCATGGCCTCGGACTCCACAACCAGGGCGATATCGATGAGCAAGCCATCGTGGGAGCGACGTCGACGGGCACGCACGGCACGGGCGAACGGCTCCAGAGCTGGCGTCTGTTCGGGGCACAACCTCGTCGGGCCAACGGCGACCTGCTCACGGTCAACGAACACGAAAACGCCGAGTTCCTGCCGGCCATGCAACTCAGCCTCGGGGCCTTCGGCGTTGCCCTGGATGTCACGCTCGATGTGCGCCCGGCCTATCGACTCCGCGAATCATCGTGGTACGCACCGCTAGCCGAGGTCATCCCCCAAATCGATGCGCTTGCCGCCAACCACCGCCATTTCGAGTTCTTCTGGGCCCCACACAGCGACCGGGCGCAAGTCAAGCTCATCGACGAGACGGATGACCAACCGGTGTATCCGGTCGGTCAGGAAGGCGAGCGCAAAGCGGAGCTATGAGGTGTTCCCGAGTCACCGGCCGCACCCGCACACCGAGATGGAGTTTGCGGTGCCTCGCCACCACGGCATTGGCTGTCTTGAGGCCATTCAGCGGCTGATTGCCGATGACTTTCCCGACATGGTCTGGCCGGTGGAATTCGCACCCAGGCCGCCGATACGGTGTGGCTCTCACCTGCCTATCAGCGACACGGTCACCATCTCGGTCCATCACGGTCGATTCGTCGGACGAGCCGTTCTTCCGTGCGTGTGAGAGCGTGTTCCGGGAGTTTGACGGCCGACCCCATTGGAGCCAAGGTCCACTACTTCGACCAGGCCGACCTCGCCGCTACCTACCCACACGTGGCCGAGTGGTGTGCGCTTCGGGCCGAGCTCGACCCCGACGGTAGGTTCCTCAACGAGCGACTCACCGCCCTGTTTCTCTAGGCACCGTCTTCTCCAGGCACCGTCGAGCTAGTCGTACGGCGACGAGTTGACTCGGCCAACGAGCGTGCCGGCGACCTGGTCGATTGCAGCAACGACACGCGCGCCACGGGGTCGTGATCGCCACCGCCAAGACGCTGTTGACGCCGGAAGGTATCGAGGATTTCGGCCCACCGTCGCTCCTGGTCGGCCGTCATCGAGCCGCGAAGCGACGCCAGCTTGAGCAAGTTGGACTCGGCCGCCCCGGTGAGCGACTGCGACTCGGCGGTGTAGTGCGCATCGATGATCTCCTGCACCTCGGCCTCGGTCACCGTCCGGTGAAGCTTCGCCGCCATGCGGGCCATATTGCGGTACGAGCTTGCAGCAAGAACGGCGGCTCCATCGCGGTAGGCGGCCGTCGCGGCCGACGCGATGTAGTGCCGATTGACCGTCAACACGACTCGCTGGACGGTCCGCAGATGGCGCAGCAGGCTAACGATGTCGGCTTGCTCGGCCGAGGAGTAGCGCTGGGTGAGGGCGGCTTCGTCGATAGCGCCACCATCGAGGGCGGCCATGAAGACGTCAAGATCGCGGCCCACTCGTTCCACCACTGGGTTTGTGGTCAGTGCATTTTCGATGTAGCTCAGCGCAAACGCATCTCGCTATCGGCGAGCATGTCGCCGAGGTTGTAGGTATCGGCCCGGTTGGCGAGCATGTCGGGAATACGGAAGCGCTCGCCCGACTCGGTGTAGGGGTTGCCGGCCATCACGACGGCGAATCGCTTGCCCCGGAGGTCGAATGTCTGTGCCTCACCGTTGACCACGCCCTCAATCCGACGCTGACCGTCGGTGAGTGAGATGAAGCGTTGCAGGAACTCGGGGTTGGTGTGCTGGATGTCGTCGATGTACAGGATGACGTTTGACCCCAACGCGAACGCCGTACTAATTCGCTCGAGTTCTCGAGCTGATGTTGCGCTTGGGGCCTGCGCAGGGTCGAGGGACGTGACGTCGTGGCCAAGCCCAGGGCCCGACACCTTCACCAGCGCCATGCCGAGACGATCAGCGAGATATTCGATAAGCGTCGTCTTGCCGTAGCCGGGTGGTGAAAGCAGCATGAGCATGCCCGATCGGGCCCCGCTGGCATCATCGACCCGATCTGGCGAGCCAGGTTGTCGCCGATGAGCGGAAGATAGACCGTGTCGATGAGTCGATTGCGGACAAAGCCCTCGGGGACGCGGTCAGGTCATCGACCTGGAGCTGGCGCCGTAACTCGCCGATAACGGCTGATCGAGCAGCAACGTAGTGCTTGTGTCGAGGCGCCACAACGTCGCGCTGGTGGCTGGCCGCTTCGAGTAGCTGATCGATCTGAACCCGGAGGCCATCGAGCATGGTCGGGTGACGACCGAGTAGACCATCGACGGATGCGGTGAGGTCGACGGGTCGAACCGACCGGCGGGTAGTGGGTGTAGGCAGGGCGACAACAATCTCATCAACGACGTCGGCAGGCACCTTCGAGGCGACGTAGCTACGAAGCATGCCCCCGGTACGCGGCCGGCCGGGCGAGTGCGTCGGGCAGGATGTCGACGACCCGGTGGTCATCACCGAGTCGCCGTACGAGCATGACCGTGTCGTTCGCGATTGCTGGTTCGAATCCGTTTGGCTGGCTCAGCTCGTCGGCCAGATACGAATCGACCGACGTGACCATTGGCTGTCCGAGCACCGCCGCGGCGCGTCCTTCGTCGATGAGATCGGCGCGCTCTTGCTCGCTCAGCTCAAAGTGCCAGGTCCACAGCGCCTGCGCTCGTCGGCGACTCGTGTAGAGGAGCGTTCCTGCGTTCACGGCCTTGTCGTACCAAGCCGAGGCCAGCCGGATGGCGTCGTGGTCGTGAACGCCGCGGTCGTAGCCTTCATCGAGGCGGGCATCGACGGCCGACCGAACGGCGAGCTCCCAGTCGGGCGCCGTGCCGGAGCGAAGCGCGCCGGCCACGATCAGCGCCGCCAGGTAGGCCGAGCGGTAGAGCGCTGACGACTCGGACGACAGCGGTTGTTCCCACAGGTCCTGGTGCTCGGCGAGGCGTTCGTCAGTAACCGGGCGACTGTAATCGGTACCGGTCAGGACGGCAGTGAGCTCACCGTTGCGAGGCACAATCGTGAGTTGCGCCGCTGTGCGTCGATGCTGAAGCGATGACGACCGAGCTTGAGAACGTCGCCGTCGAAGGAGTTCGACCGATCGACGATCATCCTCGCGGCGTTGTCTCGAGCCGCTCCCAGCTGGCTCTTTAGCTCGTCGGCCTTGACTGCCTCGCCCATGTCTCGTAGTTGATCGGTCAGATCGCGACGGTGGTCATGGGGTCGGCGGCAAAGAAGCCGTTGACGTCGTCGACCGAGGCCAAGGCCGAGGCGCGTTCGGCGACCCGCTCAAGCGTGCGCTCTGCGGCGGCGACAAGTCGCTGCGCTTTGGCTTCACGCTCGTCGACCAGCTTTTGCCGCCTGGTCGATACTGCCTCGGTGACCTGGTCTCGGCGGAGGTTGAGTTCGTCGATTTGGGCGTCAGTGCGTGGCCCGGCAGTCTCCAGCTGCTCGAGCTGCAGGAGGAGCCGCCCAAGGGCTTCATCGCAGCCCTCCGGCGTGGTCACCCGGCTCAACGCCGACGCGATCGACTGGCCAAAGAGCCCGAGCTCGGTGGCGAAGGAGGCCCCCGTCTCATTCTCAACGAGCGCTTCCCGTCGTGTGTCGGCCTCGGCGCGGACTCGGTTGAGTGCCGCCAGAACTTGCGAGACCTGCTCGAGAACCGAGGTTCTGACGGTCGGATCGTCGACGACGAGATCACCGACAGTCGAGGCGACCAGGTCCATTGAGGCGGCAACGACGTCAACCTCGGCCAGCACAGCGGTGGCCTCGACCGACGACCTCGCCGGACCGATCTTCGCCGCCAGTACGTCGAGCTGACGGTGATAGGGAGCGAACGCCCCAGGTTCGGCCAGGTGTGCTGCTGCACGCTGCGCCGTCGCGTCGTAGGCTCCTTCAACCTCGACGAGGAGTGCGTCGAGCCGCTCCCGATCCATCTCGGGTTGGTCCCGAATCGTGTGGAGATGTCCGAGATCGTGGCGATACCGCCCGAGCAGGTCGATGAAGCCCTCGGTCGACGTGGGAGGCGTAATTCGTTCGTCCTCGACGTGCGCCTCGAAGCGGGCCGTGGCGTCGGCCAAGGTCGTCGCGGCATCCGCCTGGATCTCGAGCACACGCTCAAACTCGGAGATCACCTGGCTGGCAACCAGCTGCATTTCCTTGGCCGGCGAGGCGAGGTCGCCAACATCGGCCGAGGGGGTCCAGTGGTGCTGGTCGATAAAGCGCCCGACCGAGCCAAGGAGGTCGCCGTAGAGTTCGATCGACGGTTCGAGATCGGCAACGAGTCGACTTAGGGCGATGGCGTCGGCGATGCCGGCCACGAGGCTGGGATTGCCGATGCGATCGAGTTCTGACTGCTGGCGCGGCTGGGCGGCAAACCATTCGTCGCTACAGAACGGTGTTTCCCAGATCTGCACCGGGTGAATACGGGTAGGTTCGGGCTCCTCACGGAAGAGGGCCATCGTGCCGTCGCTGAAGATCGTGTGGGTCGGCACCATAACGGTGCCGTTACCGACTGACGGACCACGTTATAGGGCAGCAAGATCGACCGACCGGACTCCTGCTCGTAGAACACATACAGAATGTCCTCGCCGTTTGGCGCTCGTACGACTTCGGAGCAGCTCCACGCGATCAGCATCGAGCTCGAACTGCTGATGATTACCGTTCTGGAGGTACACGCCGCTCGGGTGAATGAGGCCTTGTCCCTCAGGCAACTGTCGGAACGCCTGCCCTAGGACGTCAAGCCTGGTTGCGGTGTGGTTGAGCAGGTTGACGACATAGAACCGATGCTTCGTCTCGGCGTACGGCAGCACATCGATCACGATGATGTCGCCACATTCAGCCCATCGCACCGTGCAATCCTGGAGCGATTGGTCGGCGTGGTCGACCGGATCGGTCAGCAGCACGCTTCGATCGGGCATCAGCAGCTCGATGGTGCCGCCGAGGGGGTTGATGAGCACCCGATCACGAAGGGTCAGGTAGGCCTCGCCCACATGGTCGTGTCGCAGGTGACAGGGCCCAGTCAACATCGTGGCGCGGTACCACGTGGTCCGATCACCGCGAGCGTCAAGGTAGGACATCGAGCCGTCTGGGCCGATGGCCCAACGCAGCGTGTGTCGCCGATGGCTGTCCCCGTGCGGAAAACCGCCAGCATGCGATGGCCAACGCGGTACAACTGCTGGACGCGGCTTGCTTTGAAGTAGGTGTGCAGCTCATCGAAATCGCGGACGAACTGGGCGTCGTCGAGAACCGACTGGTTGAGGCCGTTGGGGTTGGGGCTCAAAATCACTGAGCCGTCGTCGCCATGCCCGAGGTGGTGAACGGCGAAGACATCTTCGGGCCGAACCGCAGTGAGCGCTCCTGGAGCCGGGGTGAACGCCGTGATGAGCTGACCATTGACGTTGGCTACGTCACGAGGGATGTTGGCCTGCTCGGTCTGAATCCGTTCGGTCCCTCGTAGCTCAAACGTTGACGTGCCGAAGACTTCCATCCGCCGACTGTTGAGCGCGTTGGCTCGCTCGAGTAACTCCCGGCGCTTGTCTCCAAACGACCCCGAAGGAGGTCGTAGGTAGTCACTTTCCGAGACGGCGGAGCAGTTCAGCAACGCTGAGGTCGCGAACACCGTCGGCCCCGAGCCCCGAGAGTGCCTCGGCTAGTCGGCCACGAGATCTCCGTCGCCGCTGAGGTAGGGCTCGCGGCGGTACTGGTCACCTCGGACGACCTCGACGAACGCGTCGAGGCTCTTGCCGGCCGAGATTGAACCGACGAGACGATCGATGAAGATGTCGGCACCGCCAACGATGTCGATGTTGGCGTTTCGAGACCCACCTTCATTGCTTCGGCTTGTGCCGTGGCCACCCCCACCCGGGCTTCGACCTCGGCGAGACGCACCTTGGTGTCGGCTTCGAGTTCACGGACAAACTCTTCGTGTTCTTGACCGACGCCTTCGAGTGCTTTCATGGCTGCGGCCTTCTCGGTGAGGCCAGCAGCCTCGCCCTTCAGCTTGGCCTCGATGGTGGCGGCTTCGGCCACACCGAGGTCACGAATGCTCTCGGCCTTCGCCTTCCGACATCGACGGCAGCAATACCAGTCTCACGGATGGCATCGGCCTTAGCGCGATCGACGGCGACCTCACCGAGGCCCACCGCTGATGACTCGGCTTTGATGCCTTCGGCCAAGCGGATCTTGCCCTGCGCCGCCAGCTCTGATGCTTCGAGGTCGGCTTTGGCCAGCGTGAGTTGGCGCGGCTGGTGACGCGACGCCTCTCGGCGGCCGCTGCCTCCTTGATGCTCTTCACCAGCAAGCTTTGGGCTTCGCCTTCGGCCAGCACAACGAGGGCTTCACTTTCCCGGTTGGCTTGTTCGACTACTCGCAGCGTGGCGATGGCCTCTTCTTGCTCGGCCACGGTCTTTTCGACCGCACCCGGCTGCGCCGGATCTCTGCGATGGTGCCCTTCTCCTGTTCGAGTGACTTCTCGGCCGCCAGTGTCTCGACCCGGCGAGCCATGATTTCGAGCTCCTGTGCCTTCTGAACGCGCTCGGACTCGATGGCCATCACCCGTTCACGGTTCTTACCGGCCACTTGGACTTCACGTTGCAGATTCTCCTGCTCAATTCCGATCTTCTGTTGCACCTCGAGATTGGCCATTTCGGCCCGCAGTGTTTCTTCGGCGACAATGGTGTCGATCGTGGCCTGTTCGCGAGCCTTGACGGTCTCGATCTCACGGCGCTGACGAGCCTCGGCCTCGGCTTGCTGGCGCTCGAGTTCGAGCACGGCTTCACGGGTCTCAACGTTCTTCGCCGTTATCTGTTTGGCCTCGTCGTTCGACGCGTTGTTGGTCGCAACGTGTTCGATCGCCGTGAGCTCGGTGATCTTGCGAATGCCCTGAGCATCAAGGATGTTGTTGGCGTCGAGCTGGCTGAGCGGTGTCTGCTCGAGATAGTCGATTGCGACGTCCTCCAGCGAATAGCCGTTGAGGTCGGTTCCGATGACATGAATGATCCGGTCGCGAAACACTGATCGCTCGGTGTAGAGCGAGACGAACTCCATCTGCTTGCCGACCGTCTTGAGCGCCTCAGAAAACTTGGCGGCGAAAAGCTCTTCGAGCGTGACGATGTCGCTCGCCCGGTCACAGCCGATGGCCTGGGCGACCTTGATGACGTCTTCTTCCGCCTTGTTGACCCGCACGAAGAAGTTGACCTTGATATCGGCCCGAATATTGTCTTGGCAGATCAAGCCCTCGGTGCCGCGGCGATCGATCTCGATGGTCTTCACCGAGATGTCCATCACCTCCGCCTTGTGAACGACCGGCAAAACGACCCGGCCAGTGAAGGTCACGGCCACCGACTTCATCGTCGAGACCACGAGCGCCTTGCCCTGGGGAACCTTTTGTAGAGGCTCGAAACCATTGCGGCGACCGCCACAAAGACAACGAGCACGACAATGGCCACTACCACGATGCCGATGAGTACTGATTGCATGACTCTTCCTCTTGGTTAGTTAGTCGCCGAGTTCATCGGACACTACGTGAAATACACCATCTGCGTTAACGTCCACTAAAAGGGCCCGGGAGCCAGCGGTGAGCCCGTTGCCCGCCTTGCTGCGAATCTGGACAATATGGGTGCCAAACTCGGCGTCGGTTACCTCGCCTTGACCGAACTCCGTGTCGACTCGCCCGGTCTTCACGATGCAAAACCGGCCGAGAAGGTCGCGATGCTGCACGGCCGGATGAACGGCGAAGAGCGGGGCGAGCAGCTGGGCAACAGGGTTCGCGACCACGATCCCGCCAAGTAATGCCCCCAGCGCCACCAGGAGGCCAGCGAGGATGCCGACCGAACCGGTGTTGCTAAGGAGGCTGACGAGCGTGAGCGAGGTGAGCCAACCAGTGAGCGAGATCACCGTGAACACCAGGCTGATCGGGATGCGATTGAGCCCAAGTGCAGCCAGGAAACCAGCCGACGATTCGAGATCGACGTCGCCCCCATCAAGGTCGATGTCAAGATCAGAGACACCGTCAATCCCGGTGACGAGACCGATGACCCAGAAGCCGAGCGAGATCAACAAGAGGGTCGTGAAGAAGGCAGTGGGCAAGCCCAGTGCAATCTCGATGAATCGTGCCACCCGTTCCCTCCCGTTGCCCGCCAATTCGGGGCGCTTCTACCTTTTAGCCCAAACGTCGGCCGTGGGCCAGAGGTTCCCCAGATCGGCTGGCCTAAAAGCCGCCATCCCATTCTTCGCCCGGCTCGCCTTGAAAATCGGGTAGCGGCTCGGAATCATCTCGTGGTGGTTCGCGATCGAGCACGTCGGGGCTCGGCATCCAGTCGTTTGGCGCATCGGCGTCGGCTGGCCACTCAGTGCTGCGTGGTTGTCGGGTTGGACGCGTCGAGGTGCCGGTCGCACCGGACGCACCGTGCGCACTGGACGCACCGGGTGTCCCTGCGTTGTCGTCAGAATCTTCAGGGCTGTAGCCATAGCACATCTGCTCGCCGTCGACGTCGAACGGCTTGCCCAGCGAACCGACGGTGAACGTTGACCATCCACCGTCTTTCTTCAGAACCTCGACCAGGCCGCCATTTTCCGCTAGCGCTTTCTCGAGGGAGACAACGGGAGCCATGACGGCCCACTTGCCAGTTTTGGTCTTTCGGAACTTTGCCGGCGTCGGATCACTCATAACCGTTCCATCCTGCCACCGGTGATCGCCGCTTCGCTACTCGCCTGCGAGCCTCGCTTTTGCTTCCCGCTTGGCCGTGGTCAGGGCGACACGTTGGGGGTGCGCCTTGTAGAACGGATCGAGTGGGAAACAGCCGGAGATCAGGCCGCTCCGAGGCGCCGTGGTGCAGTCGCTAAACGTCCGACAGATGAGGGGCCGAACCAGATCGCCCCCGGCGACGAGCGCCTTAGGGTAGATCGGGATACGACAGCGCCATTCGACCGAGGCCGATGAGGCCGCCACCGCGGCCGACGATGGCCTGGCCCACGTGGCCAAGCCACTCCTGTGCACATAGCCCGAACCAATAATGGTGAGTCTGGATGGGCCGCCTTCAGCTCGGTCGTCGCTTGATCATGCGCACCGCACCAGCCAGTGGGTCTTCGGGCGGCTGATAGCCGCTGCTTGGCGGGAAATAGGGCTGGGACGTTGGATGTGCGGTTGTAGTACGGACTTCCGGCAGTCATTCCACAGACCAGCCCGATGCCGAGCTCCCCAAACACGGTGAGCAGGTCGCTTGGCTCGGTGAGGTCGATCCCGTCGTCGACGCCGCATCGCTGCCGAACGCGTGAGGGTACCCCCGGCGGTGGCATCTGGTTCACCGACGCCCGTCGGACCGGGTCGGTAGGGCACGATGTCGTACACCGAGAGTCGA
This sequence comes from Acidimicrobiales bacterium, assembly GCA_041394345.1. Lineage (GTDB taxonomy): Bacteria > Actinomycetota > Acidimicrobiia > Acidimicrobiales > SZUA-35 > JBBKWJ01. The sequence goes on along the minus strand of JAWKIN010000005.1, from coordinate 124,329 downwards.
ACCGCGCATGGCGAGTCGAGGCGCCTGGTTGCGAATGCCTGCGACCACCTGGCGCAGGAAGTTGCTGCGTCCGCAGGTGTCGCCGCCATACGACCCGGACGGTCGTACGCCGACAGCAGCTCATGCAGTAGGTAGGCCGTGACAATGTTTCACGTCGACAAGTCGAAAGCCCGCCCGCTGGCGCGCACTGCGCAGCAACGTAGTCGGCGACGAGCGTGTCGAGTTCAGTCGTCGGAGAACACCTGGCCGACGATCCGGCGATCGAGAACCGGGTGTTGGTACGCGGTCCAGGGCTGCGGTGACGGGCCAGGCGGGCGAAGCGACCCGGAGTGGGTCAGCTGGATGCCGCTTATCTGTTCGGGGTAAGGAGCGATCGCAGTTCGGCCAGGCCATCGAGTCCTGCGTCATCATGACGAGCTGAGTCAGCTGGCCCGACCGTCAAGGCGTACCGCAGTCGCCTCGCCCCAACGAGTTCGCCGCTATCGGGCGAACCGTTGCCAACGCCGTCGGACCAGATCCGTTGGGCGCCCGCGTCGGTGGTTCCGTCCCAGCCCTCCATCGGCAAGATAGCAATCCGGTTGGGGCTCAGAACGTGCCGCGCTGCCGTCGACGAACGAGCAGCTCGACGCGAGCTGGCCGTTGGCTGGCGACGGCGTCAGTCGCAGGCGCGGTTGACTGAGTGAACGAACGTGCTCGGAAGTCATCGACGCCAGCATGGTTCTTGATTGGGGTAGCGAGTCATGATCAGGTTCCAAGGTTGGCGACGTCGCCAGCTGCGGCGATCATCAGTTCGTCTAGTTGCCGCATCAGCCCGAAGAATACCGACGTCGGCGTCGGGCCGCTGTGGGCCACGCTGGCAGCCTGACGACGACGCCCAGCCTCGGAGTTCGAACCACTGGGCGGCGTTGTGGCGGTAGCCCGGCACGGGATGGCGGAACGTCAGCGACCGGCAGTACTGCAACACGTCGTTCAGCTCGTAGAAGCCCTCATGGTCGGCAGGCCCACAGGCGAATGCGCAGCGCAAACTCGGCTGGGGCGAAGGTGGAGAGTCCAAGCAGATAGTCCGAGCCGTACATGACTACAAAGCCGAGTGGTAAGGTCGTTCCCAGTGAAGACCCTGAAGTCGGGTCGAACGCATCACGAACGGCGAGGCGGTCCCACTCGAGGTCACGGCGAAGCGACGAATGTTTGGCCCCGATGCACGTCTCAATCGACAGCAAGCGCTCGTATGCGTCCAGACTGACAATTCGTCCATACGGCACGAACATCGTCCTGAGCTCGAAGCCAATAAACGACCCCGCCGCCCGGCCACTGGCATCGAGGAGCGCCCAGCCAGGCATCGTCGCCCGACTCGTTGAGTCCATGTGATGGGAAGATCACCGGCACTCCCCCGCGGCGTGGTGATCCGCCAGCATTCGTTGATGTAGGCGCGAAGATCGCACGGGGCGCCAGCCGTATCGGCCAGCGCCCGGCCACAATGCGCCGCCCGTCACCGACGTGCCGCGATGTCGAGGACCTTCCGGCGGGTTCTCCGATTTGCCGAGCAACTGGACGTAGCCGGTGTCCAGCGGTTAGACGGCCGGAGTCAGACCAGCGGCCACGGTGCGAGCGACGTGCTTCGGTGGCCGCCCAGTCTGGCTGGCCCGTCTGGGGTGTAGCAGCAGGACTGCCGACATCCCGTGATCAGCGGTGGGACGACCTCCGTTGCCCCAGACATGGCTGGCGTTAGACATCGTGGCCCCCTATAGGTGAGCGCCGCCGTCGCGGCGAGTGAACAGGACTGGGCGGAACGCCGTGAGCCCAGCTGCGGGATGCGCCGACGTGACGTTCGCCCGAGGTGGTGTGAAGCTGGCGGCCAACACATGATCACCAGGCGGCAGCGCCGATCGCAGTACCGGCACTGCGGTGTGGGGATGCATGAGACAAGGTTGGTAGCGGTCTCGCGGACTGCCCCCGTACGTTGCACCGACGTTGGGTCGAGGCTCCAGACGCTGGAGACCCCGCCTTCGCTTCGAAACTCGGCCTGGCCGTCACTGATCTCAAATACTTGGTCGTTCTCGACGCATACCCGTCGGCTCGTACGGCAGCGCGAAGCCGCTTTCGTCAGCGGACACGGCGTTTTACTGGTCCGAATGCGGTGGATCCGACCATGGTCGTGTGGATCACCGCCCAACACATTGCGTTCAGCGGGTAGACATCGCGCCACGGGGTACCACGCTCCAGGCCATGTGCTCGGACGAGCGGCGACAATGCACGTCGAAACCCGGCAGGCGCCGTAGTTCATCGGTGAGCGCCAACATCGAGTCGGTCCAGATACTGCCACGTATCCGATGGCTGCCGCACAGGCCAAACACCGATGATCACGCAAACTTGCGATACTCGTTGCCCTGTTCGGGAAACGAGAAATCACGGCCGGTTGCGCCACGAGCGCTAGGCCGTTGTGGGCGACCACCCAGCCGCGTCAGTGAGATCTACTGGTTCCGGCGCCGCGGGCTGGGTGGCCTCCTGCACTGGTCCAGAACGGGATGCGGTGCGCCGCCAAAGCGCCGAAGGCCTTCAGAGCCCAATAGGGCGTGAGCAACAACCAGAGTTGTAGCTTTCGCACAGGTTAGACGGTTGTCGTAGGCGAAACCAACCGACAAGATGCCGTCCCGGTCGCTAATGGCCTTGTCTTGCCACCACCGAAGATGGCGCATGAGCATCCCGCTTTAACGACGCCCCAGCCCATCGCGGGCTCGACGTCAGCCCAGGCCAGCGCAACCGGTGATAGCTTCTGCCATCGCGAACTGGTAGGTAAGGCTGCGGCCCATTGCGATCGCGCCGCCAGCACCGTCGAACCAGTGCACGAAGTCAGCGGGTGCCGCTGGCTCGTTGGCGGAACCCCTTCGGCCACGGTGTCGTCGCCAAGGCCCAGGTCGTTGGCGGCCGCATACATGAGGCCGGTGCAGGGCAAACGGCGCAGTAGTCTTAACGCCCAGTCGGCCGTCGACATACCAATGCTGGCCACGCTCAAAGGTTTTGATGAGGGCGAGCGACGCATCGTTCTTGGCCCGGTCGAACGGCATCCCGACCCGCTCGAGGCCAAGCGACACCAGCACACGGAAGAACTGCCAGTTGTTCAACGCTGGTTCAAACTCATAGATACCAGCGAGCCAGGTTGCGACCCGTTGTTTAGCCGCATCGGACAGGGGATCCCAGATCCGAGCCGGGGGCAGAAGGGCCATGGCCAGACCGATCGCCGCCTGCTCGACCATGCGCTGATCGACGTCGGCCGACACCGGCCCCCAATAGTCGGGCGATGCGGGGTCGGTGCCAGCGTCGAGCCCACGAGTGATGTTGTCCCAGCAGGGCGCCGCCGCCAACCGTCAGCGGGACATCCCGTAGAGGGGACGGGCGAATCCTTCCAGTCCGGCCACCTGGCGCTCTTCGGGAAGACCGCACCGAACGACGCCAGATTGGCCTGCGCACGGTGCTCGCTAAGAAAGGGAATCAGCGGCTCGTAGAGATCGAGCACCGCTTGCTGACAGTCGTCCCGTGAGCAACGACGTCTTCGCAGGGGATTTGCCCACGGTTGTGGCACGGTGCGACTCCTAGTCGTCTGCGATGTCGGTTTGGCCGTCGTTGCGGTAATCCTGCTTTGTCAACGGTTCGGTGGCGTCAGTGACGCCACCCAGGTTGGCGACAATGCGCTTGAGGTAGCGATAGAAGATTGCTCGAGGTACGACCTCGGTTCCAGGACGGTCGGAGTGAAGGTATTCCCTGACCTTCTTCTCACAAGCCTGGCGCAGTACGTCGATGTCAGCCCAACTATCGTCGGCCTCGGAAGTAACGGGGGCCGCCAACAAATGACCAACCCGGCCAAAGAGATCAGACACCGATCGGCGCAGCGCGATCAGCTCGGCCAAGTCGCTGGCGCCAGCGAACGAGACGCCCTCTTCGGCCAGGTCAAGGATGTTCTTGGCCTGGTCGCCAATGCGTTCGATCTTCTTGATCAACAGGATGTAGCCGAGGACGGTGCCGATATCGCCTCCGCCCTTCACACTCACGTGAACGACGAGTGCCGATCGGAGTGCCTGCTCAGCTTGATTGATCCGGTGGTCAGTTTCGCGGATGTCGTTGGCGACGGCTGCGGGCTCTACACCAGACAATAGGGCGTCGGTCGCCAGGTCGAACGAGTGCCGTGCGTCGTTAAGCATCTCGATGACCTGGCGCAGAATCGAGTCGATCCCGGGATCACCGCGACGGAAGATATCGAAAACCATCGTGTTCCTTTCAACGAAGTACGGCCACGCCAATGAGTGGCACGACAACGAACGCTCCCACAACATAGGTCACGGCGTACATTCGGTTGCGAACCGCGAGATCGGCGAGGCCCTCAGCCAAGCGAATCGGGAGTTCTCGTAGTGGTTTCACGCCGTAGAGGATGACGATGCCAGCAACATTGAACGTCGTGTGGACCAATGCGACCGTGAGCGCTTCGGGCTTGGATGCGGCCAGCGCGGCGAGCAGCGCCGTGATGGTAGTGCCGACGTTGGCGCCGAGCGTGACGGGATAGGCGTTTCGCAGCGAGAGGACACCGGCCGCACTGAGCGGGATGAGGATGGAGGTCGTGATGCTCGACGACTGTACGGCGATGGTGATGACCAAGCCCAGTGCAATGGCAATCAAGCCACCGCCTCGTCCAAGCACCGCGTTGAGCGTCTTCTCGACGCGATCAGCAACGAGGACACGCATGTTCTTGGTGATGAACGTGAGCGCCAGCAAGATCATGACGAGCCCGCTTCCAACGAGCGCGATGCCGAGCCCCGTGGAGTCAAGGCCAAGGCCATGCCACGCATCTTCGATGAGGGAAACGGGCTCCTTCACCCACGCTTTGACGGGACTCTTCCAATCGCTACCGGCCGAGCCAACCAGGCGTGTGCTTACCCACGTCGCAATCTTTGTCAGGGCCCCAGTGGCGAGCTCGAGTGGCAACAGCATCATCACGGCCAGCACGTTGAAGAAGTCGTGCACCGTGGCGGCGGCGAAGGCCCGCTTGAACTCGTTTGACTGGCGCATATGCCCGAGCGACACGAGCGTATTGGTGACCGTGGTGCCGATGTTGGCTCCCATGACCATCGGAACGGCCTGGTCGACGCCGAGCGCTCCCGAGGCAACAAGGCCGACGATGACCGACGTGCTGGCCGACGACGACTGCACGAGGACCGTTCCCAGAATGCCGACGAACAGACCGGCGAGCGGGTTTGAGACACCGGAGAACAGCCGCTCTTGGGTGTCCTCCCCCATGACCTTGATGCCCGCCTCGAGCGACGAGACACCGACGAGAAAGAAGTAGATCAGCCCAACCACAAGTGGGCCTCGGATCCAGCCGCTGAGCGAGAGGCGAGTTGGTGAGATACTCGGGTCGGAAGCCATGCGGCCAACACCGTAGCTGAGACGGAGATCATTAGGGGAAAACGACTACTCCGTTCTCCGCCCATGTCGACAAGACTGACACGATGCCTGATGTTTCGAATGAACGCCTCGACCTACTTGAACGCCGGGTCAACGACTTGGAGGTCGAGGTCGCCCAGCTTCGTCGAATCCCGCCTCCACCAGTCGGTGTGCCCGATCCGCAACCTCCGAGGTTGTGGATGCCACCGGCGCCAACCGCAGCGGCGAAGCCCGTAGTTGACTCAGAGGCCGTGCTGAAGTGGGGCGGCATTGGCCTCGTCGTGCTGGCGGTTGGGTTCGCCCTCAGCACCGCCATCTCCCGGGGATGGATAGGACCTCACCTTCAGCTTGTTGGTGCCGTTGGGCTTGGTGCCGCCCTGCTTTGGGCCGCGTTCCGAACACAACGTCAGCGCCCGCTTTGGACACATGCCCTTGCGACCGGGGCCGTTCTGGTGTGGTGCACGACCTTTGCGTCGTCGCTGTTTCACGATCTTGCCGGCACAACGGCTGCGCTACTGGCCTCGGCTGCTGTGGTGCTTGTTGGTCACGGGGTGTCGAAGATCCTCAACTCTGAGTGGGCGGCCGGAGCGGCGATTCTCGGCACGATAGGCAGCGGACTGGCCCTCGATGTCGTCAACCGAACGTCGCCAATCGGCCTCGCATGGGCGCTGCTCGTCGCAGTGCCGGCTGTGGTAATCGCCCTCGATCGTGGCTGGGTGGTCACTCGTTTTGCCGGGCTGGTTGTGCCTGCCTTTTTCATCGCCGCCGTGGCCGGCGAAAGCGCGACGCGGACCGACTTCGTACTCATTGGCGCCGCAGCTGCGTTCGTATCGGCGATCGCCTTCGGGGTGCCGAGCATCGGAGCGCCGACCTCGGTCTGGCGACAAGCCGAGATTCAGGCGACCAATCTCCTCGGCCCGTGGCTACTGGTGGTCACGGGGGCTGGTCTGAACCTCGATGATTCACGACAGTGGGCCGTCGCGAGCTTCGCTATTGCCGCCATGATCGTCGGCATTGCACTGCTGGCCCGGCCAAGGCTCCTGGCTGCACATTTCATCAGCCTGCTCATCGGGGCCAGTGTCGTGGTATCACTCGGCATCGCCACTGCGTTTTCCTGGGAAGCGACCATCCTCGGCCTGGCCGTGCAGGGTGCCGGATTGATCGTCTTTCGCCGAGCGCTTGACAACAGCGTCCGCGTCTTGGTCAATGCGTTGCTGCTGCTCGGGCTGAGTGCCGCATGGGTTGGTGGTCTGATGGCGTTTAGCTGGGTCAACGATGCGGCGCTGGCCGATGATCTGCTTCACCTGGCGGTGATTGGGGCAATCGGCGTTGGTATCTGGCTCATGTCTGGCCGAGAGTTTCAAGCAGTCGGAGCCATCGTCTGCCTTGCGCTTGTGATGACGTGGCTCGGGTCGGTGCTCGTGCACTGGCCTCAAGGCCAAGCGATCGTCTCACTGGCGTGGGCGTCGATCGGCGTGGGGCTGTTGATCGGAGGGGCCCTCGTCGCTCGACCGCACGTCGGAGTCGCTGGGCTCACCGTGTTGGCGATTACCGTCGCCAAACTGCTGACCGTCGACCTGGCCGCCGTTGACACGCTCTGGCGGGCCGGTCTGTTTATGGTCGTTGGCCTGGCCCTGCTCCGCCTCGGCTTCTCGCTCCCCCAATTGATGGGAGTAGCGAAGGAAGCCGAAGCGACAAGCGAGCCTTAGCGGAGGATGTCGGGCAACTGCTCGGCGATCTGCTCTGGCGTGACGGTTGGGGCGTAACGGGCAATGACGGCACCATCGCGCCCAACGAGGAACTTGTTGAAGTTCCAGACAATGTCTCGATTGCCGTCGTCGTCGGCCATGGCGGCCTTCAAGTAGGTAAAGAGCGGGGCTTCGTTTTCACCGTTGACATCGATCTTGGAGAACAGGGGAAAGTTGACGTCGTAGGTGTCGGTCGCAAAGGCGAGGATCTCCGCGTCTGTCCCTGGCTCCTGGCCACCGAACTGATTACAAGGGAAACCGAGAACGACAAATCCGTTATCGGCGAACTGCTCCTGCATGGTACGCAGACCTGCGTACTGAGGGGTCAGGCCTCAAGCGCTGGCGACGTTGACGACCAGTGCCACGCTGCCTTCGTAGCGGGCGAAGTCGACGTCGTCGCCGGTTATCGATTTCATACTGAGTTCGTGGAACGTACCCATGGGGATCCTTTCGCGGGAAGCGGCCAGACTAGCGAGCGAAAGATCCGAGCGACGACTTGCCCCCTAGATCGCTGGCGACTGGACTACGCCAATGAGTCCAGTTGTCGAACAAGTCATTGTTGTGGTCGGGGGGACGAGGGGTATCGGCGAAGCGATCGCCGCCGACTTAGCCCTGCGGGGTGCCACCCTCGTCGTCGCCGGCCGTGATGAGGTTGCGGCGCATCGGGTCGCCCACGCCATCGAGGCCGAGGGCGGGCGAGCCGTCGGCGTCGGGTGTGATGTCACGCGCCAAGCTGACTGCGATCGTCTGATCGAAATCGCCACGACCACCTTTGGTCGCCTCGACACGTTGTTTGCCAATCAGGGCGTGGGCGGCGTCGGTCGGCCAATGATCGAGTGGTCGGAGGCTGAGTCGACGTCGTGCCTCGACGTGAATCTCCTTGGCTGTCTCAATCTGGCTCGAGCGTCGCACGCTGCCCTGGCGGCTGACGGTGGCGGACGCTTGATCGTCACGGGATCGGGCACCGGACACAACAACACGCACAACTCTGGCATGTATGGCATTTCCAAGGCCGCCGTTTCCCATCTCGTGCGCCAGTTGGCGCTTGAATGGCGGCGCGACGACATTGCGGTCAACGAACTCATTCCCGGGCCAGTTCGAACCGAGATGACGGGTTGGTCAGACGAGGGTACGGCCGAGCGTCAAGATGACTTTTCCCGCTTCGCCGCCCAACGTCGCGAGTGGCTGAAGGACCCCGTCGACGTCACCCCACTGGCCCGGCTCATCGCCGAGTTCCCGGCCAACGGCCCAAGTGGTCAGGTCTTCTGCCTCAACGGGCGTCTGCTGTAGCCTTACCCACAACCACTTCGTGCCACTTGGCCTGAAAGGACCTTCACATGGACGTGTCTGTTGTTGACTTCGAGGCCGCTGATGCACCCGAGCGCTTCACGGAGAGCCTGCTACAAACCGGATTTGCCGTTCTCGTCAACCACCCGCTCGACTGGCCCTCGGTCGAAGCAATGTTCAGCGAATGGAACGACTTCTTCGATCACCCCGGACGTTTCAACTATCCGTCGGGCGACGGGGCCCAGGGCGGCTACTTTCCGCCGACAATGTCGGAGACCGCGCAAGGCAACACCATTCGTGACCTGAAGGAGTTTTCCACGTCTATCCGTGGGCGCCCTATCCCTCCGAAGTCACCGATGGTGCGCTTCGATACGCCGAGGCAGCCACGGCGGTGGCCCGCACCCTGCTCGATTGGGTCGAGGCCAACACTCCCCGACGTGGCCGCTCGATTCTCCCAACCCCTGTCGTCCATGATGGATAACAGCACGAGGAGCCTGCTACGCATCCTTCGTTACCCTCCCTGACCGGTGACGAGGCGGAGGGTGCCGTGCGAGCGGCCGCCCACAAGGACATCAACCTGCTGACGGTGCTGCCGTCGTCCAACGAACCCGGCCTCGAGCTACTCGGCGCCGACGGGGAGTGGTTCGCCGTCCCGTGCGACCCATCGAGTCTTGCCGTCAACGCGGGCGAGATGCTCGAACTTGCCAGTGGTGGCTACTATCCCGCCACCATCCACCGGGTAGTCAACCCGACGGGCGACGGCGCCAAACGAGCTCGTATGGCTGCGCCGCTGTTTCTCCATCCGGCCGACGACGTGATCCTGGCTGAGGGCCGACCGGCGTTCAGCTTCTTGACCCAGCGGATCAAGGAACTCCGGGGCGACGACGACCAGCCTCGTGAGCAAGCGCCCGAAAACACATGAGCGCCCGCCTTATGGGTCCCTACTCGGGCGGACCAGCCGCGCTGCGCGCCGCCCTTGCGGCCGATGGGCCGCTTCTGCTCCCCGGCTGCTACGACGCCCTTGGGGCCAGGCTGATTGAACTGGCCTGGTTTGACGCGGCCTATATGACTGGATTCGGCACGTCGGCTGGCTTGCTCGGTCGGCCCGACGTTGGCCTGCTCGGGATGACCGACATGGTCGACAACGCCCGACGCATCGTGCAGGCCACGACGCTTCCCGTCGTCGCCGATGCCGACACGGGCTACGGCAACCCGCTCAACGTGATGCATACGGTCCGAGCGTTCGAGCAGGCTGGTGTGGCGGGAATCCATCTCGAGGATCAGGTCGCACCGAAGCGGTGCGGCCACATGGACGGCAAGGTCGTGGTGCCGCTCAACGAAATGGTGGCCAAAATCGAAGCGGCGGTACTTGCCAGACAAAACGACGACTTCGTCCTAATCGCTCGTACCGATGCCCGATCGACGCTCGGACTTGATGCAGCAATCGACCGGGCAAAGGCGTGTCGCGATGCCGGCGCTGATGTGCTCTTCGTCGAGGCACCACAAGATCTCGACGAAGTCGCACGCGTGGCCAACGAATTGGCCGGCACCCCGCTCCTTTTCAATTGGGTCGAGGGCGGCAAGACCCCGCCCCTCGATTTCGCCACAATCAACGACCTCGGGTTCGCCATCATTCTCATGCCGATCACCACGTTGTTGGCGGCCAGTAAGGCAATGACTGCGGTGCTCGAGCACATCAAGGCATCTGGCTCCCCGGTCGGCACCAGCGGCCTCACCACAACGTTCGATCGGTTCACCCACGACGTGGGCCTTGCCGACGTTCAGACGCTCGACACACGCTTCCGCTAACGGCGCTACGCCCGAGCGATTCGCCTGTGTTACGTTTCGTCGAAACCATATTTCCAGCATGGAGGGCCAACGCGTGGGACTACTAAACAAGCTTCGGAACGAGCTCGTTGACATCATCGAGTACATCGACGATTCGCGGACCACCTTGGCGTGGCGCTTCCCGCGCTATCAGAACGAGATCAAAAATGGGGCCCAACTCATTGTCCGGGAAGGACAGCGCGCCGTCTTGGTGTACCGGGGCAACATGGCCGACCAGTTCGAGCCCGGCAACTACACGCTCGACTCGGAAAACCTCCCTATCCTGAGCACGCTGCAAGGGTGGAAATACGGCTTCGACAGCCCGTTCCGCAGCGAGGTCTACTTCATCAACACCCGCGTCACCCTGATCAGGTGGGGAACGCCAACACCGGTGGTTGTGCGCGATCCGGACTTCAAGATGGTCGAGGTTCGCGCCAACGGTACCTGTCAGGTTCGGGTCGCCGACACCGCCATCTTCCTCCGCGAGGTCATCGGTACCGACAGCACCGTCGACGCAGAAGAAATCACCGAGCTACTGCGTCAAGTCATCATCGGCTCGTTCTCGACCATGATCATGGACACCGGGATGGGTGTCATTGACCTGCAATCCCAACAGCAACAACTGGCCGAGAAGCTGAAGGAGTACATCAACGAACGTGTCGACGACGAGTTTGGCCTTGATATCCCGGCCGTTGACCTCAAGATCTCGTTGCCCGAGGAGATTCGCCAGGCTCTACTCCGCGGTACGGCGCGCGGCGCCGAAGAGAGCCAGTTCCTCGATCAGGTCGGCGACCTCGATCGATACACCAAGGCGAAGGCGGCCGATGCCATGATGGCTGCGGCTCAGAACGAGGGCGGCGGCGGCTCCATGGGCGACATCATGGGCCTCGGCGTCGGCATGGCGATGGCCAACACGATGGCACAGTCGTTGACCCAGTCGACAACTCCTTCGGCTGCGGCCAGTGCTGCGCCGCCACCATTGCCCGGCCAAGCAACCCAGTACCACGTCGCGCTCAACGGCCAGCAAGCGGGACCGTTCACTATGGACTCGATGCGGGCGGGCCTGGCGGGCGGGCAGATGCAGCCAGACAGTCTTGTCTGGGCCCCACACCTGAGCGGCTGGATGCCCGCAAACACGGTTCCCGAACTCGCTCCGCTGTTCGCCGCCCCACCGCCCTTGCCGACCAACCCACCGCCCGTGCCGCCGATGCCCCCGGCTGCCCCAGCGGGCGAGTAGGCGACGGCGATGGAGGGAACCACGCCACCACCGATTCCTGGCGATCGTCACGGTGCACCTGATCGCCCCTATCAGACCTACAACGAGGCAGAGTCGCTCGACGTCCGCCCGTGTGCAGGCTGCAATGGGCAGTTGGAGTTCTCTATCGCCGCCCAGGCGTTGGTGTGTCCTCATTGCGGCACCACCGAGGAGATCGTGCACACGCCGGGCGCCGAGGTTCGAGAGCGCAGCTTCAAGCAGGCGATGGCTGCTGCCCACGGCAAGGGCGGCGCGCTCCACGACGCAACCGGCGAGAAGGAGATTGTTTGCAGCAACTGCAACGGCCACACCACGTTCGTCGGCACGTTTAGCACCACCCGTTGTCCCTACTGCGCCACACCCATTCAACGGTCCGACGTCCACAACGCCCCGGATCGCCTGGCGGTCGACGGCGTCTTGCCGTTCAAGATCTCCGATGCCGAAGCAGCCAAGCTGCTCGGCGAATGGATCAACAAGCGCTGGTTCGCCCCGGATGAGTTCAAGAAGTATGGCCTGAGCGGTTCATTCGAAAGTGTGTACGCCGCCTACTTCACCTACGACGCTGATGCCACGACGTCCTACACCGGAGAGCGCGGTGACGATCGAACCTACACCGCGGCTCGGGCGACGACGAAACGGTCACCGAAACCGATTGGCGTCGGGTCAGCGGTCGGGTATTCAACAAGTTCGACGACATCACCGTGCTCGCCAACACGGGATTCCAAGATCGGTATGTGAAGTCCTTGGAACCGTGGCCAACCTCGGCACTCATGCCCTACTCGCCCGACTACCTGGCCGGCCACCTGGCTCGCACGTATGACATCGACGCCGAGCAGTGCTTCGACGTCGCTCAGGCCGAAATGGATCGCACAATCGAGCGCACCATCAAGTCCGACATTGGAGGCGATCACCAGAAGATCCACACCAAGGACACCAGGCTCGCCAACGTCACCTACAAGCACGTGCTGCTGCCGATCTGGTTGCTAACCGTCCTCTACAACGGTCAGCCGTGGCAAGTCTTCATGAATGGCGCCACCGGCGAGATCCACGGCCGGCGTCCCTGGAGCCAGGTCAAGATCGGACTCACCGTTGCCGCCATCGTGGCGCTGATAGTTGTCCTCGTTATTCTGCGGTCGATCCTGGGCTGAGGTGGGCGGCGAGAAACTCCGTGACGACGCCGATCGCCTCGTTCATCTGGGCTCGACCGTTGGGGCCGGTGTAGTAGTGGGTGGCCCCGGCAACCTCGTAAAACGCCTTATTCTCGTGGGGCACTGAGTCGAAAAGCCGACGGGTGTGGCTCGGTGTACACGCGTCGTCGGCCGTGTTGCCAACGACGAGAACGGGCACGGTTACCCCGGCGGCCGCCTTTTGGGCATCGCCCCGAGCGTCGTCATAGCTCCACTGGCTGAGCCAACTCCGTAACGTGGTGAACCGAGCGAGGCCAACGGGACCATCGTTGACGACCTTTGGGTCGCCGAGATAACACGTGCCAGGAACACGATCGCTGGGGTCGACCGTTGGGTCAAGCCAGCGCGGATCGGCCATCGTCCCGTTCACCACGAAGGCTCGTTCGGCGTTGGGTGAACCGGCGTCTTTGAGTTCGGCGAGGGTGGTTTTCACCCACGCCGTGATTCGACTGGTTGCGCTCGATTTGTGCGTCTCGGAAGCGTTCGACGTAGGCCGGGTCGTAGGGTGGCTGGTTTGGGTTGAGCGGGTCGTACAGGTTGAGTTCGGTCCGTCGATTGAACGGCGCGGCCTCGTCGATGATCGACGGATCAAGCCATTCGGTGAGGATGCCGTGCCGGCTGATGTGGGCGGCCATCATCACGAGGACGTCGGCGGGTGGAAGCCGGTCAGCGTCGACTGCATACGGTTCACCCGCTGGCGTGTCGGTGATACCTGCACCGCTCTCGGCCACCGACTGGTAGTACATCGAGAGTGACCCACCACCCGACCAGCCGACGAGCACAACGTTCTCGTATCCGAGGCGGGTCTTGGCGTCGAGGATGGCCGCGCCAAGATCGGCGACAACCTTCTCCATGATCAGCGCCGAGTCGGTGCCTCGATAGCGAGAGTTGGCCCAGATGACGTGATGGCCCGCCCTGGCCATCCCACCGACGATTGGCAGGTACATGCCGCCACCCGTCGGATGCATGAAGATCATGACCGTGTTGGACACCGAATCGACAGGGCGGACAAGGTGGCAGTCGAGACCGATGATGTTGCCGCCGCCGCCATAGGTATCGCTAAACGCGGCTGTCTCGTGGTGCACCACCACGTAGGCGATGCGCTCGCAGCCGTCCGGGGTCCCGGGAGTCCGATCGGTCATGGCTGCCTCGTCATCGTTCGGTCCTCACTAGCGAATGGCTACAGGTGGCTCGGCGTAGCTCCGAGTGCGGGTGAGCTCGTCGTCGGGAATCGCAAGGATGGCCCGATATACCGCCGGTGGATAGTCCATGTGCGGCTTTGTCGGGTCAATGGGTGGCTGGGGCACCGCGCCGTGCTGGGACTCGAAGGCCGGTGGATCACAATAGAGGGCCAGCTCCTCGGCCGAGATGCCGGCGACTTCGACCACCTCTGGGTCGATCCACGCTCGTGCATCGATCGGAACCTCGTTGGTTGCGATTTCAAGGGTCAGTCCCTCGGGGCCAGCGAAATAGATGGATTGGCACATGCCGTGATCGATGTAGCCAATGACATTGATGCCGTGGGAGCGAATGCGATCGCGCATGGCCAGGAGTTCGTCCACCGAATCGACGTTGAACGCGAGGTGTTGGAGCGTTCCTGGAGCCGACGGTCCGGCCCCACTGCCAGCGTGGGTGACGCCGAGCACAGGCTCGATGGTTGCGTTCTGCGGGAGCTCGACGAACGAGATTGAACAGTGGTCGTTGAGCTCACAGAAGGCATGCCGTCCACCCGGTACGCCATGCATCCAAAACAGCCCGACGAGTTTCGCTCCGAGCACCTGGGAGAAGAACTCGATCTGCGACTTGATGTCTGCAGTGGAGATCGCGAGATGGTGAACACCGTTAGCTTGCACCGACATGGCAGTCCTCCTTGCGTTGGCTCGTGGCTAGCTTTCCACCAATGGGGAGATACGCCAAACCGCAGCCTCCTCGACACCGAAGAACACCACCTCGTCGCCACGTTCAGTGGTCAGGTGGTGCTGGACCTCCGCTGGCTCGTCCAGACGCTGGAGGACGAGCCGCTCGGTCGGCTGGTCGACGCCATACAACGCACACCCATTGGTGGAAACGAATGCGTCAAGGCGATCGAGCGCGTTGGCCCGGTGAAAGACCTCCGCCACCGCCTCTAGCCCGTAGGGCGCGTTGAATACGCCAGCGGCCACCTTCGGCCCATATTTGGCCGAGCTGGGATGGGGGGCCGAGTCGGTGCCGAGCACAAATGATGTTTGGACCGCTGTCACCGCTCGGACAAGCGCCGCCCGATCCTCGGGACTATTGATAATGGGCTTGCAGTAAAGATCGGGTTTCATCCCGTCGGCGAGGAGGTCACCCCGATCGCGAGCGAGGTGGTGCGGCGTCACCGTGGCCGCTACGTGCTGGTGAGCATCGACGAAGGCAACACCAGCGGCAGTAGAAACGTGCTCGAGCGTCACGAGCAGTTCGGGTCGAGCCGCCACGAGTGGCGCCAACTCGTCTTCCAAAAATGCCGCCTCGCGATCGAAGAGGTCAATGTCGGTTCTGTTTGACTCGGCATGCACCAGGAGTCGGAGCCCCAACTCGCTCAAGACGTCGTAGAGGTCGTTGGGCACCGATGCGACCCTTGGCCTGGTCACTGTTGGTCGTGGCACCAACCGGGTAGAACTTGACTGCCTTAACAATCCCACCGCAGCGGCTTCTCGCAGATCGTTGAGGTTGAGATCGGAGGACGCGAAGAGCGTCAGGTGCGGCTGAAACCAGGAGTAGTCGGCTGGCACGCGGCGAACGATCCGATCTCGATACGCCCGGGCCTGGCTCAGCGTCATGATCGGCGGACGCGGTTTGGCATGATCATGACGTTGCGGTATGTGCGTGCCGAGTACTCGACGACGGCCGACAACATGTCGTCGTCCCGGAGGTGAACATGCCAGTCGTCTGGACGTCCAATCGTCGTCTGAATGCTCATCGAGTGCGAGGGTACCGGATGTCCGGCCGAGACGGTCGTGAGGCGAGTGCAGCAATGAACTCGGGCTGGGCTGCGATCAGGCCCAGACCGTGGCCCAACCTCCGCCGTGAGATGGACACCGTCGGCAGGCGACCTCACCATTGAGGTCGTTGTCACTGGCCGGTCCGGTGCAGGTGTAATCGTCATACGCCATGACACCGACACCGAGTTTGGCGGCCTCGCTCCGGAGCAGCTCATTCCATCGTTTGGTTCGCTCATGGTCAGCCCGTTCGGGCGGACCACCGCCTTGCCCGATCGGGTCGTAGCACGGTGCCGCCATCCAGACGAGGGTTTGGTCACCCGCCGAGAGGATCTCGGTTGTGTCTCGAATCTGATCGGCCGTGACCCGGTCCCACTCGGCGGTGCCGAAGGGGACGTCGGTGTCACCGATTCGCCGATCGAGGATTTCCCAGGCACCGACGTGGAGCACGATGACGTCTGGCTCGAACTGATCGATGGCTTTGCGCCACCCGCTGAACACCGCCCCACAGGTCGTACCGACGAGGTCTTCGACAACGGCTACGCCCTTGCTGGTCGGAAAGCCGGGGCCAATGCCGCAGCCGAGGTAGGCGGCCGTTGCGACCGGTACTGGGTGATTCGTGGTCCCACCTGGGATGCGACAGGTGGAGTGCCTGTGAATCGCCAAGCACAAGGATCCGCGGCAAGGGCGCGGGCGCCACTGGCGGCTTGGCCTGCTCGCCGACGATCAGGGCGCGGGTTCCGCTGGCGACTCGACGTGATCGAGACCATCGGCGACGAGTTCGCCAACCGTCGTGCCAACGGACGAGCTTGCCGGTGCACTACCCACCACCAAGACAGCAATCGCCAGTATCCCAAGCGATGGCACCAGCCGACCGACGGCTGCGCTCGACGAGCGGAACCGCGACGGTTGCTCGACGAAGACAAAGCTCGCAATGGCCGACCAACGACACGCCGATCTGCAGCAGTGCCAGCGGCAAGCCAGCAAGGCCCGTGGCCTCGGACGACACAAACACAAAGACCGGCCAATGCCAGAGATACAGGCTGTAGCTGATCATGCCGGCAAGGACGAGTGGGCGGCTGGCCAACACCTGTGCGGCGGCGACGACGGGAGACGTACTGAGGACACCAAGCAACCACGCCGTTACGACGGCCAACCAGCATGATGCCGCGGTGGAGGTAGTGATTCTGCCCGTCGACGATGAACCACGAGGCGAGAGAAGCGCCAGACCTGGCGCAATGGACGCTCGAGCCGCAGCACTAGTGAAGAGCCGTTGACCACGTTCGGTCTGGCCGAGGGCGGCGACGAAGCCACCGAGCAAGACGGCGACCACCCGTGTCAGTGCCGTAGTAGAGACGGGCATCGCTGGCCCTTGTGTGGATGAGCCAGACGGTGCTGCCGATCGAGCAAATTGCGCCGACCGAGGTGGCGACCAGGTAACGGGGAACGAAAGCGTCCGCCGACGAAAAACCAGTCCGGAGAAGTACGAGGCAGAGCGGCCAAAGCACGTAGACCTGTTCCTCGATCGCCAGGCTCCGTGTGTTCAAAGGGCGTTGGCCCCTGGAGCGCTGACCAGTAGTCGAGGCCAGACCACACCTCGTGCCAATTGGCGTAATACAGCAGGGTGGCCACGCCTGATGACCGAATGTCGGCCAGGTCACGTTGGCTAGACACGAACCGGCTCACGACGGCGACCGCCACAACACACCACCAGGGCGGGCGCAAGCCGCCTCAACCGTCGCCGATAGAACTCGCGCAGATCGATCGAACCCGTCCGTTGCTCCTCGTCGAGCAGGATCCTGGTGATCAAAAAGCCAGACAGCACGAAGAAAACGTCAACACCAAGAAACCCGCCACGGAGGTACCCGGCGTGGAAAAGCACTACCCCGATAACGGCTGCGCCCCGAACGCCATCAAGCGTCGGAAGATGCTGCAGGTTTCGCCCCGTTGGTTCGACCGGCCTGGTCGTTACTCGTCGCGTAGCGCTACCTCGTGGATGAGGCCAGTGCGCACGTCGTAGACGAACCCCCGAATATTGTCTTTGTGCAGGATAAACGGGGTCATTGACAGTCGCAGCATGGACTGACGGACGTCGACGTAGGGATCGTCGAACGATTCGAGGGCCCACCACGGCTTGATGCCGAGCTCAGCCTGGAGTTCGGCCTTGAACGCATCCTCGCTTGCCTTGTAGAGCCCGCAGTCCGTGTGGTGCAGCAGGATGATCTCACGGGTTCCCATCGCTCGTTGCGACAGGCAGAGCGACCGGATCACATCGTCGGTGATGACACCGCCAGCGTTTCGAATGATGTGGGCTTCGCCTTTCGCCAAGCCGAGAATCTGGAACGTGTCAATGCGAGAATCCATGCATCCGACGATGGCTACCTTTCGCGACGGATGAACTTGAGGCCAGCGTTGTCGAACTGACGGGCAAACTCTCGATTATGGTCGATCAGTTCGTCGACAATTGGGGTGTAGTCGTCATCAGGCACGGGCGGATCATAACGCCATTTACCTAGGACTTGCCTGCTCAAGAACCTCGCCCGCCACGGTGATTCGATGCATCAATCGGCGATACCCGTGGTAGTCATTCTTGGCGTAGTGCCAGGTCGACCTATTGTCCCACATGGCAATGGAACCTTCGTCCCACGAGAACTCCGTTACATACTTCCGATTGACTCGTGTGGGTGAAGAGGTAATCGAGCAGTGGTTTCGACTCCTCTGCGGTCCAGCCGACGAAGTTGGTGGTGAGCGCGGCGTTGACGTAGAGCAACTCGACTCCGGTCACGGGGTGACGAACCACGACCGGGTGAATGGTCGATCCGACGCCTTCTGGGTTGCCGAGGCGGCCTTCGGCTCGACCCTCATAGCCGCCACCAGCGCCGAAAATGTGTTCGTTGGAATGCACCGCTGCGAGGGTTCGAAGCGTCGCCTTGAGCCCCTTCGGAGAGACCGGCGAACGCAGCGCCGACGTCAATGAAGTGGTGTCGCCGCCCGACGGCGGGACTTCGATGGCAAGCAGGATCGATCCCCGGGCCGGGGCCTCGTCATAGCTGTGATCGGTGTGCCAGCCTCCGCCGATATTGACCAGCTGATCAGCTTCTTTGAGGACCTGGGCGATCTTTGGGTGTCCATCGACGGCCGTGAAGAATCGGTTGACATCGACCGGGGCAAACCGTTCGGCAAAGTCGAGGTGTTGGTCGGGGTCGGGTGCTGGTCACGAAAGAACAGCACGCCAAACTCGTTCAGGCCCGATCGATGGCAACGACGTCAGCGTCGTCGAGATCGGCCAGCGAGACTCCGGACACATAGGCGCCGACAGACTCGCCGACGGGTGAAATGGTGAGCGACATGGTTCTCCTCGATCGGGTAGCTCGCAACAGCCTAGCGAGCGTGGCAGACGGAAGAAGTTGCGGCGGCGCTCGACAGCGCTCGCCGCTTCTACGACAATGGCCCATGCCTGGTATGGCGCTCATCCCCCCGAGACCGGTCGACTCGAGGCAGACCTTCGGATCATCACTGGCGAAGAGACAACGGCGACCTTCCCGGTGGTGAGTTGGCTCGTGATCCATCCAGACGGCGTCGTACTTTGACACCGGTCTGCATCGAAGCCTGCAACACTCGTCTGACCGTATTGGTGCGTCGGCCCGGTTCTTTGTTCCCGACTACAAGCCTGGCCAAGAACTCTCCGCTCGACTCGCCCAGCATGGTCTTCGCCCCAGCGACGTGACCCACATCGTGTTCAGCCACCTGCACTTCGACCACGCGGGCGGGACCGAAGAGATCCCCGACGCCCGGATCGTCGTCCAACGCCGAGTGGGCGGCGGGCGCGAGCGCCGCCGCCATCGAACGAGGCATCTACGACCCGCGTGACTTCCAACATGGTCACGACGTGCAGGAGGTCGATGGCACTCACGATCTCTTCGGTGATGGTCTACTCGTCTGCGTTCCGACGCCGGGCCATACACCAGGCCACCAATCGCTGCGAGTACTCCTGCGCGAGCGGACCAGTCGTGCTCACCGGCGACTGCATTTATTACGAGTCGCTCTACGACTCAGCCGTGCCCGCTTTGGTCACGACGCGGCGCAACAGCTGGCGTCGATGAAGCTCCTGCGCTCGATGAGCGACGACGGTTGTCGACTTCTGTTCGGCCATGATCGCCTTCAGTTGGCGGCGATTCCCGAAGGGGGGCTCGTGTGATGGCACCGTCCTCCGATCAATGGAAGCCCGTAGCCAACGGCACCTGGGTCGGCAGCGACAGCAGCGAACGGTTCCCCGTCTACACCAGGGGCAACGCCGGCGAGGTCTACCCAAACGTCTTCACCCCGCTCAGCTTTTCCCTCGCCGCCGAGGCCGGCGAGCAAGCAATGCGCAACGCCATGCTCAGTACCGGCCTGGTCGGTCCCGACGAGCTTGCTTCTATTCCGCTCAGTACCGCTGTCGGCAGTGGCGTATTCTCCGGCTACGCGTACCTCAACCTCAGCATCCAACGAATCATGTCGGGGCGGGCGCCCGGAGGGTCGCCCCTTGATGCCGACGCCAACTTCCTCGGGGTCGGCGACGCTCCGCCGCACCAGGAACAGCAGGGGGACAAGAGTTGGCGGGCCACCATTCGAGGCACTCGGTATGTGTTTGGCTTGCTGAAGCAGCCTGATCTTCAGGAACTGATTGACGACCAGATCACCGTCGAAGGGGTACTCGCTGCCCTCCCAGACCGCACTACTGCGTCCGACCAGGAACTACGCCAGTCGGTCGACGAGTTTGTGCCGCTGTTCGCCGAACTGTTCGAACGGCATCTGAGGGTCACGGCTGCCGCAGGCGTGCTCTTATCGGTCTTGTCCAATCTGTGTTCGGCCGCGCTAAAAGACGACCAGCTGGCCGTTCAGCTGCTCTCTGGTCTTGGCGATGTCGACTCAGCCGCGCCGTCAGCGGCCCTGTGGGACCTCG
Organism: Acidimicrobiales bacterium; assembly: GCA_041394345.1. Taxonomy (GTDB): domain Bacteria; phylum Actinomycetota; class Acidimicrobiia; order Acidimicrobiales; family SZUA-35; genus JBBKWJ01. The sequence goes on along the minus strand of JAWKIN010000005.1, from coordinate 103,687 downwards.
GACAGATCGTGGCCGCCGACGCCGATCTCAGCCGAGCCTTTGATGCGGCTGCATCACTCCCCGATCGACGGAGGCTCATCGAGTCGCTGCGCCAGAGCGCGTCGGACAGCAACTTCGTGCGCTCGTTCGACCAGTTCATCACCGACTTTGGCTCGCGTGGACCAAATGAGTGGGATACGGGTTTTGACTCGTGGGAGACAGATCCTGGCTTGCCGATGGCGTTGATCGACCGGATGAGACTGGCCGACGACGACCACAATCCACGGGCCCAGCGCGAACGTCTCATCGCCGATCAGATTGCACTCGCCGCCGCTACGGGCGCCCAGTTCCCGCGACCGCTTCGACCCCTGTTCACGCGAGTGCTGCGAGCAGCCCGGGCCTATTCCCAGGGGCGGGAACGAGCCAAGACAACGGTCGTCAAGGCAATCCATGGTCAGCGATTGCTGGCCCAAGAACTCGACCGTCGCCTGGTCGAACGAAGTGGCGGATCACGAGGCGACCTCTGGTTTGTCGTCATGGACGAACTCGATGACTATCTGGCCACGCCCGGTGCCTACGCCGACACAATCGCCAGCCGACGCGAGACCCATCGGCTCTTGTCCGAGCGAGTACCACCGTTCTTCTTCAGCGGGGCAATCCCACCAGTCGACGAATGGGAGCTGCGTACCGCCGCTCGCTCACCGGCTGTGGTCGGGGAGGTCTTCACGGGTCTGCCCGGTTGTCTGGGAACCGCCATCGGCCGTGCGAGGGTGGTGCTCGACCCAAGTGATCCAGGGTCGCTCGGACCCGGCGACGTGCTGGTGGCACCCATCACCGACCCGAGCTGGACACCCCTATTTGTTCCGGCCGAAGCTGTTGTCGTCGACGTGGGTGCGGTGATGAGCCACGCTGTGATCGTAAGTCGTGAGCTTGGCATTCCATGCGTCGTCTCGGCGACCGATGCGACCCGGCGCATCCCTGATGGCGCGCTGATCAAGGTCGACGGAACCGCAGGAACCGTCACGATCCTCGAGCTCCCCGCCGGATAACGTGCCATCCGTCCCGCCTGCGACGCGGTCGAGCGCAGGTGATATTGCTCAAGTTTCCTCCCGCCCTGGTCGATCACGTTCCCAGTCTCGGTGCGGAGCAGGTCACATTGGCAACGAACGCCAGATCCAAGAGGACGAGTTCACGGGGGGCCGCACTCGTCGAACTCGCGCTTCTCACGCCCCTCCTCTTCGGCGTCCTGTTTGCGATCTTGGAAGCCGGATGGGCATTCGGTCAGATCCTGGACGTGAAGCACGTCGCTCGAGAAGGGCCCGACTCGCTGCTGTCAACTATCAGCCGACTTCGAACAACGGTGAGACCCAGACCGCCGAGCTGATCGCCGAGATATGTAACCGGCTGGAGACGCCGGACGCCGGTCGTGTGCTGCTCAGCTGGACATCCGACGGTTCGGCTGGCTCGTTGGCCACAATTCGCGTCGAACGTGATCTCGATCAGCTCACCGGCTTCTTCTCGTTTCTGGACGACTTCACGCCAGCCAGCGAGATCGAGTTCCGCCTCGAACGATCGGCAACCTGGAGTCAAACAACCGGCGAGGTCGAATGTCCGGCGCCGTAAAACGATCGTCGAGGAAGCGACGGAGGGGCCGCGGCTCAGAGCGTGGCGCAATCCTGCTCATCTCGATGGTGTTGATGACATCGCTGCTGCTCATGTCGGCGGCCGTTGTCGATATTGGCCGGTTGTCCCTTGAACGTCGTGCTGACCAGACCGCTGCCGATATCGCCGTGATCTCTGGCGCCATGTCCGGGTCATCCAACAGCGACCTCATCGAAGCAGTCCGCTCCTCGCTCGATACAAACCTGCACGAAACGTTCACGTTGGCCGACCTAAACACGTGTGGTGGCGACAGTCTGCCTGCGGGGTGGGTCACGTATCCCCTCAGTAACTGCATCGCCCGTGATCGATCGGGCACGCAGCTACGAGTCCGGGTGCCGACCAAAGCGTTTCCAACTGCGTTCGCTCTACTCGCTGGCCTGGACGAGTTCGAGCACTCGGCGTTTGCCCAGGTCTATGTGCGCCGCCAAGGAAACGTGCTTCCGTTCGCCGTCGACGCTGCGGCCGGTAGCTACAGAATGTAAAGGTCGGGGCCGGCAACGTGCCCGATCCTGATTGTCTGGGGCCCTCGTCTGGCAACTTTGGTGTCGTTACCTTCGGGCTCTGGGGCAACTCGCAGATGGGCACGGTGACCGACTGTTTGGGAACCGCCACCCAGTTCATGGTCAACGTGGCCCAGGGTGTCGACCACGACCTGTCCACCTACGGTGGCGCTCCGCACGGGTCCACCCAGGTCGTAGACACGGCGAGCTGCGGCGACATCCTCCGACCCAATGCCATGACGACCACAACGGGCAACACACCACAACACCTTGGGCAGGGCTTATTTGCGGCGGGGACCTATCCCGACGGCGGACCAGCACGACTCCAACGGGTGGGGGCCAGAGTTGGTTCGGCACCACGACGGTGGCCGGTCAGATCGTGGACGACACACCCTTTGGGAGTTCATCAGCCCGTCGTTGTCAACGATGGACGACGTGCCGGAATCGTGCCTTCGGAACCAATTCGTCGGCGACGCGGGTGGCCTCAATCCCGACAACGATATGGACATGACGGCGCTGCCGCTCGGTGTCGCCAATCACCTGATTCTTGTGCCCAAAGCTGATCGGATGATCAAGCTGCTCGAACGTTGCCTGCTTCACTACCAAGGGCTTGCCTGGGACGATGGCGGTGCATTCCTGCCAGCCGATCCGCCCGTTGGATGTGGTGGACTTGGTCACTGGTGCACCGACCCCGTGTTTGGCCGAGACTCGGTCCAAGAGCCCGATGACATCATCGACATCCAATCGTCGGCACGCTTTGGTTACGCTCCCCAATTGACGGCGGACTCGACATCGAACGGCAAGACGGTAGTCAGGATCGATCAGTTTCGAGCGGTGTTTCTCCAGCGAGTCTACGGCGGGAACTGTTCGCAGTCGGGCTGCCCGATCACTTGGGACCCAGGAGTTGGCTACTCGTCGGTCGTCAATACAGAAAAAGGCGAGTGCACTCACCGCGTTTGTGCTGCCCGCCGGCATTCTTCCCAACGGTCTCTCCGGTCCCGGAGCTCTCGACACGTACGGAACAAATCGATTTATCGAGCTAACAAGGTGAACCCCGTGTCCCAACGCCGACGCCAAAGAGGCGCCACCCTCATTGAGTACGCCTTCTTGGTGGCATTGCTTGTCATTCCGCTGTCGCGGGTGGTGGGCGGTCTGCAGGATGCGGAGAAGGGCCGACTCGAGACATCGTCCCAACGAGTGGGCATGCCCGAGGAGTTCGCCAGCAACACCCCGACTGGCGGGAACGGGACCGCCGGGTCAGGGTCCGACACGACTACAAACTCCACGGCCGAGGTGACCATTTCGGTGACCGGCAACTCATCGGCCCAGGGCTCAAAGAAGTGGACCGCAGTGGTCGAGATCGAGGTCACCAGCACCGATGGCGCCCCGATTCTCGATGCCGAGCTCACCGGAACGTGGCAACGCGTGTACGCCGATGGGACGACAACCGTTGAAGAGGCTCACTGCTCGGCTGACTCGTCTGGCGTGTGCACGCTCTCGCTCTGGAATCTCCGAGCAGCTCCGCACGAAAGCGCGGTCGATCAAGTGATCTTTACCGTGACGGCTCTGACCGCGACCGATGCGACGCTCGCATCCGGCGTGTTAGGTAGCGCCATCACTGTCCTCCACCCGTAGCAAGGACTCGAACCATGGCCATCCGATGGCGCAATCAGCGACCCCAGCCGCCAACTCCCAGTCAATCGCTTGTGCCCGTGCCAAACCTCGGCATCCCGGACCGCACACATCGCGGCGGGGCTGCGCTCGGATTGACACTCGAGAGGGCACGAAAGCGACTCGGCATCTCGTCCGACACCGTGTGTCGCGAGCTGTGGCTCACTGATCGGGAGCTGAACCAGTACGAAAGTGGCCTGCGCATACCTCCCGCGACCGTCGTCGAGCGTCTGGCCGAGTTCTACGGACTTGAACTCGAGCAACTGCAGGCTGGCACCCCGTCTCGCTTTAATCCTGCTGCGAACGACGGAGAGTCCGATCGCTTGTGGATGGGCTGGACCCCGGTCGAACTTGAAACCGTTGGTCCCGAAAATGCGGCCCGGCTACGTGCGGTCGCACAAGCCGTCCGGTTCATGCGAGGCCTCAGCGAGCGCGACCCCATCGTTGTGCGCGGTGACGAGGTGCACGTTATGGCCAAGGTGCTCGATGTCTATGCCGCCGATCTTGCTCACGACATCAGTGACTGGTTTGCCCTTGATCAGTCGGACGCCGAGGAACTGGTGGCCAAGCTCCGGTATGCATCCGACACGATCAAGCGGCGACCCCCGGCGCTAGAGGGCGACTAGTTCTCCCGATTCTCCCGACTGCGTCCCGTGGACGTAGCGATCGGGACCAGCCTGATCGCCGAGTCCTCAAGATAGGGTCCACGGCGATGGACACACCAGTCGGTAAGCCGAAGCCCGCCTTTACCCCACTCGATCCGTCTCGCGTGATTGGTCGAGGCCATCCCGCCGGCGACTTCCTCGAAGCATACGACTGGCGTGTGCTCGATGAAGACGAAGGCAGGATTCGAATCGAAGCCCATCTGCCACCGCAGGTACTCAACCCACGCCGGCATCTCTTCGGCGGCTTTACCGGCACGTATGTCGACCTGGTGGTGCTCACGACGGTGCGTTCTGGTCCGAGTCGAGCCGACCTTTCGATTCCGCGCGATTGGCTCATGACCACCAACATGCGACTCGACTACTTGGCGCCAATCACCGGCCCGACCTTCACGATTGACAGCCAGGTCGAATACCGGGGCGGAAGGTCGCGGTTGGTTTCCACCCGTTTCTACCAGGGCGACACGCTGGCCGTTATTGCCATGACGACGGTGCTGCAGGTTCCCGACCCCGCCACTACCTAAGACCCGAATACGAGACGCCGGTTAGCTCGGTACTCGTCGTCCAGAGGTCGCTCGCGAGTGCAGCATTGTGCGATTGGGTCGAGGAACCAACCACGACGGGTGGTCCGCTCGTCTCGGCTCGGCGCGATGGGCCGTAGTAGGTCCCGCCAGCGACGTCGGGATCGGTGGCTGCCCGAAGCGTCGGCAGCGCCCCGGTCGCCGCCCCTTGGATCAGTCGCGACGCTAGGCGAACGCCTTGGCGACCCCACCAGGATCCGTCGACGTGGGCCAACAAGTTGGTGCTCGACAGGCCGGGATGAGCGGCGACCGAAATGGCCGTGTGGTCTCCGGCACGCAACCGCCGATCGAGTTCGTAGCTGAAGAGCAGATTGGCAAGCTTCGATCGTCGGTAGGCGGGCTGTGGCTGGTACGAACGGCCCGCGTCATCCAGCAGATTCTCGAGATCGAGTACGGCGCTTCGGTGAGCGAGTGAGCTCACCGTAACGATGCGGCCAGCGGGCGCCGCCAGCACCGCGTCGAGCAGGTGACCGGTAAACGCGAAATGCCCCAAGTGATTGGTTGCGAATTGGCGCTCGTATCCGTCGACGGTGAGCTCGTAGGGCACCATCATGATGCCCGCGTTGTTGATCAACAGATCGATCGTCGGATGGGCGGCCACGATGGTCGCAGCAGCACGGGCCACTGACGACAGATCAGCCAGGTCGGCGACCACCACCTGGAGCTCGGCCGTCGGCTGCTCACGTCTGAGTTGGCTCGCTGCTGCGTTGGCTTTGGCCTCAGAGCGACAGACCATCACGACCCGTGCTCCCGATGCGAGCAGGGCGCGTGTCGTTTCGAGTCCAATGCCACTGTTGGCGCCAGTAATCACCACCGTTCGGCCTGTCTGGTCGGGGATATCGGCACGACACCAGTGGGTGGAGCGGGTGATCGGAACGCGATACGGCACAGGCCAAGGCTAGATCGACGAGTGACGTTCGACTCTTTGCGGGTCGGGCCCAATCGGTCTGTATAGAGGTCATGACGACCATCGATGAACGCACCGGCCTTGAAATCCTCGACGAAGCAGCTTGCTGGGCGTTGGTCAACAACTGCAGTGTGGGGCGCCTAGCCGTGGCCGTCGGGGGTCGACCAGACATCTTTCCCATGAACTACGCGGTCGACGACGGAAGCCTCGTGTTCCTCACGCTTCCCGGTATCAAGCTGGCCGCCGCGGGCAAGCTTCGGCCGTGCCGTAGCGTTTGAGGTCGACAATCTGAACCTCGAGGATCACAGCGGCTGGAGTGTCGTGGTGCATGGTGTCGCCAGTGAGATCGAGGAACGGAACCCTTGCTCGCCGCCGAAGCGTCGGGATTCGGCCTGGGCCAAGAGCCCGAAGTACCGCCTACGTTCGCCTTGTCGTCGACGATATTTCTGGCGGCGGGTGCCGGCTATGCGGAACGGCCGCCGGACTGAGTCCGGCGGCGCGTTCAGAGCGATCTTGAATCAGATTGCGCGGACGTTCTGGGCTTCTTCGCCCTTACGGCCTGGCGCCACGTCGAATTCGACGCGCTGGCCCTCGTCGAGTGACTTGTATCCGTCACCCTGGATGTTTGAGTAGTGAACGAAGACGTCGTCGCCGCCTTCACGTGAAATAAAGCCGACCCTTTTCTGAATTAAAGAACTTCACTGTACCGACGGTAGCCATTGCTTCTCTTTTCTATACCACGAGGAATCCATTTGACCCCCGCACTGCGTCGGCATACGCCGCGCGAGTGCCACCCTAGCCCGGCGGAGGGTGTTTGCCGCTGCAGGGCCGTCCGGGTCCCAACCATGGACTGTCGTACCGCTACTGTCATCGGGGTGACCTCTCAACTGCCCGAGCCGAGCCGACCATCCCCTGACGACGTCGAGCACGACTGCATCCATGTGCAGGCGCTGGCCGGGCCCGACGCCGTGCCCCGGCCCGAACAGCTAGCAGCCGTCTCCGCCGTCGTGGCCGGCAAGCAACGGACGCTCCTGGTGGCTCGAACCGGCTTCGGCAAGAGCGCTGTCTATTTTTCCGTTACTCGAATGCTTCGCGATCGGGGGTGGGGGCCAACCATCGTCGTATCGCCGCTTTTGGCGCTCATGCGCGATCAGGTGGCCGCGGCCGAGAAGCTTGGGGTGCGTGCCGTCTCGATCAACTCAGCCAATATCGACGCGTGGTCGGAGATCGAGGCGCTCATCCATGCCGACGACGTCGACCTGTTGCTGATTGCGCCGGATCGGCTGGCCAACGCTGGGTTCCGGCGCCGGGTGTTCGACACCCTCCAAACCCGAGCCTTTGCGCTTGTGTGCGACGAAGCCCATTGTATTTCCGATTGGGGTCACGACTTCCGGCCCGACTATCGGCGTCTTCGTCGTCTACTGGCCGAATTGCCCGAGTGGACACCGGTCCTGGCTACCACGGCAACGGCGAATCAACGGGATACCGACGATGTGGCCGCCCAATTGGGCGACGACACGCTCGTGCTCCGCACCTCGCTCGACCGAGCGTCGCTCTACCTGTCGGTGGTCGAGCTCCCCAACGACGCACGCCGATTGGCCTGGCTAGCCGAATCCCTTCACCGACTCGACGGGTCAGGCATCATCTACTGTCTGACAGTCGCACAAGCCGAGACAACAGCAGCCTGGCTCCGGTCCCAGGGACACGACGTCCACGCCTATAGCGGGGCCGTGCCAGCCGAACGCCGCCTTGAGCTCGAAGACGCGCTCCGCGACAACACCATCAAGGCCCTGATCGCCACGTCGGCCCTGGGGATGGGATACGACAAGGGTGACCTTGCGTTCTGCGTGCACCTCGGGTTGCCTCCGTCACCGGTGGCCTACTACCAACAAATCGGTCGAGCGGGTCGAGCCATCGAGCGGGCCGAGATCATTGCGCTGCCCCGCCCCATCGAGGACGCCGCAGTGTGGCGGTGGTTCGAGTCTGTCTCGCTCCCGGCCGAAGACATCTGCCTTGCCGTCCTCGACCAGCTCGACGGCGCGCCGGCTTCGGTCGTGTCACTCGAGTCGGCGGTCAACCTCGGCCGGAGCCGTCTCAGCACCCTGCTCAATATTCTCGAAGTCGATGGCGCCGTCGAGCGTGCCGGCCGAGGCTGGGTCCGCACCAGCAACCCGTGGTCGTACAACCACGAACTCGCAGCCACCCTCAAGGCACTCCGACAAGCCGAGTCGGCCCAGATGCTCGACTGGGCTGCGCTTACCACGTGCAGGCTCCGCTATTTGCGTGACGCTCCTCGACGACGACGAGGCCGACGACTGGCCGGTGCGATGTGCACGGGCAACACGTGGTATCACGAGCCAGACGAATCGACGGTCGCCTCGCCTGGCGACCTCCTGCGAGGGGGCGACATCGTTATCGAGAGCCGAAAGCAGTGGCCATCAGGGCTTTGGCAACCAAAGGAAAGATCCTGAAAGACCTGCAGCTCGAAGCCGGACGAGCGCTGGCCCGCATCGGCGACGGTGGGTGGAGTCCGATCGTGAACGACTCAAAGCGACAACGACTGAAACCGGGGTAGAGCTTTCCGACGACCTCACCCGAGCTATCACTCGGGGTGCTCAAGCGCTGGGCCTGGCAAGATCGACCAACCTGGATCTGTCCGGTGCCCTCCCGCCGATCGTCGGCGCCTGTCAATGCCGTCGCCGACGCACTCGGCTGGCTGGGCAAGCTCCCGGTATATCGGGCGCTCACCGCCGTGGATGACGACGGTCAGCCCCGATACCAGAGCGAGCAAGCAAACTCAGCGCATCAGGTGTCCGCCGTCTGGAACCGATTCGTCATCGACGAAGCCGCCGCGCTTCGCCACACGACGTCCGCTCGGGGCCGGTGCTTCTTATCGACGACGAGGTCGACAGTCGCTGGACGATGACGGTTGCCGGCGTCCGGCTTGCCCAAGCAGGGTCGGGCCCCGTTCTGCCGTTTGCCCTCCAGGCCCGTTAAACCGCTCTGGTGACGAAAACGGAATCTCTCGATCGGTCTTGGCCTGATAGTCCTCGTAGGTCGGGAAGACGGCAACGGCACGCTCCCACCACGCAGCGCGTTCCCCACCGCTCACGATCCGGACGTCGGTTTCGAAGGGCTCTGGGCCGTCTTGCATCAAGATGGTGGGGTTAGCGATCAAGTTGTGATACCAACCCGGATGCGCCGGTGCGCCACCTTTGGAGGCCACAAGCGCATATTCCCCCTCGTGCTCCACGCGCATCAGCGGCACCTTGCGAAGCTTGCTGGCTCTTGTGCCCGATCGTGGTCATCACAATGATCGGGATGCCCGTGTCGCGCATAAGTGCTGGCCTCGGTACCCCCGCTGGCTTCGTAGCGAGCAACCTGTTCGGCTACCCAGTCCCATGTACTTGCCTCGTATGCTGCATCAAATCCCATAGCGGAAACCGTACTGCACCGCCCGCACTCACTCCCACCCGAGGTACGACGATGGATCGTCACAAACTCACCGCTCTCTCCCGCTCTGTCGCTGGTCACACCGTCGTTGTTACCGGCGCGGCCTCGGGCATGGGACGCGCCACCGCAATGCTCTTCAGCCGAGGAGCCAAGGTGGCCATCACCGATCTCAAGGGCGAGGCGGGTCGCGGCCGTCGTCGACGAAATGGAGGGCGCTGGCGGCACCGCTGTCGGGTGACAATGGACGTGAGCAGCGGTGCCGATATTGCTGCGACGATTCCCGCGATCGGTGAGGAATTTGGGCGCATCGACGTCGTCGTCAACAACGCCGGCGTCTCGGTGCTTCTCGGCCATCGATGCGCCCGACTACGAGGAGCAATGGACGACCAGCCTGCAGGTGTTGCTGACGGCCCACACCCCGGTCATACGGGCTGCACTCTCTATCTGGCATGAAAGTCCACACGCGCGCATCATCAATATTGCGTCGACCGAAGGGCCTGGGCCACAAAGTTTGAAGTCCCTACACCGCCGCGTAAACACGGCGTGATCGGTCAGCCTGATCGCTCGCCGTCGAGCTGACCCGAATCGATCACGGTGAACTGTGTGTGTCCAGGCCCAATCAACACGGCAATGACGGCGTCGATTCTGATGATGCTGGCCACCTACGCTCGACGACGCACCGCCCTCGGCCGCTACGGCACTCCCGAGGAAGTGGCGATGCGACGCTCAATTTCGTTGCCGGCCGCCAGCTTCATGACGGGTGTCGTGATGCCGGTCGACGGTGGGCTGACGGTCAAGAACGCCTAGCCAACCTGTGCGTCGGGCCAGAGGCGGAGGAAGTTTCCGCTGAAGAAGCGGGTCTTGGCCTCGGTTTGTGACGCTAACGACTTCTCAAATTTGCCAATAGGTCGCGACTGCCTTCGACGTGCGGGTAGTCGCTGGAGAAGAGGTAGAGCTCGTCGTTCGATTGGTCGATGAGTTGGGACACGTTCTCGTGCGGGAACGGTGTGAACCCCATCTGTTGGGTGAGCTGTTCGCTCGGTGTCCGCTCAAAGCGAACCGATTCGTCGACCTGGCGGTAGATCCTCGTGATTGAGTCGAGTCGTTCGAGCATCGCCGGGACCCACGCCGCCGAGCTCAACCGCAGCCCCTCGCAGGTCGGGGTGTCGGTCGAAGACGCCGTCGAGCACCATCATGCTCAGGAAGGTTTCAAAGGCTGGTGCATGACCGCCGCGCCCTTGGTGCGGACGTTCTTCGCCTCCGCCCATCCAGTCCTTCACTGCAGCTCGGCCGTTGTTGCTCCACGACCTGAGCGCTTGCAGCGGCGAGCCACCGACGTGAAGCACGAACGGGGTACCCGACTCGGCCAAACGGGCCCAGAATCCTTCGAGGTCCACGTGGCCAGGAGCGAAGCTGATGGGTGCCTGATGCGGTACCCACACGGCTTCCAGACCGCCTCAATGGCGAACTCAAGCTCGTCGATGGCGAGCGCAGGATTGTCGAGCGGGACAACGGCTACACCCATGAGGCGGTCGTCGTCACGGCAGAAGTCGATCAGATGCCGGTTGTGAGCGCGAAAGAGCCCATAGCGAACCTCGTCGGGAGTCTTCGAACTTGGATGGAACGACGTGACGACGCTGTGCGTGGCGAAGACCAATTGCTTCTTAAAACCAAGCATGTCCATGGCAATCGAACGGTCTTCTTTGGTGAACGCTCCGAGGGCCTGGATCTCCTTTGCCTTGGCGATGAGTTGATCGCCCATCGCCACCATCGACGCCACGTGGTCGGCCGAATGCCGTCCACCTTGGTCAACAATCTCGGCGACCTCCTCGTCGGTCACCAGCGAGGCGCTGTAGTTGACCAGCGGTATCTGGTCGCGAATGCCTGGATCGGCATACGACGTGAGGAAGTCGGGTAGCTCCATGATGTGGCTGTCTGCGTCGTAGAAGGCGCGGCTTGCTGGGGCGTACGTCAGAGTGTTCCTTGGAGGGAGGAGAGGTCGGACAGGATCTTGGCGACAAGGGGCGCCTCGCTTGGGCCGCCTAGCGAGTAGAGGCTGAGGCGGCTGACGTGGGCGCCGTATCGGGCCATCAGCTTGCCGGCGATGTCATCTGGCTCGGCGACCGTGGCGAAGGCGTGGAGTATGTCGTCGGTGATCACGTAGGCCATGGCGTCCCTCTGGCCCAGCTTCGACATCGTATTGAGCTCGTCTTGCACCTCGCCCCAGCCATGATGTTCAAGCACAGGCCGGTAGGCCGGTGTCGAGCCGTAGAAGGCAATCTGCTTCCTGGCGGCAAAGTTGCTCGCCGCCATTTCGGCTTCGGTTGAACCCGTCACGATGAACGAGCCAAGGCACACCTCGAAGTCGTCACCCGACCGTCCGCTCTTCGCCTGACCAGCTGCGATGTTTGGGATGGTGACGTCGGCAAGGAACTCAGGCGTGGTGAATGCGTGGCAGAAGATGCCGTCGCAGACCTCGCCTGCGACCTGCGTCATCAGTGGCCCGACGGCAGAGATGAAGATGCGGGCCTTCCCTCCAGGATTGGGGCCTGGATTGAAGAATGGCGTCATGATGCTGTGGGTGTAGAACTCGCCGTGGAAGTCGAGCTTGGACCCTTCTTCCCAGCAATCCCAGATGGCGTGGATCGCCTGCACCATTTCGCGCATGCGGGCGGCTGGCTTCGACCACTCCATCGAGAACCGTTTGGTGATGTGTGGCTTAATCTGCGAGCCGAGCCCAAGAACGAAGCGCCCATTCGACGCTGCGTTGAGGTCGTATCCGATGTTGGCGAGCAGCATCGGGTTCCGGGCAAAAGCAACCGCAATCGAGGTGCCGAGCGTTATTTCCGTGGTCACCGTGGTTGCGACCGCAAGAGGCAGGAAGGGGTCATGGCTCTGTTTCGGCTGTCCAGAGGCCGTCGTAGCCGTCGGCTTCTGGCCTGAGCGGCACGTGCTCCGGCCGACGCGAGGTTTGAGGTCAAGGACGTGTCGATCAGCATTCCTGGAGTCTCCCCCGCTGTCTGGTCAGGAGCAAGTTGTCGACTGCGGTACGCTCACAACCTTTGGGTCCTATACAGGGAGCGCTCTGCATGACCGGTCTGCTACGAATCTGGCCGTGGGCGAAGCCCTATTGGCGGTTTGCGGTTATCTCGCTGGTCGGCACCTTTTTCTCGGTAGCCATCAACCTCCTCATTCCCATTCAGACTGCACAGGTGATCGACGACGGCATCGAGAAGCAAAATGGCATGCTGGTTGCCACAACCGTGGCAACGATGGTTGGCCTTGTTCTCCTGGGAATGGTCGTCTCGGCGTTCTCGACTGCCATGGCCGTCCGATTCGCCTTCAACACAATCACCGACCTTCGACGCGATCTCTACGATCACACCCAGTCGTTCTCTTTTGCCAATCTCGACACGATGTCGTCTAGCGAGATCTTGACTCGTCTCACGAGCGACATGTCCAAGGTGCTCATGGTTCTCACGATGGGCCTTGCCATGATGTCGCAAGCGCCGATCATGTTCGTTGGGGCACTCACGGCGATCATCGTTCTCGACGCTTCGCTTGCCGTCATCGTTCTGGTGATGGTACCGACAATCGGTGTGCTCGTTTGGTTTGTTCTCGGCCGGTCGAACGTGCTCTTCGACCTCGTCCAACGCCAGCTCGACAAGCTGAACGGCGTGTTGCAAGAAAGCATCCAAGGGACCGAGCTGATCAAGGCGTTCGTTCGCCAGGAACAACAAAACGAACTTTTCGATGATGTCGCCGACTCGCTCGCCGGGCGAGCGATCACGGTCAACCAACTTGTCGCCACACTCGTCCCAACACTCATCATGATTTCCAGCCTCGGCATCGCTGCTGTGCTCTGGCTCGGCGGTGTCAACGTCATTGCTGGCGACTTGAGTGAAGGCGATCTGGTGGCGTTCATCAGCTACCTGGCCATGGTGGCGATGCCGATGATGATGTTCGCATTCCTGCAACCGATCGTTTCGGCCGCAGCGGCGTCGGCGGCCCGAATTGTCGAGGTTCTCGACACCGAGCCACTCATTGTCGAGTCGGCCGCGCCAACCATCTTCCGTGCCCAGAATCGGGGAGCGACGGTGTCGTTTGACGACGTGTCATTCCGCTATCAGTCTGGCGCCGACAGCATCGTCGAGAATGCACTCAGCAATGTCACGTTCACGGTTGAGGCCGGTCAGACACTGGCAATCCTCGGAGCCACCGGCTCGGGTAAGTCGACGTTGGTGCACCTCGTTTTGCGGCTGTACGACGCGACAGCGGGGACCGTTCGGATCGACGGCATCGATGTGAAGGAAATCGCGCTGTCGAGCCTTCGACAGCAGGTCGGTGATCGCTCTGCAGGAGCCGCAGTTGTTTAGCGGGACGGTTCTGGAGAACCTGAGGTACGGCTACCCCGACGCGACGTTCGACGAGGTTGTCCAGTCGGCCAAGGATGCCCAGGCCCACGACTCATCATGGCCATGGAAGGTGGCTACGAGTCGGCGGTCGAGCAGGGCGCCTCCAACCTCTCGGGTGGCCAAAGCAGCGGCTCGCAATTGCTCGCACGTTGGTTGGCTCGGCCCCAATCATGATCCTCGACGACTCCACGAGTGCCGTCGATCTCGACACCGAAGCCCGGATCCAAGAGGGGCTCACTCGTCGACCAAACCTGACCATCATGATTGTCGCTCAGCGCATCAGCACAGCGCTCGGAGCCGATGTGATCGTGGTGTTGGAGGAAGGCCGGGTGTGCGCCATGGGCAGCCACGACAAACTCATGGCAACAAGCGAGGTCTACCAGGAGATATACCGGTCACAACTCGGGGAGCCAGCCCGATGACCGCTCCCCAGCGAACTCGCCCTGGCACTCCTGGCGGCCCTCAGATGGGACTGCCGATCGAACGGAACGCTAAGACCAACGACACCTTCCGCCGACTGATGGGCTATCTCCAGGCGCATCGGCCGGCGCTCGTCCTGAGCGCGGTGCTGATTGTTGTCTCGTCGATGTTCAACCTCCTCGGACCCTGGCTCCAGGGCGTCGCAATCGACGAGTACATCGCCACGAGCGACAAGTCCGGGCTACGGCGCATCGTCATCGTCTTGGTGCTCGTCTACCTTGCCGCGTGGCTGGCGGGCGTGATCTACAGCCGCATTGTCGCACGGGTGGCCCAAGAGGTGATGGCCACGCTCCGGAAGGACATGTTCGGTCGATTGCAGGCGCTTTCGATGCGGTATTTCGACAAGCACCGCACTGGTGACTTGATGAGTCGCGTCACGAACGACGTCGATGCAATCGAGCAACTGCTCAGCCAGAACCTGCTTTCGATCGTCGCTTCCGTGGTTCAGATCGTCAGCTTGTTGACCATCATGACCGTGCTTGATTGGCGCCTGACGCTCGCTGTTCTTGTCCCCGTACCGCTCGTGCTTTTCCTCGTTGGGCGGCTTGGGAAGTTGTCGCGGCCAGCCTTCATCGACTACCAGCGCAGCATCGGTGGCCTAAACGCGGTCGCCCAAGAGCGCCTAAGCGGCCAACGAGCGGTGATTGCGCTCGATCGCCAGGCCGATGCTCGTGCCGAGTTTGCGGTCGCCAACGAAGCGACGAGATCACGTGGCATCCGAGCCCAGACGTTGACAGTCGTCATGATGCCGATCATGTTTGCCATCGGCAATCTCAGTGCAATCGCGGTCGTTGGCGTCGGCGGTTGGCTCGCCGTCACGGGCGATGGCCACGGTGTCACCGTTGGCATCATTGCGTCGTTCATCACGTTCGCTAACCGGGTTGGCCAGCCGCTCGGTCGGATCGCCAACACCGTCACGTCGATCTTTGCCGCTCTGGCCGGGGCGACGAGAGTGTTTGAACTCATCGACGAGCAGCCCGACCTCACCAATCGGCCAAACGCAAGGCCGCTGCCTCCGGTAGAGGGCCGGGTGGTGTTTGATCACGCCAACTTCTCGTATGTGACTGGTCGACCGACGCTCCGAGACATCAGCTTTGTCGCCGAGCCGGGACAAATGATTGGACTCGTTGGACCAACGGGGGCCGGAAAGTCGACCCTTATCAACGTGCTCAACCGCTTCTACGACATTGAGTCAGGGTCAGTGACAATTGACAACCACGACATCCGCGATGTCGAGATCGACTCACTCCGCTCGCAGACAGGGATCGTGCTGCAGCACACCTTCCTGTTTACTGAAACCGTCCGCGAGAACATTCGGTTCGGTCGGCTCTCGGCCAGCGACGCGGAAGTCGAGGCGGCTGCGGTTCTTGCCAACGCTGACCACTTCATCCGAGCACTCCCCCATGGCTACGACACGGTGGTCTCCGAGGGTGCCAACAACCTCTCGCTCGGTCAACGGCAGTTGCTGCCATCGCTCGAACTGCGCTCGCCGAACCTCGTCTGCTGGTGCTTGACGAGGCCACCAGCTCGGTCGACACTCGAACCGAACGAGCCATCCAACACGCCCTGCTGCGGCTGATGGAGGGCAGGACGAGCTTCGTCATTGCCCACCGTTTGAGCACGGTTCGTGACGCCGACCTGATCCTGGTCTTGCAGGACGGTGAGATTACCGAGCGAGGGACCCACGATGAGCTGCTCGCCCGGAAGGGTTTGTATCACAGCCTCTACGTCGCCCAGTTTCGGGGTACCGCCACGTCATGATCTACCAATCAGTAGGGACATAGTCCTTCAAGAACTGGCCCCACACGTGTTTGCCCGTGTTGACGCCAGCAATCAAGGGATCGACAATGCGAGCCGCTCCGTCGACAATGTCAAGCGGCGGGTGGAAACGGTGCTCGGCCGTCTTCTGCATCGCAACGGCAATGGGGTCCTCATCGCTCACCCAGCCAGTGTCGACACTGTTCATGTGGATGCCCGCCGCTTGATAGTCGGTTGCCGACGTCCGCGTCATCATATTGAGCGCCGCCTTGGCCATGTTGGTGTGGGGGTGCTTCGTTGTCTTGAAGCGGCGGTAAAACTGACCCTCGACGGCAGACACGTTGACAATGTGCTTGTGCTGACCAGGTGTCTGTTCCATTAGCGGCTTCAACCGAGCATTAATGACAAACGGGGCAACGGCGTTGACCAACTGGGTTTCCAGGAGCTCGACCGACGACACCTCGTGCAGGAGCAGTCGCCATGAGTTGCGGTCGCGCAGATCAACCTGCTGCAGGTCTTTGTCGAGCTGGCCCTCCGGGAACAGCGCTGCTTGGGCTTCCCGTTCCTCCGGAAGCAGAGGCGTCTGGGACAGGACGGCGGCATGGGTGAGTCCAGGGATCGGGGTATCGGTGGTTTCCAAATCGCTCGAAGCGCTAGGCAGGAGGTGATAGCCGCGAAGGCCCTCGTAGCCGCCAACGAGGCGGAGCACGTGATCATCCAGGTGGTCGAGTGCCGCAGTCTCGCCTTCCATCATGTGCGCATAGAAATCGGGTGGCCGTCGGACGGTTTGGCACGCATTGTTCACGATGAAGTCGAGCCGGTCCCGGGTCGAAAGGAGATGGCCACAAAAGGCCTCGACGCTCGGCGTATGTCGTAGGTCGAGCCCGAACACTTCAAGCCGATGACCCCACTCGGCGAAATCGGGCTCGGCGGCATATCGAGCAGCTGCGTCGCGAGGAAAACGCGTGGCGACAATCAGGTCAGCGCCACAACGAAGCAGCTTGATGCCCGCTTGATAACCGATCTTGACCCGGCCGCCGGTCAGGAGGCCGACCATGCCCGATAGGTCGGCTAGCTCGGATCGCTTCGCAAAATTGAAGTCGCCGCACGATGGACACATCTGGTCATAGAAATGGTGGACCACGCTGAACTTCGACTTGCAGATGTAGCAATGCTGGGGTTCGGCCGTACGCGTGGCGGATTCATCCTCGACGGTTGTCTGCGAGAAGTCCTCGGGCGGGAACGCGTTTGGCGTCGTAAACACTGGCTTGTCGCGCAGTGACCGAATACCTGTTTGCGCGAGCTTCTGGTCATCGCGTTCGAGCTTCTCCGCCCGACGCTGACGACGCTTGGCCTTGGCCCGGAGACGACGCTCCTCAGGATCACGGCAAAAAACGTCACCAGCCGCGTTGAGTAACGCAATGCGCTCTTCCTCCGACAGGTCGGACAGAATCTCCTTCGAGGACGCAATCTCTTGGAGAAAGGTGGTCGTCGCCAAGAGTTTCGCCCGGAGGGCATCGGGGTTCGCTGGGTTGTCGTCCGGGGCTGATCCGCTCACCGAGCGAATATACCGAGCCTGGAGCCCTGCTAAACCAGGGAGCTAATGCCACCATCGACGGGGATGATCGTCCCCGTGAGGAATGCACCGGCTCGTGAGGAAAGGAAGATCACTGTTCCGGCAACATCTTCGGGTGAGCCGATACGGCCCCGGGGAACCGAGCTTTCGACCATGGCTCGGCGATCAGCGTCGTCGAGCATGTAGGACATCATCTTCGACTCGAACGGTCCCGGCGCGATGGAGTTGACCGTGATGTTGTCGCCAACGACGAACTTGGCGAGATGTCGACCGAGCATCTGGATACCGGCCTTTGACGCCGAGTACGAGAAGTTGTCACCAAACGGCACCCGAATACCATCAATCGAGCCGATCATGATGATTCGACCCGGGTCTTCCGCCGTGGCATTCGCCTTGAGGTGCGGCAGTAGGTCTTGGGCCAGCATGAAAGGGGCCTTGACGTTGATGTCCATGACCTGTCGAAGCCGCCGCGGGGAACTCGCCGAGCGGTGAGCCCCAGGCGGCACCGGCGTTGTTCACCAAGATGTCAAGGAGTCCTCCCGTCGAGAGAATTCGGCGACAAACGCGGCCCGATCTCTCCTCGGAAGCCATATCGGCCGGTATCGAGAAACACTCACCGAGAGCCGATAGCCGTTCGGCTGTGGCATCACAGGCGTCCGCCTTGCGGGCGGTGATATAGGTCCGAACCCCGTTCGAAACCAAGCCCTCCGCGATCTCGCCGATACCCCGTGAGCCACCCGTCACGATGGCGACCTTGCCACTGACGTCAAACAGGTTCGGAGATTTTTCATTGAGACTCCAGGTTCGGGGGAAGGAGGCGACCGTAACCGCCGACGATTCTGGGTTCAAAATTGCGCCCCTCGACGGCATGACCGAGACTACGTGTAAAACGTGGGCGACGCCCGCACACTACGAGGAGCCACCATGCCTGACGCACTAATCATCGACGCTTGCCGCACCCCCGCGCATCGGGAAACAGGGGAAAGGTGCGCTCGCCGACTCCATCCTCAACACCTCGCAGCCACGGTTGCGGGCGCTGGCCGAACGCAACAATCTCAAAACCGAAGAAGTCGACGACATCATCTGGGGAACGAGCTCACAGGTCAGTACCCAGAGCGGCGACCTTGGTCGCATGGGTGCCCTGCTGGCTGGCTATGACGTCAAGGCCAGTGGCGTCGTTCTCGACCGCTTCTGCGGATCTGGCATCACGAGTCAATCTTGCCGCTGGCATGATCATGAGCGGCATGGAAGACCCGTGATTGCGGGTGGGACCGAGAAGATGTCACCTCAAAACCGGCGCACTGGGACCCCGGCGCTGGAAACGACGAGCTGCGAGCGCTCCACCCACAGCCGCACCAAGGTGTAGCCGCCGACGCCATCGCCACACTCGAAGGCATTCCCCGTGAGAAGGCCTTCGACCAGCTCGCGGCGACATCCCAAGAGCGCGCCGCCATTGCGATCGCCGAGGGGCGATTCAACAAAAGTCTGGTGCCGGTCTACAACACCGACGGTTCCCTGGCGCTCGATCATGAAGAAATCCCTCGTCCAGGCACGACGGTCAGACGGGCTGGCCAAACTCCCGGGTGTTCGGCGCCATCGCCGATCACCCCATGGGTGACGACGGTGTCACGTTCCGTCAGCTCGTGGCCCAGAAGTTCCCCGATCTTGAGATTGAGCATGTGCATCACGCTGGCAACTCGTCGGGAGTCGTCGACGGTGCCGCCGCGATTCTTCTGGCGAGTCCGGACTACGCCGCCGCTAATGGTCTCACCGCTCGGGGCCGAATCGTGGCCATGGCCAATATGGGCGACGACCCAACGCTGATGCTCAACGCACCGGTCCCCGCCGCCCGCAAGGCCTTGGCAAAGGCGGGTTTGACGGTGGATGACATTGATCTGTGGGAGATAAACGAGGCATTTGCCATCGTGGCCGAGAAGTTCATCCGTGACCTCGAACTCGATCGAGACAAGGTCAACGTGAACGGTGGGGCCATGGCGTTGGGTCACCCCATCGGCGCCACCGGGTCCGTCCTCATCGGTACCGTCTTGGACGAGCTCGAGCGAACGAATCAGCGCTATGGACTCGTCACGATGTGCGCGGCGGGCGGAATGGCCCCGGCAATCATCATCGAACGGCTCGATTCCTAGGCGACGCAGGCGATGCACACGATCTACGACGACTCACACGACATCTTCCGCCAGAGCTTCCGGTCATTCCTCGCCGCCGAGCTCACTCCCAACATCGAGGCCTGGGAAAAGGCCGGGATCATGGATCGCAGCGTGTATGTCGAGGCCGGCAAGCACGGCTTCATCGGCATGGCGATTCCGGAGGTCCACGGCGGTGGCGGCACCGACGATTTTCGGTTCAACGCGGTTATCGATGAAGAACTCGCCTATGCGGGCATTGGTGGGAGCGGACTCGGGCTCAGCCTCCACAACGACATCACGACGCCGTATTTCATCGAGTATTGCAACGACGAGCAGGCCAGACGGTGGCTGCCCGGCATTGCGTCGGGTGAGAAGATCACGGCAATCGCCATGACCGAGCCCGGCACGGGTTCAGATCTTGCGAGCATTGCCACATCAGCGGTTCGAGACGGCGACGAGTATGTCGTCAACGGGGCAAAGACCTTCATCACGAACGGCATCAACTCCGACCTGGTAATCACGGTGTGTCGGACCGGCGAAGGTCGCGAGGGACTCTCGCTGCTCGTCCTCGAACGGGGCATGAGCGGGTTCGAGCGGGGACGCAACCGACAAGATCGGCAACACTCGGCCGACACGCCGAGCCGTTCTTCCCTGATGTCCGAGTGCCGGTAGCAAATCTGCTCGGCGAGGAGGGACGGGCCCTTGAGTACTTGTCGGCAACTTTGCCCAAGAGCGGCTCTCGATTGCGATCTACGGACTCGCCGCCGCTAGAGCTGCCTTTGACTGGACTGTCGACTACGTGAAGGAGCGCACCGCTTTGGCAAGCCGATCGGCAGTTTCCAAAACACCAAGTTCGAACTGGCACAGGTAAAGACAGAAGTCGACGTCACCACGCCCTACATCAATGAGTCAATACTCAAACTCAACGCCAAGACGTTGACCGCTGCCGAAGCGGCGCAGGCCAAGCTCTGGTGCAGTGAACTGCAGAACCGCACGACCGATCGTTGCCTCCAGCTCTTCGGTGGCTACGGCTACATGAGTGAGTACCCGATCGGCCGGGCCTTCGCCGACGCTCGCATCAGCACCATCTACGGAGGCACATCAGAGATCATGAAAACCATCATCGCCAAAGAAATCCTGTAGGTCG
Organism: Acidimicrobiales bacterium; assembly: GCA_041394345.1. GTDB lineage: Bacteria > Actinomycetota > Acidimicrobiia > Acidimicrobiales > SZUA-35 > JBBKWJ01. Next base: position 82,749 of record JAWKIN010000005.1, on the reverse strand, counting down.
CAGCGTGTTGATCGAATCGTTGCTTCCCCTCGGCAAACTCGACCCAGGCCTCCGTGAACCCGATACGCCTCTGGATATTCGTGACTTCGCCGCTGGGGCGCGTCAGGCCGAGGAACTCGGACTCGACGCCGTGTTGGTCGAGGACACGAAGGACGATCCATTCCAGCTCTTGGCACTAGGTGCGACAACGACATCGACGATCGGCCTTGGCACCTCGGTAGCGATGGCGTTCCCACGCAGCCCGACGTCGCTAGCGATGTCCGCGTGGTCATTGCAGAAGCTGTCGAACGGACGGTTTACTCTCGGCTTGGGTTCCCAGGTCCGAGCTCATATCCAGCGTCGGTATGGCTTGTCGTGGTCGGCACCTGCTCCATGGATGCGCGACTACGTCAACGCCACTCGGGCCGTCTGGGACTGTTGGCAAAACGGCACGCCACTCGATTTCCAAAGCGACCACTACACGCTCGATCTGATGGTGCCGCTCTTCAATCCGGGACCGATCAGCCACCCACGGATTCCGATCCACATCGCCGCTATTGGCCCCAATATGTGTGCGCTCGCCGGCGAAGTTGCTGATGGCATCCGGCTGCATCCCGTGTGCACGCCCCGGTACATCGACGAGCGGGTGCTCCCCGCCGTTGCGTTGGGCGCGTCTCGCACTCGTCGACAGCTGACCGAGATCGAGCTGTGTATGAAGCCGCTCATCGGCACCGCGCCGACAGCGGCTGCGCTCAATCCCGTGCGTGAAACCGTCCGAGCACGAGTTGCGTTCTACCTCTCGACGCCGTCGTATCGCGCCACATTTGACCTCCACGGGTGGGGCGACATCGCCCGCGAGGCGTCGGGGCTTTCACGAGCAGGGCGGTGGGACGACCTACCGTCGCTGGTCACCGAAGAGATGCTGCACACCGTAGCGACCATCGGTACCCACGACGAGATCGCCAAGCTGCTTCATCGAGCGCTATCGAGGGAGAGTCGATCGCATTGAGTTCTTCGATTCCGGTGAAGACGCCTGACGATGCCGACGCATTCCGGGCAATTCTGGCTGACGTTCGCGGCGGCTGACCAGCCGAGTCGGCTTAGGCGACGTCTGCCTCAGCTACCGGCGCCGACCGGGCGTTGCCGAAGGTGACCGACCAGCGGTCGGCGATGTGTGCGAGCGCCACAACCCGTCGCTGTTCACGGCCTCGATTGGCACATCGCGACCGACCACAAGGTCGCGCCGGTTGCGGTAGTGCCATCCATTCGGTGTCGCGCCCCTCGTCGTGGTCATCGACCCGTATAGCGGGGCTACCAGCGACGTACGACGAGATCCAGGCGGTAGGCGGTACGTGGCCAGAGTGGCCGAGCATGTCGTTCGACGCGTCGAGCACGCAGGCCCAGTCCAGATGGACGCTGCGCCGCTATGGGTCACAGCCTAGCCAGTGTTGGGGGCGTGTCGCTGGCCAGAAGTGGCGCGGCGGTCTCGGAGCACATCGAGTTGAGGGTCATACGAGTCGGCGTCCATTGGCCGGATCTCTTCGACGCTCACGCCGTCCTCGTCGCCGAGTTCACGGGCGATGAGCTCGACCGGCACCTCCGATGGCAGCTCGACGACGAGCTCGTCGATCGCCCTGCCACCCCAGCGCTCAACGATCTCGAGGCCGGTCACGTCTCCTCGTAGCCCGCCAATGCGCGAGGCAACGCGGCCAAGCGCGCCGGGACGGTCGTCAAGCCAGATTCGAGCGAGATAGGTCGTCGTTTCTTCCACCGGGTGATTCTAGGGCGCCATTGTGAACACCATGTTTCCGGCGGAGGAAGGGCTGGTTACGGCTGATTCGGCCAAACTGGCAGTGATTACGCCCATTTGGCGCTGAAGTGGCCACTTCCTCGCCCATTTCCGGGCGTAGAAGTGGCCACTTCGCTGGGGGTCGCAGTAGCATCGGGCGACGTTGTGCCTAGAGGAGTCCCCATGCCAGAAGCCCTAATCATCGATGCCTGCCGCACCCCACGCGGCATCGGCAAACAGGGAAAAGGGAGCCCTCTCCCACCTGCATCCCCAACACCTCGGCCGCACGGTGCTCGAAGCCCTTGCCGCTCGCAACGGGTTTGACACCGCCGATGTCGACGATGTCGTAAAGGCCGCTCGCAGGTCAACGAGCAGAGTGGCGACCTCGGCCGCATGGCTGCGCCTCGATGCGGGCTACGACGTGAGGGCCAGCGGCATGACACTCGATCGCTTCTGTGGCTCCGGAATCACAGCCACCAACATTGCCGCCAACGCGATCATGGCCGGGATGAAGATCTTGTCGTCGCCGGTGGCACCGAGATGATGTCGCTACCGAAGACCGGCCTGCTTCCGATGGGGGCCAACAACCTGCACCTTCAGGAGCTGCACCCCCAATCGCACCAGGGAGTGTGTGCCGACGCAATTGCCACGCTCGAAGGCATTTCTCGCGAGGCGCTCGATGCTCACGCCGCTGAATCGCAGCGACGTGCCGCCGTCGCAATCGCCGAGGCCGCTTCTGACAAGAGCCTCATTCCGGTCTACAACCTCGACGGCTCATTGGCCCTCGATGCGGAGGAGTTCCTGCGCCCGCAGACCACCGAGAGTCGTTGGCCAAGCTCGCTCCAAGCTTCCCTGCCATTGCCGACTATCGCCCTGGCGACGGCCCATCGTTCCGAGAACTCATCCAGATGAAGTTCCCCGGCCTCGACATCAATCATGTGCATCACGGGCAACTCGTCTGGTGTCGTCGATGGCGCAGCTGCCATTCTGCTGGCCAGCCCGAGCTTGGCGCGTGGCGGCGCACGGCCTGAAGGCTCGGGCCCGCATTGTCGCAACCGCAAATATGGGCGATGACCCAACCCTGATGCTCAACGCCCCAGTCCCTGCCGCCCGCAAGGTGCTGGAGCGGGCCGGACTCACGCTTGATGACATCGATCTTTTTGAGATCAACGAGGCGTTCTGGTGGTGTCTGAGAAGTTCCAGCGCTGACCCGACCTCGATCGGGACAAGGTGAACGTCAATGGTGGTGCCATGGCACTCGGCCACCCGATTGGCGCAACCGGCGCGATTCTTATTGGTACTGTGCTCGACGAACTTGAACGCCGTGATGGCCAGTTCGGGCTGATCACCATGTGTGCCGGTGGTGGTATGGCGCCCGCCATCATCGAGCGCATCTAGTTCCCACGTTCTACCCTATGGTCGACTCCCCTGTCGGCCCCAGCAAACGGAGAAGCAGTACCTATGAGTGATGAAATCGGATTCGACGGCAAGGTCGCGATCGTGACCGGAGCTGGCGGTGGCCTCGGTCGCCAACATGCGCTGCAGCTAGCGTCCCGCGGCGGCACTCGTCGTCGTCAACGACTCCTTCGGCGGTGCCGTCGATGGCACCGGCAGCGGACAAGGGCGCAGCCGAGCGTGTCGTCGACGAGATTCGGGCTGTGGAGGCGAAGCGGTCGCCGATACCAACTGGTGGCCACCGCCGAGGGCGGCGTCGCAATTGTGAAGTCCGCCATTGATGCCTTCGGTCGTGCCGGACATCGTCGTGAACAACGCTGGCATCTTGCGCGACAAGTCGTTCCACAATATGACGCCGGATCTGTACGACGCCGTCATCGACGTCCACCTTCGCGGTGCCTACTACGTGACGGTCGCCGCATGGCCGCTCATGCGTGAGCAAGGCTATGGGCGGGTGGGCGGTTTTGCACGTCATCGGCCGCCGGTATTTTTCGGCAACTTCGGCCAGGCCAACTACGGCGCCGCCAAGATGGGTCTCGTTGGCTTCACCAACGTCCTCGCCGTTGAAGGCGCCAAGTACAACATCAAGGCCAACTCGATTGCTCCCCTCGCCATGACCCGCATGACCGAGGATCTCCTTGGCGGCGAACTCGGTGCTGCTCTTGGCCCAGAGCTCATTTCGCCCCTGGTTACCTATCTGAGCAGCGAGGGCTGCGACGCAACGGGTCGCGTGTTTTCGGTCGGTGGCGGCCGTGTGGCGGAGATCTTCATTGGTGAAGCGCCGGGTTACATGGACACCAACTTGACCCCGGAGAGCCTTGCTGCCAACTGGGACGCAGTGACCAACCAAGAGGGCTACTTCGTGCCCAACACGGTGGGCGACGAGACGATGTATTACCTCGAGCAGATTAAGAAGGCAGCACAGTAAGAAGGCAGCACAGTAAGAAGGCAGCCCAGTAAAAAGCGAGTTAGCGGGTCGTAAACGTCAGTCCCGCAAACTCGCCGCTCGTTCGCCAGGCGTCAATGTACGCAAAGTAGGCGACGGGGCCATCGGGGTAACCAACCCGGTTCAGGAGGCCACGACGCCCAGCGTCGTGGCCTTCGTTGTTGTAGTAGCCCGGCGTGCACTCAGGATTGGCGCCAAAGGTCCGGCCGCCGTGCTCGAGTTTGTCGACCCAGGCCGATTCGGCTTCGGCCGATACCTCCACCTCATCGGCGCCGATCTCGGTGGCGTGGGCGATGATGGTGGCGATTGTCTTGCCGGCCTCGGTCATGTTGTGAGGAATGTTAGAGATGAGGTTGGCGCCCTGGGTCGGCCCGACGAGGAATGCGTTGGGGAACCCGGCCATGTGGATTCCATGCAGGCTGAGCATGCCGTCGGCCCAGTGTTCGGAAAGTCGGCGACCGTTGCGACCGACGAGATCGAAACCTGACCGACGGGCATAATCTGTCCCGACCTCAAACCCAGACGCATAGATGAGCAGGTCAACCTCGTACTCGACCCCGTCGACAACCACCGCTGTCTCGGTGATCCGCTCGACGCCCTTGCCGTCGGTATCGATGAGATACGTGCCCGGCTCGTTGTATGCCTGGAGGTACTCGTCGTGAAAGCACGGCCGCTTGCAAAGCTGGCGATACCACGGCTTCAGAGCTTCGGCGGTCGCTTCGTCGTGCACCAGTTCGTCGACTCCGAGCCCGGATCTCGGCCATCTTCTCGTCGCTCGTCGTGGTATGCCTTCTCCATGTCGGCGGGCGTAACCAGCACCACAACACGCGATCTCGGATGCGCTGGGAATGTCGGTCCAGCCGTCCATGACCAAGTCTTCGTCGGCGAGCCACCCGTCTGCAGTGCAGAAGTTGAGGAGCCACTTGTCTTGCCATCCCGGCTCGAGCGCTGAACCATTCCGGGTCGATGTCGTGGTTGTTGCGGTACATCGATCGACGACGGTGTTCGTTGAAAGACGAAGAGCTTCTTGCAGGCCTGGCCAGGTGGGAATGCACTGGACGGACGTGGCGCCGGTGCCGATGATACCGACACGCTTGTCGGCCAGGTTGATTTGCTTGCGCCCACTGGGGTTGCCCCCGCAATTTCGTAGTCCCAGCGGCTGGTGGAAGCTTATGGCCCGCGAACGTCTCGATACCCGGGATGCCGTGCGCTTGGGCCGATGGAGCGGACCGGTGCCGAGAGCAACAAACTTGGCGCGCATTTCGTCGCCCCGGCTGGTGCGGATAACCACCGGGCAATGTCGTCGTTCCATTCGATGTCGGTGGCCTCGGTCGAAAGGCAGGCATTGGTATAGAGGCTCAGTGGTGAGCGATACGGCGGCAGTGGTCAAGAGAATCTCTGGCGCGGGTGTACTTCTCCGATGGCATATGGCCCGCCCTTCAAGGAGCGGGAGGTAGATCAAGTGCTGGCGGCATCGCATTGCGTTGGGGTAGCGATTCCAATACCACGTGCCGCCAGTCGCTGCCTTTTCTCGATGATGCGCACATCGGTAATGCCTGCCTCCTTCAGGCGGTTCTGCCTTAACTGGCAAAACTCTCCGCTGATGAACGCAACGGTCACCTGTCGGTGCGGCTGCGTTTCAGGCTCGACGTACGGATCGGTGAGGTGATTAAGAACGGTCCCGGTGACCTCGATGTATTGTTCGTTGCCCCGGCCCTGCGGTGCTTGTCACGCTCGGCCAAACATACCGGCCTGAAGCTCCTGGCGACTGTGCGGTTCTGGCCGCTCGACGTCAGGGGAGGCGCTCATCGCCTTGTTTTAGCAGGCGGGGCACTCTGCGGGCGAAACGGTGCTGCTCACGCTCCCGACGCTGACGCCAATGGTGTAGGTTGACGAGATGGCCATACGACATCACCAGGACGCAAAGATCGCACGCCTCAAAGAGGTCGAGTTGTTCCGAGACGCAGACAAGAAGGCGCTCGCCCATCTGGCATCCGCCGCCGACGAGGTCCAGTTCGCGGCAGGGGCCACCATGATGTCCCAAGGCCACCGCCATTCTGAGGGTTATGTCATCCTCACCGGCACGGCATCGGTAACGGTCAATGGCGAACATGTCGCCGATATCCCTAATAGCTACATCGTCGGTGAGCTCGGACTCTTCGGCCACTCGCCCGCAAGCGCGACGGTTATCGCCAAGACCGACCTTGAGGCGCTGTCGATTCCGTACAACCGGTTCGACCAGATTCTTGAGGACAACCCGGCGATGACCAAGGCGATCGCCCAACAGCTTGCTGGTCGCCTTCACGCCATGAACCAGGCTCGCTAGCCCATGACTATTGCCATCTTTGGTTCGGCCAACACCGTTGACGGACCCCCGTGACGACATCCGGGCCGCCGCCGACGCAGGGTTCACGTCCTACTGGACCCCTCAGATTTTCGATCTCGACGCACTGACAGCGCTTGCCGTGAATAGCTGAGAGATACCCGAGATTCGTTCCGGAACCGCAGTTGTACCGACCTATCCACGTCATCCGATGGCGCTGGCCCAACAGGCCTCCTCACCGTCAACCAGGTCAGTGTGGTGACGGTCGACCTCGGCATCGGCCTTGTCGCACAAGCCCGTCGTCGAAGGCATAGGGCCTGTTCGACCGGCCGGCTGGAACACATGAGCGATTATCTGAAGGTGCTCATGCCCCTGCTCCGGGCGAAGCGGTTTCGCATACTGAGAATCGGTGACGGCCGAGGCCAGCTCGGCCTTCGAGCCGACACGCCGCCCGTCTATGTCGCGGCCCTCGGCGAGCAGATGCTCAAACTCGCCGGTCGAGAAGCCGACGGAACGGTGACCTGGATGACCGGTCCGGTCACCATCGCCGGAGCTTTTACGGCGCCCACGATAAACGCTGCTGCCGCAGCGGCTGCTGGACGGCCGACTCCTTCCGTGATGGCTCGCGCGCCGGTGTGGTCTCACCGACGACGTCGATACGGCCCAAGCCTGAGCGGCGAAGGAATACGCGGACTACGTGGTCAATTGCTAAGCCCTACCGAGCGATGCCTGATCGCGAGAGTCTTGATGGGGCCGACTGGCGCTGATTGGTACGGCGGACGTCATCGCCGAGGGCTTGCAACGTTTCGTTGCGGCAGGAGCGACGACCGTCGTCGCCAACCCATTCGGCACCCGTGACGAAATCGCAGCCACACGAGCGGCAATCGGCGCCCTGCTGTAGGCCATCCATTTCAATTAAGTCCTGGAGGGAGGACGTATCGTGAAAATCCTTGCTATTGCCGGGGGCATTCTCGCCAGTTTGTTACACTCGCTGCTCTCATCGTGTTCAATAAACAGCCAACGCAGCGCCCTGGGGCATTGGCCCGGCCCTAATGGAGGGTCAACTCGGCGGGGGCACGAGTGCCGATGCGGCGACCGTACCGGACGACGCTGTCGGCGGAAGCAGTCGAGCTAACTGACACGACACTCGCCCAGCAGGTCGACGACAACGCCATGGCCGTGGTGATGGCCATCACCCAATCGCCACCCAATACATCGGTACCAGTGATGCCGTCGGCGCGATCGGCGAATCTTACCTCGACCTGGTTGGTTCATTTCCGGTGGCTGGCGATGCCGAAACTGAACGCTTTGGCGTCACTGCGGAGCGAGAGTACCGGAGATTTGAGTATCGGGGCATGAGCGTCCGCACCAACGTCTCGTACTTCACCCAGTCGTCGCCCCAGGACGTGCCGCGGCTCTTTCGTTCGGAGGTGCCGTGATCTCCAGTTACCTGAGTAAGGAGTTCACCGAACAATCAGACGATGGCCCATTCATCGAGATCAAGTTTGGCGACTTCAGTAGTCACCTGGGACCTCGCAATCATTTGGGCCAGTATGTCCGTAACGATCCGTGAGACCGGCGAGCCACGGCCGTTGACATCTACCACACCATCCTCCGACCCATCGAGGGCCTTCCCGAGTCGAGCCTCGCCCAACTGAGGCAGCGATCGATCATCCCGATGACTACGAGCATCATTCCGCAACGTTCCAGGCTTTCGCCCTCGACCCCTACACCAAACCGATCGACGCAGTGGCGAGTGCCGATGCACAGATGACCATCCCGCGGGTCGTCGACGATGAGCCAGCCGAGAGCGCGCCGGTGCGGCCGCCGAAGCCAACGGGCGTGGACCTTCGGACTGCTCGACTGACTCTGCATCTTCTTGACGAACACGGCCAAGCGAGGACTGCAGAGCTATATCGCTATCGGCTACGTCGGCAACGACGAGACGTTTGTCTATTTCCGTTCGGGGCGCTACTCAGTCGGCCGTCGCCGCCTCGCTCGCCACAAGTCGCATCATCTCCCGCGCCACCATCGGACCAGCGTTTTGATTTTGCCCCGTTACCAGGTTGCCGTCGACAACCCAATGGTTGGCCAAGGCGTCGCGAAATCTTGTCGACGACTCGAAGCGCGCGCCCATTCGCCTCAGCTCGGTCTCGGGGTGGTGCGGGGTGCTCTCAATACCTAGCTCCCTCACTTGCTTGTCGGTCACTCCCGTGACCCGCCGGCCTGCGACAAGCGGCGCGCCATCGGTGCCAACCGCGTTGCGGAGCCCGAGTGGCCCGTGGCAGATGCCACCAAGGACGAGTCCGACGGCGTTCGCGTCGGAGACCTTCGTTGCGAGCACGTCGGAGAAGCCGAAATCAAACGCCGCCCCCCAGCCACCGGCAGAAGAAGAGGTCAGTCGGCGCCATCGACCACGGCCAGGTCGAGCGATGTTTCGAGTAACTGACGCAGCACGGGGTCGCCGAGGTAGCGATCGTCCTCAGCGGTGCGTATCAACGGCCGGAGGGACAGTGGATCGACTGGGATTCGACTTCCGAGCGGGCTAGCGACGTCGACGGACATTCTGGTGTCGAGGAACGTTAGTACGGGACGGTGAGAGTTCGCTGAGCAAACACGCCGGTCGGTTTGCTCGGCGCCAACTCTGATTCTGTTGGTGGTAATTGCGCTCGCTGTCATGACGCTGTGGGTCGACAGTTCGTGATCGGGGGACGTACATCGCTTTCTGGTCACGAGGCGGCGCAGCGCCAGCGCAGGTTTCGGCGGCTTGTTCGCCATTAATGTAGGCTCCGTCTGCCCAGTCGGGGTGTTTTCGCGAACGGTTTGTGCCGAGCCGGAGTGCTGGTGCGGCGCGGACGACCGAGTTGGCGTGCTAGGTAGGCGAAGACAGCAGCTGTTTCAGGTCGTTGGCCCCATCGCCGTAGACACAATTGGTTGCCCCGGTTGGATCGTTATCAAGGTCGTAGAGCTCCCACTGATCAGCGATTGGCCGATCGCCTGTATTGTACCAGTGTCGATCGTCAAACGAGCGGACGACCAGATGATTGGCGTGGTCGACGTCGCTGGGAACTGAGCGACGAGAGCCTCCAGGCTTCCAACCTCGACATGCGACATCGGAGTGATCTGGAGTGGCACGGGAACCGGACGACCCGGACGAAGTCGCTGTCCGATAGCGGACGCCTGGAGCCGCCGCCAGCATGTTGTCGCGAGTGATCATGTAGGCGCAGCGACCGGTGTCGACATGATCTGGTCGTTGAAAGGCGGAGTCAGGTCGCGACCTGGCAACGGGTGGCATTCCGAACGACGTGGCCAGCGTGGCCGCAGTCGCTTCACGATCGATTCCTGCGAGGCTCAGGAGCGTCGGCAGGTCGACGTGCGACGTAGGAGGGCCGAGACCGCCCGGGCGTCAGTCAGCGCCCTGTACCGGCAATCACGAACGGGACTCGGGCCGCCTCGTCGGGTAGTTCATCCACTTCTGATGAAGGCCGCCATGCGCACCGAGAGCAGTTCGCCGGTCGGATGCGCGAACGAGCACGGTGTCGGTCGCCGAGCCTTCGCCAACCGCTCGGCGCACCCGATCGAGCGGCCCGTCGACCTCGGCATGAAGTCGGTAGTACAGGTGGTCACGGTAGTGCTGCGCCTTGTTCTTGGTCGCAGCAACCAGGCGGGCAGGGCCATACCTCTGAGGAGCAAGACGCCCGGTAGGCCGCCTGGACGGCCGGCTTTTCTCGATTGAGTATCTTCGTCAGCTGCGGCGCTGCAGCCACGGGTGGAGGATCGGCGGCGACGCTGCAAAGAGGAGTGCCGCGACGGGCCCACGCAGGAAACAGCACAATGTCGCTGGGGTTGACGAAACTTGCGACAAGCACAAACGGCCGCTGAGCGTCTACGTCGCCGGAGCGACGGCGAGCGGCCTGATCGACCAGCCACGACTCGGGCCTGGTCGGCACAGTTGGTCGCGCCGGAATACCCGGCATTCCCGCCAGTCCCGCACCGTAACCCAGGCCCGATCCAGCCAGAAAACTGAACGGATCGAGCACGTCGGCCGAGAGATAGCGCTGCACGGCAGCCGGATCCACGACGCCTGCTTCATCGTTGGTCGCGAGCACCGTGCCGGTGTCGTCGTCGACGAGATCGGCATGGGTCATGTGCCACTTGCCCTTGTAAACGGTGTCGTATCCGGCCGCCCGGAACCAGTGGCCGAGCGTCGGGACCTCAGCCTCCTCCAACCATCGCATTTGCGAGTCGTCGGCGCGCTTGGCGAGTCCGTCGGTTTGGGTCACGCCATGCACGTCGGGAAAGTGGCCGGTAAACAGCGTGGGACGGCTCGGAAACACACGCCAGCGAGCCTGTGTAGTGCCGCTCAAACCGTATGCCGTTTTCGTCGAACCAGCGTCGGCCAGAGTGTTGTCGCGCCATTCCGCCAGTTCACGTCCCTCGTAGGGCGGAATCGCTCGCTCCTCATCAGTCATGATGATGACGATGTCGGCGTTGTTGGTCGGTCATGATTTGGCTCGGCGTCTGACCTCATCGGCAAGACCGCTGAGCATCTGTTCGGAGGCAGCACCCAGCTTCTTACCGACAAGACGTCTGGCGAGGATGCGAGGCTTGTCACCTAGTGCCAGCGTGGTGGTCACCGTCACGGACGTCCTTCCGCTGAGATCGGCCAGAAGCCATCTATTCACAACAGGTCCAAGTCGTGGCGTAGCCCCTCGATGGAGCAACGCAGCCGTCTGTCTGGGATCCACTTCTTCCACGCGGCCATCAACGTGGTTCGACTGACCTGCACCGCCGCGCCGCCCCGTCATGGCAGCTCGGCGAGGTTGATGAATGGCTCGACGTCTGGCGCCCATTCGCCCAGACGATCGAACGCAGCCAAGACGGCCCACACGTCAGCCGCGCTGCGTCGATAGTCCGTTGCCGGGGAACCATTCTCGCCGGTGTACTCAACCTGAGGGTCGTCGCCGAGTCAACCGAACCGCTGAAAATGCGGCGCAACCAGGTCAAAGCCAGTCTGGTCAACGCCAGACGGAAAAGCGGCACGTGTGGGTCATCAAGAAGCGTGTGCATGCCTGCTCGCTCGGCCGTCTGCGCCGCCTCCTCAGGTGACGAGTGGTAGTCGAGCGTGTCGACTGCGCTGCAAGGGCAGGTTCTGATGATGTCCTTACGAATCGCTGTGTGTACGAGTGCGCCGGCCCTCGCGCACAACTCGTCGAGGCCCACACACGGGCACGGAGGTCGTCGGGCGACGACAACCGCCGCTCCTTCATGGTCGAAACGAAACCCAACGCCCGGCTCGACAGGCTTGTGATCGGTCTGGCGCAACGGATGGCGACCTCGGGAAGCGACACGACGCCTGCTTCGACCTCGATCACCTCTACCGGTGGTCGATACGGCAGGTCGGCGTGATGGGCAATCCGATACACGTCGGGCTCAAGCGCTGCAACAATGTGGTCGACGACCGCCCCCGTCCTCACTGGCCCAACAATCGTCAGTGGTGTCGGTTCGAAGGTCATGATCCACTGACTGGTGATCACATCATTGAGATCGGTGATGTGGTCGCTATGGAGATGGGTGATGAGCACCGCCGTTAGCTGGCCGGCACCCACTCCCCTTGCAGCCAATCGCATCATGACGCCACGGCCGGCATCGATCAGATAGTGCTCGGATTCGCTTGAGACCAGCGTTGCTGGGCCGGCGCGGTTGGGGTCGGGCATCGGGCTACCGGTGCCGAGAAGCGTTACTGTGATCATGGGTCAAGGCCTTCTATTGACGGGACATTTCGGATGCGGCTTCGGCGGCGTCCGCCTCAGGGGCAGTGCGCTCGATGAGCTGGATATCGATCGACCGCAGCACACCGGAGAACGGGAACGGACCCTCGTAGCTCTTCGAGACGGCGGATCCGTGATCTTCACCGACGCTTGCCCCGATGCTCGAGATCATCCGCATGTAAAGCGGCAGGGCTGCGTGACCGACGGAGACGCCGTCGATCAGGAGTTCCATCGTTCCCACGGAGCCGCCGGTGCGGCGCAGTCGGGCCTCAAGCACGCTGTCGCCGGTTGGCACGGGACTCGACGATTCGACAACAACATGGTCTTCAAACGCGTTGTAGTCCGCCTTCAGTTTCCCGTCTTGGACAAAGATGCTGAAACCGCTGTTTTGGGTACCGGTGGCATACAGCACGCCGTTGTCATCGGGACGCCGCGTCACGGTTGCCTTTAGATCGAAGCTCCGACCACCGATTGACGCTGATGCTTGGGCCGGGATGGGCGACATGGGTGGTCGATAGACATAGTGCCGATCGGCGGGATGGGGTGAGTGGTCGCGGAACTTGGCCCCGAATAGCTCGATTCCCCGGTCGTCGAGCGGCAGGACGCCGTGACGTTCTGCTTCGCTCCACCACAAGGCGATGAGCCTGTCGAGCTTGTCCGCTCGGCCGCAGAAGGTCGTTGCATTCGGAAAAGTCGTCTGCGAGGTTGTAGAGCCCGGTGTCGAAGTCGGCGCCCGGATTGTTTGCACACGGCTTTCCACCAAGTCACATGAGCGCCTGGCTCCCCGCCATCTCGAAGTATTGGAGCGTGTTGGTGGCCGGCGTGCCGGCGTCGGCGAGGGTCGGGCGGAACGATTGTCCTGTCACCGGCAGTTGTTCGAGGCCGTTGTAGACCGTCGGTGGAGTTATCCTGAGCAGGTCGTAAATCGTTGGCACAATGTCAGACACATTCACGAACTGATTTCGTTTGGTGCCGCCTTCGTTGGCCTCGATACCGCAGGCCAGTGCACCACCAGCGGCATACATGAACTCCGCCCTCGTGCGCATTTTGCTTGTACCAGCGGAATGGTGTGTTGCCGGCCTGGGCCCATCCCCATGGATAGTTGGTGTGCGAGTTTGGTCCACCGATGTCGTCGATTCGCCCGATCGCTTGGTCGGGCGTTTCCAGGATGAGGTTGAAAAACTTCATCTCGTGCATGACGCCAAACGGGCCACCCTCTTTGGGATGCGCTGTTGTCGGCCGAGACAATCACGATCGTGTTGCCGAGCACACCACTGAACCAGTGGGGTCGGGCGACGAGTCGCCTGATTTGATCGTCGGTGTGGTCGAGGAATGCCGCGAACGCTCTGAGTCGTGCGGCCAGGCGTTTCCTCGGTTGTCGTGAGGTCGTCCTACGCATCACCGCCCGGATTCCGCGGTGCGAGCTTGGTACCAGCGGGAATGACTCCCTCCGCGAGCTGACGTTGGTGGACGCGCTTCGCGAACAACGTCCCAGCCTTCATCGAACTTCTGCTTCCGGTACTTCTCAAGATACGACGCTGGTGCTTGGTGCGGGGCGGGTGGCCCCAACGGAAGGTAGTAATGGCAAAGAACGGGCGGTCGGGCCGAACCCCTGACCGTTCGAGATCATCTCTGGCAATTGGTCGACTAAGTCCTCGCTGACGTGGTAGCCATCCTCGGGTGTCGCTGGTGGATCGACCGGATGGTTGTCACACGAGCTCCGGGTAGAACTGGTCGGTGGTCTCGCCCTCGAGGAAGCCATAGAAATCGATCGAACCTGCGAAAGCAAGCGGCCATTGCTGAAACGGACCAGCGGCCGAACTTTTGCTCCATCGGTGCGAGGTGCCATTTGCCGGTGGCAGAACGTGGCGTAGCCCTCTCAAGCACCTCCGCCACCGTCGCTGCATGATTCGGAGATATGGCCGAGCTGATTGGGAAGCCTGTGCGGAAGTTGAGACGCTCCGCATCCCAACAGCGTGCGGTGATCGACCGGTCAGCAACGATGCCCGCGCCGGTGAGCACAGGGTGTCACGTGATAGTTGGTGTATTGCAAGCCATTGGCTGCCAGCGTGCCGATCGTGGTCGTCGATGTCTGAGCTATAGCAGCCGAATTGAGCAGAAGCCTGTGTCGTCGAGAAGTATGAGAACCACATTCGGCGCGCCGTCGCCCGGATGGGGGCCTTTGAAACCATTATTCGGAATCGGCCGGGAATGCCTGACCGATCTTGCTCGGAACTTGCAGTTGTGCCACTGTGTTCACTCTGGAGCGACACGCTAACGCAGGCAGCCGAGCAACTGATGAATTGAGAGTAATTGTCTCATAACTTTGCGTCGTGTAGCGCGGATGTCAACCAGCACAACGCCATCGACAGACGACGAGCTCGCCGCGAAAGGGGCCGAGCTGCCGCTGCAACCGCACTCATCGACTCCTGTCCCCTGGAGACGGGCACCAGGCCGGCGGCCGAGGATGTGGCTGACCGGAGCTCGGTATCTCCAACGCCTCGTTGTTCCGCTACTTCGACACGCTCGACGACTTACGCAACCACCCAGACGATCTACTTCGATCGATGGCAGACCCGTTCACCGTGCCCACACATCGGCGAGGGTCGCTGCCCGAGCGGATTCGTTCGCTCGTGCAGGCTCGGATCTCGCCACCGCACGACGGCACCAATGTCGGCTCTCAAGGGCGCGGCCAACGACGTCGACGGCCTCGTCGATGATGCTGCGGCAGGTTCGCGACATGTTCGCTGATCAGGTGTCCCAGCATTTCGATGACGAACTACGCGATTTGTCCGACGCCCAACGAGGGCGGATTTGATTCCTTTGATCGCGCTTCAACTCGTCGTTTGAGTCCTGATCCAACTCACGAGCCACTTTGGGCGCACCGACAAGCAGGTTGCTCGGTCGTGGACACGGCCAAGCCGACGAGCCCTTACCTCGGCAGCTAGCGGAGGCCGAGGTCGCCGGTTGCCACGAGTGGCGAGCCGTGTACGGACGAATCGTCGCCACTATCTCCGCCGCCATCGCCGTGCCGTGGATGCGTTGACACCGTCGCGCCGCCCGTCCGCACCTACGCCAAGTGGGGGCGAGGAGTCTCAATAAACGGGGTTTCGGGCAGGCACGGCGACTTCGGAGCCAGACTCGACCGTTGTGAGGTGGAGCAGGAAGCTACCGATTCCCGTTCTCAGATAAACTGCTTGTGACTGGACAACAGTGCTGGTCAGAGCCTGATGTGTTCGGCTGTCGCCCACGACAACCCAACGTCAGCGTCGGCGTGGTCGAGCAGGTGGTCGCCGAAGCGTCGGGCCAGAAGCGAGATAGTCGCTGTTTTGGGTCACTCGATAGAGGGATAGCGCAGGTCACCGATGCCGGCGTCGCCGCAGCATTGGCCGTAGTTCTTGCCAGAGTCCGCTAGAGCGTTTCGGCGCCTGTTGCGACCAGCCCAGCAACGTTGGCCTCGAGCCAGTCGAGGGTACCGCTGGTCGTTCGTCAGTTCGTAGAGCCGGTACATGAGTCGCCCGGTCCCGGGCGGGCCGTGGCACACGCCGAGATAGAACGTTTCGGCCGGTTGTTCCTCTTCGTTGTGACACACCAGGAAGCTGTCAGCCTGGGGCGTTGTCTTCGCCATGATGGTCCGCTCCCCCGATGTGACTGCTGAAGCGCGCTGCTCGCCGGTCGCTGCGAAGAGTTCGGCCAAGAAGTAGGCCGTGCCAGCGGGACCATGAGCAAATTAAGCGAACGTAAGGGCATGTCCGCCATCATCAGCCAGCGCAGACCGCTGTCGATTGGTTCGGCACCTCGAGCAAGCGGTCACCGACCTTCGTGGCCAAAACGAGCGAACGGCGAGGCCTTCTTCGGAAGGCAGTCTGACGAGAAGAGGCCGCCTGCGGCGCTGATGGACAGGCTGATAACTTCGGCTTCTTGCCCCGCATCCCCTGCATATCGGAGAACGGCAGGTCCTCGATTCAAACGAGTCCGGCCCCGAGCTCACTGGCCTGGCTGACCATGCGGCCAAAGGGGTAATGCAGCAGCCGCCCGGAAACGCTCGTCGCCGGTCGCCTTGGCCAGCTCGGTGAGGACAAAGACATAGCCTGGCCAAGCCCGAATAGAGGCTGACGGTAGAGGCTCACTGAAGCTTCAATGGTGGTGGTGGATGTGGCTCACGAGTGATCGGCCGCGGCGATCGCCGTGTCGAGATGGCGCCGCTCACCCGTGGCCCGATGCAGTTCAAGATAGAAGACGGCCACGCCAGCGGTGCCGTGATAGAGCGTGTGCACCGGAAAGCCTGTCCTGGTGCCTGCGACCACGTCGCGGCGCCCTCGTCATCGTCGTGACGCTGGGTGTCCAGAAATCCGGCGACCTTGAGCGTTCGACCAGATAGCTCGTCATCCGATTGCCGCCAATGCTTGTTGTAGATCGGCCTTCGAGATCGGCGATCGACTCGATTCCGACCGACATTCGAACCAGGTCGTCGGGCACCCAATGGCGATCCCTCCACCGAGTGTGGGTCAGACACCAGGATGTTCGATCAGTACCCGACGGCGCCAAGCGACTCAGCCAGCGTGAACACTTTGCGGCCGACGTCAACCTCATCGCGGCGTCACGGCCTGCGGCCAACCGAAACGAGATCATGCCGCCAAACCGCTTCATCTGCTTCTTCGCCGTGGTGGCCTGGTGTGGATTCGAGTCCGGGGTAGACACGGTCGACACAGCCTCGTGGGCCTGGAGCAACTCGACGAGCGCTTCTGCGTTGTCGCATTGGCGGTCCATCCGCACGGCCATGTCTTGATACCACGCATCGTAAGATACGAGTCCAGGGCTCAGGCACGGCGCTTGCCAATTGTTTTGGATGAATGCAAACTGGTCGCGCAAACCAATGTCATTGGCCGGTGACAAATCCTCCGACGACGTCGGAGTGTCCACCGAGGTACTTCGTCGTCGAGTGCACGACCACGTCGGCGCCGTGGGCGATCGGCTGCTGTAGGTAGGGCGTAGCAAAGGTGCTGTCGACCACGCAGAGGCCCCCGTTGGCGTGAGCGACGTCGGCAATGGCCCGAATATCAAACGCCGTCAGCAAGGGATTCGTGGAGTCTCGAGCCAAAACGAGCTTGGTGGAAGGCGTCCATGCATCGGACAAGGCAGTAGGACTTGTCAGGTCGACCGTCGAGAACGTAATTCCCATTGGCGCCAGCACTCGGGCAATGAGCCGGTAGGTGCCGCCGTAGGCATCATTGCCGAGCACGAGGTGATCGCCAGGGCGAAGCCCGCGAAGTACGAGGTCAGACGCCGCCATGCCGCTGGCAAACGCCAGCCCCATGCTCGGCGCCTTCAAGCGACGCAAGGTTGGCCTCAAGCGCGGCGCGAGTCGGGTTGCCAGCATGAATACCTGAACCCCCGGATGTTCGCCCGGCGCCGGTTGCGCAAAGGTCGTGGCCAAACTGACGGGATCACGACGGCACCACTCGCCGGGTCGTGTGGCTGCCCGGCCCGGAATGGCTCGGGTCTCGAATCCGTACTGGTTGGCATCGAGAAAGGCGTCGTCAGCCATTGAGGCCTGTGTTTGATTTGCTGAGAGGTACGCCAACACATCGGTACGAGTGATGACCGCCCGTGGTCGGCCACCGTCGACAACCAGCAATGCGGGCGCTCGGTCAAGGAGCTGAACGGCAAGCTCAACGGTCTGCCCGACGCCGATGGTCGGCAGTCAGACTCATCACGTCGTCGACTCTGCGATCGAGCACTCCTCACTGTCGAACGCAAGCTCCATGAGGCGTAGCTCATCGATCGACCCCATTACTTCGGCGGCTGCGATCGGCATGTCGCCCTTGGCCACTACCAGCTGGCTCAGACCGCGACCACGCATCAACGCTACCGCCTTTGGTAGCCGAATCGCTCGGCTCGAGATAGACCAGCGGCGGGATTTCGGCGTCGCGCTCGGCCAACACCTCGGCAATGGTGTGACCATCATCGGCGATGAAACCAAACGAGGCCATCCACGCATCGTTGAACACCGTCGAAAGGTAGCCCCGGCTCCGAATCTGGGATCAGCACCACGATGAGGTCGTCGGGTGAGGCCGTCGCAGCCACTTGCAACGCAGCGCCGACGGCCGTGCCGCTCGAGCTGCCAATCAGATGCCTTCTTCTTGTGTCACTGGCGTGCCATCAGGAACGAGTCCTGATCGCTGATCGCACCGTTTCGTCGATGACGTCAGGGTGATAGGTCGTTGGCCAGAGTCTTCGCCCACCCCTTCAACGAGGTACGGGCGGCCCTGATCCACCGGAATAGACCGAGCCCTCAGGATCGGCGGCAATGACCTTGATGGCCGGACGGGTTTCTCTTTGAGGTACTTGCCGACACCGCTGATGGTGCCGCCCGTTCCCGCGCCAGTACGAAGTGGGTGATCTTGCCATCGGTCTGGCGCCAGATCTCCGGACCGGTCGAGGCGTAGTACCGCCGGGTTGTGCTGGTTGTCGTATTGCTGGGGCGAAAGGCGCCGGGGTTTCCTCTACGAGTCGGGCGGCCGTTGAGTAGTAGAGTTCGATCGTCAGCGACGGCCACTGGCAAACGACGACCTTCGCCCCGTAGGCCCGAAGCAAGTCGACCTCTCTCGGACACCCACCTTGTCGGTCACCACAAAGATGCAGTCGTAGCCTCGCTGGGCCGCGACAATGGCAAGACCCACGCCGGTGTTGCCCGAGGTCGGTTCGACGATCGTGCCCCAGGTTTCAACAACTCCGGCGGCCCCGGCAGCGTCGATCATCGCCACCGCAGCGCGATCCTGCTGCTGCCGCCCGGGTTTGCCGTCTCGAGCTTAGCGACGACTGTCCGCAGGCCGCACTGAACGTCCAAGCTCGACGAGCGGCGTATTGCCGATCAGATCTAGCGCCGAAGCAGCGATTTACGTGTTTCCCCCAACGTGCGCTGTGAGTGTGGCTGAACGGCGAACGCCCTGGCGCCGAGCACCAGGGCGTTCGCCAAACAGGAATCCGGGGAACTACCCGGAGTCAGATTAGTAGATTTCGAAGAGGCCAGCGGCGCTCAGCCGCCACTGATGCACATCGTCACGACGCCGTGGCTCTAAGCCTGGACGCTTGCCCTCTTGAGCAGGTGTCCGGCGCAACGGGTTCCCGTCCGCGCTGAAGCGGGTGGCTGATGAGATCGACCGCCATTGACGTTGTACTTCTCCGGGTCGATCCCGAGGAAGTCGCGGAGTAGAGGCACTGGGATGCGAACGCCTCGTTGAGCTCCCACAGGTCGATGTCGTCGACGGTCAATCCGTGGCGCTTGAGCAAACGAGGAACGCATATGGACCGATGCCCATCTCGGTCTGGCTCACAACCAGCGGTGGCGAAACCCTTGAAGGCACCTATCGGGCCTGCTGCTCCTCGGCGCTCGGTCATTCGAAGGCTTCCATCAACACGACGGATGCGGCTATCGGACAGCTGGCTGGCGTTGCCAGCAGTCACGAAGTTGCCTTCGCCTCGCACCGGCTGGAGCTTCTGGAGGCCAGCGAGCTCGGTCCCTGGGGCGGTTGCACTGTCACGGTCGCACGGGTGTAGTCGACGATGGTCTCTTCCTTTGTCTCGCGATCAACGAGCTTCATCTGGGTCTTCATCGGCACGATCTCGTCGTCGAAGAGCCCATTTTCCTGCGCCGCCGCCGTGCGTCGCTGCGACTCAACCGAGTATTCGTCCTGAGCTTCTGCGGCTCACGCCATAGCGCTCAGCGACGATGTCGGCCGTTTCAATCATCGCCATGTAGATGGCGTGCATGTCGGTAAGCGCCGGGTCCATGTTGGCCGAGCCGCCCATGCCCGGATTTGGCATGGAGATTGACTCAACGCCGCCGGCCACCATGATGTCGACGCCGTCGGACTTGATTGCGTTGGCGGCGAGCGCAATGGAGTTGAGGCCAGACGAGCAATGACGCTGAATGGTCGCGCCGGCGGTGGAGGTCGGCAAGCCTCCGAGGAGGCCCGCGAGACGGGCGAGGTTTCCTGCACCGTGGGCGCCGTTGCCAAGGTAGAAGTCCTCAATGGCTTCAGGTTCGACGCCCGACTTGGCTACTGCGTGCTTTACCGCGTGAGCGGCCATTGACATCGCAGGGGTCATATTGAAACCGCCACGACCGGACTTGGCCAGGCCGGTGCGGGCATAAGAGACGATGACTGCTTCGCGCATATTCGGTAACACTCCGGTTTGGGATCTATGAAGCCACCATTCCTAGCCGATCCTGGACGTCCAGATGAAACCGGCGCCGCGAACAGCCCCGCTTAACTTCGTTTGGTCGGACTAAACGAAGTTAAGCGGGTTAGGTGCCCGACCATTCGGGAGCGCGCTTCTCGGCAAAGGCCTTCGGCCCTTCCTTCGCATCATTAGAGGTGAACACCGAAGCCGACAGCGGGTTCTGAATGTCCCAGAACTCCGCCTCGGGCTTGTCGGTCGCGGCCCATATCAGCTGCTTCGAGGCCTTGACGGCGAGCGGCGCGTTTTGGGCGACGAGGGCTGCGAGTTCGAGGGCGCCCTCGACAGCACCGCCTTTCTCGGTCACTCGACTTACCAGACCCAAGGCCTTTGCCTCCTCGGCCCGTATTGGCTCGCCCGTGATCGCCATCTCCATGGCCCGGCCGAAGCCAACCCGTGACGGCAGCCGTTGCAATCCGCCACCAGCCGCAAACAGGCCAACCTTGACCTCGGGAATACCAAGCTTGACCCCTTCGGCGGCGACCAAAAGATCGCATGTCAACGCCAGTTCGAGTCCGCCCGCCAACGCAAATCCCTCAATCGCTGCGATGAGCGGCTTCTGGGCACCGTCTTTGATGAACGCCATCATTGGTCCGATGTTCTCGCCGGCGGCAAAAGCCTTCAGGTCCATACCAGCGCAGAAGCCCCGGCCGGCACCGGTCAGCACCCCAACCGTGAGGTTGTCATCGGCATCGAGGCGCTCGACAGCGGCCACCAAACCTTCGCTCAGGGCGCCGTTGATCGAATTCATCGCGTCGGGGCGGTTGAGCGTGATGAGGAGCACACGGCCCCGTTGCTCGGTCAGGACGGCATCGTTTGCAGCTTCACTCACGGGAACCTCTTGGTTTGTATGGTGGCGTACGACGCCACTACACCACCGACAACGGTGTCTGGTCAATCCAGCTGATGCCGTGATGTTGGGTCCTGGTGTCGGGAGAGGCCGCAGTACCAACCGACACGCGGGTCTAGCCGGGATTGACCTCGACCTCGGTGGCCTTGACCGACGCCCACACCGGCGAACCAGCTTGAAGATCGAGGGCCAGTGCTGCGCCCGGCGTGATGTCGACGCCGACGGGCAGCGGCTCGCCGAGTGTTATCCGTGTCGTGTCGCCGAGCGGCTCGATCGAGTCGACCACGCTGAGCCACGTGTTGCGCGGACTCCCGCTTGGCTGCTGGCGGTGGAGCGAGATGGAGGTTGGGTGGATCGTGATCAGCACGGGACCATCTGGCTTGGTGACCGAGGTCTGCAGTGTTTGATTCCGTCCAACGAGTTCGAGCAGTCCGTTGCGATTCGTGCCTTGGAGAAGGTTCGTGCCGGCAACCGCTGCGGCATACGACGTCATCGGTCGACGCCGGATGTCGTCTGGCGTCCCCTGCTGGCTCAGCGTGCCCGACTCGATGATGACGATCCGGTCGGCCAGAAGGAACGCGTCGGCCGGATCGTGGGTAATGAGGAGTCGAGGTCCGTCGAAGGCACCAAGATGCTGGGCAATCCCGCGACGAAGCTCGCCCGCGACTCGATGTCTACCGCAGCCAGCGGCTCGTTGAGCAGCAACAAGCGCGGTGTCATCGCCAACGCTCGGGCCAGCGCTACTCGCTGGGCCTTCGCCAAAGCGTACAGGAAACGACGCCGACAAGTGCTTGAATCGCAAGTGCTTCGAGCCACGGCCGAGCCACATCTCGAGCCGCTCGGCGTGAGCTCCCCTGGCTCGCTGGGCCGAAGCCGACGTTGTCAGCCACCGAAAGATGGTCGAAGAGCAACACATCCTGAAGAACGTGCCGATACCTCGATCGGCCGGCGCAACGAAGACCTGATGGGCTGGCCGGTCCAGCGTTCGACACGCCGAACTGTCTGTATGTCGTCGTCAGGAACGAGTCCGGCAAGAGCGTCGACGGCCGTCGACTTCCCCGACCCGTTTGGCCCCAGGAGCGCTACAGTCTCGCCCGGCTCGATCGACAAGCGAAGGTCGAGGGCGAGCGGCCCACGGCGGGTATGAGGGTGGCCCTGTCCAGTCCTCGACCTGTGCGGCTCCCTGCGACCGTCATCCAGGTGACCACCACCGATCGCGCATCAGGCCAAAAGGACGCCAGCCGACACCACGACCAATAGCAGGCTGATCGCCAATGCGGTGTCTCGATCGGACTCAGGCGGCGCCACGTAGACCGCCAGCGGCAGGCTTTGGGTGCGCCCTTACCGGGACCGGCAAACGTGATTGTTGCACCGAACTCGCCCAACGCTCGGGCCCACGCCAGCACGACATGGCCTGATCGAAGGAGCAATCATGGGAAGCGTCACCCGACGAGAAACACCGCGATCGGTGAGGCACCCATCGTGGTCGCCGCTGCTTCGTAGCGTTCGTCCACCTGTCGAAGCGCTCCCTCGACCGTCACGACCAGAAACAGCATCGCCACAAAGGTATTGGCGACAGCGACACCCCAGATCGAGAAGGGGGCAAGAATCCTGTACGCGTCGTTGAGCGGCTCACCGACGAGACCTCGTCGATGGCCGCGAACAAGAGCGCCGCCCCGCCATGGCCAGGGGCAGCACCACCATCGGGAGCGTCACGACTAGCGCATGAGCTGTTGCCCTCGGAAGTTCTTCGAGCAAACACCACCTCAATCGCCGAACACCAACGAGATGACGGCAGCCAGGGCGAGCTGATGAGCGAGACGACGAGTGCATCGACGACGACCTCCGACGTAACCAGGCCGGGAACGTCGCCCCACGGCATCACCGCCAGCCCGAGCAGCGGCAACACAAACAGCGACGCCGCCAGCGTGCTAAGCAGTCCGATCACCACGGGGTCGCAGGTTGGTGCCTGGCTCACCAGATCACCGTGGTCCAAACCCGTTGGCCGCCAGCAGTGCTTGACCAGCGTCGCTCAGGACAAGGTCAATGAACGCTTGGGCCAGCGTCGTGACGTTCGACGAAATGAGGGCAATCACATGGGGTCGTGGTCACGTTGAGCTCGGCCGGAATTGAAACTCGGTGACTTGTCCGGCAGCACGGCTTTGACGTCGGTGGCGTGACAGTCCCGGCATCGAGTTCGCCTAACGATCTTGTAGGCAGGCGCGCGTCCGACTCATTCGTGTCGATCGACGGTTCGACGCCGCGTTGTGGAGCAGCTGCCGGGCGCGTCGCCGCACGGTACGCCGACGGCGCAGACGCCGAGCAACAGATCAGGATCAGCGAATGCCCCCAGGTCAGCGACGCCTGCCGGGGTTGTCCGCGGCACGGCGAGCGAGTCGATTGGTGGCGAACGCCGACTGGTCGGCCGCCAGCTCGCCGGCCTCTGCAAGCCTCCAACATGACGCGCTCGTTGGCTGACGTGCGAAGACGTCGACGCACCTTGCAGAATTTGCTCTCTACGCAACGACGAACTTCCGGCGAAGCTCAGCACGACGTCGGTGCCTTCGTGCGCTGCCTCAAAGGATTGCTCCATCGAGCGGAACGAATCGGCCAGCGACGCCGCCGCAAATACCACGACCTCGTTCTGGGCTTGGTGTTGCTGCACTGGTAGCACACCGCACCAAGGAGCGCGAGGGGAAGAAGGCACAGCACGCTTCGGCTCATAAGACTGTGGGCTACCTATCGACCCAGTTCGTCCCGCGAGTGGTTCCCGGGTTGAGGACTCCATCAGGGTCGAAGGCCCGCTTGATCCGGCGCATCAGGTCGAGTTCCGTCGGCGGCTTCTGGCCGACGGCGCGATCGATCAACTCTTGACCAATACCGTGTTCGGCGCTGATTGTGCCGTTGTACTCCCAAACCAGCTCGTCGATGGCCTCGACCAGGCTGGCCTTTCGCTCCTCCAACAACCCCGGGACCGAATCGGCTGGCCACACCGTGAGGTGGAGGTTCCCGTCACCGACGTGGCCGAAGATGTACGGCATAGCGCCGGGAACAACCGACTCGATCAGTCCAGCGACGTGGCCTGAAACGGTCCGATCCAGATCGAGCAATTTTGGCAAAGGTCGTACTTCACCAGGTAGCCGTCGAAGATGCGTGGTGGCGGTAGCTCGTCGCGTATGCGCCAAAGATTGTCTTCTTCGGACGACGAAGTGGCCATGACGGCGTCAGCGATGTAGCCACGCTCACTCGCGAGTTGGAGCGGCGCAGCCAGCTCGTCGGCGGCGGTGCCGGTCGGTCCGCTGTAGCGAAGGATGACGTACCACTCGGCCCGCGATTCGAGCGGACGGACAGCGGAGTAGCGCTCAATGACCCGCGCCACGCCTATCTCCGGGACAAGTTCGAAGGCACTCAAGGCGCCGGGAACATGCGAAGCGCGCCGCCACGAAGAGATCAGGCAAATCGGCAATCGAGCGCAGCGAAGCGAAGGCGGTTCGGGACTCGGCTGGCCGTGGCAGCAGGCGAACGACAGCTCGTGACGATGCCGAGCGTTCCTTCACTGCCGATGAACGTTTTTCAGGTCGTAGCCCGAGTTGTCTTTGGGCAGAGCTCGTAGGCCGTTCCAAATCTGACCGTCGGCCAAGACAACCTCAACCCCAAGCACGTGCTCGCGGGTCATGCCGTACCGCAGGACATTGATACCGCCTGCGTTGGTGGCGATCGCTCCGCCGATGGTTGCCGTGCCGCGCGCACCCCAGTCGGGAGCGAAGAGTCGTTCGACGGCAGCGGCTGCATCCTGGATCGCTTCGATCGTCACACCAGCCTCGACGGTCATCGTGAACTGGTGTGCGTTGACGGTCTCGATGTTCCGCATCCGTTCGAGTGAGAGAATCACGGTCGGCTTCGACGCGTGAGGTACCGAGCCACCCGACAAACTGGAATTGCCGCCCTGCGCCACGACTGCAAGCCCGTCTCGGGCGCAAATCGTCACCACGGCTGACACATCTTGGGTGTTTCCGGGCCGGGCGACCCCAACGGCCGGACCGCCAAAGTCGTCGCGGAAGTCGCGTGTGTAGCGCTTGGCTTCCTCGCCATCGATCCATCCGGCGGTGTCGAGGACCTTGCGAATGTCGGCTACGGCCCGGCGCTCCACTACAACGCACTCACGATGCCGATAGCCAGAAGAAGGACAACCACGCCTAGCATCAGCATGGCTGCAGCCGGTGATGGGTTGGGACGACGCCTCGACCTCTGCTGGCTGCTTGTTCACACTGCGGAGACTAGTCGGCCCACCGTCGACGAGTGACCTCCTGCCCTTCACATCTCGACCCTACGCAGCCACTATGGCGGCACCGGTAATCCTACACCAGAAAAGGAAATCACTTCATGTTCGGAGATGTTCTCGTACCCCTTGATGGTTCTGACACCGCAGAACGTGCCCTCCGAATCGCGCTGCCACTCTGTCGCTATCTCGACTCCACCTGCGAATTGTTGCTATCACCGACGTGCCGTACGCCAGACTCGAGCCGACATTGACCTGGCGCTCGAACGCCTGGTACGCGGAGGGCGTGACGACTCGTATTGTCGTTTCGGAGCCCTCGATGCCCGTGCTCGACTCGCTCGCCAGTAGCACTCAACGACCGGCCCGGAACCTTGCTGTGCATGACGAGCCACGGCCGCAGGCGCTCGGATCTCTTCGCCGGCGGCATCGCAAGCGCAGCTCCTTCATCGGACGAGCAGTCCAGTGCTGCTTGTCAGGACGGCGTATAATGACGCGGGGCTTGCTCGTCGGCTCGACCCTCCGTGCAGCGGACGGGAACTCAACCGGCGATGCCATCGTGCAGGTCAACTGCGTAGGTCGATTGTGACGGCGTGTCCCGTTGAGGTCGTCACCGTCGCATCGCCGGGCGCCGCGATGGCGGTCGCCGCACGCGACGGCGACCTCTCCGAGTCGTCACACGTTGACCAGGTCGCTGCAGGCATGTCGATCGAACTGGGTCGGCCGGTCAACGCTGAGGTCCTTCACGGCAAGAATCCCGCTCGGACCATCATCGACCATCTGGCGTCTCGACCCTTCGGTCTGGTGGCGATGGCGACGCACGGTGCGACTGGTTTGGCCCGCCTCGCCGCCGGCAGCGTGACGGCCGACATCATCAAGAAGGCACCGGTCCCCGTCCTCGTCCTGCGGCCACCCCATCTGAACTCCTAGGCACGCAACCACGCGTTCACCGCAGCCCGTCGTGGCGCTAGCCGTGGCAGTGCTTGAACTTCTTACCGGACCCGCACGGGCAGGGTTCGTTGCGTCCAACTTTCTCCGGCGTGCCATAGTCGTCGGCGATGGACGTACGGATCGTGGCAGCGACACTGCCAGGGTTCCGAGCGAGTCCATCGATCGTCAGCAAGGTGGTCGCAGCTTCGTCCTCGTCGCGCCCGATGTACACCGCGCAGCTTCCGTCATGGCGTGCATTTTGCAACCAGCCATCCGAAAGTGGTGGGAGCGGCGCCTTCACCATGCCCTCGCCCAGCGGATTCATGATGACAATGTCGTTCCGACGTACCTCGAGGGTCCATCCGAGAACGTGCCCGAGATTGTCGTCGGC
The DNA here is from genome assembly GCA_041394345.1 of Acidimicrobiales bacterium. Classification (GTDB taxonomy): domain Bacteria; phylum Actinomycetota; class Acidimicrobiia; order Acidimicrobiales; family SZUA-35; genus JBBKWJ01. Next base: position 55,795 of record JAWKIN010000005.1, on the reverse strand, counting down.
GCCACCGCTGTTGGCTGGCCAATCGGAGGGCAGCTCGACATCGCTGGCGATGAGTAGCACCGCACGCGGCGATGCATTCGTGCGAAGGAACGCTTCGGCTCGACCAGGTGCGCCACCGCCCGAGGATCGAATCATGTTCACGGTGACGTCTCCTTCGACGACAGGGCGAGGCGGAAGGCGCCAGGTTCACTGGGATGCTCGGAGAAGCCGACCCGACGAAGGTAGGCAACGTGGTCTGGCGCCACCGCCCGAGCCAACACCTCGCGATCGCGGTCGGTAAAGAGTCCAGCCTTGTTCGAAAAGATGTAGTCGGCGATCCGAAAGTCGCGGTACTCGGGTGAGGCGAAGTCAAGTATCGCCTCGACGGTGTCGGTACCGACCCGTCGGCCAATAAAGAGGCCGGCGGGAACAATGTCTCGAAGCACGAACGCGGTAATCAGATCGGCACGTGGCTCGTACTCGAACCCGGGGGGAAGTCGGGCCTGAATCTCGGCGCCGTAATGCTGGAGGTAGGCCTGCAGGTAGTCGGAATCTGGTCGAACCGGAAGCGACGAAAAGACCTCGCTGGTGTCACGGGTGAGCCGGTAGAGAAAGTACACATGAATGCAGGTGGCAGCAGCGTTGACCAGGGCGATCGGAAAGGCCCCGATGAGCAGCCCGTACGCCAGGAAACTTAGCGATCCGGCGAGCCCAATAACGCGAAGGCGAAACAGCGACTTCTGCGTGATCGAGACCACGATCATCACCGATGCGGCGTAACCGAGGAGCTCAAGAAGTCTGTCGGCAGTCATGGCTCGCAGGCTAGCGAGAGCGAAGCTGCTTGGCGGCCGCCCAATGTGCGTACGCACACGCCGCTACCGGATCGTTCTCCCAGAGTACGTGCCCGTTGTTTCGAGCGACCAAGAAGCCAGCCGCAAAGGCATCGCCAGCGCCAGTGGTGTCGAGACCGGCACCGAGTTCTTCGGCTGCGACCTCAACGCTCGACTGCCCCGAGCGATAGATCACGGCAGGGCGGCCGCCGCGCTTGACGATTGCCAGCGGTGCGATCGTCGGCAGTTGGTCGCCCAACACGGCGGCTTCGTCGTCGTTGGCGAGCAGGAGCGTCGGGGCCACAGCTCGCAGTTGATCGATAGCCCACCGCTCGTCGGCTTGGAGCAGGGCGGACGATGATGCGTCGATCGACACGGGGATATCGAGCTCATGAGCCCACCCGATGAGCGTTCTGGCCGTCGTCGCAATCGGCTCCTCCGCCAACGAATAGAACGGCACATGCAGCGTCGTGACCCCGGCCAACCACGAACGCCTCGGCTCAGTCAAGGCAACGCATGCTCGTCGATCGGTGAGCATCGTCCGCTCGCCAGCCTGGTCAACCAGCACGACGATGGTGCCAGTGCTGCCGTCGGCTGGCACGTACTGTGTGTCGACGCCCGCTGAGGCCAACTCGTCGACAAGGGCTGCGCCGACCGCGTCGTTTCCGACTTGACCGAGAAACCGCACCGGTGCGCCGAGACTCGCGGCAACCCGTGCGACGTTCGCTGCGCTCCCGCCTTGTCGGCGGACAATCGTCGCCCCGGTGTCGGACGCCCGATTGATCGGCTGATCAAGGCGAACGACGATGTCTTCGAGCAGGTCCCCCAGCGTGGCCAGCATCGCGGGTCTGGCTACGCCTGGGGCGTAACCAGTGCCTTCTCGCCCGTGGCGGCTCGGCCGTAGCGCTTGACGACATTCGGATCGACCGCCTCTGCGAGCGAGATCCGCATGCCGTAGTCGCTGGCGAACGTCGTGGTTATCTCTGCGGCGACCCTGGCCCGAAGCGCCTCGGCCCGCTCGTGACCGATTTTCACGAGGAACGGGGTCAGGAGCCAACCCCCAACACCCCACGACATGCCGTAGCGGCGATTGAGCGTCGTCGGGCTGCGATCGAGACCGCCATAGAGGTACACCTGCTTGTGCGTGTCGGAGCCGTATCGACTGAACGCGCTGGCTGATTCGGAGGCCACCGCCTCCATGGCCGTGAGGAGCGTGTCGGCCAGCGTGCCGCCGCCGATGGCATCGAACGCAATTGTCGCCCCGGTCGAGCGCAACGCCGCCCGTAGATCGTCGCTGAACGTGTCGGAGGACGAGTCGCAGACGTGTTCGCCGCCTTGGGACCTGACGAGTTCGGCCTGCGCCGAGGAGCGGACAATGTTGACAAGACCGACACCGTCCGCCAGACACAGACGATTGAGCATCTGGCCAAGGTTGGACGCGCCGACCGTGTGCACCAACGCGGTGTGACCTTCTGCTCGCATCGTTTCGACCATGCCGATTGCGGTGAGCGGATTGACAAATGGTGCCGCAGCCTGTGCCGACGTCGTGCCGTCGGGCATGGCCAGGCACTGTGCGACGTTGAGCCGCCTGTATTGGGCATAGGCATTGCCAGAAAGGAATCCGACTACCCGGCCGAGCAGGGCTTGGGCGTGGTCGGACGAACCTGCGGCGACGACGACTCCGGCACCCTCGTTGCCCGTTGGCATCGCTTGACCCAACCGAGCGGCCTGGGCGGCTGCGACGCCGGGAGCCAGCGAAAGGCGCACGGCTGGATTGGTCCCGTCGCTCACCGCCGTAGCCGTCGTCAGGTCGGCACCGGCGAACAACATACCCATGTCGGACGGGTTGATCGGCGCAGCCTCGATACGGACAACGACCTCATCGGGTCCCGGCGCCTCCACCGGTGCCTCCATCATGGCCAGTGTGATTCCGCCGTCGTCGGCCAACGTCGAGCGAAGTTCGAGCGTGGTGTCGGGATAGGCACGGGTAGGCGAAGTGTCAGGCATCATCGCATCTTTGTCGATCCGAGTCGCTTTGGCTAACCGAGCTGACTTTGGCGACCACGGACGCGCCGATTAGCCTTCGCAGGTGCCAAACAATGAGCGACTCAAAGCTGTTGATGTACCCGTCCAACCAGCGGCAACGGTCATGTTGGTACGCGACGGCGAACGCGGGCTTGAGGTCTTCATGCTCCAGCGCACTCTCACGGCGGCGTTCGCCCGCGGCCAATATGTCTTCCCTGGCGGCAAGGTCGACGCGGCCGACCATGGCGAATCGTTTGAGCCAATCGCCGATGGGCTCGACGACGCGTCCGCCTCGGCCCGCATGGGCCTCGAGCGTGGCGGGTTGGCCTGGCTCGTCGCAGCCATCCGAGAATGCTTCGAAGAGGCTGGCGTATTGCTCGCCCGTCCGGTCGACAGTGACGAGGTCGTGCGCTTCGATTCGGCCGAGACGGCAGCGCGGTTCAACGCCGCCCGCCATGCGATTCACGACGGCTCGCTGGCTCTCGAAGCGCTTTGTCAGGCGGAGGGCCTCTCGTTGCTGGCCGACCGCATCCACCTCGTCGACCACTGGGTCACCCCACTGGGCGAGCGCCGCCGCTTCGATACCCGATTCTTTGTGGCTGCGGCCCCCACGGCGCAGGAGCCACTACACGACGATAAGGAAACGATTGCCAGCCTGTGGGTGCGTCCCAGCGATGCGATCGCCATGTGGCAGTCCGGCGAACTCCAGATGTTCCCACCAACCGTGGCCTCATTGCGGGCGCTAGCACGCCATGCCACGGCGGCTGACGCAGTTGCGGCGGCGCAGGCGGCCGGTATCCCACCGGTGATTCTGCCCCGCATGATCCTCGACGATCGCGGCGCGGTCACGGCATTCTCCTCCCGACCGATCCTGGCTACGACGACTGCCGCCGCCAGAGTTTGTGATATCCCAACCTAGATAGCGCGCACAACGCCCCGCACGGGATCGACCTCGACGGTTGAACCATCGGCAAGGTCGAGGGCGCCAATGGCCCCGATTACGGCAGGGATGTCGAGTTCACGGGCTAGGACTGCGGCGGGACAACATGCCTCCGTCGCCCGTGACCACCGCCCCGGCGATCGCCAGCACGGAATTGAATGCTGGCGACGTGGCCCGGACGATGAGGACCTCGCCGGGCTCAAGTCGGTCGATCGCGCCCTCGGCTGAGGTCGCAATACGTGCGGTCCCGATGTACGAGCGATTACCGATGCCGAACCCTTCCATCGGGTTACGGCCACCTCGTCCTTCGAAGCCGAGGTGCTCAAGCGTGGTCTTCACCATGCCAACCAGACGAGCCTGGAAGGGCGGGAGCACGTCGATCGGCGGTTCGGGTTCGACCGGTCCGAGCGTCTCGGGTGGGGTCAAGCGAGCATCCGCGTGACGCTTCTCAGCTCGTGCTTGCAGCTCGATCGAGTCGGGTGGGCCGGAGCGGAAAACATTACGCAGTTCCGCAACGCTGAGCTCGAAGATGAAGTCGGCATCAGGGAGCGAGCCTGCCTGCTGAAGGCGACGTCCGGTCTCGAGGAGTGCTTGCCGAACCAGGCCGACCGGCCACTCGACAGTGAGTGGACCGTTGTCGTCCCTCATGTCCATGACGAACCTAGCGTCATGCAGTAACTCAGCAAATTCGGCTCGGCGCTCCTGCGGCAGCGACTCGGCCAACTCCGTGGCGATGGCTGCCGTATCCACCACCTCCGGCTTCGTCGCTGACAAAACGCTTCTCACGACGACCGACGGGAGTTCGATGAGGGTCCGGTTGGTCACGTCGTAACCCGTGCACACGACATGGCCCCACTCGTTGAGATAGTCGTCGAGTAGTCGGGATGCCTTGTTCGAAAGGCCATGGAGGTCGTCAATTGACTGAATGGAATCGATCGGTACTCCTGACTGCTCGACGAGCTGGCGCAACTCGAACAATGCGGCCCCCGGCCGAGCAGTAGAAGGCGACGCGCCACCCAACGCCGAAACGGCTCGGCCCGGCTCGAGGCCCCAACGGACCGCCTGGTGCAGATACTTGGCGATTGGCCCGAGGTCGTGTCCATGGAGCCAGAAGTGGAGCTCAAACTGGGCGCGCGCGTGATCAAGTAAGTCCCCCAGGTGCTCCTCCAACTGGCTATCGGACAGCGCGCCAAGCTCGATGTCTTGCAGCGCTCGATTTCGAGCCACGAGTTCGGGTCGAATCTCGCTGCTCCAGCGCCGAGCCACGGCGAGTGCGTCGGAGTGCTCGATAGAGCGACGGGCCAGCTTCTCCCTCCGTCGGAAGGCGGGATGCAAACGGGTGGCGAGGCGCAATACGGCGAGCGGCGGTAGTCGTTCGGTCGGCTGATCGGGTCGAACGAGCGGACGCATGCGGGCGTAGCTAAAGCCCCTCGAGAACCTCGTGTCGATCCCTTCGGCCGGCACACCGTTCTCGGCGAAGACGCGCTTGGTGCCCGCCAACGATGTCTCGGTCATAAGCCATTGGCTCACCAGGGTTGTCCCGCCTGGATAATGCGACCGGTCGAGCTTCCAATGACCGGGCCCGGGAGGCTCGAAGGCAGGATCCATCAACAGATCGTGCAAGGTCGTCATGGTAATGTCAATCTCGGCGCTGGCTTCTACATTGTGAGGATGGCAGTGACGGTGTGTTCGATCTTTCTCGCCCCCCACAAGGGCGGCGAGATGACCCAGGTGCAGAGCGTCGAGGCCGAGATCGGCAAGGGTCTGGTGGGTGATCGCTACTACGGCTCGAAACACCGGCACGTGACCGTTCAATCGGTCGATGCCCTCGCTGAGGCGAGCGAGGTGTTTGGATCACCGATCGACGCTGGACTGACCCGCCGCAACATCACCGTCTCGGTCGGACCCGTACCCGCCCAGCCAGGCGATCGATTCACCGTCGGCAGCGTCCTCCTTGAGGTCGTCCGAGTGGCAGCGCCGTGTTCGGTGATGAACGCCGTGTTTGGCGACGGTGCTTCGGCGGCCTTGCGGCGTCGAGCGGGCTCGGTGTGCCGTGTGCTGAACTCGGGTGTCATCGCCGTTGGCGACGAGGTGGTCTTCCCGCCGCCGGTGGCGTAGGGAGGCGAGCCGAGCCCGCCAGGAGCCACGGCTCGATTCTGGACCTGACGGCTCGCTTTTGGCGCCCAGCTATCCGGTGAACATCCTGCCGGCGGGGAAGATTGTCTGGCCGCTGAGATACGACGATTCGTCTGACGCCAAGAACAGCGCCGTGGCGGCATTTCCTCGGGCCGGCCGAGACGCCCCATGGGTGTCATGCCTGCATCATCGCGGCACCCTCTGCATCGTTGTTCATTCGGTTCGTCATGGCCGTTTCAATAAAGCCGGGTCCGATGGCGTTGACTCGGATGCCGTGCTCCAAGGCTTCAAGCGAGAACGCCTTGGTAAGCATCACCACACCCGCCTTTGAGACGCAATAGTCAGCCGCGCCTCGAACGGTACGTTGCCAGCGACGGCGCGATGTTGATGATTGATCCGCCGTTCCGCGCGCGATCATCGCCTTGGCTGCCTGCTGATCGGCGAGCATCACACCCGTCAGATTGACATCGAGGACGCGGCGCCAGTCGTCAACAGACTCTTCAAGCAGGTCGCAGGATGCCGTCCGCTGTCCTGGCCGCTGACATACCCGGCGTGGGAAAGTCCGGCGGCCGCGACCCTGCGTCGACTCGGCCGTACTTGTCTATCGCCGTCTGAAACATCGATTCGTTGTCCGCCACCGATGCTGCGTCGATCTTCAGCGTGGGCGGTGCCGCCTTTGCCTCGATCGCAGCCACGGTCTCGCTTCGCGGCGCCGAGATTGATATCGCCGACCACAACAGACGCGCCCTCCGCGGCGAAACGCATGGCGCAGGCCCGGCCAATGCCACTGCCACCTCCGGTAATGACGGCGACCTTGTCTTGCAGCTGACCCATGTGCGTTTCCAATCGACGAGTTCGCGCCAGCTTCGCGCACGACGAACGATCGACGCCAAATGACTGCGCCGCTGGGTCGTACCGCTAGTCGGAGAAGTGGGACGCCAGCGCCGTTATGTGCTCGGTATGCACGTGGCAACAGCCGCCGACGATCGAGGCACCGAGCTCAGCCACCCTCCGTTGCCATTACCCGATAGGTGCCAGGGTAGATCGTCGCGAGGTCCGAGCAAGACGGCGTTTGACTGCCCGACACAAGCCGAGGAGCGAAGCCATTACCGTAGCCGCCCCATCTGCAGACCGGGATACCGGTTGCCAATGCTTAGCGAGCGCACCGAGGGCGCCGGTAATTTGTTCGGGTGGCGAACAGTTGAACAGGATCGCCTCACATCGCGCTGCCCATGACCTCGACCGCATCGGCGATGGACTCGCCCGAACGCAACACCACGGTGTCGGTGGTGGGAATATCGGGCACGGTGAACGACAGCCATAGCTCGTCGGGGCCCAGAGCCTGCTCGACGGCGGCGGCAAGTGCCTCAGCTTCGGCAATACAGCTCACGGTCTCCCCAACCAGTGATCGACAAAGGGCGCCTGGGCGTCGACCAGTACGTCATAAAGGGCTGGCGCAGCTGCCGGGTCGAATCGCTCGGGTTCATATGACCCAAACAGAGGTGGCAGCGAGCCAGCCACGCGGATAGCGCGTTCGGACTCATCGGCAGCTTGTCGAGCGAGTTTGGCCTGCAAGTGCGGCAAGCTCGTGACCGCGCTCGGCGAACCGTGCGTCGCCGATATGGAACGGGACCACGGCGTAGGTGTTTACGGTGATGACATCGGCCCGCGGCGATGAATGCTCGATGGGCGTCGAGTACCGCCGCTGGGTCCTCCATCAGCGCGAGCGCCGACCATTCGGGCTGGCGAAACGGGGCCCCGGCCCGTTCCAGGTGTTTGCCCATGCCGCCGTCAAGAATCGTCACCGGTCGAGAAAGATCCATCCAGAAGTATGCCGACCGGCGCCTGTTCTGGGACTAGTGAGCGACGAGAATCGGAAAACGTGGATGCTCCATGGGCTTGCCAGCGGGCAGCACCGCCTCGAGCCCGTCGAACGGGGGCGACGTGACCCATCGTCTCGGTGCGTGGACCATGTCGTCACCGAGGTAGCGAATCGACAACACGCGCCGGCGATGCGGCCCGTGAACGCCACCCGAGCCATGGACAGTCAGCATGTTGAAAAAACCGCATCGCCCGGCTCCAACTCCCACCGATCACCCGCCAACGATCGGTGTCGGCAGAAGAGATCAGGTAGTTCCTCCAAACTGCCCTCCGGGAACCATTTCGCTTGATCGTCGAGAAACGTCCGAGGTATGTACCAGGGACCGCGATGAGTGCCAGCGATAAACTCGAGCGTCGCCGATCGGTCGACGGGTCTACGGGAAACCACATGCTGGCGTTCTGGGCACCGTCGACGTTGTAGTAGGGCTGGTCTTGATGCCACGGGGTCCGTTGCTTCGTACCGGGCTCCTTGACGAGCACGTGATCATGGTAGAGACGAACCGTACGCGAGCCGGTCAAGGTGGCGGCGATCTGGCATCCAGGCGACTCACGAATGAACGCCCATCGCCGGGATGCGGTCCCAGTTGCAGAAGTCTTCGATGAGCACTCGCCATCAGTTTCGGCCGAGGCGCCGCTACACGTGGTGAGGTTGGCGAGGTTGGCGTCGATCGCCTCTCGGGCCAACTCGACCAGGTCAGCGCTAAACGCGCCACGAACACACACGGCGCCGTCGCGCTCGAAATCACCCTCTAGCGTCCAGCTGGCCATACGTCGTTGCTCCCGGCTCGTGGCTACACGACAACAGTCCGACGATAATCGCTGCCAGCGGCAACGACTCCAACGACGCCAACGACGCCAACGACGCCTACGCTGGCGGCGTCGGTGAGGTCGTCGCTTCTCGCGCCGTTGGTTCACACGTCGCGGCGTCCAACTCGTGATCGGCCACCTACTGGCTTCGATCTGTGGGACACTGTTCCACGGTCGACATCGTGTCGAACCGCTGACGAGGCCGTTATGGCAGGCAAAGACAAGGGTGGACGAAGTGCGAAAACCGCACCCACCAAGACCGCCAAAGAGAAACGTCAGTCGAAGAAAGACAAGGCTGCTGGCAAAGCAAACGCCAGAGCATCATCTAACCCATCGATTGATCGTGCCGTGGTGCGCATACGAGCCACTACGGCAACGGTTGTGGCTAGCCGCTTCGTTGACCTCGCCCCGGAAACCAATTCGCCCGCCCATAATGGCAGCCCGCTCCACCAGGATGTAGCAGACGGCGCCGATTGGGATCGGCAGCCAGAAACTTACGAGGCGGTAGGCGACGACGCCGATGGACGCTCCGTCGCATCAACACCGTCTCCACGGCGTGGGAATCAGAATCGCCTCGATGACACCAAGCCCACCCGGCGAAATGGGGATCGCGGCGAGGACGTGGCGAGGCCGTAGGCCACGAGCACGCCAACGACGCCCGGCAGAGTCCAAACGCCGAGTGCGACCCACGGGCGGCGGCATCCGAGTAGCCAGTTGGCCGCAGCCAGGCCGACAACGGTGACGAGTCGCTCACGATCCCGACTGAGCAGATCCACGTGCTGGGCCACGCTCAGCATTGTTTGACTGGACCGGCTCCGCGCTCACCCGGGGAATCGGCTCGCCCACTTGGAGATACGGTCGGCGAACTCCTCATGACCGTTGCGAATCCACAATACGGCCAGGCCGAAGAGGCCTATCAAGCAGGCTCCCACGGCCGCGGCTGTGGCGTAGATCGGATGGAAGCCACTTGTCGGTATCGAGATGACGAGGGCAATCCAAAGGATGACATTGAGGACCACCGCGGAACCGATGGCCTGCGTGCCAAGCGCGAACTGTAGGACATCGGTCTTCACCCCGGCCCGACCAAGCAGCCGGTAGTTGACGGCCGCCGTCGTTGCCGCACCACCAGGCACGACATGGTTGACGCCCGTTGACGCGAGCACGGCACCCATGATGATCGGCAAGCTGGGCCGGTCTTGCTTCGGCAAGAGGTGCTGGGTGAGGATTGCGTACGCGACCAACGAGCTCGCGTACAGCACAACGGCGAGCCCGATGAGCCACGGGTTGATGGACGACACGACCGACAGCGCCTCTCGTGCCCCACCAAGCTGGGGTAGGACGAAGACGTGGACAATCAGGGCAAAGGCCAAGAAGCGGACGAGCCGTCGAGAAGCGACGGTGAGCCCTCGCCGGAGCGGGCTAGTGGCTTCGCCCGCCGGGCTCGTCATCGCCCCAGCTCGCGCTCGGTTTTCATGGCAAGTTGGCCGGCCGGACCGACGCCCCAGCCCGTTGCGGCTGATGTGATTCGAGTGAGGGTGATGAGTACAACGCCGAAGACGAACCAGGCGGCCCGAGCGTCGTAGGCTTGTGCGCCAACGACGTAGACGGTGGTGCCGAGGGCCGATGCAACGCCAAGCAGCACGCCGGGCCGGAAGAGCACCGGTGGGACACCGACGATGAGATCGGCAAGGATCGAACCCCCAGTTCCTGCGAGGACGCCGATGACGACGGCGCCGACGGCCGCCACACCCGCCAGCAACGCCTTGTCGGCGCCAAGAACGCCAAGACCTGTTGCGACGGTCGGTTGGCTCACCCAATGCAAGCGGCTGACCACGCCCGTCAGGAACAACGCAGGCACGCTGGCGCCGAGGGCAAGCGGCAAGAAGCGCGAGTCGGTAATACCGACCGGTGTGCCCTGCTGAAGGAGCGTGTGCCGGATCAGGCCACCGCCGAGGCCCAACGCCGCGAGCGCCACGATGCCGAAATTGCGAGCTTCTCGTTCACCCGCGAAGCGGCCGGCCAAGGCGCCGGCCACGATGGCAATCGCTTCAAGCCAAAACGGAATATCGACGGCCACGTCGGCTGGCACTCATCGACTCCATTCCGGGCGCGGCTGTTCCATCCCCAGAACCCTAGCGTTCACCGACGACGTCCGAGGCGACCGTCACTGGTCGACGGGTGCCGGCGGCACCTTCCCGTCGGGCTCTCGTTTACCACGTAGGCGATGTCGGGCGATCCGCCTGCGGGTACGGCACCATGCGCGTCCCCAATCCCTGCGGAGCTGAGAACTCCTTCATCGCGATCCAGTCGTCGACCTCGTCGAGGAATTCCAGCCCAGATCGGTGTCAGCATCGCGTGGTAGCCGGCGACTCCGTGCGCCTCAATGAGGTGCTGGATATCGGTTGGGGCAAGCGCTCTGGTGTCGGCCCGGCAAGATCACTGCGATCGCCCGTGCGCATCGCATGGATCGATGGGTGGCGCAGGCCGATGCTACGGGTGAGCGCTGTCGAAATGGGCGTGCAGGTCTCTCCAGCACCTCGGCGTTACCCGTCATGTCGGCGAATGCCGTTGAGGCGCCGGCATCGAGCGATCCGATCTGGTCATAGGTGAGTACGTCGTCGTAGAGGTCGAGCGACTCGACGAAATCAAGGTTGGCTTCGAGTGAGTCCGACGACGCTGACCGCGACGCTCGAGTGCGAAGGCAGTGCTGATAGAGGTCTTGCTGGGCCGCGCTCGACAGGACGACCTGATCGGCGCCGAAATAATCGTTGGCGTGCAGGTGCCTATCGAGGACAAGCCCGTCTCGAACAGGATGCGATAGGCCACCTGATGGTTGTCATGCCCATCGTGAAATCCAGCCGCTTCGGTTACGTCGGTGTAGCGGTTGTAGAGGGCGGAAGTGATTGACGGTGTGCAGTCGTCTCGATGAAGCCGCCGTCGACAAAACGGTGTGAACCGATGGTGGCTCGCCATCGGGAAATGGCATCATAAAGCGCGAGCCACATCGATCCCTGGACAGCTACTCTCGATCACCGTGCCAATGCCCCAGACTGGCAGGTGTCCTCCTCGTCGGGCGCCAGGGCTTTTGCCAGTAGCCCATCGAGGTCCGGCCACCCACCGTAGGTGATGTTGTTCGTGGTAATCGCAAATCGGTCGATAGCGACAACAATTCCGCCGGGGCCGGCGGGCTCGATGTCCGCCGGACGAAGGTGGGTAGTCGCCAAGTTTGCGCGATCTACCGTGAAATCAAATCCAACCACGTCGACCTCCAAAAAACTTAGAGTAGGCAAGGAGACCCCAATGTGTCATTCTTTGCTGCACTATTCGAAGAACAGGGCTGTCGATGGCTATGAACACCACCAACCGGCCAAGGCGTGTCAATCGACGGGCGGGCAGTCGTTATTGCCGCTGACGGAGCCTCACTCGGCTCCATCCTCTCTGGCTCCGAAGCCGATCGACTGCGCTCGACGAGCGATCACCAGTGGTCAGCGCCTGGTCGAGCCGACGGAGATCGCAATCGATCTTGCCGTCACCGACGCCTCGCTCACCGACGGCCACCTCGACCTCGCCTTCAGCGACGGGCACTCGTGCCGACTGCAGCTCAACCAGCTCCTGCTCGACGCAGCACTGCGATCCAGCCCCTCGAGCCACCGCCAAGCCCGTGGACCGGTTCGCCCGAATCCGGTCGGCTTCATCGACTGGCGCGTCTGGCGGCGCTCGAGGTCGAGCCATGCTTGACGCCCTGCACTCTACTTCGTCAACGGCTTCTTCATTATCCAGGCGCCCAGCCCAGGCTGCAGCCCTGCACTCGATCATCAAGCCCACTTCGGTCGACTCTTTCCCACACTCTTTGGCGAGCGTATTCGATGTTCGCAGCGCAGCGCGCCGTCGACCTGGCTACCACTCGCTGGAGCTCACGGCCCGCGCCGACCAGCCATACGGTAAGCCAGTGCCAGACGTGCAACTGCCGCACTGCATCGTCGCTCGGCCGAGGGCAGCGTTCGCTTGGCCGACGGCCTCGCGGCATCCGAGGCCCTTCGATTGGCCGACCCGGAGGCGTTCGAGGCGCTGTCGACCATCCCAGTCGAGTTCCACTACGACGTCGGCGACGACATCGTTTGCGCTCGCTCTCCCATCATCGAGGTCGACCATCAGGGCAACTTCCGGGGCATCCGATTTTCGCCCCGACTCGATTACGCCCCCGCAATCGACGAGCGACGCCTCGACGCGCTCTATCGCGGCCGCCAATGGCTCGCCACATATCTCAACTCCCCCGAGGTCTGTTATCGGTTCAGCCTCCGACCCGGTGACGTCCTCGTCATGGACAACCGGCGCACGCTCCACGGGCGAGAGGCCTTTGTGATGAGCTCGGGCGATCGGTTTCTCCAGGGCTGCTACCTCACGCAGGAGGCATGGAGGCCGATGTGGATCACCCAGCGGCGCGAACAGACTCGCCGCGAGCAACAAGCAACTGAGGAGCAAGACACATGACGGACGCCTCTGCGGTCGTATCGTTTACCGCCATGGCCGACGGCACCGCCGCCGACTATGTGCACTTCTTGACGGCCGTGACGAGCATTCGCCGCCCAACTCCCCGGCCGTCTCCTTGAAACGACTACAGCTCGAAAACTGTCCGACTCTTCAGGATCTCTACGCCTCGAACACTCGCTCCAATCAGCGACCCGAGCACGACGAGACGGAGCCGATGTCGAATGGGTCATTGGCGGCGCTCGTCCACGATCTCGGCGACGACCTTGCCCCGTACAACCATGGTGAGGTCGCAGCGGCAATAACGGCCCTATGTGCGGGCCGAGGTCACCTGGGTTGTCCGAGAGCAACATGGCGTGTTCGACTACTACTACGCACCACCTCGGCGGCGACCGTGATCGGCGGCAGATGTTCGCCGACCTGGGTGGTATCAGTCGTGCATCGGTCTGCGAGAGCGGTGGGACCAGCCGTCGTTCGACCCGCATACGAGAGCGACAGCCTTGACTCGTTACGCGTCAGACCTCGAAACCGTCTTCAGTCGCGATGCCTGGCACCCGCCCGCCGCATGAGGCGCGACCAGTTCGGTACTGGCAGCTAGCCAACGTTCTGCTGAGATCGTTCACCGGGTAATCGCCGGTTAGCGAACGATCACTCCCCGGCAGACTCCAGCTTGGGCGTGACGGAGTAGGTTTGCGCCGCCACCGGCGGCAGAACTGCTCGCTCACGGTGCCGTAGACGTCCCGGACGTCTTGGGCCATATCAAACTCTTCGCCCTCCGGTGTCGACTCAGTGTCCAGGCCTGGCGCTTGCTTGGGTCCAATTCTCGGGATACAGCGCATGCGCCTCCTTCCACCACGCGATGGCCTCGGCCTTGTCGCCTCGTTGATAGCGGTGGCGTCCAAGCTCGAAGCAAGCAGCGGCCCGACTGTGTTCGGCTGGTCTCGCTCCAGGCCGCTATGACTGCTTCGGGGCTCAGTGCGAAGCGACTCGGCGCGCCGTTGGTCGCCCAGTCAACAATGGCCGCCCGATACGCCTCACCCGTGTCGGGCACAGCCTACAAGCCACGAATGACTTGTTGCCTGGGCTCGGGCCAGTCGTCGCTGGCTTCCGCTTGGCCCGGTATTTACTCCTGACTTGATCGATGCCGCTTCAGCCGGTCGAACAGGTTTCCGCCTCGTCGATCCAGACCGCCATCGGCGCATTGGCGATGTTGCCGAGGATCGCGTCGATGCGGTGTTCGGAATCGACGAGGGACGGATAGATCGGATTGGCCCGCTCCACAAAGGGTCGTCCGCCCCCTGCTGCCCAGTCGGTGAGCGCCACCGTCGACAGTGACACCCAACGGTTCCAATTCGCCGTGCAGTTCCTGCCACACGGGCAGGTCGTCGCAGCAGCCTCACCGAGGCCCAGGCCTTCAGAGGACCTTCCGCCCGTCGCCAGGCTGCGAGTCGGAAGGGGTTGCAAATGTCCGGGAGTTCGAGATCGAGAACGGCGGCGGTGGTCAAGGCCTTCCCCGCTCTCTGGACCAAGCGCCCAGACACCAGCCGAGGCGTCGCCAGCCACTGCCATGCCGAGGCGATCGGCCTGCGGCTTCGTCGATCCGCCCTTCAGGCTCGCCACTCCGGGCACGGCACGCACGCATTGCCCTTGCACATACCTTCGGGTTTCGTTACCCAACCCGTGGCGGTCGCGAAGTCGGCGGCGAGCGGGTCAAGTCGGGTGAGCAGCATCAGCGCAACCTAGTCGGGTTTTGCTCGACCCGACCTGATCGAGGGTGTCGTCGAGAGTCAGTGGGCCTTGTTTGGCGACCGGTGAAACTGTTGCGCAATGGCAACGACGATCGAACCAACGACGATGCCGATAACGGCCGAAAGCGCGGTGTTGGTCAACCACCCCAAGACGCCGCCGAGGCCACCGATATCGTGCACCGCCTCCTCGAGGTGATGCACCGCCTTGTATGGACCGAGCGTACCAACCAAGCTCATTGCTACCGACGAGAATGATGTGGCCACCGACCCAGGCGCTGCGCGGTGCCAATAATCGACAGCCAGCGCAGCGACACCGGCATACCCGTCACCATCGAGCGGCCGAGCTTCTGGGATGACGCCGATGTACGTCCGGCGAGCGAGAGTCCGATGTCGTCCATTTTCACGATAGGCGCCACGACGCCGCTGGAGCAATGACCGTGATGACAACGGCGACAACGCCAGAATGATCGCCCGGGAGATGAAGCCCTCATCGATAACTTCCTTGAGGGCAATAACCATGATCTCGGCCGAGAGAATGAGGTCGGTGCGGACAGCGCTGGCGATGGTGGCTGCCTCGGCCTCAGGTCCACGCAGAGCGACGGGCACGTCGTGGTCGTGGTCGTCGCCCTTGAGCTTGTGATAGATCTTCTCGGCGCCTTCGAAACAGAGGTCGGTGCCGCCGAACATCAGGATTACTTCGACCAGGGTTAGCGAGAGCCAGCTCAGGAACAACGCACAGGCAAGATGATGAGCAGCTTGTTCCGGATCGAGCCAGCGGCAATCTTCTTGATAATCGGTAGCTCCCGCTCGGCTGCGAGGCCTTGCACATAGGCGGGAGTCACCGCAGTGTCGTCGACGACAACACCTGCGGCCTTTGCGCTGGCCCGACCAGCGGCCGCGCCGACATCGTCGATCGACGCGGCAGCGAGCTTGGCCAACGCAGCGATGTCATCAAGCAATCCAACGAGGCCACCGGCCATGCCACACCTCAACCCAAGTAGACGAACAGCGCCCAAGAGTAGACGGTTCCCGGCCCTCATCGGCCAAATGCGCTCTCCGAGTTCACGAGGCCACGCCCTTTTGATGGTCCCCTGCACGAGTCGGCGCCACGTGATGCCAGCCAGCCCCGATTGCGCCTAGTGTCACCGATTATGTCTCAGCCGAACGTGTTGTTTGTCATGGCCGACCAATTGGCACCCCACTTCACCGGCACCTACGGCCATCCGAGCGTGTCGACTCCCCACCTTGATGCACTCGCGGCCCGAGGCGCTCGCTTTGACGCGGCGTACTGCCACTCGCCCTTGTGCGCACCAGCCCGATTCACGATGCTCGCCGGGCAGACCGTCTCGGCGATTGGCGCATGGGACAATGCGAGCGAGTTCCCGGCCTCGACGCCGACGCTCGCCCACTACCTCACGCTGGCTGGGTACCGGACGATCCTGTCAGGCAAGATGCACTTCGTCGGTCCCGATCAGCTGCACGGCTTTGAGGAACGACTGACCACCGATATCTACCCCGCCGACTTCGCGTGGACACCAAACTGGGATCAGGCCGATCAGCGGATCGACAAGTGGTATCACAACATGGAAGTCCTCCATGAGGCCGGTCAAGCGGTGACCACCTATCAGATTGACTACGACGAGGAAGTGGGCTTCGCCGCCCGCCGCAAGCTTCTCGATATGGCACGCGATGACGACCATCGCCCGTTTTTCCTCTGCGCGTCGTTCATCCATCCGCACGACCCGTATGTCGCCCGGCCCGAATGGTGGGCACGGTATGACGATGGCGATATCGACCTCCCTGCGCCTTGGGTGCTTGAGGACCTTGATCCTCATACGAGGCGTATTCGGGCAGGGATCGAAGCCGACTCGGTTGGCTACAACGATGACCAGCTGCGGGCCGCCCGACACGGTTACTACGCCAACGTGAGTTACTTCGACGACTGGCTCGGCAAGTTGGTCACAACGATTGAGGAGACGGGCCAGATCGACAACACGATTATCGTCGTGACCAGTGATCACGGCGACATGCTCGGCGATCGAGGATCGTTCTTCAAGATGTCGTTCTTCGAACGATCAGCTCGAATCCCCCTCGTCATTGCCGGACCTGGCGTTGAGCGAACGACCATTGCGAATCCGTGCTCTCACCTTGACTTCTTGCCAACCCTGCTTGACATCGCCGGGGCCCCAGTCGACGCAAGCGAGTTCGTTGGACGCAGCCTGTGGCCCGCAGCCAGGGGCGAGAGCGACCCGGTAAACGAGACATTTGGTGAGTACACCGCCGAGATGACGGGCGATCCAATCTTCATGATTCGGCGAGACAACTATAAGTACATCCATTGCGACGCCGATCCGCCGTTGCTCTACGACGTGGTTGCCGACCCGCTCGAGCGGTCCAACCTGGCCGTCGACCCCGCGCACGCCGATCTCGCTGATTCGTTCGCCCGTGAAGTGGTTGCCCGCTGGGACAGTGCGGAGATCCGCCGCCGCGTCGTTGCCTCGCAGCGAAGTCGCCGCGTCCTCTACGAGGCGATGAATCGGGCACCGCTGGTGTCATGGGACCACCGGCCAGCAAACGACGTCGCCAACCAGTACATCCGCAATCACCAGGATTGGGCCGAAACCGGGCCCCGGCTCCGGTTCCCCCGAGTGCCGTCGCCCGATACCCGCGCCTAGCGGCGCTTTTCCACCAAGCCCGCCCTTAAGGATCTGCTCGGGTGGGCCGAAACTGTGTCATGGAGAAGGGACCAACGACTGGTGCAGATCAGCGCTCGTGGAAGGCGAGGCCGCTCAACGCCTTCGTTCTCCGCACGCTCATCAGCCTTGCCCCAGTTGTTGCCGCCTATCTCGTCGCCCGAATCACGGCCCCGGCCCTGTGGTCGCCGACCGGCGTCGGCGGCAGGGTCGTTTACATAGGACAGATTGCCGTCGTGGGCTCGGTCGCCGCTCTGCTCGCCGATCGACTAGCTCGGCGCGGTACCGCTCACCCTTTTGCTCAACATGACCTTGGTGTTCCCCGACCGGGCGCCATCGCGGTTCGGTGTCGCCCTGCGGACGGAACGCTGCGCCGACTACAGCGAGCGCTCGACGCAGAGAGGCGCCGCTCAGCGCCGATCAGCAGAAGGCGGCGGAGCAGCTCGTCGAAATGGTCGTCGCTCTCGGTCGGCACGAGCGCCTGACGAGAGGGCACACCGAACGAGTGCGTGCCTACGTCGACGTGATTGCTGAGGAGATGGACCTCCCAACCACCGATCGACAGAAGCTGCAATGGGCTGCCTTGGCCCACGATGTTGGCAAACTCGCCGTGCCGCCCGAGATCCTCAATGGCACCGGTCGCCCAACCGACGAGGAGTGGAAGATCCTCTCCCAACACCCAGCAACGGGCGGAACGATGGTCGAACCCCTGGCCGATTGGCTCGGCGAGTGGCGGTTTTGCCACCAGTCAGCACCATGAGCGCTGGGACGGAGCGGGCTATCCGCTGGGCTTGGCGGGAACCGACATTGTCTGGCGGGGCGCATTGTTGCTGTGGCCGATGCGGTACGACGTCATCACCTCGACCCGGTCGTACAAGAAGGCGCTGCCGGCAGAGGCCGCTCGCGGCAAGAATTGGTCCGCTGTGCGGGCAGCCAGTTCGACGCTGACGTTGTACGCTGCCTTCTCAACGGCTCGTTGCTCGCCGTTCGACCAGGGTCGGCGTTGTCGGTTGGCTTGTCAGCTGGGCCGAACGCTTGGCCGTCCCCCAGCTCGTCGCCCAGGAGCGGTAGGTGCCGCTGCGGTGGCTGCAGTCGGTGTCGGAGCATTGACCGGTGTAAACAAGGCGCAGCTCAATGATCCCAACGTCATCGAGTCGGCCACGGTCGCTACGGCCGGTGATGACACACCGGACACCCTTCCCTTCGCCGACGATGAATCGAACGGCGACGAGTCAGACAACGACCAGACAGGTCCGAGTCCACGGACGGTGACGGCTCGGCAACTACGACCACCGAGCGCACTCCATCTAGCGATGGGACGACGCCGTCCTCGGGTGGGTCGACAACCTCACGTGTTGATCTGACGCCGTCCACCACAATTCCTGGGGGCACCGTTCCAACGGCCACCCTTCCCACCTCATCGATACCGACGGTCACCAGGCCCACGGCGACGCAGCCGTCGCCAACGTTTCCCCCATCGACGCTTGCCCCAACGACGACCATCCCAGGTGGATTACCGTTTGGCAACAGCGTCTACGTGCTTGGCACACCGGGCCAAACATGGTTGCAGGCCGGGCCGAAGCGGCAGCGGCCGGCGGCCATCTCGTCACCATCACCAGTGCCAGCGAGAATGAGTTCATCCGTTCGAACTTCCTCGGGGAGGGCGGCTCGTCCATCTGGCTCGGCTTCACCGATGCAGCATCCGAGGGCACATTCGCGTGGGTCACCGGCGAACCGTTCGTGTACACCAACTGGATTTCTGGCGGGCTTCTCGCTGCGGACGAGCCGTTCGACCTCCTCGGCACGAGCGACTACGGCGCCATGTCTTCTGCGAGTGGGGGCTGGGAGGACAGCACGAATGCCTTGCCGTCGTGGTTCTCCGGTCTCATCGCGCTCCCCTCTGGTCCGCCCATCACGGTCATCGAATTCGACCAGTAGTCGATGACGGCTGGCGCCTCGACGTCAAAATCCGATCGCTCCGGCCACACCGTTGTGCTCTACTCCGGGCGTGGCAGTGAGCAACACGAGAGAGGTAACTCTGGTCGTCGTCGACCGGCACGGCGAGGTCAGAGGCGCAACGCCGCCCTGCTCAGTGCCCGTCCCGTATTGGCAAGAGGTCACTGCTCTCGCCGCTGCGTTCCCAAACACCACCGTGCTGGCGTGTCCTCGACGGCCTCGGCACAACAGGGCCGACGGCGGGCGGCCGGGTTACCTATGTCGCGGAAAGCGAGTCGCTCGGCGGACTCGTTCGGTGGGACGGCGACCCACACGTCGTCGACGACCACCCCCGACGCATGCCATGGGCCAAGCCAGGCGGCCCCGCAGCTGACCTCGCTTGGGCGGCTCGTCACGTGGACGTGACGGGTCAGCCAACCCAGCACCGGACATGGAATCTGTCGGCGGTCTGGTCGATCCCCACCACAAACGGCACGGCGTGGCTCAAATGTGTCCCGCCGTTCTTCGCTCACGAGGCCGCGGTGCTTACCCATCTACGAGGCGGCCCTGTTCCGCGGTCATCGCCACCGAAGGTCATCGCCTGCTGTTGGCCGACATGCCCGGAGAGGATGGCTACGAGGCAACTGAGGCAGAGCAGATCGAGATGATCGTGTCGCTGATCGACCTGCAACTCGCTCAGAGCAACACGATCGAGGACCTGGTCACGGCCGGTGTTCGACAATCGAGGCGTCGGCCTCGTAAGCACGCTTCGCTCGCTCGCCGTTAACGGCGCAGCCGCCAGTTCGGGGCTCACTGCGCTCGTCGAGCAGCTGCCCGCTCGACTGGAGGCAATCGCCGAGTGCGGCATTCCCGACACGATCGTGCACGGCGATGCGCACCCAGGTAACGCTCGACGGGGCGTTGCGGACCCGCTGTGGTTTGACTGGGGCGACAGCTTCGTCGGCACACCGCTGTTCGATCTGATGACCGCCGATCGGTACACCCCCTCGGTCCAACGCCTGTGGTTATCGCAGTGGGCCGAGCGGGTTCCCGGGTCGCAACCCGAACGGGCCTGGGGCCTGCTCGGCCGGTGGCCCACCTTCGGATGGCTGCGGTGTTCCAAGCGTTCCTCGATCAGATTGAGCCGACCGAGCACATCTACCATCGGGACGACGTTGCGGTGTACCTTCACTCCGCTTCGGTCCACTACGCGGCCGAGAGCACCGGTCTAAGCTTCTGCCGACAAGGAGGACACGTAATGAATCAGAAGGTCGACGCCTACATCAAACGATCCGCAAAATGGCCCGAGGAGATGGCAACGCTGCGTGGCCCCTGCTCTTGAAGGCCGGACTGACCGAAGAGATCAAGTGGGGCAAGCCGTGCTACAGCCACGGCGACAAAAACATTGTCATCATGCAGGAGATGAAGGCCTTCTTGGCGCTGATGTTCTTCAAGGGCGCACTGCTGGAGGATCCACAACAAATCCTCCGCTCTCAAGGGCCCAACTCGCCTCGGCCCTTCGGCTTGAGTTCACGTCGGTAGACGACATCAAGGCGCTGGAGTCGGTTATCGCTGACTACATCCAGGAGGCAGTCGATGTCGAGAACGCAGGTCTCGAGGTCGCACCCGCTCCCCGGTCGAGTTCGCCGAAGAACTCGTACGCCGACTAAACGAAGAGCCCGAACTCAAGGCCGCGCTCGAGCAGCTCACACCGGGCCGCCAGCGCGAATACAATCTGCAGATCACCCAGGCCAAGCAGGCCAAGACGCGAGAGGCACGGATCGACAAGGTTGTCCCCAAGATTCTTGCTGGCAAGGGATTTCGCGACAGCTAACTCAGCGCCCGAACCAGCCAGCTCTGTTTGGTCGGGCCCGGGCACCAGCGGCGGCAAAATCTTTTGCCACTTTGGGAACTGTGATTACGCAGTCATCGTCTGATTCGCATCATCGACCCAAAGAACTTGGAGCACAACAACATGTCCATACCATCACTGAAGAGGTTTGTTTCGCTCGCCCTCGGCGTTGCGCTTACTGGCGGGGCGCTGGCCGCCTGTGCCAGCGACCCCGCATCCGAGTCGGCCACGGTTGCCGGACCAGCGACCACGGCCGTCCAAGCCACCACGGACTCCGCAGACGTGCTTTCGGCTAGCGCTGGCCGCCGCCCGCGAGCGCCTGGCCGCGGCGCAAGGTGGCGCCAAC
The DNA here is from genome assembly GCA_041394345.1 of Acidimicrobiales bacterium. Taxonomy (GTDB): domain Bacteria; phylum Actinomycetota; class Acidimicrobiia; order Acidimicrobiales; family SZUA-35; genus JBBKWJ01. The sequence goes on along the minus strand of JAWKIN010000005.1, from coordinate 34,135 downwards.
AGCGAGCTCGCAACAAAGGGCGCGCTGGTCGCCGACACAAGAATTGCCACTGATTGTCCGATTGATGAGCCGTACGTCCCAACCGAGGAAGAGCTTGCCGCCAACAACGCCGACACCGACGGCCTCGCCGCCGCGTTTGACACTGCCGGCATCAGCTACACGGTCATCACTGACGATCTGGGGTTCACGTATCTCGAATACAACTACGACGATGCCAACGCCCAGTCGGTCGCCGATGCGTACTGGAACGAACGGTACCCAATCGAGCCGCCCGCACAAGAGGACCTCGACCGGGTCCGATCCGATAACGACGCCATTGCGGCGGCGCTCGACGCCGCTGGATTGAGCTACACCCGCTCAACCGACGAACTTGGTTGGGACAGTATCGAATGGGACTACGAAGACCCAGCCGCTCAAGCTGCAGTCGATACGGTGTACGCCGAGCTGTACCCACCTCAGCCGCCAACGGCCGATGACATCGCCTACATGACCGCCGAGAACGATCGATTGGCCGCAGCCTTCGACGCCGCAGGAATCGCGTACACCAGGATGAGTGATGAACTCGGTTGGACGTGGATCGAGTGGGACTACAACGATGAGTCGCTCTTCCCCGCAGTACAAGCCGTGTTCGACGAGCTCTATCCGGCCACACCCGGCGATGCCTGTCTGATCGCCGACTAACGGGCTCGGCGCCAGATCAACTGGCGACGAGTGCTAGGCCTGGTCGGAGGCGAGGTGGCCAGCGCGGTGGCCACCTTTCCAGTCCTCCGAGATAGGCCGCTCGCTCGCGCCACCCAAGATAGTGAGTTGGGGAACCTCACGGAGCGAGCGCTTCATCTCGGCGAAGCCGGGAAACGACGCCAGGGTCGTAACGGCGTTCCACAGAGGCACTGCTTCCTCATCGGATGGCACCCGTGAAATCACTGGTCCAAAAAACGATAGCCCATCGGGCGGCTGGAAGGTGATGATCGGCGTGCCGACATCTCGACCCGTCCGGCTAAGGGCCATCTCGGTCTCGTCGTCCAGCATCGCGTCCCACGCCGTGTCGTCGAGCGCCTCGGCCAATCGCGCAGGCAACCCTGCCGCCGTCAGCACGTCAATGGCGTGCTCGGTCGTGCTGAGGTGCGAACGCATGCCCGAACCCTTCGGCTTGTCCCAATAGCTTTCGCCAAACGACCGCACCAGCGCCCCCATTGGTTCACGCCCGAACTCGTCACGAGCAGCAGCCGCCACTCGTAACATGCGCAATCCTGCGGTGTGGCCGTGTTCGTACTCCGGCGGAAACTCGGTGGCATAGTCTTTGTGCTTGTTCAGGAGGCGAAGCGAGATAAATCGCCAGTCAACGCGGAAATCGCTCTGCTCAGCCACCTTCTCCACCCATCGGGAGGTAATCCAGGCGAATGGACAGACCGGGTCCCAGAAGAACTCGATGTCGTAGTCGCTGCTGGAGGCAGGAGCAGTCGTCGGTGGAGCAGACATCAGCGGGTCCAATCGTTGGCGAATCTCACGGTCTCAACGTCGAATGAGCCGCCGCTATTCCATCGGGTCGGCGGATCGCCAAATCTGAGCGGACGGCTTTCATCACCAATCTGTTGCGTGCAAGACTCGCTCCCCTATCCGCCAACGAGGTTTTCTATGTCGCATACTGCTCCTCCACTTGCTTCCTCACGACCATCGGGACACGGGCCCATTCCGGTCTATGACTGGATCCATCATCATGCGTCTCATCGACCGGCATCTGAGGCGGTTCGTGACCTCGGCAGCGGAAGGACCTTCAGCTACGCAGAACTTGACCGTCGGGTTGACGCCACGGCGGCGTATCTGGCATCGGTCGGGGTCGGACGCGGCGACCGCGTCGGTGTTCTGGCCCACAACGGGGTTGAGTTCTTCGATCTCCAGTTTGCGTGCGGGCGGCTCGGCGCCATCTGCGTCCTGCTCAATTGGCGGCTCACGGTCACCGAGCTCGAATACATCCTCAACGACAGCTCGCCGCTTGTCCTTGTGCATGACATTTCTTTCTCCGAAGCGGCCGACGAACTCCAGAAGCGTTGTTCGATCAGGACCTGGTCGCCATCGACGGTGGTATCGCGTCAAGCGACTACGAGCAGGCAGTCGCTCGCTTCGACGGCGAATCCGTCGATCGTGTCGATCTCACGCACGACGACCTCATCACGATCATGTACACGTCGGGCACAACAGGCTTGCCGAAGGGCGCCATGATCACCCACGGGATGAACTTCTGGAACGCCGTGAACCTCGGCATTCCGGCGGGAGTCGGCCTCGATACGGTCCATCTCAACGTGCTTCCGTTGTTCCATACCGGCGGCCTCAACTGTTATTCCAACCCGGTCCTCCACGCGGGCGGGACCGTCGTACTACTCAAGGGATTCGATCCCGGCGAGACGCTGCAGGTCCTGGGTGACCCGGCACAGGGCATCACCCATTTCTTCGCCGTCCCTGCCCCCTACCAATTCATGATGCAACACCCCGATTTTGCCGATACCGATCTCTCGCGTCTTCGGATCGCCGGCGTCGGTGGCGCGCCGTGTGCCCAAACAATCATGGACACCTGGTTTGAGCGCGGGGTATCGCTCGCCCAAGGCTTCGGAATGACAGAAACCAGCCCGGCCTGCATCTTCCTCGATCCTGGCGACGCCCTGCGGAAGATCGGCTCGACGGGCAAGCCGCTGCTTCACACCGAGGCGCGCATAGTCAACGAGATGGGCGAAGATTGCGGGCCCGACGAGATCGGTGAGCTTTGGGTCGCCGGACCAAACATCACGCCCGGATATTGGAACCGGCCGGACGCAACCGCGGACGCCTTCGAAGGACGCTGGCTGAAGACGGGTGACGCAGCTCGGATGGATGATGAGGGCTTCTACTTCATCGTCGATCGTTGGAAAGACATGTACATCTCCGGTGGCGAGAATGTCTACCCCGCCGAGATAGAGAACGTCCTGTATCAGCTGCCACAAGTTGCTGAGGCGGCAATTATTGGCATACCGAGCGACAAATGGGGAGAGGTCGGTCTCGCCGTGCTGGCGCTGAAGCCTGGGGCAACACTCGACCGGGCAACCGTCATCGAGCATTGCGTCAGTCGACTAGCGAAATTCAAGATTCCAAGCGACATCGCGATTGTCGACGCGCTCCCTCGCAATGCGACCGGCAAGGTGCTCAAACGAGACCTTCGCTCCCAGTTTGTCGACGCCGACGCCCCCAAGATCAGCTAGTCGCCACTCGCAACGCTTGGTTCGCCCCCGTCAGATGTTGGGGCGCGACGCGAAGTCGGCCTTCGTCGCCTTGTACCACTTCATGCCCGAGATGGGCCGTTTCCAGCGACCCTTCATCTCTTTTGCGGCCGCTGCGTGGAGCTGGTCACCGGCGGCCGTCATGTCGGACAGGTGTTGGTCCTGCGCCACTATGATCTCGTCAGCGGTCTCGCCCTGGAACGCCAGATCACACGGGCCACCAAGGTCTTTGCACGTCATGGTCTTCATGGTTGTAGTTTCTCCTTTGGGTCTGCGGTAGTACGTGGTTTCGGTAGTCGGACAATCGCCATCTTGACCAGCGCCTCCGGATCGGCAATGAGCTCAATCTCCGACACTCGGCCATTGGCGATGTGGAACGCGAAGGCGACCTTGACGATGTCGTCGGCGATCCAGGCCGTCATAGCTACCATCGATCGATACGGCCACCGCCCTTGGCGCCGTTGAATCGGTTGGCCACGGCGACTGCTCCCTCATAGCGAGGGCTGGTGCCCATCGCTTGGCCGACTCCATCGGCCCTCATCACAGCGTCCGGATCGAGCAGCGACAAGAGTTGTGTCAGATCGCCCAACCGGGCAGCAGCAAGGGAACGCTTCGCCAACGCGTCGGTGTTCTGCCGCTGCCTTCTGCTCAGCGTCAGATTCTTCGAGCCCTTGGATCTTTCGCCGAGCCCTGCTGGCCAGCTGTCTGACTGCGGTGTTCGACCGCCCGAGCGCATCCCCGACCTCGTCGAATGAGTACCCGAACAGGTCATGCAGCACAAAGGCAACACGCTCGGCTGGGGTTACGGCGTCCAGCACGATTTGCACGGCGCCACCGACCTGTTCGGCGAGCTCGATGTCGTCGATATTCTCGACCCCAGACTCAGCCAACTCGCTGGTCAACGCCGTCTCGACCCGCACCTGGACACGACGTCGCCGCAATGTGTCGAGGCAGGCGGGTGACAACGGTCGTGAGCCAGGCAGGCGGATCGTCGATGTCGCTGTATGGCCGCGAACCGCAGGCGTGCCTCCTGGACTACGTCATCGATGTCAGCAGTCGACCCCAATATCCGGGTGGCTATCGCCTCGAGGCGAGGCTTCGCCGACAAACGGGTCACTCGACATCATCACACTCTATTGACGCATTGCGTCGAGCGAATGTGACAGTAGCGTTTGGCTATCTCCGTGACGGCGAACTTGACCCGCTGGAGTGTGGGCGACCCATAGGGCTCACCCGGTACATGGCATGCCGGAAGGCAGGAGCGACACCTTGAGTGAAAATAGTCATCAGCATGGCGGGCGAGCAGCGCTCGCATTCGCAACGCTCGGAATCGTGTTTGGCGATATCGGCACGAGTCCGATCTACGCGTTCCGCGAGTCCTTGAGCACGCCGGCCTGGAGGTAAGCCGTGACCAACCCTACGGGGTCGCCTCAGTCGTGTTTTGGGCGCTCATTATTGTCATCTCCATCAAGTACCTGTTTCTCGTCATGCGGGCCGACAACCATGGCGAAGGCGGCATCCTCGCCCTGACTGCGCTCGTACTTCCGGCCAAGGGAGAGGCGCCAACACCAGTGGGCGCAGCCATGATCACCCGGGGTATTTGGCACGGCGCTGCTTTTATGGCGACGGGTTAATCACCCCTGCCATCTCCGTACTCTCCGCTGTTGAAGGTTTTGAGGTCGCCTCAATGGTCCCTTACGAAGCTTGTCATCTTTGATCTCCGTCGCCATTCTCGTCGCCCTCTTTTGCCGTGCAACAGCGAGGCACGGCCAAGATTGCGACCATCTTCAGCCCGATCATGGTCGTGTGGTTCGCGGTACTTGGCGGTCTCGGCCTTCGTCAAATCATTGCGCAGCCCGCTGTCCGGGCGGTGTCAGCGACCTACGCAATCGCCTTCTTCGGCAACGAACCACCTGCTTCCTTTGTCGCCCTCGGCTCAATCTTTCTCGTCGTCACCGGCGGCGAAGCGCTCACGCCGATATGGGCCATTTTGGTCGGAAGGCAATCCAGACATCGTGGTATGTGCTCGTACTCCCGGGCTGCTGCTCAACTACTTCGGTCAGGCGGCCTTGCTGGCCGATGGCAGGACGGAAGTCGGCAGCCCGTTCTATGACATGGCGCCGAGCTTTGCATTACCCCGCTCGCAATCTTGTCGACACTAGCGACCGTGATCGCATCGCAGGCGCTGATTTCTGGCGCGCTCTCGCTTACCTGCAGGCCGTACAGCTCGATTATCTTCCTCGCCTCACCATCCGCCACACCTCACCCGATCACATCGGGCAGGTGTTCGTGCCGCTCGTCAACTGGCTACTTATGGTCGGTTGTGTCGGCTTGGTTCTGACCTTTCGCACATCGAGTGCGTTGGCCGCAGCGTATGGAATCGCGGTCACAACGACCATGCTGATTACGACCCTGATCTTCTACCGGGTCGTGCGTGACAAGTGGTATTGGTCGACCGGTCGGGCGCTCGCAACGCTGTTCCCAGTTCATCGCCGTCGACGTCGCTTTCTCAGCGCAAACATCCCGAAGATTCCTGCTGGTGGTTTTACCCTGGCCGTCGGCACTGCGCTGGCCGTCCAGATGACCACGTGGCGGAAGCCGCGAACTCGTTGCCGCCCGCATCATGCGAGGTGAGGTGCCGATGAAGACGGTCGCCGGCAGGATGTGATGCAGTCACACACGCACCGTGTTCCCGGCACGGCGGTGTACATGTTCAAAGACGCAGTGCAGCGCCACCGTCTCTTTGTCCAATCTGAAGCACAACAAGGTGCTGCACCAGACCACAATTCTCGTGTCGGTTGAAATCGCCGAGAAGCCTCGGGTGTCAGGCAAGCGGCCCGGTGCACCGACCTCGGCCATGGCATCTTCCTCATCCGGCTGCGATTTGAGCCCTTATGGACGAGCCCGATGTTCCGGCGGCCTTAAGCACCGTCGCGGGACGGATTCAAGTTTGCGGCGGATGACGCTACTCTATTTCTGGGCTGCGAAACGGTATTCGTATCGATGGCGGTGGGCGCATCCGGCACGCGAAGAGCTGTTCGTTCTTCTCCACCGTGGCGCAGCCAGCGCTGCCGATCTTCCGCCTGCCATCCGATCAGAAGCTTTTCTGAGGTTGCGCCAGGTTCAGATCTAGCACGACCTCCCGAAACCAGGGAGGAACGATTCGACGCCAACTGAGGCGTGACCCTGCATGTGTGGTTCGATGAAGGCGAGCGCTTGCTGCCTCGTCCGGCACTGCTTCCGCCGCTAGCTGCGGCGTTTGGCTCTGAGCACCAGGTCGCCGACATGATGATGCAAGCGGTCGCGCAGTACCAGGCCGCTCGCGGAGCGCATTACTCGATATCCCACTTCGCCCGAGGAAGTCAGCAGTTCGACGAAGCTTCGTCGTTTCTGTCGTATGCGTCAGGGCCGAACATGCGGGACTGCTCGCGAGGGTCGATGGGTTGTCGCATCGGCTCAAGGTCGTGGCCAACCACCAGCAAGGTGCCGCCAGGCGCCACCGCGTCGATGATGTTGGTGAGACCACGGCGGTCGGCAGTCCGTGGGATAGACGCGGCACGCAGTGACGAGATCGAACGTCTGGCCTCCAAGGATCACAGCCATTCATGTCCGCCCGGACGCACGTGATGGTCAGCCCTCGACTACGGGCGATTCCGGCAAACCCGGTCGACTGCGTGCTGCGGCGATGTCGGTGGCCGTGACGCTCCAACCCTGCTCCGCAAGCCAGACGGCGTCGCCCTCCTCGCCCCACCGTCGAGAACGGCACCGGGTGCCATCCCGGCCACTTCGTTGACGAGGGTGCCGTTGGGATTGCCACTCCAGATCGGGGCTCCGCCATAGCGGCTCTCCTTCAAGGCGGTTGCCGGACGGCGATGCGACGTCGGGAGTTCCTTCATTGGCCAGGCTGAAACTGATCATGGCCCTGACAAGGCTGCCGTTGGCTGCGGCGTTAATGACCTGGAAGGCTCGGATCGGCCACGTTGCCAGCTGCATAGAAACCGGGGACCGATGCCCCCATGGCGGTGGCCTCAATCACCGTACCGCTTCCCACTCGCATGCTGGGCGACTGCGACGGCGAGCGGGGCGAACGCCTCAATTCGAGGCTCAAACTCGGTGCCCACCATGACGGCATCGGCAGGAAGCAGGGAGCCATCGTCCAGTTCGACACCTTCGAGTCGACCTCCTCCTCGGGCGAGTTTCACCACTTCGCGCCACGCGCTGCTGCACAACCGTCACCCCCCGCCGCGGTTAGCGAAGCCACCTCGGGAGAATCGATCCCTGCCCTGCGTGCAGGACAAGTGTCAGTTGATGGGTCAGATGATGCATCAACGAGGCCGAGTGCAGTCCGACCACCGACGTAATGATTGAAACGACCCGTTGATCCCTGACCTCGTAGCCGTGGAGCAGAACGGGCAATGTATGACGCTGCGACCCCAATGTTCGCTCAGTCCTTCGATGTCTGGCAGCACGTCAGCGATGCCCGTAGCGGCCAGCACCCGCCGAGCCACCAACGAGTGTCCGCCGCTCAACTCGATCCGAAAGCCGTCGGTGTCGCGGACACGGCGGGCTGTTCCCTGAATCACCACCGCCGTAGCGCCGGACTTCTTCGCGACCGATGGCCGTCAGGTCGGCGGGCGTGTCCTCGTGGCCGAGGTAGCCGTGCATGTGGGCGGCCGGGGCGTTACGGGCTCGCCGGCATCAACCACAATGACCGACCAGCGTTGACGGCTGATCTGAAGCGCCGCCGCGAGACCAGCCGCTGAGCCGCCAATAACGGCCACGTCGCAATACCGCTCGACCTGCCGCGGCGAGGCGGTGTCGCCGTTCGGATGTTCGTGGGACGAGGTGTGATCGCTCATGAAAGCGACGCTACCATTTGCCAGAACCACCGCAAGATGGTTTGCACAATTCGCAAGATTGTACCAGGAGGTCCAATGCCCAGTGAGAAAGACGTCGAGCACGTTGTTCGCACGCGGCTTCGCAGCCTGCGAACCTCGCTCGGACTCTCGCTTGATGACGTGGCTGAACGCGCCCACCAGCCCCTCGACCCTAAGCCGCATAGAAACAGGCAAGCGAACGATCAGCCCGATGTTCTGGTCCCTCTCGCCAGCGCTCTGCAGGTCGGCCTTGATGCGCTCTTGGACCTCGGCCACGACGATGACGTCGTGATTCGCCCGGTGCCGACTTCATCGGGGTCCGTCACGACCTGGATGCTCAGCCGATCGACAGGCAACACGATCGCAATCAAGATGCGCCTCGAGCCAAGCGACACGCGGCCAACACAGCAGGTCCATCCTGGCCACGACTGTTCTTTGTCACGCAAGGTCGCGCCCCACTCCTACTTCCGGCGATCGCAATTGGTCGTGTGGCCGAGGGCGAGGCAGAGTTTGCCACGATGACGCCACATGCACTCATGGCCGTCGACGGGCCAGCCGAGCTAATCATGATCATTGATCGCGATGGACAACGAGTCCATCACTAGAGAGCGACGTGCAGCTCGCCGTCGGAAACCCTTGCGCTAGCGAGCGACTCGGTTGGGCGGCGAAGAATCGGCCTTAGGATCTGCGCCATGACGATCTTTGCCATCATCCTCGGAGTCCTCTATGGCGCGACAGGCATTGCGAAGCTCGCCGGAGTGCCAAAGCTAGCTGAACAGTTCGACGAACTGGGACCAGGGGCCGTCGCCCCATGCTTGCCGTTGGCGTCATCGAAGTCGCCAGGACTTGGGCTACAGATCGACAGCCTGCGACCTGGGCCGCAGTCGGCATGGTGTTCATGATGATCGGTGCCGTGCTTTATCACGCCAAGGCCAAGCACCCGATCAACAGCCTCGTCCCCGCAACCTTCTATCTTCGTTCTTCGGGCATCTTCGCGGCGTTGTCGTTATAACGCCGACGCAGCTGACTGTTCCTGTCCATTTCCGCACCTATCCATTTCCGCGATCCGCAACTAGTGTCTCGACAACGTTTTTCCTGTAGTCGACTCGGAAGGAAAGTTGATGGTTGGTCCCGAACATCCGCCGTGCGAAATCGTCCGCAACGGCGATGAGATAACACTTCGATTTGAGCGAGAGTTCTCGGCAACCGCCGGCACGCGTGTCTGGCGCGACTAACCGAGAGCGATCAACTCGACACTGGATGCCGTGCGACCTTGTTGGCGAACGCGCCGAGGGCGCCAGAGAACTGGTCGTCCCCTGGGACGACGTGGCCGAGAAGCACGAGATTGAAATGTCCGTTTTGACTGGTCGAATCGTGAGTTGGGAGCCTGACCAAGTTCGTCGGGAATGGGACGGCGAGCTTTGACAAGCGAGTTGCGCCAGACGGCGACCGGCACCAATCTCACCCATACCGTGCGCCTCGGCGCAATGAGCCCAGGGGTAGTACTGACGGCCGCCGGCTACCACACCTGTCTCGACCACCTCGTCGCCCTCGTCGAGACCGACGACGCACCGCCGTTCATCGACGCCGATCCCGGGCCGCTCGAAGCGTTCTATGAGGCGCGCGAGGCAGCCGGCGACTAGTGCTAGTTGGCGGGCCATTCCGCCAGATCACGACGGCCCGGGCACCCACTCGTCGATTCGGTGGAAGCCCGGTTTGAAACCATGCTCAACGCCCCAAAGCACGGCGTCGACTCGATTGGTGGCCCCGATTTTTCGGTACGCCGAGCGGCGAGGGCGTCCTGTCCCGGTGCCAGACTCGTTATCTGCCGGCCAGCGTGAAGCGTACTCGTGACCATCCTGGTCATTCTGGCCATCATCTACTTTGCCAAGCGCATCTAGCCGATAGTCGGCCTATCGCCCGATGGTGATCGTCAGCGGTGCATGGCTTCGCTATCGCGGAACAGTAGCCAGCCATCACCGCGACCACCGGTGTACGATAAACATCGGCGGCCGTCCGTGTCGCCACGAGCGCAGGGCGGCCAGTAGAACGAACCGCTCGACTACGCTACAGGCGCTTGATGGCGTGAATCTCGCCGTCGGCGACCTGGCCCGTAGGTGTAGCCCGCTCAAGGTAGAGCGGCGCAGACGATCCTGGTCCTTCGGTCCACGACACCTCAATGGCGCTCGCCTTCAGCTGCCGGCAACGAGCTTCCTGAAACACGTCCATGGCGGGCAGCGGTGCCGATGCCCCGACGTTGATGCATCCGGATCGATGAGGAGCCGCCAAAGATACGGATTCGAGTGTGGGACGTGGTGATTTCACTGCCATGATGAACCTGACGATCTCGCCGTCGGCCTCGATGGCCCGGCTCCAGAGGACGGCAGGGGCACTATCGAGGCCGGCGGAGCTGCGAGCGCATCTCGAAGTCGCCCAGCATCGGCGAGACCAGCCGCTCCTGCGACTTGTTCGTCGTCAGATTGCCAACGGCGGTCGAGTTCGTGGACGTGATCGGCACGAGGTCGACGAGTTCCGGTCGCTGGCGCGGTCGATGGCACCACGCGTCCTGTCGGTGCGAGACATGCCGTAGAGCATGTCGTCAGAAATCTCGTCGCCGACCCAGAACGATTGGCGGGTAAGTCCCTCGAAGGTCATTCCGCATGCCTCCAAGACCCGAGCCGACGGCAGGTTGTCAGGATGGAGGGAGCGAGACCTTTCAGCACGCCGACGTCGTCGAACAGATAGCGAACGATCGCCTGGAGCGGCCTCCGACGCGAACCCTCGCCCCCAATAGTTGGGGTGAAACGTGTAGCAGATTTCCGCTTCGACCGCCCCAGCGAAGGCCCACGTAGAGGTCACCGAGTATTCGATCGGGCTCGGTCGCGCCGACCACGGTGACCGACCAGCCCTTGCCGTCCTCGGGTCCGTCCATCGCAACCACGTCAGCCATTTGCTTCGCCGCCCGTTCACGGGGGTACGGCAACTCCCAGTTCTGGTAGCGCTACCTCGGGCAGCGCCGGCGCCGTTCGTAGATCGTTAACGTCAGTGAGTTGACAGGGTCGAATGATCAACCGCCTGTTCGAATCGCCTGGAAGCCCCCACACCAGGACCACCTCGGCCAGCCGGCCAGTCTCGGACGTGTCAAACGATCTGTGGTCTGCGAAGGTCACCGGCACATAGTAGATCAGCTCGCACTCGCCGACCCGCCACGGCGTCGGTGCTAGGTCGGCACGAGCTCGAACTCCACCGCAAGCTCAACCCTGAGTCGCAACCCAGCTGCTCTGGGCTGATCGGCGGCGAAAGCGTCGGGGTCGAAATCAGGGTTGTCGAGACCAGCGGAGATAGACCCGGTGGCACTTGAGCGACGCGATTCCCGCGCCAATCGTTTCAGTGACGTCGACCGCATGGGTCGGTGACGTCGAGTTTGCGTAGGCAATCCAGCGAACGCCGTCCCAGGGCTCGCCAGCGTCGGCGAACAACCAACGATTCGACGCGCCCCGAACTGCGTCGGGCAGGGCCAAGCCGAGCTCGATGGTCGACGATTCCACGGTCCCGAATCGCCCCACCGCTGCCGGTAGTTCGACGCAATAATCACCTCAGGTCGATGCTCGCACTGCCGCCGCGAGATCCCTCCGTAACGCAATGCCGCTGATTACGAGTCCGTCCGGATGGTCGAGGGAAGTTCACTGACGAGACACCTACGGCAGCGGCGCTCGCCTCCTGCTCCAATGCTCGGAGTGGGCCGGCTTCCGCTGGTGGCATCGACGAAATACCGGCTTCTCCCTCGCGTTGCCAGCACATACCGGATGTCCTTGCCTTGGCGAGTCCAACGAGCGGATTGCTGATGCCGCCTCGTACTGAGATCATCAGGATGAGCAACGACGGCGATTGCACGGTCCCATTGTTCAGGGAGTGCATTCAGACCGGCAGGCGGATTCAGATCCGTGACCATGGCGTTCTCCTTGACTACCGGATGAATAACATCTCTCGGTATTTTGGCAGCGGCCAAAGTCGGTCAGCAACAAGATTCTCCAGCGCGTCAGCTGGCGTCCTGACGTCGTCCATCAACGTGCGAATGGTGTCGGCGCAGTAGCGCATGTGTTCCCCGGCCGAGCCCGGCTCGTAGGAATCCACTGCATCCTGCAAGGCGTTAGCGGCAACCAGCAACGCGCCGGCTGACTCGCTGAGGGACGTGATGACGCTGGTGTCGAACTCGACACCCAGTTTTTGTGTCTTGGATGCCGTTGCAGCCAGTTCGCCCAGGTAGGTCATAGCCGCTGGGTAGATGATCGTCTTGGCCATCTCGACCATGAGCTTTGCCTCGACGCCAATCGAGAGCACGTACTGCTCGGCGTACACCTCAAACCGGCTTTCGAGTTCGACGGGACGAAGGACGCCGGTGCGGTTGAAAAGGGCCACGACATCGTCCTCGAGCAGAACGGGCAAGGCGTCGGCACAGGTGGGGAGATTCCGAAGGCCGCGCTCCTCCACGGCTTCACGATGCCATTCCTCGGAATAGCCGTCACCGCCGAAGAGGACGGCGCTGTGTTGTTCCATCAGACCCTGGAGAACGGTGACGACGGCCGTCGCACGCTGATCCTGCGTGATGTCCCCTTCGGGCAAGACTTCCTCAAGCCGGTCAGCGATCCACTCAAGCGAGTCGGCCAGCATCGTGTTCATCGCGACCAGCGGGCCGGCAACCGATTGGGATGACCCAACGGCTCGGAACTCGAACCGATTGCCGGTGAAGGCAAAGGGCGATGTGCGGTTGCGGTCGCCCGGATCGCGCTTGAACGACAGGATCTGGTCGAGGCCAAGGTTCATCGAGCCGCCGTCAGTGTCGACCATGACCTTTCCGTCCTTGATGTCGTTGAACACCGCCTCGAGCTGATCGCCAAGGTAGACCGAGATGATCGCGGGCGGCGCCTCGTTGGCACCCAGACGGTGATCGTTGCTCGCCGAGGCGATCACTGACCGAAGCAAGGGGCCGTACAAGTGGACGCCACGAATGACGGCACCGCAGAAGAGGAGGAACTCCAGATTCTGGCTCGGCGTAGACCCCGGATCGAGCAGGTTGCCTTGGGTGGCGTTGCCGACAGACCAGTTGACGTGCTTTCCCGACCCGTTGACCCCAGCAAATGGCTTCTCGTGCAGCAGGCATGAACCCGTGGGCCTTCGCCGTCGACTTCATGACGGTCATCATGAGCTGCTGGTGGTCAGCGGCGACGTTGGCGGACTCGAAGTATGGCGCGATCTCGAATTGCCCGGGTGCGACCTCGTTGTGGTGTGTCTTGGCCGGGACGCCAAGTCGGTACAACTTGTCCTCGAAGTCTTGCATGAAGACCTGTACCCGCTCGGGGATCGCACCGAAGTAGTGATCGTCGAACTCTGCCCCTTCGGCGATGCTGCGCCGAACAGGGTGCGGCCGGCGAGGAGCAAGTCGGGACGCCGAATGAGAAATGTGTGTCAACGAGGAAGTACTCCTGCTCGGCTCCGCAGCTTGAGTTGAGGGGTCGATATCGGTCTCACCCATCAGACGCAAGACTCGCTGCGCGGCCTGGTCCATCGCCGCGTTCGAGCGCAGTAAGGGGATCTTCTTATCGAGGGCCTCACCGGTCCACGCCATGAACACGCTGGGGATCATGAGCGTGGCGCCATTTGGCGTATGCATGATGTACGCAGGACTGGTCGGATCCCAAGCGGTATAACCACGGGCCTCGTTTGTCGTTCGCAGACTGCCGTTCGGGAACGACGACCCGTCCGGCTCCCCCTTGATCAGCAGACTCCCGTGAACTCCAGTAATCGCATGACCATCGCTGTTGGTAACAATGAAGCCATCGTGCTTCTCGGCCGTGATGTTTGTCATCGGATAGAAGATGTGCGAGAAGAACTTGACGCCCTTCGACAGCGCCCAGTCTTTCATGGCAGCGGCGACCACATCCGCAGTGGCGTTGTCGAGCGGTACGCCCGTCTTGACCGTGGCCTTCATGGCTTTGAACGCCGTCTTCGACAGGTGCTCTTCCATGGTCGCGAAGTCGAACACGTCAGTCGCCAGATTTCCGAAAGAGGGCCACCAACCGCCATTCCGGCGACGGCGCTCCGGCGATTCACATTGTGGATGGCCCTGGACCGTGCTTCGTTTCCGCTCATGCCGCAGTCAACCCCTGGGGATGACGGGACACAACGTTCGCCCCGCATGTTCTTGCTCCGGAAACATTCCGTACCGACGAACCTCCGAGGCGCCAGCAACCACATTCGCAGGGAGGGGCAACCCGGTTCTTCCATTGTGACATCGATTGTTACGCCTACTGGATAGGCGACACGTTTCGTCCCGCACGCTCTCCACCAACAGAAAGCTCATGAATCATGCGCACTTCCAAGACAGACATTCCGGTCAAGTTTGCCGTCCCTGGCGCGACCGCTCGCCAGCTCCCCGGCTTCGGGGACGCAACGGGTCTCGGGGCAATGGCGGGCGAGTACTTCTCGCTGTCGGCCGGCACCGACATCGCACCCCTCCTGCAGGGACTCAAGGACAACTCGTGCCAAGCTCCGCACTGGGGCTACGTGATTTCAGGCGACCTCGTCGTCGACTACAGCGATGGATCCGCCGACAACTGTTGCGGCGGCGACCTTTTCTATTGGCCCGCTGGCCATAGTGTCCAGGTGACGACCGATGCCGAAGTCATCCTGTTCAGCCCCCAGCTCGCCCATACTGAAGTCCCTCGACCACATGATGGTTGCGATGCAGGCGTGAACGAGCTGACGACCTAGGGGTTCCAGGTGATCGGCGCGAGCAACTCGGGCGTGTAGACGCAGTAGGTCCCGGTGTGCACACATTGGTCCAAGTGGGCCGCAGCGTGAGGGTGATACTCGCCCAAACGCTTCAGGGCGTAGCGCACCGACCTGGTCACGCTCGAGCGAGCTCGCTCGGTTCCGCCCCCGCTCCTTCGCTCGCGGCCCCCAAGTCCCGCGGCCTGGGCGAGCTCGGCGACGAAGGTAGTCACGGTCGCGCCTGGCCAGCTCGACCCGTCCCACATCATTCATGGCCGTCGCCTCCTCGATGTCATCGTCGACATCGGCCAACCGTCGACGGTACGCAGCACGCGCCTGGTCGTCGAGCAGCGGAAGCCCCTCGCCGATCCCCATCGATGCGAAGGCGGCGTCGGACGTCAAGGCACGGCCGGTGAGGAGTGTTCCGTTCTCGACGGCGACGAGGTCGAGAACGTGGAACTCGCGTCCTGGGTCGTCGAGCAAGCGTTCGACATAGCGGAAACCCACGAGATCGCGAACACTGGTGGAACGGCCGCCGAACGACACCGTTCTCATCTCATCGTCGCACCGGAAGATCCCGATGGCCGGGCCGGCGGTGCTCGCTGGCGTTGCGTCGGGCGGCGAGTCATCCAGCAACTCGGCGGCCCGAGCAGCCCACCGGTCGGCGCCGAATGCGATGAACGCAGCTCGTGCGGCCTCCCATTCCAGCTGAGCGGCCGTCGTGTTGCCCGATCGTTGGCACGCCTCGCCCAGCACCATGCGGGCCGCCGCCGCCTCAAACGGCGCCCCGATGCCGGCCCAGGCAACGGTGGCTGCGGTCGACAAGCGTACGGCCTGTTCGAGGTCACCTTCGATCAGCGAGGCTCTCGCTGACGCCAAGGCGGCACCCGCCGCGAGGGATCTACTTGGATACGCAGCGGCGATCGCTTCCAGTTCGCGGGCAGCTAGCTGAACCGTCTCGTTTTCACCGGCGGCAGCCGCTATCTCTGCTTGTGCATCGAACAATGGAGCCCGGCGCAAGTCACCGAACGGAGGACGTTCCTTCGACGGAATGTCGAGCGGATGGTCAATGGCGTTGGCGATGAGCGTCGATGCGGCAACGAGGTCGCCTTGGGCAAGACGCAGTAGCGCGAGTCCGGGATACGGCGACCAGGCCCGTTCATGGGCGGCAAGGAATGCCTCTTCGGCGCCAACCAGGTCGCCTCGTCGCAGTCGGATGTTGCCAAGCTCGACGAGCGGCCAGCCGAACTCACGCCGCATCCACGGGCGAAGCTCATCGCAGGCCGCAAGCGCCTCGGCCTCAGCCTCGTCGCACGGACCAGTGATACGCAGGAGCTCAGCTCGATGGACTCGACAACGACCGCTCACCGATCCAATCGCCGACCCGTGGCGCCACTGGTTCATGACCTCGGTCCACTCGTTCGCCCGGTCTTGCAGCGCCATCGACTGGGCGACGCAAATCAGCTCGCAATACATCATCCCGGTGATGAGTGGATCGACGGCACCCGACAGAAGGTCGATCGCAATGTCGTCGAGCAGATCAAGCCCTTCATGCACGCGGCCGCCAAGAATCGCAACCCTGGCGGTGCAGACACGTCCGATGATCACGGCCGGCGCAACGTCCAAGCGAGAGCCAAGCTCGATCGCCAGTTGGGCCTGCTGTCCGGCCGACATCATGTCGCCGCACATGAATCGCTCGTAGGCCTTCGTCACCGCAATGATCGCCGCCGCTGGGGCCTCGTCTGAGCCCTCAAGTAAGCGTTCAGCCCGCCGGATCCAGCCACGAACGGGTGCCATGAGGCCCGTGTCCATCATCAGGTACATCGCAACCATGGCCGCCGCCATAGCCGCCCCGGATGCGTCACCCTCGTGGTCGAGCAGCGTGTGCAAGTCTTCCACGCGGTTATAGACGCCTCGAAATCGCCGTTGCCGTACGCGGCGTTGGCTCGGCTTTGTAGACCTTCGGCCGTATCTGCGAGCGCGCCAGCAGCATCGAGCAGGTCAATGACGTGCTGCCACTCGCCTCGATCCAGTGCACTCCGTACCGCAACAAGATCGTCCATTTGGCCATTGTGACACTGATTGAGCGCACCCCGGCGAAACCGGGGGCCAGCTACACGTGCGTCAGCCAGCCATGCGTGTCTGGAGCGCTACCCGTCTGCACGTTTGTCAGCGCCTCGCGAAGGCGCAACGTCTGCGCGCCGGGCTGGCCGTCGCCAACGGTGATCGACTCACCGGAAACGATCACCTTGCCAACGGGGGTGACGACGGCGGCTGTGCCCGACAAGAACATCTCGCCGTGCGTCGCCCAGTCTCGAAGCTCATCGAGGGCGACCATGCGCTCTTCAACCTCGTACCCAAGATCAGCCGCGATCTGCAACACCGACATCCGCGTGACCCCATGCAGGAACGAGTCATCAAGCTGGCGAGTGACAATGCGCTTGTCGTCGACGAGGAAGAAGTTGGCGGCACCGGTTTCGGTCACGTCGCCACCGGTGGCGAACAGGACCTGGTCGGCCTGGTAGTCGCGCTTGGCGTCGAGTGTCGGGCCAAGCGCCATGACGTAGTTGGCACCACACTTGGCTGAGCCGAACTGGGGCGTGGTACGTGGTGTGGTCTGCTCGATGTAGATCGTGAGCGGGTGGATGCCGCCGACGAAATAGTCGCCAACCGGCGAATCGATCACGTAGAGCATGCCGGTTGCACTTGGCGACGCAGCTGCGCCGAGGGTTGGGGCGGTGCCGATAAAGGTCGGTCGGAGATAGAGCGATCCGGGGGAATCAGGCACATGGTCGAGATCAGCGCTCACCACGTCGATGATCATGCCGCGAACCAGATCGGCGTCGGGAATTGCCATCCGCAACTTGCCAATGCTTGAACGAAGGCGGGCGACGTGATCATCGAGGCGGAAGATCGCAACTGATCCGTCGGCCTGACGATGCGCCTTCAGCCCTTCGAAGCACGTGCTGCCGTAGTGAAAGGCGTGGGTCGCCGGATGAAGCGAGAAGTTCTCGAGCGGTTGTGCTGCTCCGCCATAGGTGTAGACATCTTCGGCGAGGGTGGCCACCGCCATGTGATTACCAAAAACGCTGCCAAACGGTGCTGTGGTCGGGTCGGTGGTGGTGCTCATCGTGTCATCTACTCCTCATCAGGCTTTCCGAAGGTTACGGCCTCTTGGGCCGTTCGGTGGTTACTCCGCTGGGTCATCGGCGTTTGGCCGGCCATAGCCGCCCCCACCCGGGGTCTCTACGGCGAACCGATCACCCGGTCCGACCGTGGTTTGTAGCACAGCCCCAAACTCCGTAACGGTCCCATCGACCGCTATCTTGCGATTTTTTCCCGTCATGCCCGGCTCACCGCCGGCCATTCCGTAGGGCCCAACCGATCGATGTCCCGAGAGCACATTGAGGGTCATATCGTCCTCGAAGCGCAGCCGACGTACAGTTCCGTCGCCACCGGTTCTGTGCCCGCTGCCGCCTGAACCATGTCGGATCCGGAACTCCTCAAGCACTACTGGGTACCGCCATTCGAGCACTTCGGGGTCGGTGAGTCGGCTGTTGGTCATGTGCGTGTGGACGGCCGAACAGCCGTCAGCGCGAGGCGTCGCTCCCGCGCCGCCGCAGATTGTCTCGTAGTACTGGTAGTGCTCGTTACCCCACAAGAGGTTGTTCATCGTTCCTTGCGCGGCCCCCATCACGCCCAGTGCGCCGAACAAGGTGTCGACCACGACTTGGCTTGTCTCGACGTTGCCCGCAAACACTGCGGCCGGGTAACTCGGATTGATCATCGAGTCGTCGGGCAGCACGACCTCGAGCGGTTTCATGCAGCCAGCGTTGAGTGGAATGTTGTCGTCGACCATGCAGCGGAACACATAGAGCACGGCGGCGTGAGCAATCGCCGACAGGGCGTTGTAGTTACCGGGATGCGTGTCGCTGGTCCCGGTGAAGTCGACCTTTGCCGAACGACGGTCGTGATCAACCGTGATGGTGACCGCCACCTGGTGGCCGTCATCCATCTTGTAGACGAAGCTCGAATCGGTCAGCGCGTCGATGGCGCCCGCACCGATTCTTCGGCGTTGTCCTTCACGTGGCTCATGTACGCATGGACCACATCGAGCCCGTAGTGATCGATCACCCGTAGAAGCTCGATTGCGCCCTTCTCGCAAGCGGCAACCTGTGCCTTGAGATCGGCCACATTCTGATCGGTATTGCGAGCGGGGTAAGCACCCCCGTCGAGAAGCGCGCGCAGTTCAGCCTCGAGGAACCGCCCGCCGCTAACGAGCAAGACGTTGTCGAGAAGGACGCCCTCCTCCTCGACCGAGGTGGAGTTGGCTGGTGCCGAGCCGGGCACCGTGCCGCCCACATCTGCGTGGTGACCACGAGACGCCACAAAGAAAACGGGACGCTCGCTGCGAAGGGCGCCGTCGCCAAACACCGGTTTGATCGTGGTGATGTCGGGGAGATGGGTTCCGCCGTTGTACGGCGCATTCATCACGTAAACATCGCCCGGCTTCATCGTCGGGTTGTCCCGGATGGCCGACTTGATCGACTCGCTCATTGACCCGAGGTGCACCGGCATGTGCGGGGCGTTGGCGATGAGATCGCCTGATGGATCAAAGATGGCGCAACTGAAGTCGAGTCGTTCCTTGATGTTGACCGACACGGCCGTGTTCTCCAGCACCAGACCCATCTGCTCCGCAATATTCATGAAGAGGTTGTTGAAGATCTCGAGTTGGATGGGGTCGACCGTGGTGCCGATTGCCGCGGCAGTGGGGAGCGGCACCACCCGATTAAGGACAAGATCGCCGAGCGCGTTTCGATTGGCATGCCAGCCGGGGGCCACATAGACGGTGCCCGTCGCCTCCAGCAGGATCGCGGGCCCCGCAATCGGTTGGCCGACAACAAGCGAGTCGCGCGGCACAAACGGGGCGTCATGCCACGCGCCATCACAAAACAGCGGTCGCAGCAGTACCTCGCTCGGCGTCGGCTCGGCGTCGGCGGCGACCTGATCGACAGCGCCACTGCTTCCGATTGCTTCAACATGGACGGACTCGGCAATGAGTGGCTTCTCGGGACTGGCAAAGCCGAACCTGGCCCGATGAATGCGTTCGAACTCAGCCACCGTGTCGGCGAGGTTGACCGCTGCGATTTCGAGCGTCGTGTCGGCGCCCTGATACTTCAGCGAGATTCGCCGCTCAAAGACGATCTGGTCCGCTCGCAGGCCCTGACGGGTGAGTTTGGCGAGGCCGTCACGCTCCATCGCAGTCCAGACCGGATCCAACGAGTGCAGGAGCGTCTCGTCGACAACTGCTTCCACGGCCCGATCCTCGACATGTCGCAGGTCGGCCAGACCGATGCCGAGCGCTGACAAGACCCCCGCGTGGGGATGAATATGGACCTGCCCGATCCCGAGTCGATCAGCCACCAGACAAGCGTGCTGGCCACCCGCGCCGCCGAAACACACGAGGGTGTAATCGCTGACGTCGTGGCCGCGCTGCACCGAGATCTTCTTGATGGCGTTGGCCATCGACTCGACGGCGATGGCAAGGAATCCCTCGGCGACGGCCTCTGGAGCCCACGTTTCGCCCGTCGTCGCAGAAATTTTGTCAGCAAGCCGGGCAAAAGCTTCGCCGACGACAACGTCGTCCAGCGTTTCGTCGCCGTCGGCCCCAAAGACCGCCGGAAAGAACTCAGAGCGAAGGCGACCAAGAAGCACGTTGCAGTCCGTCACCGTCAACGGGCCGCCATTTCGATACGACGCCGGACCGGGGTCGGCGCCCGCCGATTCGGGGCCTACCCGCATACGGGCGCCATCGAAGGCAAGAATCGATCCACCGCCTGCCGCGACGGTGTGGATATCAATCATCGGCGCCCGAACTCGAACGCCAGCAACCTGCGATTCGTACGTTCGTTCAAGCTCACCCGAGTAGTGCGATACATCGGTCGATGTGCCGCCCATATCGAAGCCAATCAGTCGTTCGAATCCGGCGGCCCCCGCAGTGCGAATCATGCCGACGACGCCGCCGGCAGGCCCCGAGAGCAGGGCGTCTTTGCCTTGGAACGAATGGGCATCGGTTCGGCCACCGTTGGATTGCATGAACATCAGCCGAGGACCCACGTCGCCCGGCCGAAGGATCCGGTCGACACGGTTGACGTAGTCGCGCAAGATCGGCGACAGGTACGCGTCAACCACGGTTGTATCGCCGCGGGAAACCAGCTTCATGAGCGGCGACACCTCATGGCTCACCGAGACCTGGGCAAACCCGAGGCGACGAGCAATCTCCGCCACTTTGGCCTCGTGCTCGTGGTACCGATAGCCGTGCATCAAACAGATGGCGACCGAGTCGAAGTGGGGCTGCATGCGCCGAAGCGAGTCGGTAACCGCAGCCTCGTCGAGCTCGATCAGGACGCTGCCGTCGGCGGCGATTCGCTCCTCGACCTCAACGACCTCGGAATAGAGCATCTCGGGCAGGACGATGTCGAGGGCAAAGAGGCTCGGCCTGGCCTGATAACCGATGCGGAGGGCGTCGCCAAAGCCATTCGTCGTGACGAGCAGTGTTGGCTCGCCCTTGCGTTCGAGAAGCGTTAGTCGCAACGGTCGTGCCCATCTTGACCGACTCGATGCGATCGATCGGCAGCGGATCGCCATCGGCAACACCCAGCAGGTCGCGTATGCCCTGAATTGCTGCGTCGTCGTAACGTCGTGGGTTCTCCGAGAGGAGCTTGTGGGCCACCGTTGATCCGTCAGAGGCCCGAGCAATGACGTCGGTAAATGTCCCACCTCGGTCGATCCAGAACTGCCAAGCATCCATAGCGGCAAACACTGCCAGCGCACAAACAAACTCGCAACTACAATGCGCCGATGCATCGCATTTTCACGACGCCTTTTGCTTCCGTCTATCCGCACTACGTGAACAAGGTCGAGAAGAAGCAACGGACCAAGGCCGAACTCCACCAGGTAATTAGCTGGCTCACCGGCTTCGACGACGATACCTTGCGCCAACACATCGCCGACGAGACGACGTTCCACGACTTCTTTGCTGCGGCGACGCTCAACCCCAACGCCTCACTCATCACCGGCTCGATCTGTGGTGCTCGCGTCGAGTCTGTCGAGGATCCGCTGATGCAGAAGATCCGCTACCTCGACAAACTCGTCGACGAACTCGCGAGGGGCAAGGCACTCGACAAGGTGCTGCGCTCGTAGACGGCCGGCGCGGTCGATCAGATTGACCGACCGCGTCGTTGGTCAGCTATCGCTGGACGTCACGTCGATCGCATCTGGCTGAGGCGCGTTGATTGCGATCTTCCGGGGCTGCGCCTGCTCAGCAATTGGTAGTCGGAGTGTCAGCACACCGTTGTGGTAGTCGGCCTCGATGTGGTCCGCGTCCAGGCTGTCGCCCAGATGGACCTGGCGACTGAAGGTACCTTGCGGACGCTCGCCGATGTAGACCTGGTCGCTCTCGTTCCGGATCCAGTCACGGGCCGCAGTAACGGTGAGCACATTGCGCTCAAGACTGATGTCAATGCTGTCGGCCATCACCCCGGGAAGGTCAAGGTGAACCCACACGTCGCTCCCGCGGCGGTAGGCGTCCATCAGCATCGTCCTGGCCCCACCGCTCGTGCGTTGGCGGCCGTAGGCGCGATCGAGCAGTGCTTCAACATCGCGGAACGGATCATTCTGAAATAGGACCATTGGTTTCCTCCTTAGTGACTCGTGACGGTCGTCGGGTCGTTTCGACGACCTCGAACGTTAGTGAAACAGTTTCACTATCTGCGAACCAGTTGTCAAGAGCTTGACGTTGATTTTCTATGGATCTACCATCGCAACATGTCGAAGCAGCGAATCGGTATGACGGACATCACCACCCAAGCACTTGCAGTCGTCGACAACGACGGCGTCAAGGCACTCACGCTGTCCAACGTGGCTGATCGACTCTCGGTTGGACCATCAGCGCTCTACACCCATGTCGACGGACTCGATGGCCTCCGGAACGTCGTCGCTGTGGCAGCGACAAACAACCTGACCGACGCCGTTCGCAACGCCGCCATCGGCGTCTCTGGCGACAACGCCGTGGCCGCTATGGGAAACGCTTATCGGGGTTTTGCGCTCGGCCATCCTGGTCAGTTTGCGTCGACGCTCCTGCCCCCGATTGGCAACAGCGCCGATCTAGCCGAGGCGAGCCAATCGCTCTTGGGAGTCTTCGCACTCGTCTACAGCGGCATGGGACTGACTCCCGAAGCCTCGGCGCTGGCCGCCCGCAGCACGCGCAGTGCTATTCACGGATTTCTGGCGCTCGAGCACTTGACCGGAACAACGCCCGCTCACGATGAGGAGTACCAGCATTTGCTCGAAACCCTTGAACGGGGCCTCGCCCGATAGGGCGGGCTGGCGGGCGGGCGCTCGCTGCGGGCCGGCGGAGCGGTCAGCCGTCTCCGGCGGTCAGCCGACCCTTGTCTGGCTCATGTCTGGCTCATGTCTGGCTCATGTCTGGCTCAGCTGCCGACAACGATCCCAAGCTGCTCGGCCAGCGAGTCGATCTCTTCAGCGAGGTCGTCGCGATCGCCGAAGCCGCAATCACGACCAACTTTCAGAAGCTCGACCAGATCGAATCGCGGCTGGCGAGCTCGGGCGTCTTCGACCCCAGCGAGGTACATCGCCGCCGCTTCGTCATTCGCTCCCATTGCAACAAGTGCTCTGATTTCGACAACGCATCGTGACCCTTGGAACTGTGCCAAACGATTCGGGTCAAGCGCAGCAGCGTGCATCCGCAGGATCTCCAACGCCTTTTGTGGCTCACCGGCCGCAACGAAGCAGCTACCGAGGTGGATCGCTGCTTCGTACGCTGCAGGCGTTACCCATCGTTTTGCACTCCGTGAGACTGCTGCTGAGAAGCGTTTCGGCCTCACTTCGCCGACCCTGGACGAGGCGCAGCCATCCCAGATACATATCGATCATTGGCGCACTCCAATGGCGAGCGGCGCGGTGTCTTGCTGCGATTGAACGAAGATCTCCTCAGCTTCGGCCAGCCGATTCTGCTGCAGAAAGATCTCGCCAATGTTCGCTCGGGTCTGTGCCGCATCAATGACGGCGCCACTCTTGGTCGCAATCTGTGCGCACCGCTCGTAGTACGCAATTGCTTGGGCGAGATCGCCACGGTAGTACGCCTCGACGCCGAGATTGTTCGTCATCCGCGCTTGGCCTTCCCTGTCGCCAATCGCTTCAAAGAGCTCGAGCGATTGGACGCCTAAGGTCGCTGCGCTCTGGTCACCGGCCACCAAGCTCGCCCCAGCCAGGACGCCGTATGCCTGGGCCAGCGCATGCTGGTCGCCACAGAGCACTGCTTCCGCAATTGTCTCCTCAGCGGCCCTGACTGCTTCCTTGAATCGACCTTGCACTTGAAACACAATGGCCGCCTGCGCACTCGCGCTGGCCCGTAACGCGCGGTGGCCATCGTCGCCTCCCTCACGATGACTGCGTGCAAGATGACTGCGTGCCCGAGTGTTGGCGGCGAGTGCTGCGACGAATGATCCGGAGTGTTGTTGGACTCTCGCTCGCCTGACCTCAACCTCGGCTCGTTCCTGAGGCGACGCGCTGAGGCGGCTCGCCCTGCTGAGCGCCTCGAGCGCGTCGTCAAACAGGCCTGCGTGGTCGAGCACGCGAGCCCGGCTCAGCCAGAGGTCGCGAATCGTCGGCTCGCCGCTGTGCCGGAGCCGTCGACCTGCGGCGATCGCTCGCCGATACTGCTCAGCCGCTTCGATCGGGGCAAAGGCCCGCTCGCTCGCTAAGGCGGCGCGATGGGCGTACCGAAAGGTCTTGGCATCGTCCTTCGCAGCGGCAAAGTGGAACGCAAGGGCAGCATCGTCTTGCTCTCCCCGACGAGCGCGTTCCTCCATCATCAGACCGGCCCGCCGATGCAGATCTCGTCGACGGCGAAAACTCATTGACTCGTACGCTGCGTCGCGAATGAGTCCGTGCCTGAAGCTCACCTCGTCACCGTCGACGGCGAACATCCGATCGACATGCTCCGCCGTGGCGCTATCGACGACGATCTTCTCGCGTTCAAGCAAATCGGCCAGATGCGACGATCGAAATCTGGCGCCGAGCACCGATGCCATGCCGACAACTCGCATGGTCGGCGGATCGAGCCGATTCAACTGGGCGTTTATCGCTCGGGGCAACGAATCCGGTGCAGTCTCGAGCGATCCGGTGTCGATCGCCGCCTGAAGTAGCGCACTCAGAAACAGTGGATTGCCCCCGGACTTGGCGACGATTGCTTCGAGTTGGCTCCGGTGCAGAGGCGTCGCACCGGTGGCGCGCCGCATGGCAATCATCGAGTCCCCTGGACTGAGCGGTTCAATGGGGAACGCTATGGCATCGTTCAGTACGAGGCCGTCCTGACTTGCGACATCCCCACGGCGAGTAACAACCATCAACCATGGACGGGATTGCGTCTCAGCAGCCAAAGCCGCAAGGAGCCCGGCCGACGACGCGTCGACCCATTGGCCGTCCTCGACTGCAATAACCACCGAACCGAGGTCCAGCGCCTCGAGCAGAGCCACAATCAGACGAAGCGTGCGTTCTGGTCTGTTCGCGTCGGTCAACGCTTCGACCTCGGGGGTTGTGGCGATGGTCAGTCGGAGAACGTCAGCGACAAGTGGCCAGTACGCAGCATGAGTGGGGATGACGTCGGCTAAGCGGCGTCGCAACTCGACCTCCGCCTGTGGCGATTCGGCGAGCTCGAGCCCCAGCAGTCGGCGAAGGCCACCAGCCACTGCGGCGTATGGGGTCATCTGCTGATTCGGCTCTGACGCCAACCGGAGCACTACATGGTCGCCCAACGAGTCGGTGAACTGGGCCAGCAGTCGGCTTTTGCCAACACCGGCGTCGCCGTACAACACGACACCCTCGGATGAGCTACCTGCCGGCGAATCGACAAGCTGGCGCAACGCAGCAAGTTCCTGTTCTCGGCCAGCGAATGGCAGTTCGATCCTGTTCCAGCTGTTCAGCTGCCCGGTCTCCCCCACTACCTCGAACAGTTGCAGGGCGGCCGCCTTGCCCTTCACCGTGAATGAACCAAGGGCCACGCTCTCGTAGCAGGCGTGCCTGCGCTAGCCACATCAGGATGCACCACCACTTGGCCAGCCTTCGCCTGTCCACAAATTCGCGCCGCCGTGTTCGTCGTGTCCCCCGTGCCGAATAGACGGCGCGGCTGGCCGTCCCAGTTGGGTGGCGAACACATGGCCACGGTTGATCCCAATGCGCATATCGAGCCGTGTCGGCGTCGACGAGCGCGCCAGGCCAGCACGCAAGCTCCGTCCTTCATCATCCTCACTGACCACCGGCGAACCGCTGCTGGCGAAACGTTGAAGCCGTTAACTGCGGCATCAAAGCTCAGGGGACAAACGTCGTTCTCCTCAAGTGCGGTGAGAATGGCACAAACCACCCCATCAAGCACCTCAGCGGGCACTGTTGCATCCAGCGCAAAAAAACTGTGCGCGACGAGCCCGGTAAGGACGCGCTGGTGGTCAGATGAGATCGACGAGTACGTCAGATGCGGCAGTGACGTTACGGGGTGCTGATTGGTGTTGTCGTCTCCGAGTTCGTAGTGACCTCGGCACGCGGTAGGTTCTGGATAGCGCGTGACCATGGATCACGACTGATGCTGATCGGTCTGTCTTCAGACCGCGCATTGGTCTCAACCGCGATTTCAATCTTCCGTGATGCCTCGACACGATTATTGGCATACTGCTCGGTGTTATGGAATGCCCTCGGGACCTGCTCTTCGATGACCGTTTCCAGTGCTTGGGCCAGGTCGGTGATGACCTCGACTGGTTCGTCGTGGGCGAGCAACGCGGTCTTGAAGAACCTGCGGGCGGCTGGGATGTTGCGGCGTTTGGAGACGAACACGTCGATGACTTGGCCGTGCTGATCTACAGCACGGTAGACGTATCGCCAGGTCCCGGAGACCTTGACGTAGGTCTCATCAACAAACCAACGGCTGCCGACCGCGTGGCGGCAAGGCCTGGCAGCGTCGATCAAGAGAGTGAACTGCTGTACCCATCGGTAGATCGTGACATGGTCGACTTCGATTCCTCGTTCAGCTAGTAGTTCCTCTACATCTCGGTAGGAGAGCCCGTATCGGAGGTACCACCGAACGGCGAGCATGATGATCTCCGGCGGGAATCGGTAGCGGGTGAAGGTCGAACGGTCGATGGGTGGGGCTTGATTTGGCGTCGGTGAAGTCTGGCCTGTGTGGCGCCTGATCGGTTGCTGCAACGGTCCCCCTGCGATGCCTCCACCGAGTTCGGCCGGTTTCCGTCTTCGTAAGCCCGAACAGGCATGGTCGAAACAAGCAGGAGCGGAGACCCGCTCCCCAGCGTTGAACAGGCCCAGTCGCTAGGATGGCAGAAGGCTGCAACGACGACCCGCTATCCGGAGGTGAACGCCGCAATGGATGACCATTCAGAAGACGAAATCGCGCTGCGCTTGCTTTTCATCGAGCGGAACCTAACGCTTGATTCAGTCATGGCTCAAGGCGATCACGATCAACCCCACGAAAAAGGACACGACACCCAGCCCTGATCACTGAATCACCGCAATGGGCCGGGCGTGACGCCCCTACCCAACCGGAGCGATCTCGGTACGGGGCGAGTCTGCGGCAGCAATCACAGCCAATGCCGTCGAGGTCGCCGACACCGCGAGAATCGCCAGGATAGGCCAGACAGGTAGCCCGAGCGACGCGCCCTCCCCGCGGAGCGCAAGTGGCGCAGCGAACGCCATGACGGTGCCCGCAGCTACCGCCGCACCCGAAATCGTGGCGAGTTTGAATCACCTCGACTGATCGCGCGACACGCATATCAGCACCAATCTGCCACATCAGCACCCGGGCCACATGCCCCGACCGCACTGTGACTAACGCGATCGCGGCATTCAGCCCAAACAGAATCAAGCAAGCAACTAACAGGACCCATGTCTGGGTGCTTGCCTTCCCCGACATCGGCTGCTCCACGTAGAGAGAGTTGTCGTCAGCGAAATCAACGACCAAGCGGCTCGCCGCGACCCAATCGACGCCAGGGTTTGCTGTGATCAGCATGCCAGTAGCGACAGGCGACGCACCCACTACTTCCGCATCATGAGCACTGATCAGTGCTGCCGGAGCGACCCGCGTGCCCAGGCCGGGCTCGTCGAGAACCGTGACATCCACGGAGACGGCGCCTCCGATCAGTCGCTCTGTGTTGCCTCGCAACCCGGTCCGGATCTCGATGTCCTCAGTCGTGTCGGCTGGGCGGACACAATCCCAGGGCCTCTGCAAGCTCATCAGTCTCGATGTAGACCGGCACTTGGAACGTTTGGAAGAGTCTCATCGATTCCGCTACCACCCAGACTCGAAACATCGACGAGCCATTGCGGCTGCGTGTCGGGTGTGAAGTTCGTCTCCACGGTCACGCCAGTCAATAGAACACTGGTGCCGTCACCGCCAATGATCGTCAAGCTGGTCGATCTGGTGAGCACTTGGTGCACCGGTGGGATAAAACCGTCTTGGCCCGGTAGATCGCTGTCCCAGTTCTCCGAGGCCGATACAATAGCTGCTGTGAGCTAACGGCCGGCAAGGTGGGTGCCGAGAACTCGGCGAACCAAGATCACAACGAGGTCAACCCAACAAGGCACGTCGAGACAGCCGCGACCGAGACCGTAGCGAGCCTGCGTTCCGGCGACCCTTGAGTACGAGCATCCCACGGTAACCAAACCATCGAATCATTCGCTGCCCACCAGCAGGAACCCGTCGATCGATGCAAGCCCGCCGACGAGGACCATCAGTGCGAACACAAACAGCGGAGCTAACGACCCCGGCTTCGCCGTAGCCACAGCACCAGCCACCCCGATTGTGAGTAGCACCCCCGCCACCGCGGGTACCACCAACGATGAACGGTCCTCACCACCACCGACGTCACCCGCCATTTGCTGCACGAGACTGTTCGACACCGACCGCTTGATCGGAATCAAACTGCCCGCTACCGCGGCGACTGAGACGAACAAACCAGCGATCACAATACCGACGACGGCTGCTGTGACACTGCCCACTCCCCCGCCCGGGGTGATGTCAGCCAGTTCCGCGACCAACGTTCGGCTTAGACGCTCCACCCCGATCCCAAGCACGAAGCCAAGGCCGCCGAGAGCGAACCCGATAACCGCTACGACACCGCTCGTGGCACGGCGAAGTTCCGCGGGTTCAACGCCGATTGCGAACAGTGTTGAGAACTCTGGCCGGAGTTCTTCACCAAGAACGAATAACCCGGTCATCACAAGTGCTGTTGAACACAGTCCGACAAGGAGGGCGAGGACTCCAATCACAACTCGAAGTGAGTTAGACACCGCTTCGTTTGCTCTTGGCCACCACGCCACGTTGATTGTGTCAGACCCGAGGGCACCAGCAATGTTGTTAGCGGAGTTACCCAGCACGTAGCAGACTGCTTGTTCAGGCGTTGCGTCCAGAGTTGTATAAGCAATGGGTTCACTCGTCTGGTCAGGGTTGACTGCGGTGCCCACGACTTGGAGTTGGTTCGTACCGATGCTGACAACCTCGGCCGCGGTACGCCCGGCGCGTTCAGCGACCACAGGACTGACAGCTATTTCCGTTTCGGCTGCGGGACGTCTTCCGGTGAGTAGCTCACTCACCGGCTCAACCAGCTGAGGGTTCCCTCCGAGGGTCACAAGCTCGATTCGGAATCGGGAATCGTCGAGGTGAACGAACGACGAACACAATACAGCAGCGTCCTCTGGGAGGTCCCGGTCCGCAAGAGCACTGTAGGGCACTGGACCGAAACGTCCAGCGGCTCCTCCGAAACGTCCGTCGAGTGACGGTGCAACGTTGCCGACCATCAACCACGCGCTAGAGGCCAAGAGGCTAGCGAAGAGCATCAACAGGGTGACCGGGACAACGAACAGCACCCGAGTTCGCGGGATCGATCGTAGCCACCGCCGAACCGGGCGGCTCCCGGTCGATTGCGAGTTACCCATGTTGGTGAAGCGGTTGGAGGCTTCCATCCACCAACGCCATCGCCCGGTCCATGGCCTCAATAACGCCTGGGTCATGGGTCGCGGTTAGTACAGCCATACCCGCATCGGCCGCCCGCTGAAGCGCTGCCATCACATCATTCGAAGAGGCTCGATCAAGGCTCGCAGTGGGTTCGTCAACCAGAACAACACGCGGCGTCTGCGGCTCGAGACCAGCCATCGCTCGTGCGATTCCGACCCGCTGACGCTGACCTGTCGACAACTCACTCGGACGCCGCGAACTCAGACCCGCTAACCCGAGTTGGGTCAGGGCCCCAGTCGCTGCCTCGAGCGACGCGGAGCGCCCCACACCGGAGAGCTCCAGGGGAAGCCCGACGTTGTCCAACACGCTGAGCCCGGCAAGAAGACCTGCCTCCTGGAACACCATTCTCACGTGGCATCGTCGAACACGGCACCGTTCCGCCATTGACGCGCCAGCCAACTCGACCCCAGCAACCTGGATCAAACCAATCTGGGTGGCTAGAAGCCCGCCAGCGAGGGCCAGAAGGGTGGATTTGCCCTCTCCCGACCGGCCGACAAGTCCGACTAGTTCGCCTGGCTGCACGTCAAAGGAAACGTCGTTCAAGACTGGCTTACTCTCGACTTCGGTTTGGTAGGAATAGCTCACCGACTGGAACCGAAGTGGTGAGTCCTGAGGTGTGCTGGGTCTAGTCACGGGCGGGTTCCTGGTTGTAGTTTCGTCGGTCGGCTGTGTTTGGTTTCTCGTTGCGTACGATACGGCCGCTCTCAAGTTCAACTATCCAGTCGGCCAGGCTGACCAGTTGAGCATCGTGGGTTGACAAAACCACGATCCGGTCATCGGCGGATGCGACCGCATCCAAAAGATGTGTGACATACACCGGGTCGAGGAACGACGTTGGTTCGTCCAACAGTAGGACCGAGCTCGACTTGGAAAACGCTCGAGCCAAGACAAGCCGCTGCCACTGGCCAAGAGAGATGTCCTGGGCACCTTCGAAGGACCTTCCGAGCAGGTTTTTAGACCCGTTGGGCAGGTCACGGTAGATCTCCTCGACACCAAAGGTCCTCGCCCACCCCTCCGCGTCGTCGCGGTGAGCCTGTGCGCCGGACGCTACGACCCCTGCCTCGAGTTCGTACATGAACATTCTTTGGGGTTGAAGGGAGACGTTAGCCCACAGTGCGGCTGGACCTGTTGGCGAACCGTTGATCAGAATTGAACCCGATGAGGGGGCCAGTAGCCCGGCCAGCAACGAAAGTAGGGTCGACTTGCCAATTCCGTTCCTACCGACAAGCGCATACACGTCTCCTCGTTGTAGTTGTAGCGAAACTGAGTTCAACGCAAGATCAGATTGGCCTTGATAGCCGAACGACACGTCTCGGAATTCGATCCGTTCAACCATCTGACCCGGGCTGGGCGGGGCCGCGGACGCGCGCACTGTGTGGGTCGAGTACGCACCGAGGACTTCGGTCGCTCCCCGCAGGAACGGCATGGACTTGCCGACCTCCGCGGCGCCTTGGCCTGCCATACCGAACGCGGTTTCTAGGCGTTGGTAGCTGAACAGAACCACGATGAAGCCCTCGATCGAACTTGCTCGGAAAAGGACGAACGTGGCGAGAAGACCCATCGCGGCGTACGCCGCGACTTCAATAGTGAACGCTTTCGTGGTCAGCTGCCAGTGCTTTTGCACAACACGGCGTTGGATCTGTTCCGCCTCGTCGCGCAATAGCCGCTCGAAGCCGAACAAACGGTTCTCTGCTACCGCTCGACGGTGAAGTCCGACGTTTGTTAGGTAGCCAGCTCCGGCGAGCGCTTTCGAGATTGGCGTTGAATATCCGGTTCTCGAACGGGGCTGTCAACAACGCACCCACAACAGGAATCGCCAAAGCGGCGAGCACCGCGAGGGTGAGCACTGGACTTGTCCGCCATATAGCGAGAAGCGCACCCATCCCAGTGCCGATTCCAATCACTGTGTCAGTCGTGCCACGGATGAGTTGTGCCGGGCGGCTGCCGGGTCCCTGCTGGACGTTCAAGAGCGTCCAGAAGGCGGGATCCTCGAACTCCTGCGGCTCCACTGTTTGCACATGTTCCAGGAGAGTGACCGACGTAGCGAGGGAAAGCCGTAGCGCCCCGACCTCCTGGCGCACTGCGAGGAACCGCCAGGTGACAGTTCCGACAACGTCGCTTCCAACGAACAACGCAATGTAGAGCGCCCAGTCCGCGGTATCTGACTCGGCCCTCGACCCGGCGCCGGCGAGGTCAACAGTCGAGCGAAGGAATACACCTGGAGGGCAGCGATAGCGAGACTTAGGGCACCCGCCCCCACGATGTAGAAGACAAGTGACCGATCCGCATCGAAGATGGCTCGGAACGATCTGCGGACAGCGGCGAGCATGTTACGCCTCTGGCCCCAACGCAGTATCTGAGGCTGGCATGCAGTACCGGTACACGGCTTCGCCAACCAGCATGGTGTGAAGCAGAAGCCCCGACTCAGTTACTTCCCACGATTGGGTCTTCAGTACGCTCCGCAACCGAGAAAGCAATCCTTCTTCGGTTGTCGTGGTGCGCCCTAGCAGTGACCGGGCTTCGGGTACGTCGCATGGATAGACATGGCCGTCGTGGGGCACAGTCGGGTCCAGTAGGGCGGCCCGAAGTGCGGCACTCTCTCCTGCGTCCCACCCGAACACCGACCCAAGGCGCTCAAGCCATCGCTCGATCTCGGCTTGCCACTGCACAGCCAACGCGAGTGGCCGTATCTCTGCCATCGAGAACGACACCAACCAGGGGTTGTCGCCAATCAATCGGGCGAGGTCTGCGGCACCGGGTGGGAATGCTTCTGGGCCTTGGGAGATCTGTGGTGCAATAGGGCTGAGGTAGGAGTTCGAGCTCATGGCTACTTGCCCACACGCCAACGCTAGAATCGCGCCAGCAGAGGTTGCCCAGTCAAGGACCACAGATCGGCGGATCGAGCGGGTGGAGTCTTGCGCGATGGCTTCGATAACGTCGCGTAGATAGGCAAGGTTTCCGCCTCGGATCCGGACGACGAAATCGAAATGCTCGCCCTCACCAAGACAAGATCGCAGCTGCTCCGCTACGAATGACCACACGGCGGCGTCAGCCGGTGCAAGCCCATACTCGGGTCGTCCATGGCTGACCAGTACTAGCGGAGATCGCCCGGTCGCTGCTCGCCACTGTTGTGCCCAAGCCGACAGGTCCTCAGATACAGCCCCATGGTTCCAGACTGGCGGCCCGGTCTGGGTTGGCGCAGTCACGCGTTTTCCAAGGCCGAGCAGAGAGCATCGGACATTTGCAATGCTGGCAGCGCGTCTTCGATGAAGAGGAACTGTCCGGAGGGATTAAGATCCAAAAAGTAGTACACGCCGTCGGTGCCAAGAATAAGATCGATGGCTGCGTAGGATAGATCAAAAGCAGCCATCATCTCGAGGACAGCGTCTTGCACTGCTTTGGGAAGCGAGCCCTCTTCGAGATGTACATGTTCCTCGGACTCGCGCCAGTCAATAGCGCCACCTTGGGACCTGTGTGGATCGATCTGAGCGGTGAAGCACAGGCCGTCGATAATGGTGACTCGATATTCCTTGTCTTTCGCCACCCACCGTTGGAACAAAGCAGGCGAATACCTAACTCCGTCCAAATGGCTCAGGTGCTCCTCAGTGACCACCATCGTCGCAGCGGTCCGCATCGAAGTGTCGTCGCTGTCAACGGTGAATGCCGCATGGAGGAGGGGCTTATAGATTGTTGGTTCAGCAGTGATGAACTCCTTCGCCACTGTCGGGTCGTTGGTAACGATGTGCTCAGGGACCGCCAACCCGACACTCATCGCCACAACAGCCTGGCGAAGCTTGTTCTCCGCTGCACGCTCCTGCCACGGCGAGTTGATCCAACGCACATTGTCCTGGCTTTGGAGGAACCCAACGAGCGATTCCTTTGCTTGCGCAACGGCGAAACGCCGGTCGCGTTCATCAGCAAGGTCTGGCACAAAGGGGGGCGACGGGTGCCGGAACCAGACCGATGTGAGACGATCCAGCTCAATGGTTCGGTTGGATGCCTCCAACAGAAGCTGACCGGTGCTAGTGGCGGATCCAAGTCGGATCGAAAAGCGGGCTTGGCTTGGGTACTCCTCCGAGTTGATCCGCACGACTTCCACTACACCTCGATCCTCAAGCAACTTCACCATTCGATCGACGT
Source organism: Acidimicrobiales bacterium (assembly GCA_041394345.1). Lineage (GTDB taxonomy): Bacteria > Actinomycetota > Acidimicrobiia > Acidimicrobiales > SZUA-35 > JBBKWJ01. The sequence continues at coordinate 2 of JAWKIN010000005.1, read as the reverse complement.
GC
>JAWKIN010000004.1:0-166420 GCA_041394345.1 Acidimicrobiales bacterium | reverse complement strand
GGGATCAACATACCTCTACCAGGGCGAAGAGCTTGGCCTGGCCGAAGTGTGGGACCTTCCGCTCGATGTGCTCGACGACCCAGTCTGGGAGCAGTCGAACCACACGGCGAAGGGTCGCGACGGCTGCCGCGTGCCCCTTCCATGGGAAGAAAGCGGCCCGTCATACGGATTTGGCCCAGGCCCGAGCTGGCTACCGCAACCAGACTGGTTCGGACCAGCCAGCGCAGCGGCCCAAGCCAGCAGCCCCGACTCGACCCTCAATCTCTACAAAGCCGCCATCGCTGCTCGGCGAGCCAACTTCGTCGGCGACGAATCCCTCACCTGGGATCAGACGCCTCCTGGCGTCATCGGGTTCACCCGCGGCTCGGGCGCTCGGTGTTGGATCAATCTAGGGTTGACACCAATTCAGCTTCCGCCCGCGATTAGCGTCGTCCTATCCAGCGATCGGAACGATGCAACTGATGTGCTCGCGCCGAACGCCACCGTGTGGTTCCGCTAGCGCCCACGCAATTACTGCAACACAACGAGGAGATCATCATGACCAGCACAGACCAGCTTGGGACTGCCGTCGCCGCCCGAGCCGTCGCCGCAACGAAGACCTATGGCATGGGCGAGACTGAGGTCCACGCGCTTCGTGGGGTCGATATCGCGTTCCAGACCGGCAAGTTCACCGCCATCATGGGACCGTCTGGCTCGGGCAAGTCGACACTGATGCAGTGCATGGCCGGTCTCGATCGGCCTACCAGTGGTGAGGTCTCGATTGGCGACGTCGAGCTTCAACGGACTCAGCGACAAAGACCTGACGCTCCTGCGGCGAGAAAAGATCGGCTTCATCTTTCAGGCGTTCAACCTGATCCCGACACTTACCGCACTCGAAAACATCGAGCTCCCCATGTCATTGGCCGGGGCGAAACTCGATCGCAGCTGGATCGATCAAGTCATCGCCACGGTTGGCCTCGGTGACCGCATCCGGCATCGCCCGAGTGAGCTCGCGGCCAACAACAGCGCGTGTGGCCGTCGCCCGGGCACTTGCCAGTCGACCAGCAATCATCTTCGGTGATGAGCCAACGGGCAACCTCGACTAGAAGACCTCGGCCGAGATTCTTACGTTCATGAAGTCGGCCGTCGACGACCTTGGGCAGACCATCGTCATGGTCACCCACGACCCCGTCTCAGCGTCATACGCCGATCGCGTGGTGTTCTTGACCGACGGCGAGGTCCGGGACGAGATGATGGACCCGACCGCCGACTCCGTCTTCGACTACATGAAGGCACTGGGCGACTGATGCTGAAAGCAACCCTCCGATCGATTCTCTCAAACAAGGGCCGCGTTATTGCCACGGCGTTCGCCGTCGTTCTCGGCATCGTGCTCCTCGCCGCACACTCATTCTGACCGACACGACCCAGGCCGCTTTCGACCAGTTGTTCTCCGACGTTTCGAAAACACTGACGCCCAAGTCCGATCAACCGAGACCATCGACGCCGGCTTTGGCAACGAGGTCCGCAGCCGCATTGACGAGTCGGTGCTGGCCGAGGTTCGGGCGGTCGACGGCGTGGCCGCCGCCGACGGTTTCGTGCAAGGTTTCGCCCAAGTCATTGGGGCCGATGGCGAACCGGTCGGCAACCCAGGACAGGGTCCACCGACGTTTGGGTTCTCCTGGAGCGACGACACTGAGCTGAATTCGTACACCATCTCTGAGGGCCGACCGCCAAGTGGGGCCACCGAGGTCGTTCTCGACCAGACAACGGCCGAAGCAGCACAGAAGTCCGTCGGCGACAGCGTTCGCATCATCTCGACGTCGGGGGCAAACGATTTCACCATCGTCGGCGTGGCCAAGTTTGGCGACTCGGGTTCAGCTGGTGGCGCGACGGCCGCCTTGTTCGACCTGCCGACAGCCCAATCGGTGCTCGACGCCGGCGGCAAGCTCGACGCCATCTCGGTTCGAGCCAGCGACGGCATCTCTCAGGAAGAGATGGCGGCCCGACTCAACGCCGCGTTGCCGACTGGCACTGAAGCGATCACTGGTACCGCGGCGACCGAAGAAGCACAGAGCAGCATCGCGCAGGCACTGAGCTTCTTCAACGGTTTCCTCTTGGCCTTCGCCATGATCGCACTCTTCGTCTCCGCCTTCGTGATTACCAACACGTTTGCCATCCTGGTGGCCCAACGATCGCGCGAGCTGGCCTTGTTACGAGCCATTGGCGCTACCCGATCACAGGTGTTGCGATCTGTCCTGGCCGAGTCCTTCGTGATCGGCATTGTCGGTTCGATCCTCGGCCTGGTCTTCGGCATTCTGCTCTCATACGGCCTTCGGGCAATGCTCTCGGCGATCGGGCTCGAACTCCCCGGTGGCGGCATCTTGTTGCAGACCCGCACCGTCGTCGTAAGCCTGCTCGTCGGTGTCGTTGTCACGGTCCTCGCCGCGGTTCTGCCCGCGTGGCGGGCGTCGCGCATCGCCCCAATCGAGGCTCTCCGCCAGGCTGCAGCCGAGCCATGGCAGCGGAACCGAACCCGATTCCTCGCTGGCCTTCTTGTCCTCGCCATCGGTGCAGGCACGCTGCTCTATGGCCTGCTCATCCCCAAGCTCGTCTTTGCCGCAATCGGGGCCGCCATCTTGTTCATCGGGGTCTTTATTTTGGGCCCAGCCATCGCCAAGCCGGTGACGGGCCTGATCAGTCTGCCCGTGGCCAAATTCCGCGGTGTCACTGGCACTATGGCTCGCGAAAACACGCTGCGCAATCCGAAACGAACGGCTCGCACTGCATCGGCGCTCACTATCGGCGTGGCGCTGGTCGCCGGCGTCACGGTGCTGACCGCCTCGACGAAGACCTCAATCGAAAACACCATCGGCGAGTCTTTTGTCGGTGACTTCGTGCTTGATAGCGGCTCGTTTGGGCCCCAAAGCGGCTTGAGTCCAACCGTCGTCGATGAACTCGCCGCGGTGCCCGGCGTTGACAAGGCCGCGGGCTTCCAAATTGGTCTGGGCGAGATCGACGGTAAGGGCGACTTTTTCGCCGTCTTCGACCCGACGGTCACGTTTGATTTCATCGACGTCGGACTCATCGCTGGTTCACCAGCCGATCTCCGCCCCGGTTCCATCTTCCTCCTCGAGAACAAAGCCGAGGATCTCGGCCTCACGATCGGCGATACGGTCACGGCCAAGTTCCCCAGCTCCGGCCAACTCACGCTGACCGTCGCGGGCCTCTATACCGAGGCGGCTTACCCGGGTAACTTCATCGTCAACACCACGGACTACAACGTGGCCGGGGCCGAAAGACTGTATTCGCAGGCCTTTGTGCAGTTGAAGAGCGGGGTGACGGCGGCCGAAACGAAGCCTGCGCTCGAGGCAATTGCGGCGACCTATCCCAACGCCGACCTTCAAGACCGCGAGACCTACATCAAAGAACAAGGCGCCCAGCTCAACCAGATCCTCGGATTGTTCTACGTGATGCTCGTCATGGCCATCATCATTGCGGCCTTCGGCATCATGAATACGCTGCGGCTCTCGGTACTCGAGCGAACGCGAGAAATTGGCTTGATGCGTGCCGTTGGCATGACCCGGTCGCAGCTGCGGTCGACAATTCGGTGGGAGTCCATCATCACGGCCGTGTTCGGCGCCCTGTTGGGCGTCGTGCTCGGACTCTTCTTGGGCTACTCGATCGTCTTGGCGCTGCGTGATCAGGGGACGATCGCCTTCACTGTGCCGTGGTTGTCGCTACTCATCGTGGTCTTGTTGGCGGCCCTGGTTGGCGTGTTGGCGGCAATCTGGCCAGCCCGCAAGGCGGCAGCGATGAACGTCCTCGACGCCATCGCCACCGAGTAACCCTCGCCCCCCTTTCCCACTCCCCTCCCTTTCCCAACTGGCAGACCGAGCCGGTCATCACTGACTGGCTCGGTCTGCCAGTACAAGGGGGTCGGCCAGTACAAGGGGTCGGTCGGCTAGCGACGCAGGGTCGGGCCTTTGTACCCAGGCTTGAATCCGGCGCCAAGCAGCGATGCTTTGGCGTCGGGGCGCTCTGCTGCTGGCGCACCGTTGATCTTCTGCACCTCGATGCCCTTGATCCGACCGCTGCGCGCCAACGAGGCCAGCGCATCGGCCCACGAGTCGTCAGCGTCAGCGGCGGGGAAGAGGACGACGCTCTTGCCGCCTCGCTCGAGAAAGGCCAGCGCCTCGCCGTCACGAAGCACCACGTAGGCTCCCGCCGAGCGAGATGGGCGGCCCTCGTTCGTGGGCCACGGCAGCGCCGCACCATAGGGCTGGGCCGGATCGACTGCCGACAAGACAATCGCGTCGCCGGCCACATGGTCGGGCCGGGGCCGAAGGTCGCGGAGTCGATCGACCGCACCAGGCAAGGCAAACTGAGCGGCGCCGAGGCCGGTGATGAAGTAGCCGCGCCTGATCTGCCCACGTTCCTCCAATGCCTTGAGCACGGGATAGACACCGGCGAATCCCCCTCGGCGCCCTCAGCGACGCCATCTCGCGGGTCACGACGCCGTAGCGCTCGAGGAATTGCAGCGCTGACGCTGTCGAACGTTCGGTCGGCGTCGGCTGCGGCTCCAGGAGTGGCGACGAGCGACCAGCGACCGTCCCGCGGGTGGCCCGACTCGCGACAAGCTTCGCAACGCCGGACGGCGACTGGAGCGCATCGCCCGACCAGATGCGGTCGGGACGGCACCCGAGACAACGGCCCGCAACGGTGTCAACGCATCGTTCGTCACTTCACCAGCCCACACCAGATCCCACAACGCGGTAAGGACGGTTATGTCGTCATACGGCTCACCTGCGTCCGACGCAGCCGCGACGAGATCGGCCCAAAACACTGCGCCTCGCTGTGTCAGACACGATCGGATGGCATCGTGGACAGCGCCTTGCGGGCCAGCAACGGTCTGCGGCAAGAAGACGTGCGCCTGATCACGCCAGAGCAAACGGATACGGCCATCGCCGGTACCAACGGCTCCGGCTCCAATCCAGATCAGCTCGCCAGCTGTCAGCAGCGTGTCGAGGTCGGCCGGCGCGTAGTTGGCCATTCGCGCTGGGAGGATGTCACGCTCAAGCGCCGAGGCGGGCAACGATGCCCCCTGGAGGAGCCCGATGACGTCGGCTAGTCCATCGACGCCGCGTCGGTTGGAACCAACAAGTTGCCAGTCCGCCTGGAAGCGGGCAAGGACGTCTTGTTCGACTGGCTCGACTTCCGCTCGAAGCGCCGCCAACGAGCGGCGTCGCAAGACACGAAGCACATCGTTGTGACACCATTCTCGCTCGACTCCCTCTGGTCGAAATTCTCCGCGTACCAAGCGGCCTCGCCGTTCGAGTTCGGCCAGTCCAGCCGCCGCGCGATCATTATCGAGCCCGAGCGAATGCGCGACCTCAGACGTCAAGAACGGCCCATGGGTGCGGGCATAGCGGTGGAGAAGATCACCGAGCGGATCGCTGACAGGTTCGATGAAAGCCGCGGGTAGGCCAGGAGGGAGCGACACGCCGAGGGCATCTCGTAGTCGGGCCGCGTCTTCTGCTGATGCAAACCGCCGCTCGCCCGCCACGACGACCTCGATGACGCGACGTTCCTCGACGAGCTGCGCAACGGCATTCACGGAAACGTCTTCGGACCGAGCATCGATGTCGTCACGCGACAGAGGTCCAAGCCAACGCAACAGATCTTCTACGCCGTCGACAGAGTTTGCCTTCCATGTCGGAGCCAGGCGTTGTAGTTCTGACTCAAGTTGTGCCAAAACCTCAGGGTCGAGTAGCTCACGCAGTTCTTCGGCCCAAGGAGGTCGCGGAGGTTCTCCGGTCCAGGGTAGAGAGTGCGGCCGCTCGGCGGCGTTCGGCTAGCGGCGCGTCACCTTCATACATGTACTGGGCAATCCAGCCAAACGCGAGCGACTGAGCGAACGGCGAGCGCGACTTCGGTGTCGACCGTCACGACACGCATCTTGCGACTTCGGAGTTCGCCCAGCACCGAACGCAACGCTGGTACGTCGATCGTCGTTGATGCACTGCAGTGGTTTCGAGCAGCAGCGGGAACGTCGGATAGTTGGCCGCAACCGCGAGTAGGTCGGCCGCCTTCCGTCGTTGTTGCCTGAGGGTGTCCGCCGGTCAGGGCGCCGGCGAGGCAGCAAAAACGGGCCGAACACTCACGAAATCTCGGCGCAGACATCGCCGTCGACGGCAATCGGCTGATCAGAGGCTGTCGAGGTCATCGGGGTCGATGAGAAGCTCGTCGGTCAGGCGGTCGATTGCTTCGGAAGCCGAATGACAATGCCGTCGTCACTCCACATCAGCTCCAGCCCCACTGCTCCCAGCAATTACATTTGCAACGCCATCCCCAAAGCTTGTGGACCTGAGCACCAAAGGGTGTGGGGATACTGCGCCAGTCGCGCGATCTCGTCCCGGAATCGCTCGACAACAATGGTTCGGTCGTCAGGAATGTGGCCCGCTGTGTCCATCTGCTCATCGAGGAACAGCATGAGGTTCTCCGCCGCGAGTCGGTCGGGGTGTTACGTTCCTGCAGCCGGACGAGTGCGTCGGCCTGGAATCTCGAGATCGCGAGGAAGGTACCAATCGCCCGACCGAGTTCGAGCGGACGACCAGGCCCATCACCATGCCAAAACGGCATCTTCCCCGGCTGTCCCGGCGCCGGCGTGACGACGACCCGTTCGTGGGTGATGTCGTCAATTCGCCAGGTGCTCGCGCCGAGAAGGAAGGTCTCGCCAACCCTTGACTCATAGACCATCTCTTCGTCGAGCTCACCCACTCGGGTGCCATCGGGGAGGAAGACGCCATAGAGCCCGCGGTCGGGGATCGTGCCGCCGCTGGTAACGGCCAGACGTTGCGCTCCCGGGCGACCGCGGACGATGCCTGCAACCCGATCCCAGTTGACACGGGGTCTGAGCTCGGCGAACTCGTCAGATGGGTAGCGCCCGGCCAGCAAATCGAGCACGTTCGAGAAAGAGTCGTCGGAGATATCCGAGAAATTGGCAGCCCCCATGACAAGAGTCTTGAGATCACTGACCAGCCAGTCATCCATCGCCGTGGCCGCAACGATTTGCTGAGCCAGCACGTCGAGGGGATTGCGCGGGTAACGCGTTTCTTCAATCAAGCCGGCATGCATGCGTTCGACAACGACGGCTGCCTCGACCAGGTCCGCCCGGTGCTTCGGAAACACCTTCCCCACACTGGGCGCCCCGACTTGATGACCGGCTCGTCCGATTCGTTGTAAGCCGCGGCTCACCGCGCCGGGCGACTCGACCTGGATCACCAGGTCGACCGCCCCCATGTCGATGCCGAGTTCCAGCGAGGAGGTCGCCACGATCCCTTTCAGGACGCCGCGTTTCAGTTCGTCCTCGATCTGCAGTCGTTGTTCTCGTGACAATGAGCCGTGATGTGCCTTGACGAGTTCTCGACCAGCCAGTGGCGTCGATCCCTCGGCCTCGGCACCACGATTTGACTCTGCATCATCGGCCAGCTCGTTCAGGCGGGTCGCCAGCCGTTCGGCGAGGCGCCGGGCGTTGACGAAAATAATCGTCGAACGATGTTCGTGGATGAGCTCGAGGAGCGCAGGATGCATCGATGGCCAGATGCTTCGCTTTGTCCCCGCCGATACTGCTTCGGCCGGATCGTCCTCGTCAGGGCGCAGCACCTCACCGAGTCGGCCCATGTCCTCGATCGGCACGACAACTTCGATGTCGAGCGCCTTGCGAACACCGGTATCGACAACGCTCACGGGTCGAGGCGCTCCGTTGGCATAGCCACCGAGAAATCGGGCGATCTCCTCGAGCGGGCGCTGTGTCGCCGACAGGCCGATGCGTTGGGCCGGGCGCTCGGTGATTTGATCGAGTCGCTATAGGGACAGCGCCATGTGGGCGCCCCGCTTGGTAGCGGCGAGTGCGTGAATCTCATCGATGATGATGGTCTCGACACCAGCCAGCGTCTCGCGCACCTTGGAGGTGAGCATGAGGTAGAGCGACTCGGGAGTCGTGATGAGTAGGTCGGGCGGGTTACGAGCGAGCTTGCGTCGATCGTCGGCCGGTGTGTCGCCCGTCCGGATGGCGACTTGTGGCTCGTAGAACGGTTCGTCGAGTCGCTCCGCCGCAAGCCGGACACCCTGGAGTGGTCCGCGGAGATTCTTCTCGACATCGACGGCGAGGGCACGAAGCGGCGAGATGTAGAGGATTCGCGTTCGCTTGTTTTTGTCAGCTGGTGGCGGGGTCCGCGTGATCTGGTCGATGCCCCAGAAGAACGCGCTGAGCGTCTTACCCGAGCCAGTCGGGGCCAGAATCAGGGTGTGTTCACCGGCGGCGATACGCGGCCACCCTTTCACCTGGGGCGGCGTCGGCTCGACGAAGTTGGTTTGGAACCAGGCCGATGCAGCGGGGCTAAATCCGCTAAATACAGATTGATCCGGCTCCATACCCATCGAGCCAATCTACTCCCCACCCGCACGCTGATGAACTGGACGGTGTAAACACCCCAGTAGAGGGGTGTTTACACCGTCCAGTTCGCCGCACTACCGCTCGGAGCTCTGCTCCCACAGGACAGTCTTGTGGAAGTGAGTGTGCAGTGGACCAGAAAAGAGCGGCCATCGAGGCCAATGCGATCGAGAACCAGCACGGCGTAGTACGTCGGACGGACGCATTGGCGGGCGGATTAAACCCACGTCAGATCGGCCGGCGAGTCGAGCGTCGACAATGGTTGGTCGGGCCAGGACTAGGTGTGTATGTGTTGGCTGAGGCAGCTAACGATCCGCTGACGCGGCTTGCCGCAGCCGCTATGGGATGCGAGGCAGCGGCATGGGGGCCGTCCGCGTTGGCACTGTGGGGTCTTCGGCCGTTCCCCCAAACGCCAGTAGTGGCGACGGCCAGCCAACTGCACGAGACAATTGGTGTGGAGGTGAGGTCGATCGCGGCGCTGGGGCAACTCCCGCTCGTCGAGCGGCGAGGCATTCCGACCGCATCGCTTGAGCTGGCGGTCATTTCACTGGCCTACCTGATCTCCGAGCGATCGCTCCATGACCTCATCGACCAGGTGATTCGAGACCGGCTGACAACGTGGGAGCAGCTGGAGCGGGTGATCGTGCGCTATCGACGGCGGTGGCGGTCCGCGCATGCTGCGCCTCGCAGGGGAGCACGCTGACATCGTCGGGGTGAACCCCAATCTCAAGTCGGGGGCAATCGACGCCTCGACCATCAACGACGCACTGCACGAGCGATTCGTCGAGAAGATCTCTTGGGTGAAGGAAGGTGCAGGTGATCGGTTCGACGACATCGAGCTCAACGTTCGAGCGTTCTTCGTCGTGTTCACCGACGATCGTGTCGGCACCGCAGAGGCGATGGGCGGTGGCATGGGCCTCACTGCCGACCAAGCAATGGCCTCACCTCTCTGCCTCGTTGGCACGCCGTCGCAAATGGCGGCCGACATCGTCGAGCGGCGCGAGACGCTCGGTTTCAGCTACATCGGCATCGGGCCCGACGAGATGGAACAGTTTGCCCCTGTCGTCGCCGAATTGGCTGGCACCTAGTGGCCGACGAAAAGCACGAAATCCGCGACTTCATCGAGGCCGTCAAAGAGGCGGCAATCGAAGCTGAGTTCGAGACCGGCGTACGCGAAGCCACGGTTGAAGAAGCCAAGGCACATATTGTCATTCGACTTGCCAAAATCATCGGCGGATTCGCACTCGTGATTCTAGGCATCATTCTGATGCCGCTTCCGGGACCTGGCTGGGTGATCGTGGCGGCGGGCCTCGCTGCTGGCAACCGAGTTCGTGTGGGCTGAGCGCCTGCTTCAAGCGGTCCGCAAGCGCATGCCCGGCGTTCCTGAAGACGGCAAGATTCCGCCCAAGACCATTGCGCTGTACGTGGCGATGTTCGTTGTTGCCACCACCGTCAGCCTCCTGTGGGGTAGCGAGATCAAGAACTGGGTGACGGGCCTCTTCTAGGGGCAAAGCCCTTTCGTCACCCGATCGTCACACTCATCGGGAACCCCGGCGTTGTTCGGTCCGTCGTATAGCGTTCACGGGTTGACAGCAGCGGAAGGATCAACATGAGATACTCACGGACCATCGCAGCGGCGGCGCTGAGCATGGTTGTACTTGCGTCCTGCGGCTCGGACTCAGATAGCGCAACGTCCTCGCTGGAGAACTACGACTCGGCCAGCGTGGCGCCCGCCGAAGCGAGTGCCGCTGGGGTTTCGGGCGAAACAGCGGCCAGTAGCACCACCGACCAAACGGCAACAGCAGGGCGCCTGATCGCCCGAACAGCGGCGGTCAACGTACTGGTCGAAGATCTCAGCGCCTCGATCGCCGAGGCGACTGCCATCGCCACCAGGGCCGATGGCTTTGTGGCTCAGGAACAGACGAGTCAATACTCCTCTGAGCTGACGTTCAAGGTCCCCAGCGACACGTTCGATTCGGTGCTTCGAGCGTTCGGCGAACTTGGCGTGCTCGATTCGCAGTGGATCACCTCAGAGGACCGAACCACACAAATCATCGATCTCCAGGCGCGACTCGACACTGCCGAAGCGAGCCTCGCCCGCACACGAGAGCTCTTCGACGCAGCCAAGAACGTCACCGACCTTGTCACGGCGGAGAACGAAATCGCTCAACGCGAGGAGGCGGTCGAGGTGTTGAAGGCCCAGCTCCGCTCACAGGAGTCCTCCGTATCGATGGCCACGATTAGCGTGTACCTCACTATTGATCCCGACAGTCTCCCGGCCGAGCCGGTCGTGGACGACGACGACCTCCCCACCATTCGGCGAGCGTTCGCGAACGGTCTCGACCTGCTCTGGTATGTCGTGCGACTCATGGGTATCTCGCTCGCCTGGCTGGCGCCGTGGACCCCAATCATCGCCCTCGGCGCCTACGCCGCACGCTCCCTCCGGCGCCGCCGCGCCAATCGTCCGCCAGCGCCAGCGAAACAGTCGCCATCGATTGACCAGCAGTGGCATGCGCCCGTATCTGGGGCGACGCCGCCTCCACCTGGCTCGACCGAGATCGACGGCTAGAACAACGACTGTTGGTCGGGGCCGGACATCTCTCCTGACGCTGCCTCTAGGGCCACCCGGTCGGCGCCGACCTCGCCATCCTCGCCAGTTTCGTTGGCAACGAGAAAATCGGGGAGCGGTTCGGCGCTGACAATGGCAAGCCGTTTCGTGGCCCGGGTAACCGCAACATAAAGCGACCTGGTCCCTTGTGGCTCGTCTCGCAAGATTGCGGCGGGCTCAACCACGATGGCCGAGTCGACCTCAAGGCCTTTCACCAGACCAACGGGTACCACGGTGATTGACTGGTCGAGACCATCGCGGGGCGCGTGCCCAACAGTGATACCTGCCCGCGCAAAGCCGTTGACAATTGACTCGTAGATCGAGTTGGGGGCGATGACCGCCACATTGCCATCTTGGGTTGCGACTGATTCGGCCTGCGCCTCAGCTACCACCGTGTCAACGAGCTGGTCGGCCGACGTTGCGACGAAGCGAGGCTCATCACCATCTTGGCGAACGGCCACGGGCGGATCGAGTTGGGGCGCCGCAACGGCGAGCACCTTGCTGGCCAGCTTCATGGCCGGACCGGGGATTCGGTAACCGACGGTGAGATAGCGACGGCTCGACGGCTTCTTGTTCGGCAAGTGCTGCAGCACCTCGTCCCAGTCGGAGTGCGCCCAGGCACCGGTCGACTGAGCGATATCACCGACGATCGTCATGGAACCATTGAGTGAACGACGGGTCAGCATTCGCAGCTGCATTGGCGAAAGATCTTGCGCCTCATCAACGAGGATGTGCCCGTAGGTCCTGACCGTATCGTCGGCCTTCGTGAGCGGGCCGAGGTGCTCCCATGCCTCGTCGAGCACCGGCACGTCGTCGACGGTCCACACGACCTTCGATGCATCGCCAGCCGGATGCCACGGCCGATACAGCGACTCGATATCACGATCGCTAAACGCCTTGCCGGCGCTGGCCAAAAGCTGTCGTGAGCCATAGAGGTCGTGTAAGAGCTGAGCTGGAGTGAGACCAGGCCACATCCACAGCATCGCTTCCTTGAATTCATCGGTTCCGGTGACCTGATCGCGCACAGCGGCAAACTCAACATCGTCGGGATGACTCTCGACGAGCAGTCGAATGAGCTCGTTGGCGACAAACCGGCGGCCGGCGTTGTGGTAGCGGAACCGTCGCTGCGCCTCACGAATGATCGGGACCGTGTCGGCTCGATGCACCCGCAGTTTGCGAATACCAACGCCTACGACGAGGTCGCGGTGGAGCGGCCGTTCACGATCCTTGATCGCTCGCCGAACCACATTGACGATTCGAAGGTCGCCCTTGGCTCGGGCCGCAAGCTGGTCGTCACGACCAGTGACACGGACTCGCTGCACGAGATCGGCGAGAACGGCCATCTCGACACCGGCCTCGCCGAGTGACGGGAGGACCTGTTCGATATAGCGGAGGAAGAGCCGGTTTGGGCCGACGACAAGCACGCCTTGCCCTTCGAGCGGGAATCGGTTGGTGTACAGCAGATAGGCCGCCCGGTGGAGCGCGACAACCGTCTTGCCGGTTCCTGGTCCGCCTTGCACCACCATCACGCCTGGCATCGGCGCTCGGATGATTTCGTCTTGCTCGCCCTGGATGGTGCCAACGATGTCGCCTAGTTGACCCGTTCGGCCGGTCCTCGAGCGCGGCCACCAGCGCGCCTTACCCCGAAGCTCACGCCCATCGACCGTTGCGACCGACTGACCGGCACTTTCACCAAAAAACTCGTCTTCGAGGCCGAGTAGCTTGCGTCCCCGACTGATGAAATGACGTCGTCGCACCAGTCCTTGGGCGTCGCGACCGGTTGCTCGATAGAACGCCTCGGCGATTGGCGCGCGCCAGTCGACAATGAGCGGGGTTTGGTCGTGGTCCGAAATGGCGATGCGGCCGATGTGAAAACTCCCGCCACCCGCCTCGCTGTCCAGGTCGATTCGACCGAAGGCAAGCGAGCGTTCACCGATGTCGAGATGGGCGAGCCTGGTGGCGACTTTCCCGAGAATAACCTCGCGCTCGTACCTCGCCTGATTCGTACCACCCTGGCCAACTTCGACCATGGATTGCATGCTCAGCGCTTCGGAGCGGCTTTGTTCGAGCCGCACATGGGCGCGGTCGAGATGTGCCTGTTCGGCTTCAAGCTCAGGATCAGAACTGGTCACGTTCCTCCAGGTAAAAACGGGAGTACCAGGCTAGTCCGAACAAGGGGCAGCGAGACACGAGACACCCCAACCAGCCACAATTCCGAAGTCGGCCGGGTCGGCGGTACATTCCAGGGGGTGACTAGCCGCTTCGCAGACTCCCCATTCATCGCCGCTGCCCTTCAAAAGCCGCACGATACGACGCCCGTCTGGTTCATGCGCCAAGCCGGACGGTCGCTACCTGAATACAAGGCGGTCCGGGGCGACGGCACCATTCTTGACGCCATCAAAGACCCCGATCGCGGCACCGAGATCACCATGCAACCGGTCCGCCGCTACGGCGTCGACGCCGCCATCTTGTTCTCCGACATCATCACTCCGGTCTGGGCCAGCGGCTTCGGGATCGACATCGCCCCCGGCATCGGCCCAGTCTGCGATCAACCATTCGCCTCAGCGGCCGACCTCGACCGGCTTCGGCCACTCGACATCGAAACCGACCTCTGGTTCCAATCACAGACGGTCGACAATCTTGTCGCCCAACTCGACATCCCACTTATCGGGTTCGCGGGCGGCCCATTCACGATGGCGTCCTACCTCGTCGAGGGCAAGCCATCTCGCGACTACGCCAAGGTGAAAGCGCTGATGTTCGGCGATCCCGAACTGTGGCACAAGCTGGCCGACCGCATCAGCGACTACGCCATCGCCACCATGACCAATCAGGTCACCCACGGCGCATCGGCCTTCCAGTTGTTCGACTCGTGGGCTGGCGCTCTCCGGCCCGAGCACTACCGAGAGTTTGTGCTTCCCCACAGCAGCCGAATCCTGGCTGCGGCCAAAGACCTCAACGTGCCGCGAATCCACTTTGGCATCAACACCGGCGAGCTCCTCCCCCTCATTGCCGAGGCCGGGGCCGAGGTCGTTGGCGTCGATTGGCGGACCCCGCTTGCCACCGCCCGCGATCGGACCGGCGGCACTGTTGCGCTGCAAGGCAATCTCGATCCGGCCCTCGTTTTTGCTCCATGGCCGGTCATTGAGCGCGAAGTGCGGCGAGTTCTCGACGACAACGCTGGCAATCCAGGGCACATCTTCAACCTTGGCCATGGGGTTCTGCCAACGGCCGATCCCGACGTGCTGAAGCGGATTGTCGACCTGGTGCACGAGTCGTGAGCACGACGCCGGGAACCGCCGCAATCATCGGAGGCGGCATCAGCGGTCTGGTCGCCGCATTCGACCTCCACCGCGCTGGTTGGAAGGTCGACGTCTACGAGGCGAGCGACCGCTGGGGTGGCAAGGTCTACAGCTCGATGGTCGGTGACCGACTTATCGATGCTGGGCCAGACACCTTCCTGGCCCGAGTACCGCAGGGTCGGCAGTTGTGCGTCGACCTCGGCCTCGCAGCCGAGCTGACGAGCCCCGTGTCGCCCGTACCGGCCTACATCCATCGGAACGGCAGCCTCCACCCGCTTCCCGGCGGCACGGTCCTCGGGGTTCCGACTGATCTCACTATCTTGGCTGAGTCTGGCGTCGTCTCCGACGCTGCCGTGGCCCGTGCGGCCGAGGACTTCACCCTGCCATCCACCACGTTTGCGGGCGACATATCCGTCGGAGAGTTCTGTCGGGCCCGGCTCGGCGACGAGATTACCGACCGACTGATCGCCCCCTTGGTCGCCGGTATCAATGCCTCCGACGTCGATCGGCTCAGCCTGGCGTCAGCGGCTCCTCAGTTGGCTGCGGCTGCCCATGAAGGCGGTTCGTTCCTCGAGGCGCTCCAGCGGACTCGAGCCAGGGTTGGCGCCACACTCGGTTCGGCTGGCGCCGACGAACCCGTGTTCTTCGGGCTCCCGGGCGGTATCGCCCGGATCATCGACGAACTGGTCGCGACGCTGCCGCCCGAGTCCCTCCATCTCAATCACCCGATCCACTCGCTCGACCAACTGAGCGTCGATCACGTCATCGTCTCCGTGCCAGCGATGGCCGCCGCACGCCTTCTGGCCGACCGAGCTCCCGACGCATCCGACCTTCTCAGCCAGATCGATTACGCCAGCGTCGCCCAAGTGACAGTCGAACTACCAATTGATTCGGTCGAGCGAGAGCTCGATGCATCGGGCATCCTCTGCCCCGTGGTCGATGGCGGAATCATGACCGCCGCCACGTGGTTCAGCACCAAATGGGAACACTACAAGCGACCAGGCACGGTGTTGATCCGCATGACGTCTGGCCGCTACGGCGATACCCGAGCCATCGAACTCACCGACGATGAACTCATCGAAACCCTGCTCGGCGAGCTCAGCGCCATCATCCCGATTAGCGGCCCACCAAGTGCCGTCCGCGTCCATCGATGGCTCGACGCGCTGCCGCAATACACGCCCGGCCACGCCGAGCGTGTCGATGCCATCATGCGTGCCGTGTCGGCGTCCGCCCCCTCGATCCATCTGGTCGGGGCCGCATACGACGGCATCGGGCTCCCAGCCTGCATCGGCGGCGCCCGCCGACTCGTCGAGCGCATCGTCGCTTGAGCAAGATTCCGGTCTCCGTCTGGGCGATTCTTGCCGGCATCTGTATTGCTGGCTCGGTGCCCCCTTGGGGCTGGTGGCCACTCGCGTTTGTTGGCTTCGCCATCGTCGATTTCCTGATCGATGTCGAGGGCCGCTGGCGCCGATTCCGTCGGATGTGGCTCGTCTCAGCGGCCTGGTCTTTTCCGGCAATGCTGTGGATGTTTGCGCTGACACCGCCGGGCTACCTCATCGCTGCCGCCTTCTTCCTGTGTTACTTCGGCGTCGCGGCCGCACTTACCCCTGCCGACGCCCGGCCGTCGGCTGGTCCTCCTGGCGCCATCGCCAGTAGCGAACTCGCCCGTTGGAGTTTCGTTTGGCGGTGTTCCACTCGCCAATATCGGCTGAGCCAGGTCAACACACCGCTCGGTCAAGTCGCTCGCCTCGCCGGACCGCTCCTCATCATCGTGCTCGTTGTCGTCGTCGGCCAGGCGCTCGCTGCCATCGTCCGGACGGGAGACCACACCCGCCCTAGTGGGTCTCGCCGCCACGCTTGCCATCACGGGGGCGGCCTATCTGCATCCACGCAGCACCGTCATCCGGACAGCCGAGGTCGCCGCCGTGCAGAGTGGCGGCCTGACCCAGACTCGGGCATCGGCCGACCAGCAACCGGTTGTGCTGGCCCGCACCGTGGAGGCGACCAAGCAGATCGACGGCCCGGTCGACCTCATCCTCTGGCCCGAAAAACGTGGTCAATCCGGCCCCTATCTTGCGATGGAAACGGCCGAAGAGATCGTCAGCCGGACCGCCATCGAAAGGCAGGCCACCGTCCTTCCTGGCTGGTTCTTCCCCGTCAACGATCGCACCGCAACCGTCAACTTCCAAACCGCCGTGTGGCCAGACGGCCAAACGCGAGACCGGTACGACAAGGTGCGTACGGTTCCCTTTGGTGAATTTGTGCCGTTACGGCCGCTCATCGAGAAGTTCAGCGGGGAGATCCCCGCCGCGGACGTCATCCAGGGAACCGCACCGCCGGTACTCGACACCCCCGTAGGCAAGGTTGGCGTCGCCATCTCGTGGGAAGGGTTCTTCGAGAATCGATCCCGTGACGCGATCGAGAACGGCGCCGAGCTGTTGACGAACCCGACCAACGGCTCGTCGTACTGGCTCACGCAGGTCCATACTCAGCAGGTGGCGTCCAACCAGCTTCGTGCGCTCGAGTTCGACCGATGGGTTGTGATGGCCGCACCCACCGGTTTGAGCGCAATCATCAGCCCCAATGGCAACGTCCAGCAACGATCCGACATCGGCACCCGCGACGTCCTTCAGGCCACCGTCGAGATGCGCCGCGGTAAGACGCTTGGCGCTCTGGTTGGGTTCTGGCCGGTGGTTCTCTATACCCTTGCTGCTGCTGTGTGGAGTTTCACCCGCAAGCGCCCCGCTCCCCTCGGTGGGGTGCAGTCTGGCTCGGAAGGAGTCGCAGCTCAATGAGTACCGAGCCAACCACGCTGCACGTCGCTGGCCTGCGCAAGACATTTAGCCGGAACGGCGCGATCCACACGGTGTTCGATGACTTGCAGCTCAGCATTGCTGCGGGCGAGTTTGTCAGCATCCTCGGACCAAGCGGATGCGGCAAATCGACACTGCTTCGCCTCGTCGGCGGCTTACTCGAGGCCGATGCGGGCGACATCACGATCAACGGGGAAACGCCGACTGAGGCCCGTGACCGCAAGCATTTCGGGTTCGTGCCTCAGACGCCTGCGCTCCTTCCCTGGAAAACCGTGACCGAGAATGTGGGCTTTCTGCAGTCACTGCGAAGCACCGGTGGGCCCGACCGAACGTCCGTCGCACAGACAATTTCCGACGTCGGCCTCACCCCGGTAGCGTCCTCGTTGCCAGCTGAACTGTCTGGCGGTATGCAACAGCGTGTTTCGCTGGCTCGGGCGTTCGCCCTCCGACCACCCATGCTGCTGATGGACGAGCCATTCTCGGCCCTCGACGAGATCACGCGCAGCGACATGCGCTATCTCCTGCTCAACCTCTGGCGCGATACCGAAGCGACTGTTCTGTTCGTTACCCACAACATCGACGAAGCCGTGGTGTTGTCCGACCGAGTCGTCGTGCTCGGGGCAGCCGGCCGCCATTGTCGCCGACGTTCGGATCGAACTCGATCGACCCCGCACGCTCGGCATCGAAGATTCAAGCGAATTCCACCACTACGCGGCCGAGCTTCGAGCCGCCCTGTTCCGGGCCGCCGATCACCAATGATCTCGCTTCGCGACCGCCTCATCCCGCTCAGCGGCATCGCCCTGTTCTTCGGCATATGGGAGTTATACGTTCGCGTGTTCGACGTCCGTCCAATCGTCCTGCCACGCCCTTCACTGGTCGTGGGCGAGGTCGTTACCAACGTCGATTTCTACGCCGGCCATGCCCTCGTTTCGCTCGGAGAAGCGACCGGCGGCCTGATAATCGCGCTTGTGCTCGCATCACTGGTCGCGACGCTCATGGTGATGTCATCGACGATCGAACGTGCGGGGTGGCCCGTGCCATCATGATCCGGGCCACACCGGTGGTTGTACTCGCCGATCCTCGCCAGTTGGCTGGACTCTCCTACTGGCCGAAAATCGTCGTGGCGTCCCTTGTGCCTTCGTGCCGTTGACCTCGGCCACGTTCACCGGGCTCCGCTCGGTCGACCCCACAACGCTCGAGGTTGCTCGATCGGTCAACGCCACGTCGTGGGAGATCCTTCGTCACCTCCGGGTGCCCTACGCCTTACCGTCCATCTTCAGTGTGGCCAAAATCGCGCTCACGCTCACCCTGCTCGGCGCCGTTATTGCCGAACTCACCGGTATCTCGACTGCCGGGCTCGGCAATGTGTTTCGAGTCGCCTGGTCGGGCAGCAAGAATGTGAACCAGGCCTGGGCGGCTGTATTCTGCACCGCATTCTTGGGTGTCCTGACCACCGCGGCGGTATCTGCCGTCGAGCGGCGAATGCTTCGTTGGCATTCGTCCCAGATCTCTCAATGACAAGGCCAACAATGTTCCGAACAACTACTATCCGAACAGTTCTCGCCGTCGCCTTGCTGGCCGCAGCATGCTCCAGCGACGCCACTAGCACAGCCGCAGGCGGCGACCGATGCGCCACCAATACGGCGGCCGGCACAATCAAATACGCCTCCGGGTTCACCTTCGCCGCCGACGCTGGCATCGTCGATGTCTTGATGGCGGAAGAAAAGGGCTACTTCGCCGACGAGTGTCTCACCGTCGAGCTCATCCCATCCGACACTGGTACCAACGCCGGGCTCTTGGCCAGCGGTGAGATCCAGATCGCCAACGTCGGCAACATCACTGACGTCCTCAGCGCGAACCTAAACGCTGATGCCGGCATGGTCGTCATCGCCCACTACGGGCGGGTCCCAATCGAAGCGCTTGCCGTGCCAGCCGATGGGGCACAAACCATCGCCGAACTCCAAGGTGGCACCGTCGGCGTGAAGTTCAACATCCCAACATCGATCCAGAACATGATGGCCGCAGAGGGTGCCCCGCGAGGGTCGTTCGACGAAGTCCAAGTGGGCTTCGACCCGGTAAACGAGGGCTTCAACATCGGCCTCGATGCCTTGCCTGTGTACTCCAACAACGAGCCATTCGTGATGGATGCCGCTGGCATCGCGTACCGCTTGTTCTCGCCGAGCGACTTCGATATCCCAGGATCGTTCGGCTACCTCGTCACCACACAATCATTCCTGGATGCCAACCCCGGAGTAGTCGAAGACTTTCTTCGGGCGTCGTTCCGGGGGATGCAAGATGCGTTGGCCTCGCCCGACGAAGCAGTGGCACTCGCTGTGTCAAAACTCGCTACGACTGACTTTGCCTTCTACACCGAGGTGACGGAGGGCCCCCGCTGGACAACGGAAAGCGCATTGATTCGTGATGCCCAGCCCGAGGGCGTCGGATTGGGCACGATCGACAGCGCGCTGATTGGCTCAGAGGTTCAACTGATGGTCGAAAACGGAATCCTCGAATCGATGCCCGATTGGGAAGCGATGCTCGACCCTTCCATCGCTGACGGCCTCTACGACGGCACCGACCTTGTCTGGCCAGGACCGGCGGGGAAGTAGCAACTCGACGTGACAGCCTACGGCTTGATCAGCCTCGCCGACCATCTCGTCGACCCTGTCTTGGGCGTGAAATCGAGCCAGTCCCAACGTATTCACGAACTCGTCGAACAGGCTGTATTGGCCGAACAAGCAGGTTTTCACTCGTTCGGCCTCGGCGAACATCACTTCAGCAACTACATCATGCCGGCTCCCGAGTTGGCGCTCGCAAACATGGCGGCGCGCACCTCGAAGATCCTGCTCGGCACCTCCGTTTCGTTGCTCGCGAATCTCGACCCCGTGCGCTTCGCCGAACAACTCGCCCTGCTCGACATCCTCACCAATGGTCGGGCCGAGGTAACGTTCGCCCGAGGGGCGTCGGAGGAGACGATCCATGCGTTCGGCATCGAGTCATTCGATGATCTCCGACCAAAGTTTGCTGAGTCGCTCCGGCTCGTGCTGCGCCTCTTGACTGAGGAATCGGTGACGTGGAGCAGGCACTACCGAACGAGGTTTGAAGACCTGACGATCCAACCCCGGCACACTACAGCAACCCCATCCAGAAATCTGGGTCGGCGGCGGATCATCAGAGATCTCTAACGAAAACTCGCAGCAGATACTGGCATGCCGTTTATGCTGCCAACCTCTTCCGCTGGCCCGGTTGACTATCTCGAGATCGTGGCGTGCTACCGATCGAACTTTAGCGCAATATACGACCACGGCCATCAAGTTGGCATGCCGAGCTATGTGCACGTTGCACCCAACTCCCAGACTTCAAGGCAGCGTGGCGGCCGTACCTCGAGCACTACCGCCAGTTTGCGATGATTATCCGCGGGAGCGGAGGGCGTCCCGTCGACTACGACTCGTTGTTGGCCGGACCAGCCATCTGCGGCAGCCCAGCCGAAGTCGCTGAGCGGATCCTGGAGATCAATGCGCTGCTCGATCTCGATCGCCACTTGCTGTTGATGGATGCAGGCGGCATGCCCTGGCCGACGGTGGCCGCCACAATCGAGTTGTTCTCGACCGAGGTGCTCCCCCTCCTCGGGTAGCAACGAGCGAACGTTTTCGAGCGACGTTCGCTCGGCGTCGTCAGAGCTCGAGGGAGATCGTGACGGGGCCTTGGTTCAGCAACTCAACGTTCATATCGGCGCCAAACCGACCCGTCGCTACTGGCACACCAAGGGAGCGCAACCGGTCGCCCACATACTCGATCAGGGGCGCAGCGTACTCGGGTCGGGCGGCCTGCACATACGACGGCCGGTTGCCCTTTGTGGCGTCGGCGTAGAGCGTGAACTGGCTGACCAGGAGGATCTCGCCTCCGATGTCGGCCACCGAGAGATTCATCTTGTCGTCGTCATCAGCGAAAATCCGCAGCGTCCACAACTTGTCGGCCAACTTCCGGGCCTGGAGCTCGGTGTCGTCGTGTGTGACCCCAACGAGCACACAGAGACCCGGCCCGATCGATCCGACGACGTCACCGCCAACGGTGACCCTCGCATGACTAACCCGTTGCACAACTGCTCGCATCCTGGGACGGTACATCGTTTGTCGGTCTGGCCACTAGCCTTACACCGTTAGTTGCGGAGGACCGCTCGACGGTTCCCGGGAATGGAAATTGATGTCAAACGAAGACGCTGCTCAAGCTGGCCTATCTCTCCTACCGGTCCAAGCCGACCGTCGGCGGCCAGGGGATTTACACCCGCCACCTGACCAAGGCGCTCGTCGATCTCGGTCACTCGGTCGAGGTCATCAGTGGCCAGCCATACCCCGTTCTCGACGAACGCATTGCGCTGACCAAGCTGCCGAGCCTTGACATCTTCAACGAGCAATACCCCGGCCGCTTCCCCGCCTACTGGGAAATCAAATCCCTTCCCGATGTCGCCGAGGTGCTGCAGTTTTCGACCGGTACGTTCTCCGAACCACTCGCGTTCAGCTACCGGGCGTGGCAGATGATGAAGCAGCGCCACAACGAGTTTGACATCGTCCACGACAACCAGTGCCTCGGCTACGGCATCCTGGGGATCGACAAGCTGCTACCCACACTCGTCACGCTGCATCATCCAATCACCGTCGACCGAAAACTCGAGATCGCAGCGGCCCCGACGTGGCGCAAGAAGCTGAGCGTCGGACGGTGGTACAACTTCGTCAAGATGCAAGGCCGCGTCGCCCAGCGGATGCCACGTATCGTCGTTGTGTCCGAAAACTCCATCACCGATATCCACCAAGACATGGGTGTCGATCGCGAGCGTATGCGCCTCGTTCACGTCGGCGTCGACCCTGATCTCTTCCGCCCCCTGCCCGAGGTGTCCCGAATCCCTGGCCGCCTCATCACCACGGCCTCGGCCGACGTTGAGCTCAAGGGCTTGCGGTTCCTCTTGGAGGCAATGGCCAAGCTCCGCACGACGCGCGACGTCACGCTCACCGTGATTGGGCGGGCGAAGCCAGGCGGCCCGTCGGCGAAACTCATCGCCGACCTCGGCCTGAGTGACCACATCACCTTTGTCACAGGGGTACCGGACGAGACGATCGTCGACCTCTACGCCGAGGCAGAAATTGCTGTCGTCCCGTCCCTGTACGAGGGGTTCTCCCTACCCGCGGTCGAAGCTATGGCGACCTCAACACCGCTCGTCGCAACCGATGGCGGCGCCCTCCCCGAAGTCACGGGTACCGACGGCGAAACCGTACTGCGGTGCCGTGCGGGCGACGCCGAATCGCTCTACGCCGCGCTCGAGCGGGGGTTCTCCAACCCTGAGCTGCTCGCCAAGATCGGTCCGGCCGGGCGCGAACGCGTCAGCGAGCTCTATACGTGGCGCCACACGGCAGTCCGCACGGTAGAGCAATACCGTGAAGTCATTGCGATGCGCAAACACGCAGAGAAGAACGACTGATGCTCACTGTTGATTACGACCGTCTCGAACTCGAGCCCGGCATGATCGTGCTCGATCTTGGGGCCGGCTTCGGCCGTCATGCCTTCGAAACCGCCCGCCGCGGGGCGCACGTCGTTGCCGCCGATCTGGCATTCGACGAGGTGCTCCAAACGCTCCACACGTTTGCTGCCATGAACGTGGCGGGCGAGCTTACCGACGCCACGTCAACCACATCGGTGCAGGCCAATGGCCTCGCGCTGCCGTTCGCCGATAACAGCTTCGATCGCATCATCGCTTCGGAAGTCCTCGAACATGTGCCAAACGATCTCGGCGTCATGGCTGAGCTCTTCCGAGTGCTCAAGCCGGGCGGCCGGATGGCAGCCACCGTGCCGGCCAGCCTGCCCGAGCAAATCAACTGGTGGCTCAATAGTGATTACCACGCACCAGTTGCCGTCGGCGGACACGTCCGTATCTACGGCAAGCCCGAACTCCGAACGAAGCTGGCCGAAACAGGGTTTGTTCCCGGCGAGAGCCACCGAGCCCATGCGCTGCACTCCCCCTACTGGTGGCTCAAATGTGCCGTCGGGCTGGACAATACCGAGAACCCGCTCGTGAAGGCATACCTCAAGCTGCTCACCTGGGACATCACGGATGCGCCCGCACTCACCCGCACCACCGAGCGAATTCTCAATCCCGTTCTCGGCAAAAGCCTCATTCAATACGCCGACAAGCCCCTCGCTTCGGCGTGAGCGTTCGTATGCAACTCCCCGTCGTCGACGGCGTCCTTAGCGCCGACGATCTTCGGCGCACGGGCGCGAGCATCGCCGAGTGGCAGCTGCCAAACGGGATGATTCAGTGGGTCCCCGGCGGCCACGCTGACCCGTGGAATCACGTCGAGGCCGCGATGGCATTGGCGACCTGCGGCCTCATCAAGGAGGCCGAGCTCGGCTATCAGTGGCTGTTCGACATGCAACGCCCCGACGGTAGCTGGCACAACTACTACCTCGGCGAGGGCATCGAAGACGCCAAGCTCGACGCCAACTGCGTCGCCTATATCGCCGCTGGCGTATGGCACCACTGGCTCGTTACCCAAGACCGCGGGTTCCTCGAGACCTACTGGCCGGTCATCGACAAGGCAACCGAGTTCGTGCTCGATCTCCAGACGAAGCGAGGCGAGGTTATTTGGGCTCGCCACCAAGACGGCCGGCCGTGGTCGTACGCGTTGTTGACCGGGTCGTCGTCCATCAATCACAGCCTCCGGTGCGCGGCGCTCATCGCAACCGAACTCGACCATGAGCGTCCCCACTGGGTCGAGGCACGGAACCGATTGGTCGACGTCATCGCGAACCAGCCAGGCGCCTTCGAACCAAAGGAGCGCTGGGCCATGGATTGGTACTACCCGGTCCTGACCGGTGCAGTCACTGGCGCGGCGGCCATCGCAATGCTCGAGGCCAAGTGGGACACCTTTGTGATGGACGGAAAGGGAGTGCGCTGCGTATCAGATCGCCCCTGGGTCACCGCAGCCGAAACCTGCGAGTGTGCCATCGCTCACCTCGCGGCGGGCGAGACCGAGAAGGCGCACGATCTGTTCCGTTGGGCCAACGAGTTACGCGACGACGCCGGTCGCTACTTCACCGGCATCGTGTTCCCCGAACTGGTCTACTACCCCGACATGGAGCGCAGTACGTATACCTCGGCTGCGGTCGTGCTTGCCGCCGACGCATTGTTCGGTCAAAACCCCACGTCGACCCTGTTCACATCGCACTAATCCCGCCGCGTTCATCGATAGCTGCGGTGATTACGCCCATTTCCGGGCGTAGAAGTGGCCACTTGTGCGCCCATTTCCGGGCGTAGAAGTGGCCACTTCGTGCGTTGCTGGCTAGAGGGCGGCGAGGAACTCGGCGATGGCGTCGTTGACAATCGCCGGGTGCGTCATATTTGGCGCGTGCGCCGCCCCGTCAACAACGACCACGCCCCGACAATCCTGCACATTGTCTGCCACCTGTTGGGCCCTGGTCAGGTCGATCGCGTGGTCGTCGCTGCCATGGATCACGAGCACGGGGCACGCGATCTGATGAATGTCGGCGGAGATATCGTCGCGGCCGAGAAGCGCACCACCCGACACCGTGATGTCATGCTCGCCAAAGCGCTGCTTCCAGCGAGGAATCCATTCGGCGGCGAGGGCGTCGTCACCCAGGATGAGCCCGGCCACACTTTGGGCAACCGCATCGACGACCGCAGGCTCGCCGCTGGCAAACGCCCCCATCATGCCGAGATACCCCTCAAGCGTCTCTTCGTCATCGACGTCGGCCGCAGTATCAATATTGACGAGCGCCCGCACCCGGGTTGGCGCCCCTAGCGCGGCCCGCATCGAGAGGAAACCGCCCTGGCTCATCCCCACGAAGACGGCGTCGTCGACCCCAAGATGATCGAGTAGCGCAATCGCATCGGCCGCCGAATCCCAGTAGGTGAATGGGCCGGGCGCCTGCGTCCCACCAAACCCACGCTCGTCCCACGTGATACACCGGTAGTCGGCACTGAACGCAGCGACCTGGGCATCAAACATGGTGTGGTCCATCAAGCCGTGGCTAAACAAGATGGCTGGCCCGTCACCACCGGAGTCGGCGTAGTTGATCGTGGTTCCATTGAGATCAGCGGTTGGCATTGTTACTCCTCGTTGCGTGGTAGCGACGGCCACGTTAACCCAGAGCCGGCCACGACTCAGACTCGTGACCTAACCCGCTACAGAACTCGCTACACAACTCGCTGTAAGACCCGCAGCGAACCGGTTGCGCTGAGCTCGACGAATCGACCGGAGGCCAGTGCAGGCAAATAGATCTGCTCGTATGGCGGGCGACCACCGTCAGCGGGATCGGGAAACACGTCGTGGATGACAAGTGTGCCGCCCGGCGCAACATGGGGAGTCCAGAGTTCATAATCGAGGCGGGCCGGCTCTACGCCGTGGCCGCCGTCGATGAAGAGAAACGCGAGTGGCGTGGTCCACGAACGGGCCACGGTGGCCGACTCGCCGACAACGGCAACAACCGAGCCCTCGATCCCCGCGTCATGAACGGTGCGACGGAAGAATGGCAAGGTGTCCATCTTGCCAACGGCGGGATCGACCAGATCGGGCTCATGCCACTCCCAGCCAGCCTGATTTTCTTCGGAGCCTCGGTGATGGTCGACACAAAACAGCGTCTGACCGGCCGTGGCCGCAGCCGGTCCGATGTAGCACGCCGACTTCCCGCAGTAGGAGCCAACCTCCAGCAGGGGTCCAGTGGGGGCCTCGCTCGCCGCACGCCATAGGGCTCGTCCCTCGTCCGGTGGCATGAAGCCCCTGGCGGCCTC
The DNA here is from genome assembly GCA_041394345.1 of Acidimicrobiales bacterium. Classification (GTDB taxonomy): domain Bacteria; phylum Actinomycetota; class Acidimicrobiia; order Acidimicrobiales; family SZUA-35; genus JBBKWJ01. The sequence goes on along the minus strand of JAWKIN010000004.1, from coordinate 140,469 downwards.
CGCGATTCGCTCTTGCTCAGGCGTCATGGGTCATGGTGCTGTCGGTCGCGGGATCTGGCGTGAAGATGCGGTGAAGCAACAAGAACTTACCGACCCAGACAATGAAGTAGCCGACCAAACTGGCAAGGTTGACAATGAGCCCGGCCCCGAATGCCGCGCCAGCAGCAGCCGCCAATGCCGTGGAAACAACGAGGCCGACGACAGCCAGAATCCAGAATGGCAGAACCTCTGCTCGGAGGTCGTGCTTTCCCTTGACTTCCCACACCCAGGCCCGGCTCAGCAGATAGGCAGGTCCCGCAGCCACACAGGCCGCAAAAACGTTGGCCCAGCCGGCTCGCCAACCCCATATGGTGTTGGCGATGTAGAGGACCACCTGATGGTTGGCGACGTTGATGACCGAAACCGCGAAGTAGCGAACGGCCAGTCGACCCCGTTCGCCTTGGAAGGCGGACATCAGTGACGTGAGTTGAGAAGTACTCGTTTCGGGCACGAATTGAGGCTACCGGCTTGGGCCGCCCGCAGGAGGGCGTGGTGCTACGCCGTCATTACCACCAGCGCCACCTGACGGTCTGGCGATTCCTCGCCTCCCGACACCACCTCGGTGGTCCAGACGGGCACAATGTTCGGTGTGAGCCAAACGCGGTGCAAGATCTCGTCAATCTGCTCGACCTGGAGCAGATTGAGGTCAATATCTTCGCGGCCAGTCGCCCGACGAGAACCGGCAACGAGTCTTCGGCGGCCAGGTCGCCGGACAAGCCCTGGTAGCGGCGTCACGTACCGTAACTGGTTCGTCGGCCCACTCGCTGCACGCCTACTTTCTCCGCCCCGGCGACCCAACGGTGCCAATCCTCTACGAGGTCGAGCGGATCCGCGACGGCCGGTCGTTCACGACGCGCCGAGTTGTCGCCATCCAGCACGGCGCCGCCATCTTCCATCTGTCTGCCTCGTTCCATCACACCGAAGAGGGATTCGAGCACGAGACACCGATGCCGGTCGACGTACCCGATCCTGAGTCGCTCCCCGACTTCCTGACCCGCAACGCGGCCCACGCTGAGATGATTGGCGACTGGTACTCACGGCCTCGCCCGATCGACACTCGCTATGTCGGACCCGACCCAATCGGCCGCAACGGCGAGCCGCTGGAACCCAACCAGTATGTCTGGATGCGAGCCGACGGTGAGCTACCTGCTGACCCCATATTGCACCAGTGCATTGTGACCTATGCCTCAGACATGAGTCTTCTTGACACGGTTACGCGACCTCACGGCGTTTCTGTCGTCGAAGGTGACGTGATGATGGCCAGCCTCGACCATGCGATGTGGTTCCACCGCCCATTCCGGGCCGATCGGTGGTTCCTCTACGCCCAAGACACCCCATCGGCATCGGGCGCTCGCGGCTTGGCCCGCGGCCTCATCTATCAAGACGGGCATCTCGTTGTGTCCGTGGTTCAAGAAGGCCTGATCCGAAAGCTCTCGTCGTGAAACGACTCGTCCCCCTTGCCGTGCTCCTTCTCGCGTTGACGGCCTGCCTGCCGCACAACGAACCAGATGACCCGCTGGCCGCTCAGCGCGCTGAGCTTGCCGCCCAGGAGTCGTCAACAACGGTTCCCGGTGATCCGCTGAACACCACCTCAGAGACGCCGCCACTGTCGACGGGCGAAGATCCCCCGTGGCTCGATGTTGCGCTCGACCTCCACCCGGTCGTGCAACTCGACCAACCGATCGCGCTTGCATTCCGGTCCGGCTCAATCGACCTCTGGGTCGCCCAGCGCTCGGGCATCATCACTCGGGTTGGACGAACGGTGTCAAAGCGCCTCGTCGAGACGGTCAGCGTCGATTCAACCCCCGTTCTCGATCTGACCGCCGACGTCAGTACGACGGGCGAGAATGGCCTACTCAATCTTGCCTTTTCGACCGATGGGCGCCAGCTTTACGTCTTCTTCACCGATCTCAACAACGACATCGTGGTCAGCGAGTTCGAGATGAACAGCCGCGGCCGAGCTGATGTCGAGTCTCGGCGAGACCTCATCCGGATCCCTCGGTCCAATACCAATCACTCGGGCGGCGGACTGGCGATTGGTTCCGACGGCTACCTCTATATCGGCATCGGCGACGGTGGCGGCTCGGGCGATCCAGACGGCAACGGCCAGAACGTCGCCACCAAGCTGGGTTCGATCCTGCGAATCGACCCAACCGCTGATGGCGAGTCGGCCTACACCTCACCGAGCGGCAACCCGTTCCCGGACAGCCCCGAGACATGGCTCTACGGCGTCCGCAACCCATGGCGGCTCTCCTTTGATCCACTCTCCGACGATCTCTGGGTCGCCGATGTCGGCCAAGACTCCTACGAAGAGGTCAATATCCTGCTCGGCCGGAATGGTGGCGGCAAGGGTGTCAACCTCGGCTGGAACGAGATGGAAGGTGACAGCCCGTTCAACGGCGGTTCAGCACCGGCCAACTACCAAGCCCCGTACCTGGTCTACGCCCACGAAGGCGGGCGATGCTCGGTAACCGGTGGCGAGGTCTACCGCGGCGAGACGATGCCGTTGCTCTACGGCGTCTACATCTTCGCCGACTACTGCAGCGGCGAGATCTTCGGTCTTGAATTCACCGCGGACGGTCCGGTCTGGCGCACCCTCGCCATCAAGGCGGGGCCCCAGTCGATCGTGGCGTTCATGCACAACGACATTGGCGAGCTCTACGCGGTCGACATCACCGGCACGATCTTCCGCATCCAGCCAGCCATCGCCGAGGGCGCTGCCGACGGCTGACCGTCCCGGTCTCGCGAGCGTTCCCGATCACGAGCCATGAGGAAAACCGAACAAGTGTTCGTAGTCTTGCCTCATGACCGAAGACACGCCAGAAGCCTGGGAACAAGTCCGCCGATCCATCGCCATGCTCGCTCCTGGGGCGTGGGCCCTACGCCGCGAACAGGCACTTCAGGCGCTGTCGAGTCTCATTGTCACGCTGCGAGCCCAACAGGCCGCCGCTGACGACAACGATTCGCGCGCTTAGGCGTTACCTGCGTCTTCCTGGATGATCTCGAGCGCCCGGGTCACCACCCGGCGGTACTGCTCCTCGTCGAGTGCGCCCGGCAACACCCATTGGTTCTCGACCACGACCGAAGGAACCGCCGTGACATCATTCTCAATCGCGGTCCGATAGTCGTTCCACACGGCCCGTTCGAGTTCCTTTGTCTCATCGTTGAGCAGTTCGCCAGCGCTGCGGTCGATGCCGACCGACGGCGATATCAAGCTGAACCGAGCGCTCAGAGATGGTCCGGTTGTCGGTGAAATACGCACCAAACATGGCAAAGGAGAACGCGCGGTAGATATCGGGGCCGAACGTCTGCGCGGCTTTGCCAGCAACCGATGAGGGGACACTGTGGCTCGGCGGCTCGTGTTTGCCGTTCCACGGGTTGAACGTGGTTCGCGGCTCCATCGAGCCTGGCGTCTCCCACGACGTCGTGTAGCGGGCAAACTTCTCCATGGTCCGAGGCTCGGGTTCTGGTCGGAGGAGGAAGGAGCGCCATTCGACGTTGACCTTCGGGCCAAACTCGTCTTCAATCGCAGCGAGGCGCACGGCCCCGACGTAGCACCATGGTCAGAGATAGTCGGAGTACACCGTAAGCGTCAGCATCGCTCCAGTCTGACCGAGACCCGGGCAACCTGCACTTCCGGGCGCAAATTCGACCCGTGTCGTCACGGCCGGACCGGCGGGCCGCCTGCGTCACGTGTCTCGTGACGCGCCTACTTCAGGTCGTAGCGGTAGACATTTGTTTTAGCGAGCGACGAAGCCAATCCGTTGATAGAGCCGGTTGGCTGCCTCGCGACTCGGCCGAGAGGTGAGATCGACCGTGGTCGCACCTGCCTCGCGGGCCAGGCGAAGTGCTTCCTCGTTGAGGGCATTTCCGACGCCTTTGCCGCGGGCCTCGCTATCGACAACGACGTCTTCGATCCGCGCGCACGCCAGTAGGTATGCGGAAGAGTACGAGCGTCAGGCTGCCGTAGATGTAGCCGTCTTCCTCGGCAATCAAGATATGGGACGAGTCCGAGGCGATCGTGGCTGCCAGCTCGTCGGCGCCTGGAGGATTGGACTTCGAGAGCTGGGAATGAGGCGCTCGAGCGCGTCTACGAGCTTGTCATCGACTTCGCTTGCCACATAAATCTTCACGGTCACAGTATGGAACACTTCGACCGCAGTAGGCGTGAGCCCAATGGACCGAAGTACCCTGTCACGGTGGACGACATCCGATGGCGAGACAAGCCCCTACATCCCCGACCCACCGTCATGGTGCTGGCATTTGAAGGCTGGAACGATGCTGGCGGCGCGGCATCAACCGCGGCGAGACACATCGCCGACCGGTTCAATTCGACGGTCGTCGGCTGTATCGACGCAGAGCGCTTCTACGATTTCTCCTCGACTCGGCCCTTTGTGCGCCTTGGCGACGATGGCCGCGAGCTCGAATGGCCAGATACCAAGATCCACTTTGCCCAGCTCCCTGGCCACGACCATGATCTGGTGATCCTCCTCGGTCACGAGCCCCAACTCATGTGGCGCACGTTCAGCGAGAACGTCGTCGCCATCGCCAAGGCCTACAACGCCACGATGGCGGTCAGCTTGGGCGCGCTTATCGCCGAGGTCGCGCACACCCGACCGATCACCGTCTTCGGCACCTCGCAACACACGGCCGTCCGTGAACGCCTCGACCTCGAACCGTCGACGTACGAAGGCCCCACCGGCATTGTCGGCGTCCTAAGCCAAGCGCTCGACCAAGCCGGGCTCGAAACCGTGTCGCTCTGGGGCTCGGTGCCAAACTACGCACCACACGCGCCATCGCCAAAGGCTGCGCTTGCGCTCGTTGAGCGGGTCGCCCATTTGCTCGAACTCAAGATCCCGGCCGCGGCCCTCGAGGTCGGCGCCCAGGCCTACGAGACACAGATCACCCGCCTCGTCGCCAACGACGACGACATGGTGAGCTACGTCACCCAGCTCGAGCACGAGTACGACGCCGCCATGAAGCCTGAATCGGCCGACGAACTCATCCAAGATTTGGAAGAGTTCTTGCGGGGGCAAGACTAACTGCTAGTGGTCGCCGCCTCGCCAAACCGGATGTCGGGGCGCATCAAACTGGGCAGTAAACGGCTCGCCGCTAATGGCCGCGTATGCGATGTCGCCCCAGCGCTCAAAGCTCGCGACCGGGCTCGGCAACTCGGAGCGATGGAACCAGCCAGCGTCGAGGCACTCTTGTGGGTGGTGGCGAAGTGATCCACCGACGGCACGGCACAAAAACACGATCGAATACAACGGGATCCGGCTGAATCCGAGGCGGAGGCCGTCGTGGATCGCCAGCGGTTCAATGACCTCGCAGCGGATCCCCGTCTCCTCGAAGACTTCCTTCATCGCTACTTCGGCTGGCGAGTAGCCAACATCGGCCCAACCCGTTGGGTAGAGCCAGACCCCTGAATCGGATCGTTGGATGAGCAACAGTCGTCCCGCATCGTCACCAACGACCGCGCCAACAGCCACCTTGGGCGTCACATAGCCCGCGATCCCGGTGCCAACCGTCTTCATCCACTCGCCAACGAACGCATCGGCCTCAACCGCCGATCCGGAACTCCGAGACTGCATGTCGGCCGCCACGGCCAGCACTTCTTCAAAGCGTTCTCGTTCATAGGGATTCGTGGTGAACCCGAGACCGGTCCGGGCAATGCCGGCTAGCGCTTCGGACCAGCGGAGGAGTTCGTCGTTCCGTACTGGTTCGTTCATTGATCGTCCGTTCCCATCGCTTCAGTCAGGGCAAGCTCGAGCTCTCGGAGCAGATCGGGGTCGTCGAGCTTGTTCCCATCGACACCGGTGACATAGAAACTGTCAACGGCCTCGGGACCGAGCGTTTGGATCTTGGCCGTGCGGATGTCAAGCCGGAGCTCGGCCATTGCCTTAGTGATCCGGTAGAGCAGGCCGATCGAGTCGGGCGCATGGACATCGATCACGGTTGCATCGTCCGAGAGTGAGTTGTCGATCGCCACGAAACGGCGCGGTGGCGCGGCCGAGAGCCGGCGCTGGTATCGGGCGTAGTTCCTCGCTCGTTGGGCGACACGGGCCGACAGGGCAACACGTCCTTGCAAGGCCCGCTCGGCCACATCAAGCACCCGATCCCACTCGACCGGTGCACCGGTAGACGATTGCACAATGAACTGGTTGACCGCCATGCCGTTGTCGGCGGAAAAAGCGGCAGCATCGAGAACATCGATGCCGTGCATGGTGAGAACACCGGCGCCAGTAGCGAATAGGCCGGGACCGTCTCGATCGACGATGGTGAAGGTCGTGCCGCGCCCCAGAACTTGGCGTTTGCCGACTTCGAGAATCGCCAAGAGTTCAGGCGTCGGGACTCGGTATCGACGACCTGAAGGTTGCCTTGGAGCACGCCGGCCGTTCGGTTGACGAGCTCGGCAAGGAGCCCGGCTTTCCACGTCCCCCAGGCCGAGGGGCCAGTGGCAATGGAATCAGCCTCGGTCAGCGCAGCCAGCAACTCGAGGAACTCGGTTGAGTCGACGGCGGCCGCCACAGCCCGGATGGTGCCGAGATCGGCAAGGTCACGGCGGGTCGCAACGTCGGGGAGGAGGAGGTGGAGCCGACAAAGGTCAACCAACACACCCACATCGTCGTGGTCGTAGCCCATGCGTTTGGCGATTTTGGCAATGAGCTGCATGCCGACGTCGGTGTGGTCTCCCGGCTGACCCTTCCCGATGTCGTGAAGCAGCGCACCGACAACCAACAGGTCAGGGCGAGTGACCCGATCGGCGAGCGCCGGCACGTTGGCGGCGGTCTCGCACAAATGACGGTCGACGGTGAAGGTATGCATGACGTTGCGCTGGGGTCGGCTCGACACGTCGACCCATTCGGGCAGTAGCCGAACCATCAGGTCGAATTGATCAAGGGCTTCGACGACCTCAATGGCGTTTCGGCCTGCCAACAAAACCCAGCAAACAACGCTCGGGCCTCGGCTGGCCACGGCTCGGGCATCTCCGTCGAACTACTGGCGAGCCGCTCAAGCGAATCGTGGCCGATCGGCAGACCCTGCGTCGCAGCAACCTCGGCGACGCGAAGCAACAACCACGGATCAGCATCGATGTCGACGCCGGGCCGAATCTCGATTTGACCTTCTGCCTCAACGAGTTCGCCGGTCAGGACCTTTACTGGTCGGGAACGGCCGGTTCGGGCCCGCCGCCGCGTGTGTCGACGCCAGGCCTCGTCCGAATGCCAAGCAATACGTCGAGCCGCTTGTGACAGTCGCATCATCAGCTCAGTGCCATTGTCGTCGCCCAAGGCCTGAGCGACCGGCTCTTGGTCGTCGAGCGTCAGCACATCGCCTCGTCGCGACGTCGTTCGATGCAGTTCGACACGGGCCTCGGTGAGCACCTCGGCCTGCGGCTGGAGCTCTTCGAGGAAATCGCTGGCAAAGCCTGGGGCCGCGCGCTCGGCCCATTGGAGCGCGTGGAGGTCGCGTAGCCCGCCGTGACCCTCTTTCAGGTCGGGCTCAAGCCGGTAGGCCGCATCACCAAACTGCTCTTCTCGCTCAATCACCGATGCGGCGAGCTTGTCGAGCAGCTCGTAAGCGTTCTTGCTCCACACCTTCGCCACGACCTCCTCGAGATCGTGAATCAGTTGGGGGGCGCCAGCGATGTGTCGGGTGGAAAGAAACGCGGTGGCACGGTCGAGTTCCTGGCGCATCAGCGGGGTGGCCTCTTTCGGCGTAAGTACCGAATAACCGAGCTTCAGCCCCCGATCCCAAATCGGATACCAGAGCGCCTCTGCCACCGTTGCGATGTCGGATCGCCCGCGGTGCACGAGCGCAACATCGAGGTCGCTTGCGGGCCAGAGTTCGCCTCGGCCGTAGCCGCCGATCGCAATCAGGGCTACGTCCGACTGATCACCGACGACCTCGTCGAAGAGCGAGGCAAGCCATTCGTCGGCAGCAGCAGCATGGGCGGCGCAGAAGGCGCTTCCGCGCAGCCTGGCGTCGGCGAATATGGGCTGGTCGTTTTTAGCCACGGGCGCGTTCCTCTGCCCTTCGCCGGGCGAGGTGGAGGTGGGCCTTGCCCGCTCCCCACTTGATCCCCGCCTCTTGCAGTTCGTCAGACAGTTCAGAAAACGAGCCGATCGTGAGATCGTAACGGTCGTCGGGTTGAAGCCGGACCGCGTCGGGATCGCGGGCGACAGCCGGGGCGCCCTCGCGGTCGAGGACAGCAGTCGCAAACTGGGCCGCTTGACGGATGACACCGAGCGGCGTGGTCCTCTGCTGGTCGATGTCGGTCTCGATGAGTTCGGTCAAGCCAGCGACCACCGCAACGGTTGCCGCCGTGGCCGCCTCGTTGGCTCTCGCCGCCACTTCATCTGAAAGGGCGCCACCGCTCCGCTCCGTGACGGCACGCACAACCCACGGCCCGACGGATGCCTCGGCCGCCGCAACCAGGTCTCGACCAAACGTGGCGAACAGGGCCTCATCTGCTTCTCGTTGGCTCACACCGGTCTCATTGGGTCGACGATTGGACTTGGTCGTCAATCACCAAACGGAATGCTGACGGCTTGCCGGATCGAAAGCTCGATCCGGCGCCGTTTGCGATCAACAGACAGCACCTTAACCCTCACAACCTCACCAGGCGTTACCACCTCTTCAGGAACCGACACGCGGTATTCGGCGAGCTCGGTGAGATGGACGAGACCCTCGATGTCGCCGACGTCGACAAACGCCCCGAACTCGACGAGTCGGGCGACTGGCCCCTCGATCACCGTGCCCGCCTCGATCGCGAGAAGCGGATCGTCGGCTACCTGGCGCAGCGACAACGACACCCGGCGTTTCTTGATCTTGACGTCGAGCACTTTGACCTTCACGACGTCGCCCACGCTGACGACTTCGGTCGCTGAACGAAGCCGTTTCCAGGAACATTCGGACAAGTGGACAAGGCCAGTGATGCCGCCAACGTCGACAAACGCGCCGTAGTTGGTGATCGACTTGACTGTTCCGTCGATAACGCTGCCGACGGCCAAACCAGCGAGCGCATCGTGGGTTTCCTTGCGCTGTTCGCGCATGAGCACCGACCGACGGGACAAGACAAGGCGCTCGCGTCCTGCGTCGACCTCGAGCACCTTGAGCTGCAGGGTTTGACCGGCAAAGGCGGAAAGGTCAGACACCGGCTCGAGCGCTAGGTGAGACGCCGGAACAAAACCTCGGACGCCAACATCGACGACGACACCCTTGCCGCTCACGCCGGTGACAAGACCATCAAGCAGGGTTCCGTCGGCCTTCGCGTCGAGGATTCGCTTCCACTTGATCTGTTTCAGCGCCCAGGTTCGGGAGAGAACCACCCGTTTCTTCGGATCGTCGCGACGCAACTCAGCGCCTTCGGCGGTGTCACCGATCGAGAAGATGCTTGACGGTTCACTGCCCGCCTCGTCGATATCGCGCCGATAGATGACGGCAGGACGCCCATCGCGGAGCGCAACTTCAACCTCGTCGGCGCTTACTCCGGTCACGACGCCCGTCACCAATGTCGCGGTCTCAGCAACCGGTCGTGGGTTGTGAGGGACCGCAACATCGGCCGATTGGCTGGTGGCCCCAATGACCGGTGATGCCTCTGGTTCTGGCTCGGGGCTCGACGACAATGTGTGTTCAACGTCACTCACACCGTCGAGAGTACGCCGTCATCTCGCCGCACGCCGAGTTAACACGAAATCTTGTGTGTAATGACTCCGCTACGCGGGGACGCCAACGGAGGTGAGCACCTCGTCCGGTGATGCCACCATGCCCGTATAGAACGGTCCGAACTCGGCGTAGCGAGCCGAGGCTTCGTCGTAGCGCATCGTGTAGACGACATCTTTGAGATCGTCGGGACGTGTGGCGAACAGCGTGACGCCCCACTCGTATTCATCGAGTCCGGTGGAAGCGGTGATGAGCTGCACGAGGCGGCCCGCGAACTTCCGACCCGAGGTGCCGTGCTCCATCATCAGCTCGCGGCGACGATCGAAGGGCAGGGTGAACCAGTTCTCGTTCGTCGTGCGTCGCTTCGACATCGGATAAAGCACCACGCTGGCTTATCTGGAATCGGAAACTGAGGGTAGAGCCGGGCCTGCTTCATCTCGTCAGGGACTCCGGCCGCGCTACTCGCTGACCTCGGTGATCGACACATAGCTGTCAACGAGTTCAAGATCTGCGGCGACCAGGTCGGTCTGGAACTGGCGCAAACGCCAGAGATCGTCCCCAACAACCATCACCGCAATGTCGGCCTTGTGTCCGAGCATCGAGACCATGACGACCTGGTCTCCCGCCGCCTCGGCCTTGGCGACCGCGCCAAGAACGGCGTCACGATCTGTTAGCGGTGTCGCCAACCAAAAGAGATGGAGAACACCGACACCTTCACTGGGTTGCGCAGGAGAGACCATGGCGGCCAGTGTACGGAGGATCGGCCAGACTCCTAGAACCGGAGTCACGGGCGGTGGTTACTCGGGGTAATAGATGGTTGCTGTGGTGTTGCGGGCAAACCCCAGCAGGGTCAGCTGAGCTCGCCGTGCTGCGGCGACAGCCAACGTCGACGGGCCGGACACCGCGACCAGCGCAGTGAAGCCAGCACTCCAGGCCTTCTGCACCATCTCGAAGGACGCCCGTCCGCTCACAAACAGCCCGAGGTCGGTGGCCGGCAGCTGACCATCGAGCAGGAGGTGTCCCACAATCTTGTCGACGGCGTTGTGTCGACCGATATCTTCACGCACCGCCAGGAGTTCACCCGAGCGGGTGAATGCGGCGGCCGCATGGCTGGAGCCGGTGGCGTCGAAGAGCGCCTGGAGCGGCCGAACCGACTGGGCCGCATCGAGCATTGTCGCAACGTCCCATGGTTCATAGTCGCGAAGCGGGGTAATCCGGGATGCGAGTTGGTCGATCGCCTCGGTGCCGCAAATGCCACACGACGACGAGATCGAGCCAAGCCGAGGGGCCACCTCGACTGGTTGGTGGGTCGCGATACTCACCACATTGAATTCCGACTCGAACGCCGTGCCGGCTCCGCAATAGCGGATACCGGCCACACCATCAGGCGAGACATAGCCCTCGGCGAGGGCGAACCCAGCGGCGAGCTCGAAATCGTGCCCCGGTGTTCGCATGGTGGTCGACACGAGCGTGTCGCCAATGCGAATCGAAAGCGGCTCCTCGACCAATAAGACGTGGGGTCGACGAGTCACACCAGACTCGTGGACCCGTCGACTCACTGCCTTTTCACTTCGCGATCGCGACACGGCGGCATCCTAACCGACGTGCCGCTGCCTTTTTAGTGGTCGTGACCGTGATCGTCGGCCGACGGCGCTGGCGCATCGGACACGACCGCTTCAGTCGTCAAGAACAAGGCCGCAATCGAACCCGCGTTCTGCACGCCGGATCGGGTGACCTTGGCGGCGTCAACAACGCCGCGAGCCTGGAGGTCTTCGTACTCGCCGGTGGCGGCATTGAGGCCGTTCCAGCCTTCGAGCGAGCGGACCTTGTCGACGGCGAGGCCGCCTTCCATGCCGGCGTTTTCGGCGATCTGGTTGAGCGGTGCCTGCAAGGCCCGACCCACGATGCGAGCGCCCGTCGCGATGTCGCCCTCCAGCGTGTCGGCCAGAGCGAACACGGCGCTTTGGGCTCGCAGCAGGGTCACACCGCCACCACAAACAATGCCCTCTTCGATGGCTGCTTTCGTGGTGGACACGGCATCTTCGATGCGATGCTTCTTTTCTTTGAGCTCGACCTCGGTGGCGGCACCGACCTTCAAGACGGCCACGCCACCCGAGCTTGGCCAGGCGTTCCTGGAGCTTCTCACGATCGTGATCGGAGGTGGTGTTTCATCTCGCCCGAATCTGGAATTCGTCCGTCGACGTCGGCCTTCGCCGCCCCCGTCGATGATCGTGGTTTCGTCCTTGGTCACGACAACCTTGCGGGCCGTGCCGAGGAGGTCGAGCGTTGCGGTCCTCAAGCTGAAGACCGACCTCTTCGAGGATGACCTGTCCGCCCGTGAGGATGCCATGTCTTGCAACATCGCTTTGCGACGGTCGCAGGTCCTGGGGCCTTGACGGCAGCACGGAGTTGAACGTACCCGAATCTTGTTGACCACCAGCGTCGACAACGCCTCGCCGTCAACATCCTCGGCGATTACCACCAGCTGCCGGTTGGTCTGCACCCTGACCTTTTCGAACGGGAATGAGATCGCGGATGTTGGAAGACGGAGCCGACAAACAGGATGTGCGGATTGTCGTAAACCGCTCCATGCAGGTGTCGGTCGCCATATAGGGAGAGATATAGCCCTTGTCGAAGCGCATACCTTCCAGAAATTCGAGCTCCATGCCGAAGGTGTTTGACTCCTCGACGGTGACGACGCCGTCCTTGCCGACCTTGTCGATTGCGTCGGCGATGAGCTCACCAATGGTGCGGTCGTTGGCCGAGATCGGCGCGACCTGAGCGATCTGTTCTTTGTCCTCAACAGGTGCGTCTCACGGATTGGTGTTGACGGCCGGGGGCAAGCATAAGCCTCGATGCCCGCTTGGTCCATCGGATTGGCACCAGCGGTGAGGTTTCGCATGCCTTCATGCACCATCGACCACGCGAGCACGGTGGCCGTGGTGGTGCCGTCGCCGGCAACGTCGTCGGTCTTCTTTCACGACCTCTTTGACAGTTCGCGCCGATGCGCTCGAGCGGATCTTCGAGATCGATCTCTTTCGCGATGGACACACCATCGTTGGTGATCGTTGGCGCTCCCCACTTCAGGAGAGCACACGTTCCAGCCCTTGGGGCCGAGGGTGGCACGAACGCATCGGCCAGCGTATTCACGCCAGTCTCGAGTTTGCGTCGGGCTTCGTCGTCAAACGTAATATCTTTGGCCACCAGGCGTCTTCCTCGGGAAGAACCTGGGTCAGATATGGATTCCTGGCCTCTACCCCCGAGTGCTAACCGCATTGCGCCGGTGTGAACCGAAAGAATCAGCTGGCGAACCCAAGAACCAGATCGACCGACGGCTTGAGGGCCGTCGGTCATCTCAGTTACGCCGAGAGAGGTTGTGACGGATCGGGAGAGGTTACGTCACAACAGTTATTCCTTCAGCGTTTGGACCCCGACGTGAGCCCGTTGATACCCAACGACCTGGCGACTCGGGCCAAACGGAGTAAATGTTGGAGGCGACATAGGTCATTTGGCGCATATTCCGCTCAAGTTTTCGCGGACCGGTTGCCGATTGCAGAACTACGCCCGAAAGGTCTCTCATGTCGCCCGCCATGCCATCACCCGATTCACCGCAAGCTCGACTCCATCGAACTCGTCCAACTCTTGTCCGCCGCCCCGTTCGAGGTCGCCGCCGACGCAGTCGAATGCGCTCGGATCCGACACGAGGCCGACGTCGATCCGTTGGTCGCAGAGTCGCTCCTCATGTTGCGACGACGCCTCGACGGCTGGCGTCGCTCACCAAGCTCCGGCCACCGAGCACCCATGATCATCTCGCTCGCCGGCGACTGAAGGACGGCGACTGAAGGACGCCGCCTCGAGTCGCCGACTACGCTGGCTCGCCATGAGCACCGTTCGAAGCCACAGCTTCCTTCCGCCCTCACGATCGGACTCGCCGTTGGGGCCCGCCGTGCTGGCCTGGATCGTCGTGACAACGGTGTTGGGGTTCCTTTCACGATCGTCAAAGTCGCCATTGTCGTGGCGATCGTGGTGGGGTGTCTCGCTCGTGTCTCGAGCCGACAACTAGCCCCTACGTCGTTCCAATTCGGCGGCGACAACCTTTTCAACCAACGTCAAGGTTTCGCGGTGCGCGGCATCGAGGCCGAATTCCTCGACGAGTGACACCACGCCGACATTGTCCGGCACTGGCACCGCGAGATCGCGCTCACCGACGACCGCCAACACGGGGACGTTCGCGTAGCGGGCCCAGCTGGCGACGCCGCCAACGACCTTGCCGTTGAAACTCTCGTCATCCAGGTAGCCCTCACCGGTCACCACGAGACTGGCTCCTTCCAGTGCCACGTCGAGCGCCACCCACTCGGCCAGGACTTCAAACCCCGACTCGATCCGTCCACCGATCGCGACGAGAGCGCCGGCAAGACCACCGGCTGCCCCCGCACCTGGCAGCTCGGAAACATCGACGCCATACTCCTCGTCGTACATCTGCACCAAGCGCTCAAGCCGACGGGTGAGAAACTCGACTTGGGCCGCCGATGCACCCTTTTGAGGGCCAAAGACGCGGGCCGCGTCGACAAACTTGGTCTGAACGTCGCAGGCAACGACGAGGTCGATCTCCTTGAGTCTCGCCTGCGGAGGCATAGCTCGAACGGCGCCAAGTCCCCCGTCGGTCGTGGCCGAGCCGCCGAGCAGGACGTAGACCGTCCTCGCCCCAAGCTCGATCGCATTTGCGATGAGTTCGCCGGTGCCATAGGTATTGGCCGCGAGCGGATCGTTGTGCGCGGCCCCTCCCGCGATCACGAGCCCCGACGCTGCGGCCATTTCGATAAAGGCAACCGTTCCGTCAAGTCGCCAGCCCGCATCAACCGGGTCGCCGAGCGGCCCGGTGACAGTGGTGAACTTATTCAGCCCGCCAACGACGTTTATCGAACCTTCACCCCCATCGCCAAGCGGCACGGCGATGCTCGTCCACCCAGATTGAGTCGCCGCTCGTTCGGCGGCTGCAACCAACTCCGCGGCCGTGGCGGTTCCCCGAAACTTGTCGAAGGCACACACCACCCGAGGACGACTCGATGATGGTGTGTCGTTGCTAGACGACAATGACACCGTCGTTGCCGACAACCACCACAATGTCGGCACTCTGGGTGTCGGAAATGGGAACGGTTGCCGGGTCGAGCGGCTGCACGACGACGGCTGGGTCGGCACCGAAGACGCTGGCGACGGCAATTGCTTCGGCCTCGAACCCATCGGCGTAGTAGACCGCCGAGGGGCTCGGCACCGTGGCGTTCTTCGGATCGCGGGTGACGTAGTTGTTGGTCTTGAGCTTGTTCGCACCAGCGCCAGCGATACCGGCAACCGGTCCCTCCGTGCCGTTGAGCACAAGCACGGCGACCTCGCCTGCCGGGCGGGCCACCACCCAAGCGTGACCGCAGTCGTATCCGACACGGCGTCGGTCACATCGGGGCTATCGACCGAGGTCGAGTCGGTCGTACCAGCGTCGACGGCCGTTGAGCTGGTCGTATCGCTGGCTCCCGCCTGTGCGGTGTCTGAGTCTGATAGGCCTTGCTGGAGCAAGACCAGGCCGACGATCACCGCTGCTGCAATGACGAGAATGCCACGAGCCGGGCTTCCCCCCACTGACTGGCCGAAGCCGCCGCCTGCGTCGTGTGCACCTTGATTCATTGCAGCTCCCAATCGAGGGCTCGTTGGCCAACGTGTCGTTGGCAGGACAGGCTAGCCCGAATCAGCCAACAGCATGGACCAGACCGCTCATTCTGGTCGGTGCTTCGCCGACGAGACGATACGGTAGTGCCCCACGCCCGTGTAGCTCAGTTGGTAGAGCACCGCTCTTGTAAAGCGGTTGTCGCGAGTTCAATTCTCGCCGCGGGCTCCACCTGTTCCCTTTGGCTTCACGTGCTCACGGCCGCCCGTCGACAACACCGCCGGGCCCCGACGCCTGACCAACCGACAACGTCGACGGGTCAGCACCGGTGGGTCTACTGCGACGCCGCGTCGGCCGCAGCGGCAAGCTCTTGCTGCCGGCGGACCACCTCGAAGCAGGCCACGCCAGCCGCCATCGCCACATTGAGGCTGTTGAGTTCACCACGCATCGGAATGGAGGCGATGGTGTCGCAGCGTTCACGTACGAGGCGAGACAATCCCTTGCCTTCGGCTCCGAGCACGAGCGCTATCGGCTGTTCGTGATGAACCGGCATGTCGAACACCGACCGTTCGCCGCCCATGTCAAGACCGACCACCATCACGTCCAGCTCTTTGAGGCGGGCAATCGCCGCTGGCAAGCCCCCGACCAGTGCCATCGGCAAGAATTCAACGGCACCAGCCGCCGTCTTCGTCACCGTGGGGGTGATGTGGACCGATCGATGCCGAGGCAGCACAATGCCGGTTACGCCCGCGCACTCGGCTGTACGAAGCATGGCCCCCAAATTGCCTGGGTCGGTGACACCATCGAGCAGCAACAAGAAGGCGCCCTTCCGGCGAGCGAGCTTTTCGAGTTCGGTCTCGGGTAGCTCGAACGCGCGAGCGACGACGCCTTGGTGCGACTCGGTGAGTGCCTCGCCATCGAACTTCCGCCTGGTCACGTAGCGAAGCGGGACGTTCATGTCTTGGGCCAGCTCGACAATGTCGTCGAGGATCGGCGCATTGTCCATGTCTTCGATCATGACGACTTCACGCGTCTTGCGGGTGCCGGCCAGCAACAACTCGCGAACCGCCTGACGACCTTCGACCTGGTCGCCACCAAGGCCACGGCGAACCTGGGCCCGATGCTTCGACTGGTCACGCGCCCGATCAGTGGCGTTGCCTTTGGCCCCACTTCCGGGCTTATTACGCGATCCGGCGGGGCGAGCGCCTTTGGAACTTTTGGGCTTGTTGCGACCACTCATTGCGATACCACCAGTGCTACGGCGTGGCATTGCACGCCTCCGGCAAGCCCCTTCAACGCCTTCGGTTCGCTTGCCTTTGACCGAAACGGGAGCGCCGACGGCGCCTGACATGTTGTTGATGATCTGATCACGCACCGGTGCGAGCGAAGGTGCGTCACAGATCACTGTGCAGTCGATGTTAACGACCTGCCAGCCCTGGTCGGCGAGTCGCTGTGTGGCAATACCCAACAAGGCAATGCTGTTGGCCCCGGCAAACGCCTCGTCGGTGTCGGGAAAGAACGAGCCGATATCACCCAGCCCGGCCGCCCCCAGGATGGCATCGGTTGCCGCGTGCGCGATGACATCAGCATCGCTGTGACCAGCAAGGCCGGGAAATCCGGGGAACGAGACGCCGCCCAACACGAGCACCCGGCTGGGATCCTTGCTCCAGGGATGAACGTCGAACCCTTGCCCTACGCGCAAGCCAGCGGCCATCGGCACCGAGGCGCTCAGATTTTCATGACTGGACGACATCAAAAAGCACCTCAGCTAGGGAAAGGTCGTGCGGAACCGTGATCTTCAGGTTGGCCGGATCGCCCTCAGTGTGAACCACCGGCACCCCGAGGAGATCGAGCAACGACGCGTCGTCGGTCGCCTCAATACCTGATTCATTCGCGGCTCGGAGCACGGCGAGGTCGAAGCCCTGCGGCGTTTGTACGCCGACATACTCGGTTCGATCGACATGGCCGCCACCCACCCGACGGAGCGTGTCGGTAACCGGAATCACGGGAACTGCGCCCGCCGCACCCTTGGCGAGCGCATCGACGACTGCGTTCACGAGCGCCGAGCTCGCCAGAGGGCGGGCCGCATCGTGAACCAGGACATGGGTAACCGATGACGCCAGGGCAGCGAGGCCGCTCCGAACGGACTCGGACCGGGTCGCTCCGCCTATCGCAACCACCACGTCATCGCGGGTCACGGCGCCGGCAGCCTCCGACGGGACAACCACAACGACATGATCGGCCACGGCGAGCATCGCGTCGATTGACCAGTCGATGACGGAGCGCCCTCGGAGCAGGTCAAACTGCTTTTGTCGACCAAAGCGAGCCCCCGACCCGCCAGCGACAACCACAGCACCAAGAATCATAGACAGACCCTATCTCGGCGCACGGAGCGGATGGCGAGGACCCGTCGCTTCGCCAAAAGAAGAATTGTGCCAACTGCGAGTGACAAAGCGCGCTCAAACTGAACTACCTTGGGCGAGATGGTTAACACTGAGCTTCTCAAGGCAGTTGAACTCTTCGCCGACCTCGACGACGCCACCCTGACCGCTATTGCCGCTCAGTCAAGCACCCGCATCCTCAAGCGCGGCGATGTGCTCTTCGCCGAGCATGACGAACCAGCCGAATTGTTTGTCACGGTCTCAGGCCGCATCGCGATGGTCAACCGCTCGATCGATGGCCGCGAGTCGGTTGTCGCACTCATGGAGGCGGGCGACCTCTTTGGCGAGATGCCACTGTTTGACGGCCAGGCTCGCTCCACCGACGCCCGCGCCCTCGAGCCATCCGAAGCAATCACGATCCCGTACGAGCCGCTGCTGACCTCTATAAGTCCGAGCCAAATCAGCTGTGGCGAGTCGTCAAACTCCTGGCCAACCGTCTTCGGGCCATGGACGGTGTGCTCGCCGACTCGGTCTTCCTCGATGTCACCGGCCGCACGGCCAAGCGTCTACTCGAAATTGCCGGTGACGCCGACGAGTTCGCCCTGCCTGTCACCCAAGAAGAGCTGGCCGGCATGGTTGGCGCCAGCTGCGAACGGGTCAATAAGGCCATTGCCAGTTTCGTCAAGCTGGGGTGGCTTGAACAGCGAGATCGCCGCTACTTCATCGCCAACCGTCCCCAGCTTGAATTGCGTTCGCGCCAGCTTCTGACCGCATCGGCGGCGTGCACGGGTGAGTTCAGCGTTGACAGCAAGCCTGTCCGCACCCGTTACCCGGTGCGCCAGAGGCACCGTGCGTCGCATCGAAATCTCGGGTGGCTATTCGCTTCCGTATCGCTCGAGGATTGACGACTCGGCGAGCCGAGCAATGCCCGTCTTAATCGCCTGCACCTGACTAGCTTGCACACGCGGAACGGCCTCTAGCTCAGCGTGGGTCGCCTTCAGAATCTGTTGCAGATTGCCGAACTGGTCAACGATGCTGTCGACCACTTGTTGGGAGAGACGCGGCAGCTTGGATAGCAGTCGGTAGCCACGGGACCCAAGATGGTCGTCGAGGTTTGCTTCGAACTCGACAAGATGTAGCGCCTTGGCCAACCGTTGCTCATCGAAGAGCGCCTCGTCGTCGAGCGAACTCAGCGCCTCCATCGCCTCTTCGATGTGGAAGGTGGCGTCTTCGTGGAAGTAATCGCGGACGAGTAAACGTCGGTCGTCGGCAACACCACCGACCAACTCGTCAAGCTGCAACCGAACGAGCCCACCGTCAGAACCAAGTTCGAGGAGGTTACGTTCGACCTCGTTGGCGATGCGCAACACCATCTCGGTGCGCTGCATCATCTCGATGACATCGCGGAGTGTCACGAGGTCTTCCACCTCAAGGGCCGTGAGGTTCTTCGACACGGTGCCGAGCCGGGTGCGGTAGCGCTCGAGCGTTTGCAACGCCTGATTGGATCGGTCGAGAAGGCGGCCGAGCGGCGGCAAGGGGTAGCGCTGGTCACCCTGGTAGATCTGGATCTCTTTGCGCGACTCCGACACGGCAATGACCGTGACCCCGATGGATCGGGCGACCCGCTCCGCGGTGCGGTGCCGGGTGCCTGTTTCGACCGTTGGCACGTTGGGATTGGGAACAAGGTGAACGTTCGCTCGGGCAATCCGGCTCGCGTCATTGGCCAGAATGATCGCCCCATCCATCTTGGCGAGTTCCGACAAACGCTGGGGCGTGAACGCGGCGTCGAGTAGGAAGCCGCCCGAGCAGATGTTGAGCACATCGGGGCCGTCCCCGACCACAATGAGACCGCCACGCCCCGACTGGAGGACGCGATCAAGCCCATCGCGAAGCGCCGATCCGGGTGCAACTCGGCCTAGTGCGTCGACTATCCCACGATCAGTCGGCTTGTCCATCGGTGCATCGTAGACCATAAGTGGCGCATGAGCAGTGGTGGACAACGAGCAAACTCACGCAGGAACAACCATGTTTGTCAGCGACAGTGCATCGGCGAGCGTCTCGACTCGTAGCAAGCGGAGCCCCGTCGGTCCCGTAGGCGCCGACATCGGCACAATGGCCTGACGAAAGCCAAGTCGGAAGGCTTCGTGCATCCGGCGCTCGAGTTGGCCCGCTCGACGGATTTCGCCCGCCAACCCAACCTCGCCGCAGGCGACGGCGTCGGGGGCCAGCCCGACGCCAGTCCGACTCGAGGCGAGCGCCAACGCAATACCCAGATCGGCCCCCGGGTCATCGACTGCGGCACCGCCGGCCGCCGAACAAAAGACCTCACTCGCGGCCATCGACAGACCAACCCGGCGCTCCAGAACCGCCAGCACGAGCTTCAAACGCCCTACGGCGACGCCCTGCGCCGTCGTCGAGGTGCCGGGACCGGTCCCGGGGGCCACAAGCGCTTGCACCTCGACCAACACCGGCCGGTGGCCATCGAGCACCGGCACAACAACCGAGCCCGGCACGCCAGCCAGTCGGTCGGCGAGAAACCGGCGGGACGGATCGGATACGGGGGCGAGTCCGACGGCCGTCATCTCGAACAGGCCGACCTCGCTGGTGGCGCCGTAGCGGTGCTTCATCGCCCGGAGATAACGGAGTTCGCCGTCGCGATCGCCGCCGAACGATAGGACGGTGTCGACCACATGTTCGAGAAGCCGCGGGCCAGCGAGTCCGCCGTCCTTGGTGACATGGCCAATCAGGACCAGCGACACCTGGGCGCGCTTGGCCGCCGCCGTCAGCCGATTGGCGCATTCGCGAACCTGACTCGTCGAGCCGGCCGCGGCCTCAACGTCGGCCGACGTGAGTGTCTGGATCGAGTCGATGACCATGAGCTGGGGACGCTCGGACCTCGATCGAGGCCACGATGTTGTCGACCGAGACATCGTCGAGAACCGAAAGCGTTCGGGGGATAGGCGCAATTCGCCCCGCCCGTGCCGCGATCTGATCAGGGGCCTCTTCCCCGACACCAGCACGACGGAGGCGCCCGTCGATGCCACGTGACCGGCGATCTGGAGCGCCAGGGTTGACTTTCCGATACCGGGCTCGCCGTGGAGCAAAGTGACGGCGCCTGGCACCAACCCGCCCCCGAGCACCCGGTCGACCTCGTCAAAACCCGTCGGGCTCGGCAGGGCCGAGTCTCCGGCGAAGCTCGCCAGCGGTCGCAAGGCCGAGGCGGAGCCAAATGGGCGCTCTCCCACTGCCTCGCCAACGGTTGCCCAGCCACCGCACCCGTTGCACCTACCGGTCCACGCGGCCGCCTCGGCCCCACACGCAGAACAGCGATATACCCGTCGTTTCTTTGCCATTCCCAGACAGTACTCAGGGGGTCTGACAGTGATTTGCTAGGGCTGGCTCTGCCGCCCAGACCCCGGCGTCGTTCGCCGCTGGGACATTGAAGCTCCGCAGAATCTGGTGGCTGCAGGCGTCCTCTGCCGCAGCCTCGGGACTGAACCAGGCGGTTTGGAACCCCAGTGGCGGCTGCGCCAAGATTGTCGAGTTCATCGTCCACGACCAAGATCCGACCGGGTGGTTGCTCGGTTACTCGCCGCAGGACCTCGAAGATCGGCCGGTCGGGCTTGCGCACACCAACCGATCCGCTCACGATCCAGGGGTGGATGAGGCCGTCGAGGCTATGTCGTTTACGCAGTTTGTTGGCCCACACGCTGGAGTCGTTGGTTATGACCGCAACCTGCACGCCTTGCGATCGGAGGTTGCGTAGGAAGGCAATGACGCCCGGCGTCAGCTGGTGCAACGACAGATAGGCATCGTCGATCTCGTTCGGATCGCCGTGGAGGCCGATCCCTTTCAGAACTCAGCCGGTGTCAACCGGCCAAGGCTCAGGAGCCGTGAACCACGAACGATGTCTTGTTCGGAAGCCAGTGATCCCATCTCGCGAGCGAACGGAAGCAGGAGGCTGGTCGTGTCGTGGCCCTCGCGGTAGAGCACGCCCATACCGTCAAGCGCAACGACCAGGGGCCGCGACTTGTTCGGGTCGGCGTCGGTTGCGGCCAGCGTCGACGCCTTGGCCATTTCGCTCAGCTCGGCGGCCGTTCGCTTGGCCGTCGCCGTTCCGCTCTTGCGCTGGACCTGCTTCTTGCGACGGCGTCGTTCGGGACGCAGTATTCGCAACAGGTGGCCAAAAGCGACAAGAACCGCAAGCACGCCAGTGACGATCGCGATACCGCGCCAGACCAGGGCTGTCACCTCGGTTGTTTTGGACACAATCAGGATGTCCGTTGACGCTGGCGCGCCAAGTGACGTGGTCCATGCCCGCGACGCCCCGTTTGGTACATCGACGACGGTTTCACTCGGCGATCCCGCCAGTTCGAGTGAGCCAGGGGTGACGATGTCGACGGTGATCGTCACATCACTCGGCGAGGTGCCGTAGTGAGCCGCGATGTCATCGAGCGTCAGACCGAGGGTGGCGGCGAGGTCGGCATCGCCAAACGCGGCAAAGCTCGTCGGGTTGACGGTGCCAGATACCTGATAATCGACGGTGGCAAATCCGTTGGTGCGGGTGAGCGCAAAGTCGGTGAACACGCCGGAACCACCATCGAGTTCGGCCATGATGTCGGCGAATTGTTCCGGGGTCCCAAACGCTTTCGACACACCGAACCGGGTAATCGAATCGTCGCCAACCGCCGGGGGCTGGAGATCCCAACCGGCCTGGGCCAAATCGGACAACGGCAGTCCCGTCTTCGAAAGGTCAACGATGTCGCTCGCCGCGTCTTGGTCAAGCGCAAGATCAAGGTGCACCACGCCGGACCCGTCCTCGTCAACAACGATTGAGAGGTCGGCGTCGGTCCGACACGCCGACAGGCCGACAGCCACCAGGCCAAGGAACAGCAGGGGCCGCATCCGCCGGCCAATCTTGGCGAGCCAGCGGTGTCGAACTGGAGGTTCCTGCCCTGGTACGGGTCGAATGGAGGCACAACGCACGACGCAACCCTAGTGTCGGATCGTCGAACAGCCGATGACAGTACCAAGAACGCGAAGAGGACCTGAGGCCGATACGCAAGGCATCGGACTCAGGTCCTCTTGACAACGTGCTTGGCTTGGGGCTGGCCCGACCCTTACTCGGTCGTTTCAGCCAGCTCGGGAGTCGGCGGCGGCTGGAAGCCTTCGTGAGCGTTGAAGACGAGGTCCTCGCGCCCATTTTCGTCGGCTGCGACGTCGACCACGATGATCTGACCGGCGCGGAACTCCTTGTAGAGCAGTTTCTCGGAGAGCGTGTCTTCGAGCAACTGCTGGATAGCCCGACGAAGCGGGCGAGCGCCCATCGTTGGGTCGTAGCCCTTCGCCGCCAGGAAGTGCTTGGCGGCATCGGTGAGTTCGAGGCCGATCCCCTGACCCTCGAGCTGGTCGATGGTGCGGGCGATCAGCAGATCGACGATCTGGGTGACCTCGCTGAGGCTCAGCTCGTGGAACACGATGGTCTCGTCGATGCGGTTGAGGAACTCGGGCCGGAAATGCGCTTTCAGCGCGTCGTTGACCTTGTCCTTCATCCGCTCGTAGCTGACTGCCTCGTCGTTCTGCGAGAAGCCGAGCGTCGCCTTGCGGAGATCCTGCGTACCAAGGTTGGACGTCATGATGATGACCGTGTTGCGGAAGTCGACCGAGCGACCCTGCGAATCGGTCAGTCGACCTTCTTCGAGGATTTGAAGGAGCGAGTTGAACACATCGGGGTGCGCCTTCTCGACCTCGTCGAACAACACGACCGAGAACGGCTTGCGGCGCACGGCCTCGGTGAGCTGGCCACCGTCTTCGAAGCCGACATAGCCAGGGGGCGAGCCGACAAGCCGGCTCACGGTGTGCTTCTCCTGGTATTCGCTCATGTCGAGCGTGATCAGCGCCGAGTCGTCGCCGAACAAGAACTCGGCGAGCGTCTTGGCCAACTCACTCTTACCGACACCGGTTGGGCCAAGGAAGATAAACGAGCCGGAGGGCCGCTTTGGATCCTTGAGGCCAGCCCGGGTCCGACGAATCGAGCGGGACACTGCCTCAACGGCAGCCTCTTGACCAATCACCCGGCGATGGAGCTCGTCTTCCATGCGCAGCAGCTTCTCGGTCTCCTGCTCGGTGAGCTTGTAGACCGGGATACCGGTCCAGATCGAGAGCACCTCGGCAATGGACTCTTCGTTGACCTCGTCGAAAAGGTCGACGCCAGACGCCTTGATTTCGACTTCCATCTGGGCCTTTTTCGCCAGGAGTTCTTTCTCGCTGTCACGAAGCGCGCCAGCTTCTTCGAACTGCTGACCTTCGACCGCTTCCTTCTTGCGACGGACAACTTCGGCGAGCTCAGACTCGAGTTCTTTGAACGCTGGCGGCGTCGACATGCGCTTGATCCGCAGACGCGACCCGGCCTCGTCGATGAGGTCGATGGCCTTGTCGGGCAAGAACCGGTCGGCGATATAGCGATCGGCCATGTTGGCCGCCGCGACGAGCGCCTGGTCGGTGATGGTTACCCGGTGGTGGCTTTCGTAACGATCGCGCAGACCCTTGAGGATTTCGATCGTGTGCTCAACGGTAGGTTCGTCGACCTTTACGGGCTGGAAGCGACGCTCGAGTGCAGCGTCCTTCTCGAGGTGCTTGCGGTACTCCTCGATGGTGGTTGCACCGATGGTCTGCAGTTCGCCACGGGCGAGCATTGGCTTCAGAATGCTGGCTGCGTCGATAGCACCCTCTGCTGCACCGGCACCGACGAGTGTGGATCTCGTCGATGAACAGCACGATGTCGCCGCGGGTCTTGATTTCCTTGAGCACCTTCTTGAGGCGCTCTTCGAAATCGCCGCGATAGCGACTACCAGCGACCAAGGCACCGAGGTCGAGGGTGTAGAGCTGCTTGTCGCGAAGCGTGTCTGGCACGTCGTTGCTGGCGATGCGCTCGGCCAGCCCTTCAACAATTGCCGTTTCCTGACACCAGGTTCGCCGATCAGCACTGGGTTGTTTTTGGTGCGTCGAGACAGCACCTGCATGACGCGCTCGGCCTCACGCTCACGGCCAATGACAGGATCGAGCTTCTTGTCGCGCGCCAGTTGGGTCATGTTGCGGCCAAATTGGTCAAGAATGAGCGAGCCAGACGGCGAGTCTTGACCACTTCCCCCCGACGTGCTGCTGGCCTTGCCGCCGCTCTCACTTGCGCTACCGGAACCGGCGCTGCCGGCAGGACCCGAGTAGCCGGACAGCAACTGGATGACTTGTTGGCGAACTCGTGACAGGTCGGCGCCGAGCTTGACGAGAACTTGGGCCGCAACACCCTCGCCCTCGCGGATCAGGCCGAGCAGAATGTGTTCGGTACCGATGTAGTTATGGCCGAGTTGCAGCGCTTCACGAAGCGAAAGCTCGAGAACCTTTTGGCTCGTGGCGTGAAGGGGATGTGGCCCGATGGCGATGAGCCACCCTGGCCGATGATTTCCTCGACCTGGCTTCGGACGGCTTCCAACGAGATCGAGAGTGACTCAAGCGCTTTCGCCGCGACACCCTCGCCCTCGTGGATGAGCCCGAGCAGAATGTGCTCGGTACCGATGTAGTTGTGGTTCAGCAGACGAGCTTCTTCTTGAGCGAGCACGACAACGCGCCGAGCCCGATCAGTAAAACGTTCGAACATTGACGTCCTCCCAGGGGGTACGGTCGCTGGCCAGTGTATCGGCACCGATTGCTTCAAGGTCGGCGCCTTCGTGACCGGACTGAGCGGTTCAACCAGTTTTGGCTCGGTTTCTTCCCAAATCAGCGATAAATCCTGCGATAACTCACTCGACGTAGTGGTCGGGTGAGTCTCAGCGCTCAGCGTGGCCTAGGTTTTAGAGGTGACTGTGAATCCTCTCGCCCAACTACCGACGGCTGCGGTCGACAAAGACCGCGTTGAGCGCACCCTGCTCGACGTCGTTGCCATCAGTGGCGACGAGTACCTGACGGAAATCTCCTCTCACCTGATCAAGGCCGGCGGCAAACGACTACGACCCCTGTTCGCCGTCGCGAGCGCCGCCTGCGGTTTGCCCGACGGCGTGTCGGTCTCCGACGACGTCATTCGTGGCGGCGTCGCCGTCGAACTCGTCCACATCGGCTCGCTCTATCACGACGACGTTATGGACGAAGCCGAGATGCGACGGCAGGTCGTGAGCGTCAATGCTCGGTGGGGCAATCTACGGGCAATCCTGTCCGGCGACTTTCTTCTGGCGAAGGCGTCCGAAATCGCCGCCAGCCTCGGGGTCGAAGTAGCAGGACTGTTAGCGTCGACGATCGCCGAACTGTGCCGAGGCCAGGTCGGCGAACTTCAGACTATGTACGACACCGCCCGCACGGAAGACCAGTACTACCCCTCCATTGCCGGAAAAACCGCATCGCTCTACGCGGCGGCATGTCGCATCGGCGGCATCGTCTCGGGTCAACCGCGTGAACATATCGACCATCTCACGGAGTTTGGTCGCCTCTACGGCATGGCGTTCCAGGTGATCGACGACGTTCTCGACATCGTTGCCACCGATGCACAACTCGGCAAGCCGGCCGGGAACGACATGATTGAAGGCGTCTATAGCCTGCCCGTCATCTACACACTCGCCTGGCCCGAAAGCGGTGTGCTGAAGCAGATGCTCGACGACCGCCTCACCCTCGAGAATCGCCACGCCGCAATCGACATCGTGCGCAATGGCCCCGGTATTGGTCGGTCGCTCGAGACGGCAGCCCGTTTCATCGACGAGGCCAAGGCCGAGTTGTCCAAGGTGTCGGGCAACGAGGCCGCAACGGCGCTCGCTGGCGCCGCCGACTACCTCCTCGCCTCCGTCGCCGACATCGCCACCGTCTAACGCTCGACTCAACGCAGTGCGACACTGGCCGATATGACCAGCATGGCCAATGGCGCACAAAACCAGTTGCTTGGCCGCCTCGACCCTTCCCGACTGGCGCGACCAACCCGGCTCAGCTTGAGCCGCGGAATCATGACCTTCCGTTGGTTGGTCGCAGTCTGGGCATTCGGCGTCTTTGTCTACGAGATCGGGGATCGCAACCGGCTCCCAAACAAGACCAACGTCGCGCACCCGACCGTGGGCCTTCTGCTCCTCGGCATCGTGGTCGCGTGGTCCGCCGTGCTGACCCTTGCCTATCGCAAGGACGCCGACCGACTACTGCGACCGTCGATGTTGTTCACCGAGATCGGGCTCGCCTCGGCACTGTCGTTCCTTGACGTCTGGGTTTACGGGAGCGACGCACACTCGCAGTCATTGCCCTCGATCTGGGTGGTCGCCGTGGTATTCGCCGTTGCAGTCGCAGGCGGCACCAGGGCGGCCGTGCTGACCGGGGTCGGGATTGGTGCTTCTCGCTACGTCGGGTGGCTCGTCTATGGGCTCGGTGGCTGGGGCAGTCTCAGCCGCTTTGCCACGATCGTGCTCCTTGGCTTGGCCGGTTGGTCCGCTGGCTACTTCATCGATCGACTCGCCGAGGCCGACCGGGAGATTTCAACGTTCCGAGCCCGCGAGGAAGTCGCTCGCACGCTCCACGACGGCGTTCTACAAACATTGGCTGTCATTCAGCGCCGCAGCGACGACGGCGATCTCGTGACGCTCGCCCGTTCGCAGGAGGCCGACCTGCGCCAGTACCTGTTTGGCAATCAGGGCGTTGAGACTGACCTCGCTACTGCGTTGCGAGCGGCGGCAGCAAAGGCCGAACAACGTTATGACCTTCGGGTCACCGTCGTCTGTGCGCCTGACCTACCCCAAGGCTCAGCCGACCAAATCGCAGCGCTAGCCGGGGCAACAGGTGAAGCGTTAACCAACGCGTCACGACACGGCGGGGCGCACAAAGTCACGGTCTACGCCGAGCCAGACGGATCGGCCGTATTCGTAAGTGTGAAGGACGATGGGCGGGGTTTCGATCCTGCGATGGTCACACTTGGTGAAGGGTTGAAGCGCTCGATCACCGGGCGCGCCGAAGAGGTCGGAGGACGCGTCGAAATAGATGGCCGCCCCGGACGAGGTACCGAGATAAGGATGTGGGTGTCGTGAGCTTCAAGAGTCATGTGACTGTCGTATTGGCCGACGATCACCCCATTTGGCGCTCGGGTGTGCGCGCCGACCTGGGCGAGAACTTCATCGTCGTTGGCGAGGCAGCCGATGCAACCGAGGCAATCGCCCAGATCAACAAGCACAAACCCGATCTCGTAGTGTGCGACCTCAACATGCCAAACGGTGGCGGCATCAAGGTTGCCAAGACATGCGGCACGATGACCAACATCGTGATGCTGACCGTGTCCGAGGCCGAACGCGATCTGCTTGAGGCCGTGGCCGCAGGGGCCAACGGCTACCTCGTCAAGTCAACGCCGCCCGACGATCTACGGGCCGCACTCTGGAAGGCGGCCCAGGGTGAGCCGGTCTTCTCGCCCGCTGCTCGCCAGCTTGGTGCTCGGTGAGTTTCGCAAGATGACCAAGGGTGATGACAGTGTCAAACCCTTGTCCGAGCGAGAGCGGGAGGTCTTGCAATACGTCGCCCGAGGGCACACCTATAAAGAGATCGGCGAGGAGTTGTTTATCTCGCCCAAAACGGTCGAGAACCATGTCCGCAACATTCTCGCCAAGTTGCACCTCAGCCGAAAACAGGAACTGATCCGCTACGCCGTCGACCACGGCATCGACTAACCCCCCACCCCACTTTCGCGACTGGACGGTGCAAACACCCCAGTAGAGGGTGTTTATTACCGTCCAGTTCGCTCTGCTTGGCGGGGTTAGCGGGGCGCCAAGTCGGCTCGGATCGTGGCGAGCACCAACTCAGGCTCGTTGCGAAACTGCTCCCAGGTGAAGCGACGGACAAGCCAACCAACTCGAGCCAAGGCGGCATCCCGGCGACGATCCTCAATGAACGCCTCGCGATTGAGGTGATAGGCCACCGAGTCGAGTTCGATCGCATACTTCGCACTCGGGTAGGCGAGATCGACTTGGGCCACGAGCGCTCCCGCCTCGTCGAGCACGCCACCATCTCGGGCGACGCGAACCCAGCGTCGATGAGCAACTTCTTAACGTCGCGACTCCAGATGGAGAGCGGCACCGAACCCTCGCCGGCCCGCTCCGCCGCGATACGGCCGAGCATGGCGGAGCCAGCCCGCCCCCGCCGTCGATAGCGCACGATCACCCGCTCCAGCTGCTCCCACGTTGTCAGCCGGTCTCCGAATCACCTGGTCGATGAGGTCATGGAGCGATCGCTCGGAGATCAGGTAGGCCAGTGAAATGACCGCCAGCTCAAGCGATGCGGTCGGAATGCCTCGCCGCTCGACGAGCGGGAGTTGCCCCAGCGCCGCGATCGACCTCACCTCCACACCAATTGTCTCGTGCAGTTGGCTGGCTGTCGCCACTACTGGCGTTTGGGGAACGGCCGAAGACCCCACAGTGCCAACGCGGACGGCCCCCATGCCGCTGCCTCGCATCCCATAGCGGCTTGCGGCAAGCCGCGCCAGCGGATCGTTAGCTGCCTCAGCCAACACATACACACCTAGTCCTGGCCCGACCAACCATTGTCGACGCCCTCGACTCGCCGGCCGATCTGACGTGGGTTTAATCCGCCCGCCAATGCGTCCGTCCGACGTACTACGCCGTGCTGGTTCTCGATCGCATTGGCCTCGATGGCCGCTCTTTTCTGGTCCACTGCACACTCACTTCCACAAGACTGTCCTGTGGAGCAGAGCTCCGAGCGGTATGGCGAACTGGACGGTGTAAACACCCTCTACTGGGGTGTTTACCGTCCAGTCTTCGCTATGAGGGCGGGGTTAGAAGGTTTAGGGGCGGAGGGTGGGAAAAAGGACCACGTCGCGGATTGTAGTGACACCGGTCAGCAACATGATCAGGCGATCGATACCAACGCCCAAACCACCGGTTGGTGGGAGGCCGTACTCAAGCGCCCGCAAGTAGACCTCGTCGACGACCATGGCTTCGGCATCGCCTGCGTCCTTGAGCGCAGCCTGGGCCTCCATGCGGATGCGTTGATCGGCCGGATCAGTGAGCTCAGAGAACGCATTACAAAGCTCGCGTCCCGCCACGATTGCCTCAAAGCGCTGGGTGAGTTCTGGATTGTCCCGATGGGCCCGCGACAGCGGCGACACCTCAGTTGGATAATCGATGACGAACGTCGGCGCCCACAGCGTGTGTTCGGTGGTCTTGTCGTAGATCTCGAGGATCAGCTTGCCCGGGCCGTAGTTGTCCTTGACCTCGACCTGATGTTTGCGAGCGAGCGCCCGCAGCTCGTCGAGATCGTCGTCCAGACTGACCTTGTCGCCAGTCGCCTCCTCGATCAGCTCCATCATCGTGGCTCGCCGCCACGGGGCCTTGAGGTCGAGCGACTGCTCGCCGAAGGTGATCTCCGTCGTGCCAATGAGCTCAAGTGCTAGGTACTCGACCAGCTGCTCGACCAGCTCCATGATGTCGTTGTAGTCGGCGTACGCCTGATAGAGCTCAAGCATCGTGAACTCGGGATTGTGCCTCGTGCTCATCCCCTCATTGCGGAACACGCGACCGATCTCGAATACCCGCTCGAACCCGCCCGCGACCAGTCGCTTTAGGTAGAGCTCGGGCGCAATGCGAAGGTAAAGCTCGGCATCGAGTGCGTTGTGGTGCGTGGTGAACGGCTCGGCGGTGGCACCGCCCGGGATCGGGTGGAGGATCGGCGTTTCGACCTCCATGAAGTCGCGGTCTTCAAGCCAACGACGGATGAGCGAGACCATCTTTGAGCGCATCACGAAGTTTTCCCGGCTGTTCTCTGTGACCCAGAGATCGACATATCGCTGGCGGTAGCGCATGTCTTGATCGGCGATGCCATGGAACTTGTCGGGGAAGGAACGCCTGGCTTCAGCCAGCAGGACCCAGTCCTCGACCTTGACCGAGAGCTCGCCCTTCTTGGTGACCATGACTTCGCCGGTCACCCCAATCCAGTCGCCGAGCGACAGGGCGCAGTAGTCGGTAAACGACGGCGTGACCTTGCCGGGGGCAAACAGCTGAATTCGACCGGTCGAGTCTTGCAAGGTGCCAAAGGCCAACTTGCCCTGCACCCGACGCAGCATGAGTCGTCCTGCGATGGCTACCTGGATTCCCGTCTCGGTGCCCGCCTCGAGATCACCGTGAGCGGATCGAAGTTGGGCCGTCGACGCAGTCGGTTCAAAACGGTACGGAATCTCGAGCGGATTCGATTCAGACATGACTCTCCGTAAGTGTTCGGCGCCGACTACCAAGCGACCTGGTCAGATGACTCGCTCGGCAACTCGCTTGGGGGTTCATCGGCTTGGGCCACAGCGGTTGCTCGGGTCGGCACCGTGATTGGGTTCAGCGCGATTTCTTCGGCGACGGCAATGAGTCCACGTCCGGTTGGGCCGAGTTGACGCTCGAGCAACCGTTCGGTGATGACAATCGCCTCGGTGGCGTTCTTCACCATGCCCGACCACCGGAGATAGCCACCCATGAGGCCGGCAAGTCGGTCGTTGACTTCATCGAGGTGCAACAACAGGGTGCGTCCCTCGCTAAGCAAACGACCGAGTTCGGTGTAGATCTGCGTCAACGCGATGTCGGTGTCGACCGACGGCGAGAACGGCCAGTGTTTCCACGGCATACCCAGCTCGTCGTAGCGTGCAGGTTGTGGTCGGACGGGATGAGCGAGACAACAAAGGAGAAGCGGTTCTCGCGAATCCAGATGATCTCTTCTTGGCGACGAACGCGTCGATGATTGCCGCCGTAGCCGCCGGGGCGTTCACAGATGGCGAGCTTGCCCGCGATGATCCAACGGAAATGCCGAGGCTGAATCCCCTGTGCCCACTTCCCCTTGGCCATTCGACGACGTCCTTCCAGTGCGCTGCCTGAGCGACCCGCAACCGGGCCAGGCAGAAGAATGCTCCCCAACCGGGAGCGAGAGAACCTGATCGTACCGCAGGATCGGCGTGAGCCGTCACGAGATTCACAGTCGGCGGCCGCACCGCCGATACGGCTAGGCCGGCTCGACTCGCAGCACACCACCGGTTCGCGACACCCGGCGACCGCCGGAGATTTCACACGCAATCACCTCGTGCTGCACAACGCGCCACACCCGGTCGAGGTCGGCTGTGCTCGGGGCATAGCCGTCGACTCGAAGCCAACGCCGAAGTGCTTCTCGCGCCAGTACCGGCGCAGCGGCTCGCAAGTCGGCAACACGAGAGCCATCGAGAAAGCCAGCCGACTGGCTGATGAAATCGGCGGCTTCTCGTGCGTGTTGACTGCTGCGAACGACCAAAGGACGGACGTCACGCCCGGCGATGGACTCCATGAGCGGCAGTAGCTCGTGACGGACGCGATTTCGTTGAAACCGCGGGTCGAGGTTGGACGCGTCGACGACGGGAACAAGACCGAGCGACTCGCAAAGCGCCGTTGTCTCGGCCCGCCGGAGTCGAGAATCGGGTGCGGTGCCCAGGGCGCATGCCCGCCAGGCCAGTCGGCCCCGCACCACGAAGCAGGTTGATCAACACGGTTTCGGCCTGATCGTCGGCGGTGTGCCCCGTCATCGCTGCGGGTCCCAGCACGGCCCGCCGGGCCCGCCTCGCCCGAGCCTCCAGATCCGATGTGTTGGCTAGCTCGACCCGCTCGGCGCGGAACTCGGCGCCAAACCGTGCCGCTACGGCCCGGACAACCTCCGCCTCGTCAGCCGAGCCATCACGCAACCCATGGTCAACGTGTACGGCCGTGACCGAAAGCCCGCCAGCCACGGCCAACACCAGCAACGCCAACGAGTCCGCACCTCCGGACACTCCGCAGACCGCCGCCGTTCCCGGAGGCGGGAAGGTACAGCGCTCGAGTAGCTCGGCGACTAGCGGTGGCGGGCGATCCACAGTGATGGCTCGCGAATTTCGTCGATTGAGGGCAGCGAGTCAGGACCCGACCAGACGAGGTCGAACAGTTCGCGCCCACCGGCTGCCTCGACCGTTTCGACGAAGTGCTCGCCTTCTTCGTATTGGGCCATCTTGGCCTCCATGCCAGTGAGCCGTTGGACGACTTTGGCTACCCCCGACGGGCTTTTGCGCCGGGCCGAGAGGATTCGCGAAAAGCGTTCTTGGCTCGGGATGAGGTGCTTGGCGGCCCGATCCATGGTGATGTCACCGTGGCCTTCAAGCAAGCTCATCAGACCCGTCATTTTGTCGAGCGTGAGTTTCTGCTCGTCGGTCGCCAACAGCGCACCGAGGCCCCCGTCTTTGAGGGAGACCGCGTTGTCGCCGCCCGACCGCTTCTTCTCGACGAGGTCTCGAACTGTGTCGACCAGCCGGCCAGGGTCAGGATCGACGGCCTCCAGCAGCTCGTTCACCAGCGACAAGAAGTACGGCCGGAGCCACGGCACACCAGTGAATTGGGCGCGATGGGTGCATTCATGGACGGCGATCCAGAGCCGAAATTCGCGTGGGGCGAAGCCATAGCGTTCTTCGAGTGATCGGATGTTGGGACCGACGAAGTACACCCAGTCTTGGTCTTCTGGTCGCTCGTCTTCGATCACCAATAAGTCGTACTGGCCGAGTACCCGCCCAGACATCCAGCCCAACAAGCCACCAACTTGCATTGCGGCGGCCTTCGGACCCAGTGCGTCGGAGACCGGTGCGGTGATGCGGCCGAACCGACCAGGCTCGTCGTCGTTGTCGAAGCTTTCAAGCAAGGGCCGCAGGAGCCGGTCGAAACTGGCCAGGTTGGCGTCCACCCAGCCGGCACGGTCGGTCGCCCGCGCTCGTGCCACACCGTCGAGCGACCGGAGTCCGGTCTCTTTCTCGACGAGATCCTCGGCGACGGGCGTCAGCTCAAGGAAGTCATCCTCAAGAGAACCCCAGGTCGAGGCGGTGGCATGGGGCTTGCGAGCCGAGATTCGACTGGCAACCTTGCGGGCGAGGTCCCAGTCGACGGTGTCGGTCACTAGTTCTTCTTGGGATACCTCGGGCTCTCCACCTTCATGAAGTACCCGGCGATAACGGCGATAACGGTGAACAATGCACTAGCGGCGAGAACGAACCCAATCCACCAATGCCAAACGACGGCCAAAAGCATGGTCGGAGTGTAGGCCGAGAAATCGCGTTCGCCGAATCATCCGATGATGTCGCCCGCTGTCCTGCGGCGCTCGGCCTACGCGTCGACGGGTGTGTCGGTGCTTGGCTCGCCGTCGCAGTTGGCAATCGCTTCGAGGATCCGACTCCGCACATCGTCGGGCAGGACGCTCCGACAAGTCGAACTAATAAGCTTCTTGAGGCTGGCCTGGAAGTCATAGGCGTCGACGCACGGTGCGCACGCCGCCAAGTGATCCTCAATCGAGGTTCGCTCTGTTCCCTCAGACCAACCATCGACGTAGGCATACAAATCGTCGAGCGCCTTCTGGCAGTCGACGTCTCCTCCACAACCAAGCTCGTCGTTCACGTTGTCACCTCTGACGGACGGGGCACATTGGCGAGTCCTCGGTCCAATGCGTACTCGTACAACGACTGTTGGAGTGATTTTCTTCCACGATGGAGGCGAGACATTACGGTGCCGATCGGGATGTCGAGAATCTCGGCGATCTCTTTGTAGCTAAAACCCTCGACATCGGCGAGCAATACCGCCACCCGATAATTGTCCGGGAGTTCTTCCACCGCGGCCACAACCTCGCCGTCACCGAAGAGGTCCATCAGTTCGTCCTCCGCCGATCGACCGAGCTGGCTTTGATTTCGGACCTTTTTGTAGAGGTAGAGATCTTCGACTTCACCTAGGTCGGTTTCGTCGGGCCGACGTGAGCGCGACCGATACCGATTGATGTGGGCGTTGGTGAGAATCCGGAAGAGCCACGCCCGCAGATTGGTACCAGACTTGAAGGTTGCGTAGCTACGAAACGCTCGCAGGTAGGTCTCTTGGACCAGATCTTCAGCATCGGCCTTGTTGCCGGACAGGCGAAGCGCCGTCGAATAAAGCGACCCCATGAAGGGTTCGGTGTCGGCAACGAAAGTCGCTTGGTCAGCCACGAGCGAGCCAGACCAGAGACGGTGTATGGGTAGATGACACGAGCCCGAACCGAGAGTTGAACTCGGGACCTATTCATTACGAGTGAATCGCTCTACCAACTGAGCTATCCGGGCGGAACAGACAGCCTAGCGAGTTGAATCGAGACGCAACAACAACGATTGGAGAAGCAGCGGTTCGTTTGGATTTCTGACCAGTGCCTCGGTGGCCTCGCGGAGGGCCTCTAGTTTGGCGGTGAGCGACGGGTCAGCCGCGGAAATCATGGCGTCTCGGTAGTGACGAGCAAGGGTGGCAAGACCGAATCGGAGCTCGTCGGTGCGCAGCCGCCGCACTTCGCGTTTGTGACTGGCGACCAGGTCGGCCCGACCCGAGCCCCGTTCGCCCAGACGTTCGGCCCGTTCGGCCAGCTCCTCCAACTCGATCGCCTGCCGTGCTTCGAGCGGTGCTTGGGCGGTTGTTATGGCGTCACGGATCTGATTGACGAGTTCAACCACGGTGGATCCGGTCCCATTGAGCCGAGTCGGGAGTTCGTGCCAGAGCGCGGCTCGAACGGCCAGCGCATCATCGGTCGCCAAAAGGTGGGCGCGACTGACATCGCCGCCCGAGGCATCGGCCGCCGCGGCAGCACGAGCGGGATCGACCCCTGTCGACTCGAGCAACGCCGCGATTCGTTGGCTTGACACGGGAGCGAACTCGACCGTGACACAGCGACTTGCGATGGTCACCAACTCAGGGCGGATCTCCTCGGCCAACAACACGACCACGACCGTCGGCGGTGGTTCTTCGATGACCTTGAGGAGCTTGCCGATCGTGGCCTCGACCAGCATCTCGACGCTGCCCACTACCAGAACCTTGCGGTTTCCTTCGACGGGCGATGTCGCCGCGGCCGAGATAATCGCCTCGGCTTCTTCCACCCGATACGCCGAACCTTGCGGCTCGAAAAATTTGTAGTCGGGGTGCGAACCGGCCAAAGCGAGGCGACGGTCTCGATCTGCGGCCTCGCCCACCTTGGCCTCCGAAAGCAGGAGGCTCGCAAAACTACGGGCGGCCAGCTCGGTTCCCGACCCGCGTGGGCCGAGTAGTAGGTAGGCATGAACCGGCGCCTTGGCCGCTGCGCTCAGCCGGGCAATTGCGGCCTCCTGCCCAAAAACCTCGGCAAACGGTTCGATCACAACTCACCGAGCCGTGCGGTTAGGGCCGACCAGATTGCCTCGGCAACATCGTCGACCGACCCACTCGCAACCACAACCAGCCAGCGATCGGGGTCGTCGGCCATCATGGCGGCGTAGGCGTCACGAGCTCGTTGCTGAAACTCGCTACCTTCGGCCTCCAGCCGGTCGGGGGCGCGTTGGGTCCGTTGTCCCGCATCACCCAACGCAATATCGAGGTAGATGACGAGATCGGGCCAGCGTCCTGCGATGGCCCAGTCGTTGATTGAGCGAACGGCCTCGAGACCAAGGCCGCGGCCGCCGCCTTGGTAGGCCAGCGACGAGAAGGCCGAGCGGTCAGAGACGACGTGACGACCCGCCGCCAGCGCGGGCTCAACAATCTCGTCGAGGTGCTGGGCTCGATCGGCGGCCATGAGAAGGGTCTCGGCCCGAGGACTCATCGCGTCTCGGTCGGCGTCGAGTAGCAAGTTGCGAAGCTCGGCGCCGAGCACCCGAAGCCACCCGGTTCGCGAGTGAGCACAACGTCCGAGTCGATCGGCCAGCAGTCGTGCCTGTGTGCTCTTGCCCGACCAATCCACACCCTCAAACGCGAGGTAGAGCGCCACGGCTAGAACGGATCCTCGTCGTCGCCGCTCTCGACTGGCTTCTGGCTGCCGCCTTCTTGGCCACCGTCTTCTTGGCCGCGGCCTTCTTCTGCCGCTTCTTCGCTGCCGCCTTCTTGGTGGCTTTCTTCTTTGGGCGGATCGAGTTCGAGCTTGATCCGTCGCTCGGCCAACAACTCAGAGGCTCGCTCTGGTGTGATGGCTTTCGACATTGTCACCCTTGCGCAGCGACGCATTGATCTCGCCGTCGGTCACATAGGGTCCGAAGCGGCCATCCTTGACCTGCATCTCGCGATCGGACACTGGGTCGATGCCAACCACCTTGATGGGCCTGGCTGCCGCCTGGCCCCGTCGACTTTGGCTGCGCCAGGACGGCGAGCGCCTCTTCGAGCGTCAGCGTGAGGAGCGCTTCTTCGACTCGATACTGCGGCTGTCGGTACCCTTCTTGATGTAGGGACCAAACTTGCCGTTGAACGCCTCGATCGGCTTCTCGTCGGTCGGATCGATGCCGACGAGCCGAGGTAACGACAAGATCTTGACGGCCTCGTCAAGCGTTATGTCATCGGCGGTCATGGTCTTGAAGAGGGAGGCCGTTCGCGGCTTCTCACCGTCATCGGTGTGCTCACCCATCTGGACATAGGTGCCGAACCGGCCAGCCTTGACCATGATTTCGAGCCCAGTTTCGGGGAGGACGCCGATTACTCGATCGCTCTTCGGTGCATCGATGAGCGAGACCGCCTTCTCGATGGTGATTTCGTCCGGCGCCAGGTCGTCGGGGATAGACGCTCGGTCTTCGCCGCGCTCGAGGTAGGGCCCATAGCGACCCACTCGAGCGATGACGGGAACGCCGTCGCCGTCGACACCAACCGGAATCGAGTTGATCGCTCGGGCATCGATGTCGCCCAAGCGATTGTCGACTTTCTCCTTCAGCCCGTCGGCCTCACCTTCACCGAAGTAGAAATCGGCGAGCCACGGTTCGGCTGCTCGATCGCCGGCCGCGATGGAATCGAGATCGGCTTCCATCTTGGCGGTAAACGCGAAATCGATGAGGTCGGGGAAATGCTGTTCGAGCAAGGCAACGACCGCAAAGGCCAGGAAGGTTGGAACCAGTGCCGTGCCCTTCTTGAACACGTAGCCGCGGTTCTGGATCGTCCCCATGATCGCGGCATAGGTCGATGGCCGGCCAACGCCGAGTTCTTCGAGTCGTTTGACGAGTGACGCTTCGGTGTAACGAGCCGGAGGCGAGGTGTCGTGACCGGCGGCCGTCGCCTCGTCGAGCTGAGCGTTGTCGCCGGTCTGGAGCGCTGGCAGTAGTTGCTCGGCTGCCTCGTCGCCCTTCTCGTCGTCGTCGGCGCTCTCTCGATAGACCTTGAGGAAGCCCTGGTGGGCGATGACGGTGCCCGACGTGGAGAACACTGCGTGCTCACCTTGCGCCGTATCGACGCCCAGGCGCAGGGTGACGGTCTCGCCGGTGGCGTCGGTCATCCGGGAGGCGACGGTGCGCTGCCAGATGAGCTCGTAAACCTGGCGGTCTTGCGCGTTGAGTTCGCCCGCTACCTCTTCAGGGGTTCGGAATCGATCACCCGCCGGGCGGATCGCTTCGTGGGCTTCTTGCGCGTTCTTGGCCTTGGTCTGGTAGCTCCGCGGCTCGGCGGGCACGAACTCGGCGCCATAGCGCTCGGTGATCTGGCTTCGGGCTGCGCTGACGGCGGCCTCAGAGAGGGTCACCGAGTCGGTTCGCATATAGGTGATGTAGCCGCGCTTCGTAGAGGCCTTGGGCCACCCGCATGGCTGACGCCGAGCTAAGGCGAAGCTTGCGCCCGGCGTCCCGCTGATAGGTCGAGGTTGTGAACGGAGCGCTGGGCCGGCGTCGGTAGGGCTTCGCTTCGCGAGAGGCGACCTCGGCCGTGCGGCCCGTGAGATCGCCAACAAGAGCTTGGGCTCGAACTTCGTCAAGGTGAACGACATCACGTTTGCCGAGGGCGCCGTCCTGGCCGAAGTCGCGCCCGTCGCCACCTTGGCGCCGCCGAGCTCGACCATCATGGCCGTGAAGGGCTGCTCACCCCCGGCCGAAAACTGGCCAGTAACGTCCCAATAGTTGGCGGAACGGAACGCGATGCGGTCGCGCTCTCGCTGGACGACGATTCGGGTCGCCACGCTCTGCACGCGACCAGCGCTCGAACCGGTTAGCACCTTTTTCCAAAGGACGGGCGAGACCTCATAGCCGTAGAGGCGATCGAGGAGGCGGCGAGCTTCTTGGGCGTTTACGAGATCTCGATCGAGTTCACGCGGTGAGTCGATCGCCCGCTGAATCGCCTCGGGCGTTATCTCGTGAAAGACCATCCGCTTCACCGGGATCTTGGGCTTCAGCACCTCGAGGAGGTGCCACGCAATCGCCTCGCCTTCGCGATCCTCATCGGTTGCGAGTACAAGCTCTGTCGCATCTTTGAGCAACGCCCGGAGCTTCTTGACTTGGTCCTTTTTGTCGGGCGACACGACGTAAATCGGCTTGAACCCGTTGTCAACATCGATACCCAGCCGAGCCCATGACTCTTTCTTATATTGCTCGGGCACGTCCTTCGCCCGGCGCGGCAAATCACGCACGTGTCCGATGGACGACTCGACCATGAAATCGTCGCCGAGGTAACCGGCAATGGTTCGAGCTTTGGCTGGGGATTCGACAATTACGAGCGGGTGGGCCACCAGGGCAGGCTAGGAAGGAAGATCACTTTTTCGCCAGCACCCATCGAAATTGCTCTAAATAAGCGGCGTTCGATCGAGTCGAAATGTCACGACTTCTCGCTGGAGGGCGCGCTGCGCAGAATGAGCCAACCGAGGAAGGTTGCAGCAATGGATGCGGCGAGAATGCCCATCGGCCTCGTCGCCATGACCGACGCCTTCGTCGGTAAAGGCGAGCCCGCTGACGAACAACGCAACGGTGAACCCAATACCAGCGACAGCTCCACCCCCCAAGGATGTGGCGAGGGTGATGCCCTCCGCAACGAGCCAAGCCCAAATCGAGTCGCGGCCAGCGTAAAGAGTGTCACGCCGAGCGGCTTTCCGACGACAAGGCCGACAAACACACCGAGCGCAACCGGCGAGGTAACCGCATCGGAGAGCTTGGTCCCCGAAATCTCGACGCCGGCGTTGGCCAGGGCGAAGAGTGGGACCACGAGGAAGCTGGTCCACGGCGACAGGACTCGGATCAGGCGTGTGGCCACAGAGACCGATTCGCGTAACTGCCAGTTGGCGTTGTGCACATTCTCCGGGCTGGCCGAGTCGCCACTCAAGATGTCTTCAATTGACTCGAAGCGACGCTCACCCAGCAGGGGGGTCGCTGGCGTAAGCAGGCCAAGGATGACGCCCGCGATTGTGGCGTGAACGCCCGATTGGAGCATGGCGTACCAGCAAAGAACACCAATCACGACGTAGACCGGGGTGTACCAAACCCGGCTGCGCCGGAGAATCAGGATGAGCGCAAAACCAGCGAACGATGCCGCCAACCATCCGAAACTGAGCCCGGTCGAGTAGAAGGCGGCAATGACCAAGATGGCGCCAATGTCGTCGGCAATAGCGAGCGTGAGTAGGAAAAGCTTTAGCCGTTGGGGCACCCGGGGGCCGAGCAGTGTGAGTACACCAACAGCGAACGCGATGTCGGTGGCCATCGGAATGCCCCAGCCCTTTGCGACGTCGCCACCACCGCTCACCAGCAGGTAGAGCAGGGCGGGCACCACCATGCCGCCGATCGCGCCGATAGCAGGCAGGGCGGCGGCACGAGGGTTACGGAGATCACCAACGACCATCTCGAGCTTGATCTCGAGCCCGACCACGAAGAAGAACAACACCATCAGTGCGTCGTTCACCCAGAACTCAAGCGAGAACGGGTGGTGCTCATGAAGGAAAAGTTCGGTGTCGCCGAACGTCACCCCAAGCTCGGTGCCCCAGAATGAGTGATAGGAGTCAGCCCACCCGTTGACCCAGACGAGTGCGATGACCGTCGCAACAATGAGCAGGACTCCCGACGCCGCTTCCTGAGCAAGGAATCGAGTGAGGGGTCGAGCGACTGATCGCGCCAGCCGGGTGTCACCGCCGCTCCATGCCTCTTTGCGTACCTCGAGAGAACCTTCGGACATCGTTGTGTACCTACACCATGGGTAACGGGTCGCGATCCGGACAGACCGATCGCAACAGACTACTGGCGAACTTGAAGCGTCACGGTTGTCCCTGCCGGCGTCGATTGAAATTCAACCGGTCCGCTGCTCAGGCGCCGCATGAGCTGGATGCCGAATCCGCCTTCGATGGAGAGCCGGCCCGGATCTTCTATGTGGTGCTCGTCTACCACTGTCGGCATGCCCGGTCCGTTGTCCTCGACGTCGAGGGCAACACCGTCGGCCAGCATCTGGCAGGTGATGCGGATGCGTCCGTGGTCAGACGACAGAAGGCTCGCTTCCACCGCATTCGTCACTGCCTCGGACACGACCCATCGCAAATCATCGACACGGTCGCCCGACAATGCGTTTTCCGCAGTCGCCGCGCTGGCGACAACCATACGAACGACCGTCACGAGATCGAGCCGCGCCGGAACGTCAAGAACGAGCGTCCGTCCGGTGCAAGCCACATCCTCTGGCGCGTGATCCATCAATCGCGAACCTACTCGACCGAGACCACGAGGTCGCGGTGGCCCTCGGAATTGAATTGGCGCTTCCATGCTTCGATTGTCGCCACCGAACCGCTCGTTGGGATCCGCAACCATGGGTAGGGATGCAGCTCCGCCAACTTGCTCGGGCCAGCCCGTTTGCGGAAGCCGGGAACGGGGGCGAACGTTGCCGCCGCCCGGCGACCCGCGAGGACGTCAGCAGGCGAGCTGCGCGAGAGTTCGACCTCTCAGCGGTTTCGGCGAGCTCGGCCAGGGTCCTCGTGAGGAAGACCAGCCGTTTGGCGCTGAGTTGCAGCGAAGACAACAACGGCTCGTCGAAGACAAAGATCACCGGCAGGTCAGATTGGCGACGAGCGCCGGGTCACCGTCACCGAGCGATTCGGCGGTGAGCCACACGGATTCGGGCGTGCTGACTCGTACCGTCGAGAGCGGACCTCGTCTGCGCCGGATTCGGGTCGCCAAAAGCTCGACCGGGGTATCGACGGGGGCGAAATGTGGCTCGGCCAGGCCAGTTCTCGATTGGGCAGGCATGGACGAGTTCGCACGACGCGCACAGCCCGGCTGCTCGCTTCTCGACCTGCCAGCGACTGAACCCGTAGACCTGCGCCGCACCAATACCGGTGGTCGATTGCCAACCGAGTCGGTTCGCGGCCCTCGAACCGTCGAGCAGGTGGGTAAAGAAGAACGTCTCACCAAGGCGCCAATCGCCACCCTCACGGACAACGTAATGCGATGCCAGCCAGCGCCGGGCCTGGCTCGCCATCCAACCCTCGTCTTCGAGTTCACCGACCGCGAGGTCGATGCACGCCATGCTTGTGTCCCCCACGCCATTCGGCTCCTGCCGGTCCGACCGGCCGATTTTCTCAGTGCTCGCCTCGTGAGTGAGCCGAGCCGGGCATACCAGTGCCTGGCATATTCCTGCCACAGCAGTTCGTCGCGGAAGGCGCCGACGTCGGCGTCTGGCCCACCGTCAACGTGATCCCACACCTGCTGCAGCGTCAAGAGACCGTGGCGGATGTAGGGCGAAAGACCCGACGCCGCTCGTTTCGGCTGAGGGGCAACCTCGGCTCGCCGATCGGCATAGCCGGCAACATCGAAGCGCTTCAATTGCTCGTCGGCCGCGCGTTGGCCGCCTTGAAAGCGGAGCGATCCGACCGCTTCGTCCGAGAACAGCCCGGCGAGATGGGAGGCGACGAAGCGCTCTGCGTCGCCCCGACTGGCGTTGGGTACGGGTAGTCGCACGCTCATTCGTTTGTCGATTTCGCGGGGCGGTCCATGACGTCTCTTCGGCCGGTCGAGCAGCACACTTGGTGGGCGATTTTCCTGGTCGGACCCACAATATGTCACGGCCAGGGGGATATCCCAGCCGATTGAGCCCTCCCCCATCGGCGGTCCCGCAGGTAGTTTGAGCGAAACCGTTCGACCGACCGTGGCCAGCATTCCGCGAGACGAACAGCCGTTCGCTCAATCGGTAGTAGGCTCGTCCCGTGTCCATTGTCCTCCCCGGGCCACCACCCTCGTCCTTCCTCGACGAACTCGCCGTATTCGGCGCCGGCGATTCGCTCGCCGACCTCCGGCACCTGGCGGCGCGCCCCGCCCGATTCGGGCAGCTTGCAACACCACTCCCACCGGCGATCTCACACCTTGTTCCGGCGAGCGGCCTGTGGTCCCACCAGGCCGAGGCCATCAATCTTGCTCGGTCACGCCAGTCCGTTGTGATTGCCACCGGCACGGGTTCGGGCAAGTCGCTTTGTTTCCGCCTCCCCATCGCCGAAGCGATCGTCGACGGCATCCGACCAGACACTGCACTCTTGCTCTACCCCACCAAAGCGCTCGCCCACGACCAGCTACGGGCTTTCGGCGAGATGAACCTCAATCGTCTGACGGCCGTCACCTACGACGGCGACACCCCTCGACCCGACCGCACCTGGGCACGAGCCAACGCCAACGTGCTCCTCACCAACCCCGAAATGCTCCACCACGGCCTGCTACCCAACCACGCAAAGTGGGCCACGTTCCTCAAGCGTCTGCGCTACGTCGTCATCGACGAACTCCACGTCTTGCGGGGCATTTTCGGCTCCAATGTCGGCCAAGTACTTCGCCGACTTCGGCGGGCGTGCCAGTTCTATGGCGGCGACCCGACCTTCATCTTTTGTTCGGCCACGATCGGAGAAGCCACGTCGCTGGCAACCGAGTTGTGCGGTAAGCCCGTCGCACTCGTTGACCAAGACGGCTCGCCGTGCGCCAAGCGAACAGTGGCGGTTGTTCGGCCGGCGCTGATCGATGCCGCCAAGGGCATCCGTCAATCACCGACCAGCGAAACGATTCGCGTCGTGACCGAACTCGTTCTCGCCAATCGGCGAGTCATCGCGTTCTGTCCAAGCCGGACGCAGACCGAACGGGTGGCCGCTGGGGTTGCCCGCTCACTACCACCAGAACTCCACCACACGATCCGTCCGTACCGGTCGGGGTATCTCGCGAGCGAACGCCGCGAGATCGAAGACGAACTCGCGGGCGGCCAACTACGGGCCGTGGTGACAACGAGCGCACTGGAGCTTGGCGTCGACATCGGCGGCCTCGACACCACGGTGCTCTGCGGATTTCCGGGCACGATCGCATCGTTTTGGCAGCAGATCGGGCGGGCGGGACGAAGCGGCCAAGACTCACTCGCCGTGCTTGTAGCTGGCGATGACCAGCTCGACCAGTGGTTTGTTCACCATCCGGACGAGCTCTTCACCCGGCCGCCAGAGCCAATCATCGTCAACATCGGCAACCCCCACGTTCTCGACCCACACCTGGCCTGCGCCGCCTACGAGCGCCCGCTCGTCCACGCCGACGACACCCTGTGGCCAGATCTCGACAACGGAGTTCACCGCCTCGTCGTCGGGGACGAACTCCGAATTCGGCCCGATCAGCTCGGTAACCCGCGTGCGGTTTGGGATGGTCACGGCGTTCCGTTCACCAAGATCGGCATCCGGTCGTCGTCAGTGGGCGAGGTCAAGATTGTCGACGACGATGGCGGCACCATCGGTACCGTCGAACTCAGCCGGGCTCCACACCTCGTCCACCCCGGCGCGGTCTACCTCCATCGAGGACAAACCTATGAGGTCACCGACCTCGACCTCGCAACGCGACGAGCCACGGTGGTGCCTGCCGATGGTGCTAGCTGGACCCAGGTGCGGTCGAGCATCGCCATTGATGTTATGTCAGTCGAGATGACACAACAGATCGGTCCCGCAAAGGTGCACCTCGGTACCGTCGAGGTCACCACCCAAGTCACGGGGTACCAACGGAAAGAAACGGCAACGCAAACCGTGCTCGACACCGTCGACCTCACCCTGCCTCCATCTACCCTCACCACA
This sequence comes from Acidimicrobiales bacterium, assembly GCA_041394345.1. Lineage (GTDB taxonomy): Bacteria > Actinomycetota > Acidimicrobiia > Acidimicrobiales > SZUA-35 > JBBKWJ01. The sequence goes on along the minus strand of JAWKIN010000004.1, from coordinate 95,937 downwards.
ACGGCCGTTTGGTATGAGTGGACAAACGCCGATCTCGCGGCGTCGGGCGTAGCCGATTTCAGCGTCCCCGGTGCGCTCCATGCGGCCGAACACGCAGCCATTGGCATTCTCCCACTCTTTGCGATCTGTGATCGTTGGGACGTCGGCGGTGTCTCCATCGCCGCAGCGCCCCACACTGGCTTGCCGACCGTATTCATCTACGACGGCTACGAAGGCGGCGCCGGTGTCGCCGAACTGGCGTACCGTGTGGCCGAGCAGCACCTCGTGGCGACCGCCGAGGTTTTGCGAAACTGCGAATGTTCGATGGGCTGTCCGTCGTGTGTGCAGTCACCCAAGTGTGGCAACGGCAACGAACCACTCGACCGTTGGGCCGCACTGGCTCTCGTCAACTACACCGTGGGTGCAGGTGGCACCGACCCCTTCTAGATGTCGCTTCGTTTCGTTGGCTGGCACCATCGGTCGCTAGGGTTCCGAGCGTGAACACACCTGCTCCGACTGGCACCACGTTTCGGTCGCTCAGCGAACCGAACGTGCGTATCTATCTTGCGTCTTTCATTGCCTCGGGTGTGGGGACGTGGGCCCAAACCACGGCCCTGGTTCTCGTGGTCCAATCGCTTGGCGGCAACGGGTTGGAACTCGGCCTCATCACGGCATTTCAGTTTCTCCCGATGCTCCTGATGGGGCTCTGGGCCGGATCCATTGCCGATCAGGTAAACCGCTACCGACTGACGATTTTCCTCCAAGGGGCGTTGGCGGCGCAAGCATTGTTGCTCGCGATCCTTGTCTTCGCCGGACTCCATTCAATCCCTGCGCTCTACGCGCTGACGGCCTTGGGCGGGGTTTTCTCGGCGTTCGACAACCCGACGCGGCGCACGTTCCTGACCGAGCTGGCGAAGCCCGAAGACCTCGCCAACGTCACGTCGCTATCCACCTCGGCCATGACTGGTTGGCATGATCGGGCCGTTGATCGGAGCCACGCTCTACGCCACCGTAGGTGCGGGCTGGGCGTCCTCCTCAACGGTGTGAGCTTCCTCATCATGCTCGTCGGTCTGCTGCGAATGGACCCCACCCGCTTCCGGCTCATCGCCAAGGCACCAAAGTCGAAGACACCGATACGGGACGGTCTACGCGCGGTCTGGGGTGACCCACTGTTGCGAACCATCATGATCGTGTTCAGCGTGGTCTCGACCTTTGGGTTCAACACACTCGTGTCGCTTCCGTTGGTGGCGAAGGAACTCCTTGACCGCGGTCCGCAGTACTTCGGCTACCTCCTGTCCGCCCAAAGCGTTGGCAATATCTCCGGGTCGCTGTTTGTGGCGCGGAAGGTCGATGTTGCCCCGGCCCTGACCTTTGGCGCCGGCGGAGCAATTGCGGTGACGCTCATCCTTGGCGGACTTTCCACCAGTCTTATTGCCACCATGCTGATCATGGTGGGCCTCGGTTTTGCCAGCACGATGTTCGTCAACTCCAACACGGTCCTCCTACAACAGCGCTCGAGTGAACAGATGCGCAGCCGAGTGTTGGCCCTCTCGGGCGTGCTGTTCCTGGGTTCGACGCCAATTGGCGGCCCGATCACGGGCCTCGTCGGCGACCATTTCGGCGCTGGCTGGTCGATGGCCTACGGCGGAGTGATCAGCGGCGCAGCCGTACTTGTCGGCGCCGCCATCCACTTCCGCCGAGCCGCTACTGATGCTCCACCCGCATCGTGACCGTGGCCGATACGTCGATGTCGCCAACCAACATCCCGACGAGCGGCACATTGGTTGGCACCCGGTAGATCACCGTCACCGCAAGTTGGTCGCCTTCGGCTGTGCCCCCGGCTAGCGCTACGGTGAGGCGGCTAGCCGGAACGCCAAGCGACCCCCGGGCGGCTTCCGCAGCTACAGCACTGGTCGGGTGCACGGCGGCCGCTCGCGCCCCTTCTCGAGCGGCATGCGACACCAGCAGCCGGGCATTGGCCACGAGGGCGACCTGCACAACGGCAAGCAGGAACACGACGATGAGGGGAAGGACCAGTGCGAGCTCCACTGTGGCCTGCCCCCGCTCCTTCCCCCGTTTCATCAGCCCACCTGGCCGATCACGACGTCGAGGACGGCGTTGAGCAATCGGGTGATCTTGCCGGTCGAGCCCGCCCACGCCAAGACCAGCCCAGCGATAGTGGCGGCACCGACGATCACCAACGCGTACTCGGCCGTTGCTTGGCCCCGCTGATTGGCATGGCGACCACGGTGTGGACGCTGACGGTAGATTTCAGTTGCTAGATACATGTGCTTCTCCATGATTGGAGCGGTTGGTGGAGCCGGGTGGCTCAAGGTGTTGGGCGGCCGAGGCCACGAGCGAAGGGTTAGACGCTGACGAGGATCAGCGGAACGACAGCACCGACGATCAGCGCCGGAAGCGAGCAGCCCACAAGCGGGAACAACAACAACACCGGCGTCTGGCGAGCCCGCCGTTCGAGCTGGCGTCGGCGTGAGGATCGAGCCTCGTCGCTGAGGCGCAGAATGAGGTCGGCCACCGGTGATCCGTGGGCAATCGTGGTTTGCAGCATGGCCACGACCGGTTGGTAGACCGGCCCGACCACGACCGGTATGCGGCGAAGGACCTGATCGAGGGGCAGCCCCGAGTCGAGCTCTGCCAGCAGTGGTGCGATTCGGGTCGCCGAGGCCGCCGGACCATGGGTAACCACGCAGCGGATCGCATCGCTGACGGTTGACCCTGCGCCGATAGCAAGGCACAGCAGATCGAGCACTGCGGGCAGTTCGTCATCGACCGCCTGGCGGTCGCGCCGAGCGGCAAGCCAGGGAAGCACCGTCGGCAGTTGCGGCAGGGTTGGCTGCCCTCGCCGTCCCGTTGACCCGACCGCAAGCGCGACGGCGAGCGCCGCCGCGACGGCAAGGAGGAACGCGATCACGACCTTCCCTCGTGCCGAGCACACGATCGAAGATCGACCAGCAGATCGCCGTCAGCCACAACGGCAACCAGAAGGCAGATTGCACCGATCCAGGTTGAGAGATACAGGTGGCGGGCATCAGCATCGACCGTCCCAATAACGAGGGCAAACACCAGGGGCAACGCGCCGAGCACGGCGGCAGAGGCCGTGGCCTGGCCAGATTGGGCAGCAGCTTCGGCCTCCGCTGCGCTGTTGGCCCTGACCGTTTCGGCTAGTCGGTCGAGGGCCGTGGTCCCTGCGCCACCACCAGACAACACCACCGACGTCGTCGCCGACAGCAACCGAGACCATTCACGCCGGTGCGTTTCGGCGAGGGAGGAGAATTCATCGGCCACACTGCCACCGCTGGCGATGCCGGCAAGCGTCGACTGAACCGCAGGCAGGGCGCTGAGCGCTGGTTCCTCGCGCAGCGCTGCCACGAGGGCCGACGAATAGGAGGCACCGGCTTGCAGCCGTTGAATGGCAGCATCGATGAACGCGGGAACTGCGGCCGTCTCGGCCCGTCTGGCCGCCGCCCGGGCTCGGTGGGCAAGCCGGCGTCGAACGAGTGCCACTACCAGTGGGACGACGACGCTAAGGAGCGGACTGCTGGTCAACATACCCAGGCCGACCAAGCCGAGATAGACCGGACCAAACGGCCGGGGCGACAGCACGCCTCGATCGTCGTTCGACGGCGGAACGACAGACGACCCAGCCCCGAGGATGACGAAGAAGGCACCAAGCGCCAGTAGTAGGGCGATCATGGCGTACACCGGACGGCGGCCTCGATCGCCGCCCGAACCGGCGGCCGCTTTGCCGCTTCAATCTGGTTGGGCCACAACTCGCGAACCACAAGGCCGTCGGCCTCGTCGACTTCGGCGATGGACACAATGCGCCGCTTCGCCCCAACGCGGCGAACCATGATGACGATGTCGAAGGCCGAGGCAATGAGTCCGGCGACGGCGCCCAAGGGGAGCTCGGCCCCCGCGAGCAAGGCCAAGGTGCCCAGCCGCCGGACCGCGGCCTGTGGCGATCCGGCGTGGCAGGTCGCCAGCGACCCCTCATGTCCGCTCGTGAGCGCGAGCAGGAGATCGAGTGCTTCGGCGCCCCGGACCTCACCCACCACGAGACGGTCGGGGCGCATGCGGAGCGAGGCCTTCACGAGATCGCGAATGGTGACCGAGCCGGCACCTTCGGTATTGGCAGGGCGGGCCTCGAGTCGCACGATGTGGGCGCCGGTCATCGCCAGCTCGGCTGTGTCTTCGATCGTCACCACCCGTTCTTCACGATCGATCGCCGATCCAACGGCGTTGAGCAAGCTCGTCTTACCGGCCCCGGTCCCACCGACAATGAGCATGGTGGCCCGATGCTCGACCAGCCTGGCTATCAACGCAACGACGGCTGGGTCAGCGAAGGCAGTTACGTCAAACCCACCGGGTGCGAACCGTCGAATAGTGACGGTTGGACCGTCGAGTGCCAGGGGCGGAATGACCACATTGACCCGGCTGCCGTCTCTCAATCGAGCATCAGCAATTGGACTTCGGCGGTCGACGCGAAGTCCGAGGGGGTCGAGAACGCGCTCGATCAACACGTTGATCGATGGGAGGTCGAGCGTGATGCCGCTCTGGCGCAACCCGCTCTGGCCGTCGATCCAGACCGACCCTGGTCCGTTGATCATGATCTCGGTGACCGTCGGGTCATCGAGCAAGGGCAGTATCGGGCCGAGGCCATCGACCCGGGCGAGGGCTCGGTCGACGACGCGGGCGACCTCACGTTGGGTCACCAGCGGAGCCGCCGCTCGGACGAGCTCGGCCAGGGCAGCCCGATCGGGCGTCGAACGGTCGGTGACCGGCCGGTCGCGCAAATGACACCGGAGCAGCTCGTCGAGTTCGTCCATCCCAGACGACTCGGTCCAAGCGACCCGCTCCGTCATAGCAACACCGTGAGATCGCTCAGTTGGCGTCCCAGCTCGGCCACTGCGGTGCCGCTGTCGATCGACCGCGCAATCTTCGCATCCCACGCCACGACGACAGAACGCCTCAATCCGAGTGCCGCTTGGAAATCGCCGGGTCGGAGGGCCCGGCCCGCTTCCATAATCAACACCAGTGCGTCAGGTGTTGGCAGGTTGCACGCCGCCGCAAGGTCCAGATAGCACGAGCGGCTCACGAGGACGGTCTGCTCGGCGCGTGAGGCAAGCGCAGCACAGTCGGCAAACCGACCACCAACATCGACGACACTCCGCCGACCGTCATGCGCAAGAAGCGACGCCAGAAGTTGGAGCCGGCCCGCGTCAGCGTCCCAGCCGTGTCGGCCGAACGGGAGGAGCGAGAGGCCAGCCGTTATCGGTCGCTCCAACCGGGCGAGCGCGTCTGGTGGCGGATCCGAGGCCCCGAGCCAGTCGGTCAGGCCGAGATCGGGAGCAACCCGTCCGGGCCGGAGGCCGAGCAGCAGATCGAGATTGCCAGCGCAGTCGACCAGCAGCGTCGGCGTCCTTTTCGCGGCAACGAGCGCGAACCCGGCAGCGATAGTCGAACAGCCACTACCACCCTTGGCCGAATAGAACAGATCCATAGACACCCAAAGAAACAATTCGCACCGAGCGGTGGCTCAGTGGGACGAGTTACGGGTGATGGTTCACCGAGGCCGACGGCACAACGCACCTTTGCGGCGGGAGGCGGCAGGTTGGCCGCTAGGGTCTCCGACGGAGGTGTCCGAGTACCTGGTGGGCTCCCCCGCCTTCAAAGCGGGTGTGCGATGTGATCCATCGTAGGCGGGTTCGATTCCCGTCCACCTCCGCCACACAATCTTTCCCCGGTCCGATGAGCGTATGACGAGCCAGCGGGCCGGAGATAGCGTGGCCCGATGGCCTCTCTCTTACCCGGCGCCGAACCCATCAACCACGCTGGTGGCAAGATCGGCATGCTCTGTTTGCACGGCTTCGGTGGCACACCAGCAACCGTACGGCCGCTCGTCGACCTCTTGGCCACAGCAGGGTTTACGGTCCACGCCCCCGCCTTCCCGGTCATGGCACGTCGGCTGACGACATGGCGACGACCGGCTGGGATGACTGGGCAGCCGAGGTTGAACGAGCACTCGATTCGCTTCTCGAGTCGACGGAGAAGGCCGTCATCGTCGGGCTCTCGATGGGCGGCACCCTGGCCTTGTCGACGGCCATCAGCCGAGACGACGTAGCTGGTGTGGTCGCCATCAACCCACTTGTGAGCGTCGACCCTGACATGGTTGAGCAGGTCCAGCTGTTCGTCGACTCGGGCGCCACCGAAATCGACAACGGCCCCGCCGACGTGAGCGACCCCGAGGTCGTCGAGCTCGGTTATCAGACCCTCCCGCTCAAGCCAATGCTGTCGCTCTACGAAAACGCCGAGCGAACCCTGAGCGGCCTCCCGGACCTGACGGTGCCCGTGCTGGTAATTACCAGCCGAAACGATCATCAGGTCCCAACACAAAACAGTGCGCTGGTTGTTGAGGCCCTGGGCACACGGGCATCACAAGTCTGGCTCGAGAAGCGCTTTCACGTGGCCACGCTGGACGTGGAAAACGACCGCATCGCGGTCGCTATCAACCAGTTTGTCGGCACGCTCTGAGCGAGGTGCCGTACGGGCTTTGACTAGACGGCAAGCAGGTCTCGAGCGCCAGTGTCTGACGATGTGTGCCGCAACTTCGACATGGCCCGGGCTTCGATCTGACGAATGCGTTCGCGAGTCAGATTGAAGTGCTCGCCGACTTCTTCCAACGTGCGAGGCTCGCCCCGGTCGAGGCCGAACCGGAGTTTGAGGATTTCGCGCTCGCGCTCGTCGAGGGGCGACAGCAGCCGAGAGATCTCGTCCGGCAGCAGGCTCGTGGCCGCCACTTCGAAGGGTGAGTCGGCGCCGCGGTCTTCGACCACGTCGCCGAGTTCGGCATCGCCGTCTTCACGAAGCGGCTCCGAAAGCGACAAGGGCTCGGCGGCGAAACGAAGCGCCTCGGTCACCTTGTCTTCTGGCATCTCCACTTCGATCGAGAGCTCGGTGAGCGTCGCTGGGCGCCCGTACTTCAGCTCAAGCCGAGCTCGGGCTTTTTGCAGCCGAGCAAGCGTGTCGCCTGCGTGCACGGGAAGACGAATGGTCCGTCCAGTATTGGCAATGCCGCGGGTAATCGCTTGGCGAATCCACCACGTCGCGTAGGTCGAAAACTTGAAACCCTTCCGCCAGTCAAACTTCTCGACGGCGTGCATCAGACCGAGGTTGCCTTCTTGAATGAGATCAAGCAGCGGCAGGCCCGATGCCTGGTATTTCTTGGCAATCGAGACAACAAGACGGAGGTTCGATTGCACAAAGGTTCGTTCGGCCTCGCGACCTTTTCGAAGGGCGCGTCGCAACTCGCGCTTCTCAGTTGGCGATAATTCCACTGAGGACTCGAGCTTGACGCCCGCTTCCTTCCCGGCCTCAATTGCTTGGGCCAGTCGAACTTCATCCTCTTTTGTCAGCAGAGGATATTGTCCGATGTCAGTGAGATACAGCCTGACGAGGTCTTCCTCGTCCCGCTCGACTCGCTCCTTAGCCAAGGATCAAACCCTCTCATCGATCGACGGAGCACTGTGGATTACGCCGGGAATGGCGGCCCCTGGCACCCGAAGGCGCCCACTACTTCCGATTGTTGTGCTCTGCGAGTGTACCGAGCAGTGGCCAACGTCCACGTTCACGTCCTTTTTGTAACCGAAAATGAATCGGCAGCCCTTGACAAGACCTTTAGCAATGCGGTAGCGATCAGGGGTGACTACTCACTCTTCCGACCAGGGGTTTGGCCCGCCACGAGCCCTCGAACCGGTGCTGGTCACCATGTCGTTCTTGAGTCATCGACCGGACGAACTTCTTGGTGTCCTTTCGCAGTACACCGTCACGAGCCGGGGCGCGGCGGGCTGCCGCAACATCGATTTGGTCGCTTCGCTGACGACCCCGGGCCGCTACCTTGTCGTCCAGAAATGGGACTCAACCGAGGCCCAGCTTGCCCATTTCAATGATCCCGTGACCATTGCGATGGCCGAGGCGTGTGTCGATTTGCTCGCCGAGCCGCCAACGATCGATCTCTACGATGGCGTCTCGATGCACGACCTCGCCTAGTCGGCGGTGCTCAGCTCCACAAGGTCGTTGAACGTCAGCACGTCGCCGTGCCAGAGGCGGTCGAAGGCCGCATCGGCGCGATCACTGAAGCCAACACGATTGCGAAAGTTGTAGCGAAGTGCGGCTTCGCCTACGGGCAGGCCAAGCCGATGGACGCTCCATAGCAATAAACGTCCCACGCCACCTTGGCGGCGAGACGCCTTGGCTCGCCCAACTCGGGAGCACCGAAATCGGACGACTCCCGATCGAGCACTTCAAACAACAGGCGGGCGACGGTCGCCGTCGTTCGTTGGGGGCTCAGCGTGCGAGGACGCTTTGTTTCCTCCAGGGCGCCGCTCTCGACGGCCAGTACCACCGGATCGAGGCTGCTCACCGCAACCCGCGTCGTTGGACGCTCCTCGTCGACGAGCAGTTCGACCGACCGGGTGTCGACAAAGCCGGGCACCAGCGCAACGGCCTCGTGGGCCGCACGGCGGATCTCCTCGGCATCGAAGAGCACCTTGGCAAATGTCTCGGGGGTGATGGTGACCATCTCAGCCGTCGCTGTCGAGGGCGAACGTTCCGACCGAACCCGGCCCGGCAACGCCGCCGGCGGCAACCATCAGCTTGGTGAGCTTGGCCTGATGGGCAGCGGCCCGTTCGATTGCTTCGTCAGTGACGAGGAGCGATTGCACGATCATCTCGCCCTCGCGCCATTCTTCGATGTCGTCCTGCAGGCAGAAATTGAGCGAGCGAATCGTCGGCGCGCCGGTGATCATCGAGGTGTTGTTGACGTGATAGGTGTAGGCCGCGATCAGGTGTGGCAACAGGACTCGATAGAGACCGACTAACTTCTCGACCGTCTGGCCAGATTCCTCTGGCGCACCAAGAGCAGCAACAAACGCCTCAAGCTCGGGGTTGGGCGGCTGGGTCAGCCGTTCAGGGTTCATCTCGCGTAGCTCCGGAAGGCGCTTATGCCACAGCTCGGAGTGCCATGCGTGGTGATAGCAGTGCGTGCCGAGCCGAAGCTTGACATCGAGCTCGGGCACGGTTGCGACCCAGCCGCCCATCAACTCGAAGATGCGCATCTCTATCCACTTGTAGTGACCGACCCGCTTCGCCGTCTCGTCAACGGAGAACCTGCCTGGTAGATCACGACGATCCCAGGGGGCAAAGGGTGTTCTGGGTTGGCTTACTTCGGTCACAGGATCACCTTGTCAGCGGTTGGGCGTGAGACACGACCCTAGTTGCCGTTGACCGACCAGTGCCAAGGCTCGGAGGGAAGGTTGTAGAAACCGTACGAAGAAGCGTTTGACGCCAGCCACTTGTAGCATGCGGTGCTGCGCGAATTGCAGTTCGAGAAGTCGATAGCCAACCCCTTCTCGTGGTTTGACTGGCCGGGGCGTGCCGTTGGCGGACGGCATTGGCTGGCCGGCATCGACCAGATGGCATACTCACTGCTGCCACAATGAGATCTGCGAAGTGAGATTTGGCTCTCGTTTGATCGGTAGCCGCCGCCACTGAGCGACACCCCGTCGGCCGCGGCGGCGTTGATGAGGTTGCAGGTCGCCGTCTGGATCGATGTGTGGACGTTGATGCCACAGGCATTCACGACCTCAGCGGCCGAGACGGTGCCGCCACCCCCGCCACCACCACCGCCACCACTGGACTTCGGTGCTGCCGCCGTCGTGGCGAGCTCCTCGGCGAGCTTGCGGGCCTCTTCGTCGAGCCGGGCCTTCTCGGCCTTCTCAGCGGCGGTGAGTTGATCGACACGGGCGTCGATCTCCGCCTGGCGATTGAGTAACTCATCGAGTCGGACCTCAGCCGCCTCCGTGACAGCCGCTTGGGCGTCACGGGCGACCTGGAGCTCCGCAAGCTCGGTTTCTCGCTGAGTGGCGAAGGCTTCCGCGTCCTGCGCCGCGACGTCAGCCAGCGCTTGTTCGATCGACAGGTCTTCTTCGGCCGCCTTCAGCGATTCGGTCAGGTCGGCCTCGCTCCGATTGACCGAGTCGACCAACGACTGCATCCGGATGGCCTGATTGGGATCGCTGGTTTCGACGATGAGTGACGAGGTGTCTTCGCCGCCGACAAACGACGAGATGGCTCGATCGGCCAACTGAGCTTTCAAGGCATCGATCTCGGCCTGCTTCGCGTTGACCGCCTCGATCGCCACAGCAAAGCGGGCATTGGCGTCGTCGAGCTTGCGCTGCGCCTCGGCAACCCGCACCTCCTGGGCATTGACGTTGGCCTGCAGGGCATCGAGCACGGCGCTCAGCTCGTCGACCTCGGCGTTTTGCACGTCGACGAGGGCCGCTTGCGCTGCTGCCTCTTGTTGGGCCTGCTTTCGCTCCTCGCGAATGGTCTCGAGCTCATCGGACGTCTGGGCAATCGACGCACTGGCAACAAAAGAGGAGAACGTGAGAAAGGCCACAATCGCCACGATCGCTCGGGAGCGTCGTCGAGGGCCGACATGAGATTGCAACATAGTCTCATCACCGTACCCGACGGAGCCAAAATAGGGAATGGCGGCCGCCGAGATGCAGGAACGAGCACCCTCCGGCCGAGCAGCTGACCAGCGAAAATAGCTACCTATTGCCGATATCGATGCGTGATCGGCATCCGTCGATCACGACCAAACGCCTTGGTGCTGATGCGAATGCCCGGCGGGTTTTGGCGCCGCTTGTACTCGGCAAGATCAATGAGACGCACGATGCGACGAACCGTCGCCTCGTCGTGGCCCCGCTCGATGAGCTCGTTGGCCGTGAGGTCGCCATCGACGTAACCGGCGATAATTGCGTCAAGCACCTCGTAGGGCGGCAGGCTCTGATCGTCACGCTGATCGGGGCGCAACTCGGCCGACGGCGCCTTGGTGATGACTGACTCGGGAATGATCTCGTAACCGGCCTTCGCGTTGCGCCAGCGACAAAGCTCGTAGACGAGCGTCTTTGGCACGTCCTTGATGACAGCAAAGCCGCCTGCCGTATCGCCATAGAGCGTCGAGTAGCCAACCGCGGTTTCGCTCTTGTTACCGGTGGTCAGAATCAGCCAGCCCAACTTGTTTGACAGGCCCATCATCATGACGCCGCGGATGCGGCTCTGCAGGTTTTCCTCGGTTGTGTCTTCGGGAAGGTCACCGAACGACGGGGCAAACATCTCGAGCATTGAGGCATGGGCCGGCTCGATCGCGATAGTGCGATGAGCGACATCGAGCACCGCGCAGAGCTTCTCGGCGTCGGTCACGGAGTGATCGCTAGAGAAACGTGATGGCATGAGCACGGCGTTGACGTTTTCGGCTCCCAAGGCATCGACGGCGATAGCAACCACGATGCTTGAATCGATGCCACCCGAGAGGGCAACGCCGACCTGGCTGAAACCGTTCTTCCGGACATAGTCGCGGGTTCCTAGCACCAGTGCTTCCCAGACCTCCTCGAGGAGATCAAGCGGAACCACCTCGGGGGCTGTCATCGGCGCCCCGGACGCTTCCTCTGGGCGGCTGAGTTCAACGACGGGAAGCTTGGGCGACGGGAGCTCCTGCCCGCGGGGATCGAGCCGCCGCTTCCGGTAGGCCGGGATCACGTCGAGGTCGCACACCGTGGTGTTTTCGACAAACTGGGGCGAGCGAGCAACGAGATGTCCCATGTGATCGAACACCCGGGAGCCGCCGTCGAAGACGAGCTCGTCTTGCCCGCCCACCTGATTGACATAGACAATGGCACACGAGTTATCAGCTGCCCTACCACTGATGAGGACGTCGCGTTCGAGTGCCTTGCCTCGGTGGTAGGGGCTCCCGTTCGGCACCATGATGACCTCGGCGCCACCCGCAGCAAGGTCGAAGATTGGCCCGGTTGGGCTCCACATGTCTTCGCAGATGGCGAGTCCAACCTTGACCCCCTTGATCTCGACGAGTGACAGCGGATCGGTGCCGGGGGTGAAGTAGCGCCGCTCGTCGAAGACGCTGTAGTTCGGTAGCAGTCGCTTGTGGTACGTGAGCACCACGTCGCCGTCATGGCAAAGATAGGCGGTGTTGAAGATGTCGCGATCACCCGAGACGGAACCAATCACAATCGCACAGTCGCCGCTTCGAGCGGCCACAGTGGCGACGGCGTCCATACAGTCTTCGACAAACCCTGGCTTGAGAAGGAGATCTTCGGGCGGGTACCCGCAGATCGTCATCTCGGGGAAGACGGCGACGTCGGCGCCCGCAGCCTCGGCTTCTTCGACGGCCGCCACGATCTTTGCGACATTGCCCTCAAGGTCGCCGATCGTGGTGTTGATCTGACAAGCTGCTACTCGGAGTCGTCGCATGGTCCCGAGTTTAGGTCACCGGCCGACATTGCGGCATCGGACGTGCTACGACATAGGCGTGATTATCTGCGTTGTGCGGTTCGCCTTACCTACTCCGATGGACCTCGAAACGGCACGAGCCACGTTCGGCCAATCAGCGGCGTCGTATCTCGACGTTCCCGGACTCCTCTTTAAGAGCTACCTACGAGCAGAGGACGGGCTCACTGTCGGCGGGGTGTATTGGTGGGCCGACCGAGCATCGGCCGAGGCCAGGTACAACGAGGGCTGGCTGGCTGGTGTGACGGACAAGTATGGGGTCGCCCCGCAGGTCGAATGGTTTGATGCGCCGGTCGCCGTCGATCCCATCCAACAGATGATCCGGGTCACGCCGCCGACTCGTCAAACGCCGACCCACGAACGCCCGTAACACGGGTGAGGCCCGAGGGCCCCACCCCTTTGGTGTCACGACACAAAAGTTGGCCGTTAGGCGAGTGCGGCACACACCGTTTCGGTCATCAACGCCGCGACGAGGTAGGGGTCGGCGTTGGCGTTTGGACGACGATCTTCGATATAGCCCTTGCGGCCTGAGCAACCTGCCACGGAATACGAACCGAAGCGCCACGGTCAGAAACGCCGTAGCTGTAGGTGTCGTACTTCTGCGTCTCGTGGGCACCGGTAAGGCGATCTTCGATGCCAGCGCCATAGACGGCGATGTGCGCCTCTGGCTTGCCTGGAGCGCCCAAGGCCTCACACGCCGCAATAACGGCGTCGTAGTTGTCCCGAATAGCCGTGGTGGAGAAGTTGGTGTGCATGCCAGCGCCGTTCCAGTCGCCCTTCATTGGCTTGGCGGCAATCGACATCTCGAGGTTGTACTTCTCGCCGATGCGGTAGAGGAGGTAACGAGCGAGCCAAAGGTGATCGCCAACTTCGACGGTGCCCGCTGGGCCGATCTGGAATTCCCACTGGCCTGGCATGACCTCAGCATTGGTGCCAGAGATCTTGAGGCCGGCCTCAAGGCAAAGCGTGGTGTGCTCCTCGACAAGGTCACGGCCATGGATCTTGATGGCGCCAACGCCGCAGTAGTACGGGCCCTGGGGAGCAGGGAAGCCGTTTGGCGGGAAGCCCGCTGGCCAGCCGGTGTGAGGATCGAGCATGGTGTATTCCTGCTCAAGACCGAACCACGGTTCCTGATCGCCGTACTTCTCTTCCGCCGCACGAGCGAGCGCCCGGGTGTTCGTTGGGTGTGGCGAAAGATCGGCCGTGAGCAACGTCTCACACATCACCAGGACGTTGTCGCCGCCACGGATGGGATCGGGGCAGACAAAGACGGGATTCAGCACGACGTCGGAATTGTCGCCGCTTGCCTGGTTGGTGCTGGAGCCATCGAAGCCCCAGGTGTCTGGCTCGGCACCGTCGGCGAGAATCTTTGTCTTCGACCGCAGCTCTGGCGTCGGCTCGTTGCCGTCGATCCAGATGTATTCAGCTCTGTAGGCCACCTTCATCTCCAAGTTTCTGTGCGGCCTCGTCTAGGCACGCAAACTGATCACAATCACTAAAGCCGCCGCCCAACCTAAAGACAATCTGTCTCGTGTTAACGCTGTGTGAACGGATCAACGACAGATGGCGACAAACCCCAGGCCAGATGGCCACCGAGCGGTCTGAACTGGGATGATCGAGTCGTTCGCGCGTGCTACTCCGCTGCGGATCGGCCACACTGCGTGCGTGGAACGACAACACGATTATGTCCTCAGAGCCGTCGAAGAACGCGGTGTCCGTCTCATCCGGTTGTGGTTTACCGATGTCCTCGGACAGCTCAAGTCAGTCGCGATCTCTCCCGCTGAGCTAGAGGAAGCCTTCGAAGAAGGCCTCCATTTCGATGGTTCGGCCATCGACGGCTTCAGCCGTGTCCAAGAGAACGACGTCCTCGCACGACCAGATGCCAGCACGTTTGAGCTTCTCCCTGGGCCGACGAAGGTGCAACCGCTCGCATGTTCTGCGACATCTTCAACCCGGATGGCACCCCGTTTCAGGGCGACCCTCGCCACGTCCTCAAGCGCAATCTCGACGCAGCACGCGAGGCGGGCTTTCGCTTCTTCGTCGCCCCCGAGATGGAGTTCTTCTATTTCGCCGACGGCGACCCTCGCCATGCTCCCGAACTGCTCGACTCGGGATCGTACTTCGATCTCACCACCAACGACGTCGCTTCCGACCTACGACGTCAAACCATCTCGGTGCTCGAGCAAATGGGCATCCCCATCGAGTACTCGTTCCACGAGGACAGCCCGTCCCAACACGAGATAGACCTTCGCTACACCGACGCGCTAACCATGGCCGACCAGGTCATGACCTTCCGCCTCGTTGTCCGCGAACTTGCCCTAGAACGAGGCAACTACGCCACGTTCATGCCAAAGCCGCTGGCCGGCATGCAGGGTTCGGGCATGCACCTTCACCTCTCGCTCTTCGGCGACGGAGAGAATGCCTTCCATGACGCCGCTGCACCATACGGCCTGAGCGAAACCGGCCAAGCATTCACCGCCGGGCTACTACACCACGCTCGCGAGATCACCGCCATTACGAATCAACTCGTCAACTCCTACAAGCGCCTCGTGCTCGGCTACGAAGCCCCCGTGTGGGTGTCGTGGGCGCAAAACAATCGGTCGGCGCTCGTTCGTGTCCCCGTCACGAAGCCAGACAAAACCAGCTCGACGCGGATCGAATACCGCTCGCCCGACCCAGCGTGTAACCCCTACCTCGCCTTCTCGGTCATTCTGGCTGCAGGCATGAAGGGGGTACGAGAGAACTACACCCTGCCAGACGAGATCGATCGAAATCTCTTCGAACTTGGCCCTGAGGGAGCAAAGCGAGCGGGGATTGCGCCGCTTCCGTCGTCGTTGGCCGAAGCGCTCGATGTCATGGAGGGTTCCGAACTCGTCCGTGAAGCGCTGGGCGAGCACATTTTCGAGTGGTTCCTTCGCAACAAGCGGGCCGAATGGCAAGACTACAAAGCGCAGGTCAGCCAATGGGAGCTCGAGCGCTATCTCCCCCGGTGGTAGTCCGATGATCGAATCGTTTGCCCTCTTTCCCGACCCGGCACCGCCCGATGTTGTCAAGTTCCTCGATCTTTCCGGCTACGTCTGGCAAGCGGTCGAGAGCGCATCGAGTTGTAGTTCGGTCGAACCCGAGGACAGCTGGACCGGCGCCATTGTGTCCGCCGTCGATGACCCCGAAGGAGCGTGGGCACTGTGTCGCGAACTTCGCAAGCGGGACGTCCCCGTAAGCCCGCTCTTGTGCATCATCTCCGGCGCCCAGCTTCACGAACTCGATGCCCGCAACGAGTTGTTCGACGACTTCATTATCGACCCCGCTCATCCCCGTGAGCTGGCGGTCCGACTCGGGCACCTGCTGTGGCGAGCCGGCAGAGGCAGCCGTCCCGAATTGCTCGAGTACGGCCCGCTCCTCCTCAATGTCGAGACCTACCAAGCAACCGTGTCGGGGCGCCCACTCGATCTGACCTACATGGAGTACGAACTGCTCCGGTTCCTCGCCTCCCACCCCGGCAAAGTGTTTGGGCGCGAGACCCTACTCAACCGGGTGTGGGGCTATGAGTACTACGGCGGCGCTCGGACCGTCGACGTCCATGTGCGTCGGCTTCGGGCGAAGCTCGGCGAAGAACACTCAAGTCTGATCCAAACGGTCCGTTCAGTTGGTTACAAGCTGGGCCAGTCGCGTTGGGCCACTAACCAGGGCTAGGCGTAGAGCGCCTCGATCTGCTCGGCAAAGACCGTGTGGATGCCACGACGCTTCAACTTCGACGTTGGCGTCAGCAGGTCGGTGTCGGGAAGCCACTCAGAACCGAGAATCGCCACCTTCTTGACCGCCTCGGCGTTGTTGAACACGGACATGGCCTCGGCAACACCTGCTTCGATCTCGGCGATGGCCTCGGGGTTTTTGGCAATGGCTTCCGGCGTGGCATCGTCGCCACTGAGGCCGTGGGCCGCGGCCCACGGGCCACACGCATCGGGGTCGAGCACAACCAGGGCCGACACGAATGGGCGCTGGTCGCCGATGGCACACGCCTGACCAACCAGGGGGATCATTTTGAAGCGCGGCCTCGAGGTTGGCCGGGCTGATGTTCTTGCCACCGGCGGTGATGATGAGTTCTTTCTTCCGGTCGACAATCTTGAGGTAACCGTCATCATCGATCTCGCCGATGTCGCCAGTGTGCACCCAGTTGTCTTCGTCGATCGTTTCAGCGGTCTTGTCTGGTGCATCGAGATAGCCCGTGAACATGTTGCCACCCCGGGCGAGGACCTCGTTGTCTTCGCCCAATCGCATTTCGACACCGGGCATCGGCCGACCGACGTACCCCGACTTTGCCGCATTCGACCAGGTCAGGATGGCGGTGGTTTCGGACATGCCGTACCCCTCGGTCAGCGGCACGCCGATGGCGCGGAACCAAGACAGGATTTCGGGCGGAACCGGGGCCGCCCCGCTGACGGCCCACACGGTCTCGTCGAGACCGATGAGTCCTCGAACCGTCGTGAACGCTACGGCATCGAAGAAGTTCCAGGTGTCGATATCTTCCTGGGTTGCCGTGCCGTCAGTCATTCGCTCCATGAGCGGGATCGCCGCAGCAACGGCTTCGTTGAACTTACCGGCTCGCTCCGGGTCGGCCGAGAGCGCGGCGTTGACACCGGCGTAGAGCTTTTCCCACACACGAGGGACACCGATAAACATGTGCGGATGCGTCTCGCCCGCGTAGGCCGCAACTTGACGAGTGTCGGGGCAGCAGATGACCTGGGTCCCCGTGGCGAGCATGAGGTAGTGGCCGAGCAGGCGCTCCATCACGTGGGCCATTGGCAGATACGACACGTAGCGAAGGCCGGCGGGGTCGCCGATGTCGGTCTGTTCGCCGAGCCCGATCAGCATTGACTCGAGGGTCCAGCACACATTGCTGTGCGTGAGCATCACGCCCTTTGGCACACCGGTCGTGCCCGAGGTGTAGATGACGGTGGCGAGGTCGGCCGCAGTACTGGCGTTCGCCGTGGCGGACAGATCAGCCGGCTCGGATTCAAGCATTGATGCGTAGGACAGAACATCAGGGCCGCAATCGCTCACCTCGTCGATAACCACAATGTTTTCAAGCGTCGCCAACTTGTCTCGTACCGACGCGAAACGCTGGTAGAGCGCGGCATTCTCGAGAATGGCCACCTTCCCCTTGCAGTGATTGACGAGGTAGTCGACCTGTTCAGGAGCCGACGAGTTGTAGATCGAGACCGGCGTAGCACCACAGCACAACACAGCAAGATCGAGCGCATGGAACTCGGCTCGGTTCAGGAGCATCAGCACAACTCGGTCGCCCGGGCCGACGCCCATACCCTTGAGCGAGGTCACCAGGCGGGCCGTGACCTCGGCGAGTTGGGTGTTGGTCCACGATTCCCATTCACCGTCGGCGTTTTTCCAGCGAACAACCTCAGTGTCGGGATACGCCGCAAGCGTGGCGAGATAACGCTGCTGGATCGTCTGGCCGGCAACTGCGGCATCAATGGTTTTGGCGACTTCAACGGCGGTGGTCATCGATGTAGTGTCGCCCATGAGAGCTGAGCGTTTGCAATCAGGGCCGGAATGGCCACTAGCTTGTCGCTCATGGCCGACGAGGACCCAGACGCAACGCTCGTGATCCGCGAGAACGGCCCGCTCGTGCTCTCCGGGCCGATCACCGTCATCGACGAGACCGGCGAGCACGTCGCGTCTCGCCTCTTCCTTTGCCGTTGCGGCGCGTCAAACACCAAGCCTCGCTGCGACGCGGCAGCCACAAGACCATCGGATTTGAGGCCTCAGGCCAGCCCGCGCCTCGAAGCCGTAGCCTCGACCCGCGAGCTACGGAAAGATGCTGCGACTGTTGTATGCGGCCGCGAGGCGGCTAAAGGGCAACGCAGTAGGCGGCCTCACGTCGGCTACAACCAAGCTCGGCCCGTTTGGCGACGACCTCATCAGACGAACGCCAGAGGATGTTCCGCAGACGTTCGTCGACTTCTTCTTCGCTCCACAGCATGGCGGTCTTGTTCTGGAGCCACTCAAAGTAGGAAACCACAACACCACCAGCATTGGCGAGGATGTCGGGAATGATCTCGATGCCGCGGCGAGCCAGGATCGACTCCGCGTCTTCGGTGGTGGGGCCATTGGCCGCTTCGATCACAATCCGGGCGGGCAGTAGCTCGGCGCGCTCGGCGGTGATCTGATTTTCGAGGGCAGCGGGCACAAACACGTCGACCGGGGTCCGAAAGAACTCCTCGGACTCAATCGGCTCAGCGCCGGGAAGCCAGCAATGCCGCCATTGGCCGCCACGTAGTCGAAGAGGGCCAACGCGTCGATGCCGGCCACGTTGCGGATCGCCCCGGTGTGGTCGGCCACGGTCACCGCGGCAACCAGCCTGCTGCGCGAGGCGCCCGAAATGGCCGCCGACGTTGCCGTACCCCTGAATGCCGACGCTCAGCGTGTCGAGTCGCTCGCCCACTTCGCCGCACCAGTGGCGAAGCGTATAAAGCACGCCCTGGCCGGTTGCGGCCTCACGACCAAGCGACCCACCAACGGCCAACGATTTGCCGGTGACAACACCCTTCACCACATGCCGGTTCAGCGGGCCAGACAGGTTGGCGTAGGTATCCATGATCCAGTCCATCATCTTGGCGTTGGTGCCAACATCGGGAGCGGGGATGTCGTGTTCGGGTCCGATGTTGCTGCCGAGCGCATGGGTGAAGCGACGGACGATGCGCTGCATCTCAGCGTCTGAATAGGCCCGTGGGTCGATGGTGACGCCACCCTTTGCCCCGCCAAGCGGGATGCCGGTCAGTGCGCATTTGAAGGTCATCCACGCGGCCAGCGCCTTGACTTCGTCGAGGTCAACGTCGGGGTGGAAGCGAATACCACCCTTATACGGGCCGAGGATGTTGCTGTGCTGGATCCGGTAACCCCGAAAGATTTGCCAGTCGCCGTTGTCCAACTGCACCGGGAAGTTGACGATGACCTCGTTCTTCGCTTCCGAGAGGATGAGTCGGTACCGCTCCTCCATGTCGATGAGTTCCGCCGCCCGCTGGAACTGATTGACGGCACGCTGATGGAGACTGTTTCGAGGTTTCGTGTCCATGGCAAGACTCCGTTGTCTTTGGTGGAGATTGAGTTGTTGGCCGACAAGGCGTTCGTGGCGGTATGCCACGAACGCCTATCGACGGGGGCGACCCGAATTTCAGGCTTTGGGCGAGATTCGCTCAAGACCGCCGCAGAACGGGCGAAGGGCCGCAGGAACGATAACCGAGCCGTCATCTTGCTGGTGGTTTTCGAACAGAAACAGCAGGGTCCGGCCGATTGCGCAGGCAGTGCCGTTGAGCGTGTGGGCCAACGCTGTGCCGTCGTCGCCTCTGACCCGAGTACCCATACGACGCGCTGAGTAGTCGAGGTAGTTGGAGCAGGAGGTGAGCTCGCGATAGCGCTGCTCCGAGGGAAGCCAGACCTCGATGTCGTATTTCTTGGCCGCCGGCGCGCCCAGGTCGCCCGCCGCAACCGTGATCACTCGGTAGGGCAGTTCAAGCTCGCCGACAATTTCTTCCTGTAGCGAACGCAGGAGCTCGAGTTCGTCCCACGACTTGTCGGCACTCGTGTACGAGAACATCTCGACCTTGTCGAATTGATGCACCCGAAACAGGCCTCGCGTGTCTTTACCGTAGGTTCCGGCCTCTCGGCGAAAGCAGCTCGAGTAGCCGGCGTACCGCACGGGCAGCTCATCACCCTCGAGCCGCTCGCCACGGTGGAGGCCGGCCAGACCAACCTCGGCCGTGCCGATGAGGTACAGATCGTCGTCGGGCAGGGCATAGACCTGACTACGGTCGGTCGGGAAGAATCCCGCGAGCTCCATCATTTCTTCGCGCACCAACACGGGCGTAACCACGGGGATGAATCCGTGGCCGCTCAGCTTGGCGAGCGCCCACTGAATAAGGGCGAATTGGAGCCGCACGGCATCGCCCATGACGTAGGCGAATCGGCTACCGCTCATCCGGACCGCTCGCTCGGTATCGATGACACCGAGTGACTCCATGAGTTCGGCGTGATCAAACGCCGGCACTGGACCCGGCTCGCCAACCACTCGTTCGATTCGGAAGTCGTCTTCGCCACCATCGGGCACCGACTCGTGAGCCGGGTTTGGGATCTCAAGAACGAGACCATTGACGGCGTCGGTCGCCGCATTCAAAAGCTCTTCACGACTTGCCAGCGCTGCCTTGAGCTCGCTGGCCGCATCGATCTTAGCTTGCCGCTCGTCGGGAGCGGCCCGACCAATGTCTTTGGCGGCGGCATTGGCCTCGGCCCGGAGCTGTTCGACGGCGGTCAGCTCGGTCCGGCGCGATTCCTCGGCCGCCAAAAGCGCTTCCACTGCGGCGACAGACGCCCCCTTGCGGTAGGCACCCTGGCGATAGTCATCATCATCTCGGAGTCGTCGAAGGTCGATCACCCCGACGAGCGTAGCGTCTCAACACCAACCGGCGTCAGGAGTTACACGTTGCACTCCACTAGCTCGGAGCCGGCATTCTCCTTCTCGGCGTTGTCCTTCAGAAGGAAGCCGAGGATGCCCGCCGCAGCCGTCGTGCTCATCAAGAACCCGACAGGAATAACGACGACAATGATGAACGCAAGAACGAGTGCACCGGTCATGGCCGACAGTCTGCCGCGAATCGACCGGATTGGCTAGCCCAGGTACGCCGACGCCTCGATCTCGACGAGCGCACCGAGCGGCAGTTGGGCTACGGCTACAGCCGAACGAGCCGGGCGATGATCGCCAAAGAGTTCGACATAGATCTCGTTCATCTCGCCGTAGTGCGCCATGTCAGTCAGGAAGACGGTCGTCTTCGTGACATCGCTCAGCGAGGCGCCCTCGCTGCCGAGCACACCAGCGAGATTGGCCATCGCTTGGCGAAGTTGCGGGCCGAGCCCGCCTTCGACGATGGCGCCATCGGCAATGCCGACCTGACCGGAGGTGATGAGCCAGTCGCCCGCACGGACGATGGGTGTGTAGGGGCCAACGGGTTTTGTCATGGAGACATAGTGGCATTGATCGACCCTGCTGCGCAGATCGGCCAATCTTGTGGCCATCCAGACCGATTCCAGGTGGCAGCGGCAACGGCCGCCATGACGGCATCGCTGCCGTTCACGGGCGGGCCGTCATCGGGCTCGATACGCACCGTTACCAATGGCATGTCGACCGCTTTTGTAATACCAAAGGATCGGATCGTGAGGTCATTCACCTCGCCGCCAACGACCGCCAACGACTCCGACATCACCCACGACCATCCCTGATGCGCTGCGCCGATGCAGTAGGACCGGAGTACGACCTCGTCGAGTGGCTGACCACAACGCACCTCGACCCTCAGCTCGTCACCCTCGAAGGTCGCCCGGGCGGCTCCCCCACTCGGTCCGGTGATCCACGGCGACTCCGAGGTCAGCCCGCTCAGGAGGACGGCTGCTTCGATCCACCCCGCGCCACGAAGATCGACCGATGTTGGCGGACCCGCCACCGACACTTCTTCGACGACGAGCGATGGCGCGACGCGTCGGATCGCTTCGTCGATGCCCGGCGTGGCAACAACTCGAATGATGCCGGTGCCATCGGCTCGGATACCGGCGGCGACGGGCGGCCGCTTCGGCCCCTGCCGGGTGGTGTCCTCGCGGCTAGCGAGAACAAGAACAGCGCGACCATGCTGGCTGGCTAGTTCGGCGGCGACGCGACCAACCGATGACGTCCGCTTACCACCAAAGGCGCCGCCGTTTGGCAAGGTCGACGTCGGCACGCCGCCGGGTTCGCACCACGCCGCGTCTGTTTCGAGATAGGCCGGCTCGACCCAGGTTGTGCGGAGCGTGCGAACCCACTCGCCCTCTGGCACGGTTAAGGGCCAGGAGGGAGCAACCGTCGTCCGCCGACCTTGAACCTTGCCCGCCATGGACCGGGCTTCGTCGAGGTGCTCAGCCACGACCCAGCCACCCGTGCCATCGGCGATGGCAACGAGGCAATCGGCCGGGGCCGTGTCTGCGCTGAAGCCACCCTCACCGAGCACGGCCTGGGCCGACACGAGCTGTCGTGCCCCGCCCTCGATCTCGGCCCGATGCTCGGCCGCTCGCCAATCCCGATTGCTCGGCTGGCTTGCCTTGATCGACACGGCGGCCTCGACAACGGTCTGCCAGCCGGTGCAGCGGCAGAGATGGGCCAAGAGGGCCTGCTCGACCTCGTCGGTGACCGGTGGCCGGCCGAGCTTCGCCTCGAGACCTACCAGTCGCATCACAATTCCCGGCGTGCAAAAGCCACACTGTGAGCCGCCCGTCTCCAGAAGTGAGTTCGCCCAATCGCGTCGTTGGCCATCGCTGAGGCCCTCGATCGTGGTTATCGGCCGCCCCTGGACGCGTCGCAGCGGCGTAACGCACGCAACCCTCGCTTCGCCATTGACCAGTACGGTGCAGCAGCCGCATTGGCCCTGCGGGCTGCAGCCATCTTTCGCGCCGGTTAGACGAAGGTCGCTGCGAAGCGCGTCGAGCAGCGATTGCCCCCGATCGGGCACCTCGGCTGGTTCTCCGTTGACAACAAGTCCGATGACCCGCGCGCTCTCGTTCACGACCCGAGGATACGTTTGGGGCGATGCACAACCACGCGCCTGATCCCGAGCTCACGCGCCGTCAGTTCCTGGGATTCCTCGCGGCCGGCGCCGGGGCCTTGATGCTGACGGCGTGCACCGATGACGCACCAGCCGAGTTGCAGCTCGTCAGCTTGTTTAGCCCCGACCGGGTGATCGTCGCTGGCATCGAGCAACGGTTGCCCTTCGGGGTCGTAGGTAACGGCATCAGCCTCGTCGGCGAGGGCGAACCGGTGTCGGTTCGGATTCTCTCCGATGGTGCGGTCATCGACGACTATGTGGTCCCTGGCCGAGTCGTTGGTCACGATCATCCTGAGGGCAATGCCGAGGCGCCCCACTCGCATTCGTCGATCCTGCGCTACTACGCCTTGCGGGCTACGTTGCCCTCCCCCGGCGTGTACGACCTCGAGGTCACCTACGGCTCACAAACCGCACGTCTCCCCGTGCAAGCCTTCGCTCAAGCAGACGTCGCTGTTCTTGGGGTCGGCCAGCAGTTCCCTGCGGTTACGACCCCGACAACTACCGACCACATCGGCGTCGAGCCCCTGTGCACTCGCGCCCCCGAGCCGTGCCCGTTCCACGACCACACACCCGCCGAGCTCCTGGCGGCTGGCCAACCGTTCGTCTTGCTCGTAGCAACGCCCGCCTACTGCGCTACTGCCTACTGCGGTCCCGGCCTCGATGTGCTCATCGAGGCCAAGGCCGCCATCGGCGACCTTGCGGTCATCCACGCCGAGGTCTATGCCAACCCCGATGAGGTCGGCGGCAACATCGCCAGCCCGGATATCCGCCATGCACCCATCATCGAACAGCTTGGTCTGACTTTTGAGCCAAGCTTGTTTCTCATCGATGCGAGCGGCATCGTGGTCGAGCGCATCGACAACGTGTTCGACCGCACCGAGTTCGATGCGGTCGTGACACAACTTCTTTCCTAGCGTTCGTTTCTCGCGCCGCCAGGCAGGCGGCCGCTGTGGGTGCTCGACTAGCTAAACGAGCTACCGCAGCCGCAAGTGCTCTGGGCGTTGGGGTTATCGATGGCGAAGCCGGCCTGCTGCAGACCGTCCTTGTAGTCGAGCGTTGCTCCGACCAAAAGTTGGGCGCTCGTCGGGTCGACGACAACGTTCACGCCGTTGTCGTACGTCTTCGCCTGGTCGTCAGGGGCGCGATCAGCGTCGAAGAACATTTCGTAGCTGAAGCCCGAGCAACCGCCAGGGCGGACAGCCACACGGAGTGCGAGCGACTCTTCGCCCTCTTGGTCGAGCAATTCTTTGACCTTGGCGGTCGCGGCGTCGGTAAGCGTAATCATCAGGAGACCTCCTCGAAGTTAGGCCATAGTAACAAGCGAAGTTGCGTCTGCCCTAGTAGGCGCCTGCGGGCCTGGGTAAGTCGAAGCAACTTACGCCGCTCTACGATGGGCCGATGGCGACACCGCTCCCCACCGAATCTGACGTCATGAACGCCTTGCGCGGCGTCATCGACCCCGAACTCGGTCGCAACATTGTCGAACTCAAGATGGCCCAGTCAGCGGCGGTCGAAGCAGATGGACACGTCGTCGTCACGATCGCCCTTACGACTCCCGGCTGCCCCCTTCGCACGCCCAGATTCAGCGCGACACCGAAGCTCGAATCGCCGCTTCCCGGTGTCACCAGCGTGGCCCTGAACTGGGAGGTGATGTCGAGCGAGCAGAAGTCGCAGACCATGGACATCCTCCGCCGCCGAGCGGCCGAGGAGGCAACCGACACGGCCATACCGACCACCACGCGGGTGCTGGCCATTGCTTCGGGCAAGGGAGGGGTTGGCAAGTCGTCGGTCACCGCCAATCTCGCCGCCGCACTGGCCAACCGGGGTGAAACGTCGGCCTGATCGACGCCGACATCTGGGGTTTCTCGATCCCACGGATGCTCGGCGTCGATGGCTGACTCGCAGCAGAGAAAGTCGGCGATCGTCCGGTCATTACGCCACACCGCCTCGCAGTCGGCCCCGGTCGAATCGATCTTGTCTCGATGGGGCTCCTCGTCGAGGACGAAGCGTCGGCCCTACTGTGGCGAGGTCTCATGCTCAACCGAGCCGTCCAGCATTTTTGGAAGACGTCAAATGGGACGACGACCTCGACTACCTCTTGATCGACATGCCACCTGGTACTGGCGACGTCGCGCTGGGCTCGCCACCATGCTGCAGCGGACCGAACTCATCATCGTGACCACTCCTGCTACCGGAGCGCAGAAGGTGGCGGCCCGTGCGGTCACCATGGCTCGCAAGTCCTACCTACACGTCGCCGGTGTCATCGAAAATATGTCGGTCTTTGTCAATGAGGTCGGCACAGAATACGCGGTTCGGCTCGGGCGGTGGGGCCGAATTGGCGGCCGACGCCGGTGTCCCTTGTTGGCCACATCCCGATCGAGCTTGACGGTCTCGATCGGTGGCGATCAGGGTCGGCCAGCCGCGCTCGGCAGTGGTCCGGCGGCTGCGGTGTTCAACGACATCGCCAGGCTCATCGTCGAAGACGTCGCTCCCCATCGTCATGGATGGGTGCAGTGCTCGTCTCATTGCGCTGGCCGAAGCGGCGCTCGATGCGCTTGATGCCGCCGAAGCGCGGTAGCGCCTACCATCGACCCGCACCACGCTCACGGTTTCTTGAACCAATCGCGACGATGGCACGAAGACGATGCTGCCGTCGAGTCGCTCAGTTCGACCGCCGTGGGTGGATCGACAGCACCGTTCCGGAGACGTCAGACAGGGTCACCTGGTCGCCTTCATGAACCAGACGGCGTACGGCCCGTGTCGATGCGACTTGTTCGGCGACGTCTCGGCCACCCAGCCCAACGAGCAGGGTCAAGCTTGCCGCAACACCAAAGAAGATGGCGGCAACACCGAGGTTGATCACCGAGGTGTCGATACCGAGCTGGGCCACCGCGAGGAGGACGGCCAGGCCCATCACCAAAGATTTGACGACCATTGCGACTTGCCGCTGCACGCCGGCAGGGGCACGGCCGAGCGCCTGACCGAGCGCGGCCAACCGAAGAAACCAGCACGTTGGCGGCGATCACGATGATGGCGGCCGAAAGCACCTTGGGCAGATACGCCAGCGCATTGGCCGGGATCTCATCGAGGGCGGACGGTTGCAGAATGCCGAGCGCGCCGACAAGGCCCCCAATAACGCCGGCCCACAACCCAAAGGGTGCCGAGCGGCCTCGCCGCATCTTGCAATGGCTTTGGCCGAGACGCCTGGCCGAGGATGGGTGGATGACCCTCGAGATGATGAGTCCGAGGATGACACCACCAACCAAGAAACCAGCGACGGCCATCCACTCAGTTGCGCTCATCAAATCCTCCGTCGGCAGCAGCTTTGACGTCTCAAACCCGGCGCCAAAGAGGTCGGCCACGACGCCAAACACTTGCCGTGAATCTAGGCGCTGGTTGACCCGATGATGCAGGCGTTCGGCGAAATCTGGCGGCGGCGCAAGTACGCGGGCAAGCGCATCGCCAATGGTCGAGTCGGCTTCTTCGGCCTCGATTATCTCAATGGTGACCGCACACTGCTCGCAGTTGCCAGGTGTGCTTCGACCTTTGCATCGTCTGCGCCGAGGAGCCAGTCGCGAAGCGAACGGCGCGATGGATGGCCGAGTCTCATGCCCACTCCTTCAGTACAGTGCCGAAGTTTCGTCTGGCCCGCAGCAATCGAGTCTTGACCGTCGGTAGTGGCACCCCAAGAATCGCTGAGATCTCCTCGTAGGCCAGCCCTCGAGCTCACGGAGGACGACGATGCTTCGCGATAACTCGTCTAGATGGTCGAGAGCCACGACGAACGCATCCATGACCTCGCCGCTCTCGACCCGCCGTTCGACTGAACGCTCGGGAACGACCTCGCGCTCGGGCATCTCGGCCGGATCCATAAGTGTGGCTCGTCGTGTTCGTAGCGTCGAGATCGCCGTGTTGTGGGCGATTCTCAACACCCAGCTCCGGAGCGACGCGCCGCCCGGAACGTAGGCAACGCGAGCCACGCCTTTACCAAGGTGTCTTGGGCGACGTCTTCGGCGAGCGCCGAATCCAACAATCGAGAGCGCTAAGCGATAGACGGCGTCGCTGTGTTCGATCACCAGCTTGTGTAGATCGTCAGGACGTCCTCGCCCGATCGCGCCGGAATATCGCCTTGCGGCCCGCTGCCAGGGGCGAACGCCCACATGACGGGGAAGCGATAAAACCGAGACCGAAGCTTCATTAGAGGCTCCTGACGCCCCCACCTGGCCATAAGTCGCGAAAGAGTCAAGAGGTTCCTTCGATCGAGCGCCCGATACGCCAACAACCGTTCACGCTAGGTCAGAACCAGCCTCAACCGGGGACGCCGAACAAATCAGTTTGGTCTTGGGATTTATTCGCGACTTTCTGCTACCCCATCCGTCAGGACCGCTGACATCGACCATTGCACATAGAGGTATTTGATAATGGCACTACTCGCGAAGATCGACTTCGAAGGTCCAATAACGAACGCGATTGATGACGTCGCAACGTTTGTACCAAAGCTCGTAGGTTTTCTTGCTGATTCTCGTGATCGGCATGTTTATCGCCAAGTGGATCCGTCGGGCGATCGTTCGCATCCTCCGCGAGGGTTCGCTTCGATGACCACATCGACAAAGCCGGTATTGGTGCCCCGCTCGAGCGAGCGGGATTCGCTGACAGCGGACGATTCGTCGCCCAAATCATCTACTACCTCATCGGGCTTCTTGTCCTGAAGATTGCGCTCAGCACGTTCGGTGCCGACAACGCCGTCAGCGTCGCACTCGACGGCATGATCGCATTCATCCCGAAACTCATCATCGCCATCGTCATCGTGATCATCACCGGCATGGTCGCCAATGCAGTCGGCAACATGCTTCGTCCCGCCCTGAATGACGTCGATCACGGCGCCACGATGGCGACCGTCGCCACATCGGCAATCTGGGTCATTGGGGTCTTTGCTGCCCTCAACCAGATCGAGATCGCGAACGACATCGTCGACACGCTCTTCACCACACTGGTCGGCAGCCTGGGCGCCATCATGATTATCAAGTTTGGCGTCGGCGGAGTCTGGGCCGCCCGTGACCACTTCTGGCCTGCCGTCTACAAGAAGCTGGGTGCACAAGACGCATCCGCTCCCAAGTCAGACAGCTGATTCTTGGTGGGGGGTCTCCGTGGGCGAAAGCTAACGAGACTCCCTATCTCCCTTCTTAGGCAGGGCCCTCAGCTGCCTAAGAAACCGGGGTCGGGCCGGGTGGGCGATCCGGCCTGACCCCAACATTCGCGGCGGCGCGATCAGGTTCCCTCCCCTGATCGCTCCAGCAGCAAGCAAAGAGGCGTGGGACCGGTGGGCGATCCGGTCTCACGCTTCTTTCGCGTTTTGTCGGCGAGCGGGTTCGATCGTTGGTATCGGCTGACCAACGATGTCCGATTCGACACGGACGCACCTCGCCCCGGACGCACCGCACCTCGCCCCGGACGCACCACATCGCACGACAGCACCCGCATCACGCAACAGCACCGCATCGTCCGAGATCGACGGGGCTGCCGCTGGCGCCGCGACACCGACAACCGGTCCCCGCCGCGTCAGCTACGGATGGTGTCCACACGGCGGCGCAGGTCCGCCGCTGAGCCCGCTACGTTCTGCCGCGGTGCGCTAGTCGCGGGAGTCAGTACCCACGAAGCGGGCCCGCTCGCTCACGAACAGCAGACAGCCACCAAGGGTCACAAGCACGAGCGCCAAGCCAGCAACACCGCCGGTGTCGGAGCCGGTCACCGGCAGGATCGGCGCGGCAGCAGCTCCAGGAGCCAACGGTGGTGGTGGCGTGGTCGATGGTGTCGACGTCGGCGTGGACGGCATTGGGGCAGCGACCGTGCAAGGAGCGATGTCGTGGTCGTCTTCATCACCCGAGACCGCGCCTGCCGTGGCCAAGCCAGTGGCATCGAGGATATCGACCAAGGCATCGCCGGAGAGATCGGCGTCAGGGGTTGAGTCAACGTCGTCTCCCGAGTCGCTGCTGATCTCGGCCGTGTTGATGCACGAGGCAGTGGTTGCGACCGCGGGGTCGACGGCGACCGTGAGAGAAAGCGTCTGGCAGGCACCGGGGGCGAGTGATGACGACGCGGGGATGTCCCAGGTGACGATGTCGTTCGCCGCTACGGCGGATCCCGGCGTAGCGCTGGTGAAGGTTGTGCCGGGGGCAAGCTGGTCGGTCACCGTGAAGGCACCCGAGTCGACATCGCCCTGATTGCAGACGGTGATGTTGTAGGTGATCGAGGTGTCGGTCGCCGAGCCTACGACGTTGGCGAGCGCCAGATCGTAATCGGAGGCCACCACGACGGGCACCGGCTCGACGTCAAGCAGATCGACGACGACCGAAGCGAATGCGCCCGACCGGGGTGAGTCGATATCGGGCGTTGTCGTGGCGAAATGGCGCAACTGGATTGAGGTGATGGGGGTAGAACCGAAGTCGACGTGCACGTTGTCGTAGCCGGCCGGAACAGCCTCGAATCCAGGAGCACCGGCGCCTTGGCGGCTCGTGCCGCGAGCAATGATGCTGCCGCTGCTGACTGAGGTGAAGGCCGGGGTGCCCGGAGTGGCATAGGCACCGGTGGTGTCGAACGTGCCGGTAGAGATGCTCGCAGCAGAGTGATCGACGACGCCTGCGCTACCGGATCCGGTTACCTCGACCCATTCCCACATCGAGCCGCCAAGCTCGGACAAGCTACCGACGCGCAGGTCGTTGACATACACCGGCGTGCCAAAGGTGATCGTTACCGTGGTTGGAGTTGTCGGGGGCCGCCAGCGTCGTTGGTGAAGCGCAGTGATGCCGCGTAGGGGGCAATCGGGGAGGAGCCGCCGTACACGTTTGTGCCGTCCCACATGTTGCCGGAATAGCTGACGGTCATACCGACGCCGGAGCCAAACACATCGCTAAAGCTCTGGGGGCTGGCGGCGGCGTCGCTCCAGCCAATGCCCGCCCAATCGACCGTGGTCGCCGCACCGGCTGGTACGCCGCGTGTACCCACGTCGGAACAAACGCTACAGCGCCGACTGCTGCTGCGTACTCCTGCCGA
Source organism: Acidimicrobiales bacterium (assembly GCA_041394345.1). Lineage (GTDB taxonomy): Bacteria > Actinomycetota > Acidimicrobiia > Acidimicrobiales > SZUA-35 > JBBKWJ01. The sequence continues at coordinate 65,887 of JAWKIN010000004.1, read as the reverse complement.
AACGGCGGCGACGGGTGGAAAGAGAACTACTGCTTCGTGCCATTGGTGCCTCGTAGATTCAGGGCAACCGGAACCAAGTGGCCGTACAGCCATTCCGGTCGCCCTCGGTAGCGATTGCGCAAACGACGCAACCGTAATTACAGAGATGTCACTCCAGCGGAGGCTGATCTGTGGTGCCGTATGGCGTCTGAAAATCACATCGGCCAGCGGGAAAGCCGCTGGCCAATGACGTCGTTATGGATCGCTCGGAGCGGGAGCATCGTGCCTCCCAAACCGGCGTGAGCTACAGCGCCTTGGCGAAGACTTCTTTGCGTTTCCGATGTATTGACCGTGTCCGGGCGCGACCGACTTGAGGCGGTACAGCCACGTGCCGCCAGCCCTTTCGAACGCCAGCGTCAAGGTGATCATCCGGAAGCATAGAACGCCTTGCTCCAAAATGAAGACGTGGTGACCAGGATCGCCGATATTGAGGGTGGAAATCCTGAACTCAGTGGCGTCGACCTGGTAGTCCTCGTCGAGCACCGTATCGGCACCAACAAATTCCTTCGGGGCCACGAGTTCGGCGCCGGTGAGTTCTTTCAACCGGGCAGGGCACCAGCGGCGTATTCGGGGCTCGTCATCAGTGATGATCCAACGAATCCCGTCACCACCGCAGCACCCGCACAACACGTCGAGGTGACTCGGTCCCTGGTCCAGGATCGATGATGACGATCTCGCCGATCCCGGATCAGGTAGGGTGTTGAGACCAGGCCTCACCGTTGGCGCCTTCGCGATCCGCCGCACGAGCGGGCTCAACGCACGTTTCACCCCAGGAGTGACGCTGGGGGTAGGTGTTGGTCTGCCGAGTCATCGGTGTTTGAACTCCTCCGCTACAGCGGACTAGCGCAGAGCTCGGCTGGGCCTTGGTTGGCGGTCGGTGACGCAGGGCCTGACGAATCGACATCGACAATGTCGACATCGACCGCAGAGCGTCGTGATCGTGGAAGTGGCCGAATGAACGACTCGGCCTCAAGTGATTGGAAGTAGGGTCGTGCCAAGGCACGAATGGGCGGCACCATGAGGGCGGCGCTGATGCCAGCGGTAATGAACCCAGGAACGGCAAGGAGGACGGCGGCGAGAAACCGCAAGGCCTGGGTGGCGAGCCTGTCACTCGCTGGTGCAGAACCGCCACGAAGTGAGTCGGCGAGCGATCGAAGCGCCATGCTCCCTTGAGGGCGGACCAGGACGGCACCGAGCGCCGATAACGCAAATAGGGCAAGCACGGCGACGGCACCGCCGACTATGTCCACCACCCGAATCAGGGTAAAGACTTCAGCAACCGGCACGAGTAGCGCAATGAATGCCCGAGTAGAGAACATGACCGGTAAGTCTAGCGCCAGCAAGCTCGGCCCACCTCACGGCCTATCCTCTCACCGTGAGCCATCCTCCCTCTGTTGACCGACTGGCCCGATCCCAGCACGCGAGTGGTCTTCCCCACCCCTTGCTTGTCGACGTCGCCCGAGCGCGCCATCGCGCGGCGGGCGAGCACCGTCTCCTGAGCAACTGGTGCGCGCTTCGCCAGCGCTCGATGCTCATGCCGGTAATCAACGCCACCGGCGTCCTCCTCCATACCAACCTCGGACGTGCCCGGTTGGTGGCTTCGTCGAGGAGTCCTACAGCACTATCGAGTTGTCGCTCGACACCGGGCAACGAGGCAGCCGTCAAGACATCGATCGGCAGCACGCTGGCCGTGGCCACCGGCGCCGAGGCCGCCCTTGTGGTCAACAACGGGGCCAGCGCGGTGCTGCTGGTTTTGGCCGCGCTCGCTACCGGAACAGGGGTCGCTGTCTCGCGAGGCGAGCTCGTCGAGATTGGCGGCGGCTTCCGCGTCCCCGACGTCATGCAACAGTCCGGCGCCCGACTGGTCGAGGTGGGCACAACCAACCGCACTCGACTCAGCGACTTCGCGCGCGCTATCGAGCACGACGGCGTCACGCTCACGATGGCCATTCATCAATCCAACTATCAGATCATTGGCTTCACCGAGTCGACAACCGTCGAGGAGCTCTCGACGCTCGGCGTCCCGGTCATCGCCGACATCGGATCCGGACTTCTCGACTCGGCCACACCGTGGCTCGACGGGCCGCCGCCCGACTGGCTGGCGAACGAGCCCGCCGCCAAGCAAACACTCGAAGCAGGCGCGAACCTGGTGATATTTTCCGGCGACAAGCTCTTTGGCAGCGCCCAAGCGGGCATCATTGCCGGCGACGCAGACCTGATCGAGCGCTGCGCCCGCCACCCGCTGGCCCGAGCGGTTCGGCCCGGGTCACTGGTCATGCAGGCAATCCAAACCACGACGCTCGCCTACCTCCGCCGAGACGGCAATGCCATCGCGTTCTGGCGAATGGCCTCGCTCACGCTCGACGACCTGCGCCGACGGGCCGCGAGCTATGGCCGGGCAGCCGCGGTCACCGAGACGATGGCTGTCCCCGGCGGCGGCACGCTCCCCGGGGTTGGCATCCCCTCAATCGGTCTAGCACTCGACGGCAACCACCTTGGGTTCCTTCGCTCGCTCGATCGGCCGATCGTTGCCCGCATCGAAGACGGCCGAACGATCCTCGATCTCCGCACGATCAGTCCCAACGACGATGCCTACGTCGCCGCGGCGCTCAACCAACTCGACAGCCAATGACCGTCATCGCAACGGCTGGTCACGTCGACCACGGCAAGTCGACCCTCGTCGAAGCGCTAACGGGCACCGACCCCGACCGCTGGGCCGAGGAGAAAGAGCGCGGGCTCACCATTGATCTCGGATTCGCGCTCGCCGTGTTGCCATCAGGGGCGGAGTTGTCGCTGATCGATGTCCCTGGTCACATCCGCTTTCTGCGCAACATGCTCGCAGGCGTCGGCGCAGTGCAGGGTTGCATCTTCGTGGTCTCGGCCATCGAGGGTTGGAAGCCGCAGTCAGAAGAGCACCTCCGTATCCTCGACCTCCTCGGCATCGAGACGGGGGTCGTCGCGTTGACGATGGCCGACCTCGTCGACGACGAATTGGTCGAACTCGCCCAACTCGACATCGAAGAACATGTCGAGGGAACGTTCCTCGAAGGCGCAGCGGTCATTCCGGTGTCATCAATAACCGGGCGAGGGATTCCCGAGCTTCGAGCCGCGCTCGACCAGCTGGCCACCACGCTTGGCCCGGCGCCCGATCGCGGCCGTCCGCGTCTTTGGGTCGACCGATCGTTCGCGCCCGCGGGCGCTGGCACCGTCGTCACCGGCACCCTCGTCGATGGCGTCGTGGCCATCGGCGACGAACTCGAAGTGTCATCAACGGGCCGCAAAGCGCGCGTCCGCTCCCTCCAGCGGCACCATGCGAAGGTCGACCGAACCGATCCGGGCACCCGACTCGCCGTGAACCTCACCGGAATCGCCCACCATGCTCTCGGCCGGGGCGATGTCCTGATCGCGTCCAATCAGTGGCACCACAGCGCGATCATCGACGCCGAACTTCGCACCCTTCCGACCCTCGCCCACGAGGTGTCACGCCGGGGCGCATACAGCGTGTACGTCGGCTCCGGAGAGTTCCCCGTCAAACTCCGCATCCTCGGCGATGCCCAGCTCACCGCAGGCGCAGCCGGTTTGTTCGGCTCTATCTCGGCCAACGAATTCTGCCCCTACCGGGCGACCGCTTCATCCTTCGCGAGTCGGGGCGAAATGAGACAATTGGCGGTGGCCGCTTTGTCGACGTCGACCCGCAAACCACGGCAACCAAAGCTCAACCAACGAATGACCTCGACGCAATTGTCGAGCAACGAGGCTGGATCGACGCAGGTCGGCTCGAGCGCATCACCGGCCAACCGGCGATCGCAACCCTCGGATCGTGGGTCGTTTCCGATGCAGCCCTCAACGCCAGCCGCGAACGCGTTCGGGCCCTCGTGGTCGAGGCCGGGCATCTCGGTCTCGATATCGCCAAACTCAGCGAGCAAGACCGCGCCACCTTGACAACGTTCGACGACATCACCGTCGACGCAGGCATGGCCACCCTCGGCGAAGCGCCCGATCCGCTCGCGAATCACCCCTGGCTCGCTGCGCTCGAGGCCGCGCCGTTCAATCCCCCTGGTCCCGATGGTGTCGATCGGGGAGAGATCCGCCACATGATCCGCCGTGGCACGGTAATCGAACGTGACAAGGTCTATTTTGCGGCCTCAGCGCTCCAGCAGGCGGCCCAACTCGTAGCGAACAAGTTGGCGACGCAGCCGGAAGGCATCACGGTCTCCGAAGTTCGAGACCTCCTCGACACGTCGCGCAAATACGTGTTGCCGCTACTTAACGAGCTCGATCAGACCGGCATGACCCGACGACGCGGCGATGTCCGCATCGCGGGCCCTCGATTGCCGGAACCAACCAGCTAGCTCCGAACCCTGGTCGCAATCAACCCCTGCTCGCGCCGCTCGTTTTCGGTGAGCCCACCCCAAATGCCGTGTCGCTCTCGAATGGTGAGTGCGTAGGCGAGGCACTGCTCGCTTACGGCGCACGAACCGCAGATCTCCTTCGCCCGCTGTTGCGAATCGCGCTTTTCGGAACGCCGCTCAAGTCGCGATGGGGGAAAGAAGATGGATTGGTGTGGCCCTCGACAGGCTGCCCGATTTTGCCAAAGTTCTGAAACCTGCATCACGCTCAAGGCGATCCCCCTACTTCACACTGAACGCAGGCTAGGCGTGAGACATAGGGCACAAGACCCAATTTTGTTGTCGTCGATGTGCCCAGGGGCACGATCACAAACTACGTCACGGTAATTACTGGCGCTCGCCGCGTTCGCGATAATCGCGGGCGCCGCCGGTCTCGGGCTCGACCTCGAGAATCATCCGCGTAATGCCAACAACGCGTACCGAGTCGCCTTTGGCCACTGGTGTTGCCCGGTTGGTGATCGCTCGCCACGGCACGTCGCGGATGCGCACCGTGCCCTCGGGATCGACATCGCTGTCGGCCACGGCGAGTTCACCGATCATCCATTGACGCCCGATCGTCGGCGTACTGAAGCGGGTGCGAACCATAGACGGCATACCCGTGTAGCCATAGAGCAGAACACCGACTAGGCCAACACCAAAGGTGAGCCAGGGCAAGCGAATGCCGTCATAGAGGAACAGCGATCCGGCCACGAAAAGGACGACACCAATCGCCGTGTAGAGACGAGGCAAGTTGGTTTGGATATCGACGGCGAGCGCAAAGCCAGCGAGCAGTAGCAGGGCAACGGCCCAGGCCCGGGTAGGTAGCGAGGCCAAGCCATAGCTTCCCATCACGATCAGGAACGCCCCAATCAGGCCAGCAACGCCGACGCCGGCGGTGTACAACTCGAAAATCAGCAGGGCGAGACCGCCGACGAACATTAGGTAGGCCACCTCGGGACTTCCCACCGTGTGGAAGAGCTGGGCCGAGAGCGGGAGCGTGATGAACTGGTTTTCGGTGAACACCGTCTGGGCGTTCTCGGCAGCATCCTCAGACAGCAAGGGAGCGAATCCGTCGATCAGCGTGAGGAAGGTTGGAATCACCGCAACCTGGTCGACGTTTCCGTCGGAAATACCGAGCTCGATTGCGGTCTCGACGCCGATGTAGTTCTTCAGCAGCTTGGCGTTGGACTCGCCAAACGCGGGGCCCAGGTCGTCGGGCAGCCGATTCGTTCCGATCTCGCCGATCCGCGAGCCGTAGGCGATGCCAAGAACGTCAGCGAGCGACGCTAGCTCGGCGGCGCCGCCAAGCGCCGCTGATCCGCTCGGACCAACCCAGACCGCAACGGTGATTGGGGAGTCAGCGAGGCGGCGTGCCAGTTCTTCGAAGTCGGCGTCGTCGAGCACCGATCCGTGGGAATCGAGCTGGAGCACGATCGCCAATGAGTCGGCCTCTTCAGCACTGGTGAGCTCACGAAGGAGGTAGTCCTTCACGACGACGTCGATCAGGCCAGAAACCTCGACGATCCGAACCTCGTTGGCCGCCTCGGCCTGGCGAGCAGCTTCGGCCGGGGTGATGCTCGTGGCCAAACCGACACCGAGCAACAGCAGGCCCGCGAGTCCACGAACGATGCGGCGGGCGGGCGTTCGACGGCGCGAGCCGGACTTCAGGGATACCACGTAACTACCTCTTCACCAGGTCCAAGCAACCAATGGAGTAACTGACGGCAACAAACAGCAGCACTAGTTCTACCGTGCAGCGCGGCTGCTTGCCCTCGGTCAGCGGCGAGAGCGAGCCACTTACTCCTCGTCGAGCGCTTCTTCGGCCTCTTCGAGCGTCTCGGTGACCGGCACGATCCGGTCGAAACCGGTTGTATGCAGGAGTCGGGTCAGTGCCGGACGGTTGCACGCGACCGCCACGGCTCCGTCGGCCTCACGTGCTCGGCGAATACCGCCAATCAGCGCACCAAGCCCAGCCGAGTCCATGAAGGGAACATCGGACAGGTCGATCAGCAGCCGAGGTTTGTCGGCCAGGCGAGTCAACGCGTCTTTGAACACGGCGACGCTATACGCGTCGAGTTCGCCGGAGGGCCGACAAAGTGTGTAGTTCTCAGTTTCTTCGATCCGAATTTCAAGCACGGGATTGAACCTCTCTCTCCCAAGCACCCCTGCCCGCAGGACGCTGTCCCGGGACATGATGCGCCGTCGGCCGATCGTAGCGGGGATTGGTCATGGTTCGCGGTACAGGTTGCCCCTGTCACGTTTCTCCCACGTGAATACCACGGTTTGCAACGCTCGCGAGCGCGCCCCATCGACCCGACCGCACAGTTCTTGGTCACGGGCGTACCAATTAAGGGGGAATTGCGGGTACTCTTCGCAGGTGCTTGGCGTCCTTCTCGCAACCGACTCAGACAGCGTTTTTCGTACTATTGATGCGGCCATCGCCGACGACGACACGGTTGTGTGGCGAGTGCGACGCGGCGCCGATGTGCTTGCGGTCATTGACGCCAACCAGCCGGCGATGGTGATCCTCGATATGCAGATCGGCAATATGGGTGGCGTCGCAACCTGCGCATCGCCTCCGCCAAGAAGGGGAGCCGACCGGATTGAACGCCGACCAGTCGGCTTGCTCCTCGACCGCGCTGACGACGTTTTCTTGGCCAAACAAGCGGGGGCTGACGCCTGGGTGACCAAGCCCCTCGACGTGCTGGCACTCAAACGGTTCATCGCCGCCTTGACCGCCTCGGCCGCGGTCGACGCCACCACCGACTAACACCAGCCACTTCGCCGTCACGTCGTTGCGGTGGCGACCGTTTCAATGTCCTTCCTGCGCGTCTCGCAGTACGATCGACACCTACGAGTTGTGGCGCAGCAGCGGCTGCCTCGTTCGGGACGAGGAGGTCAGGAGTTCAAATCTCCCCAACCCGACCAGGTATGACCGAGACCCACCCTTCGAGGTGGGTCTCGGCCGTTCTCGGACCTCGCGGGCAATACAGTTGGCGGTCATGGAGACCCGCAGCGTTCCAGGCCCTGATGGAAGACCTCTACGGCGAGAGCGACCGGGCGCGGGGGATTCCGTCGACGATTGCGTGGCTCTGTGAGGAAGTGGGCGAGCTCGCCCGAGCCGCGCAAGGGCGCAAGAACAGCAGCTACACGAGCTCGGTGATGTGCTGGCCTGGGTCTCGTCCTGGCCAACCAGCTCGGCCTCAGCCTTACTGATGCGGCGCAGCGGTGTGGAGAATCCGCCTTAGGGGCCGGAGCGCCGGCAACGAGATGGCCAGCGGCACCACAGCGGTGCGAACACGACAGCCATGAGATGTCGACCGCGTTGCGTCGTCGCGCGTCGCGACGGCCCTGCGATGACGCCCACTCGGCAACCATATCGCGGTTACCACTGACCGATGATGGCGCCGAAGTAGGGCTTCGGCTTTCCCTCGACGCTCGAAATCCGAGAAACGACCCGAGGACGAGCATGATTGGGATGATGAGCACGCCGAGGACGTCGACAAACGTCCGGCAGAATCTGACCCAACTCGAGGCGATGACTTCATTGGGCCAGTTCGTCCACGACCGAAAGTGGACATCGACGGTATTGGAGAACGCAACGGTGACGAAAAGTGTCAGCACGGAGACCAGCGTTATCGCCCAAGACAGGTTCTTCCGCTTATTCCGCGTCGCTCGCCATCCGCGTGGGTTACTCACCAGCAACAGGCTCAGCGATCTCAACTGCGTTGAGCGCTGCGCCCTTTCGCAAGTTGTCGCCGACCACAAACATCGCCAACCCGTTCGGGACGGTCTCATCACGGCGAATACGGCCGACGATCGAAGAGGTCGATCCCCGCTGACTTCAGCGGCGTTGGCACGTTGTCGAGCACGATGCCCGGGGCGGTAGCGAGGAGTTCGGTTGCTCGCTCGGGGGTAATCGGGCGTTCGAAGTGGGCGTTGATCGCAAGCGAGTGGCCGGTGAACACGGGGACACGGACACACGTGCCCGACACGGGCAATTCAGGAATGTCGAGAATCTTGCGGCTCTCGAAGCGGAGCTTCTGCTCTTCTGAGGTTTCAAAGGTGCCGTCGTCGACGCCAGAACCCGCCCACGGGAGCACGTTATGAGCAATGGGTTCGACCCAGAGCGATGGCTCACCAACGTCGACAGCCGTGCCGTCAAAGGTCAAGGCTCTCGGATCGCCACCCTTTTCGAGCTGGAGGGCAAGCTCCTCGACCCCGGCAAGTCCGCCGCCAGAAACTGCCTGGTAGGAACTGACGATGAGCGAGATGAGTCCGGCTTCTCGGTGCAACGGGAGCAACGCTGGCATCGCCACCATGGTGGTGCAGTTGGGGTTCGCAATGATGCCCTTCAGGCGATTGCGGATGGCGTCGTCGTTTACGCCGGCAACCACGAGGGGGGACGTCTGGGTCCATGCGCCAAGCCGACGAGTTGTCGATGACGACAACGGCAGCGGCTGCCCGCGCAAGGGCGAGCTCGGTTGACGTAGCGCCACCAGCGGGCGTCGCGATGTCGAGGCCGCTGAAGTCGGCCGTTGCCGCGTCTTCAACAACAACGTCTTGGCCCGCCCAGGGCAGGGTTCGCCCCGCTGATCGAGCAGAAAACCCGAACAGTCACCCCGCTCGGTAACGAGGAAATTCCGTTCCTCGAGGAGCGTGCGAACAACTGCTCCGACCTGACCTGTGGCACCGACGATTCCTAAGCGCATGAGTCAACGTTAGAGCCATGAAAGCGAAAAACCGCAAACGAATTTCGCGAGTCGAGCAACCTAACGACGGAACGACTCAGGCGCCGTCGAGACCGAACGCCGTGTGGAGCAGTTGCACCGCGCCTTCTGCTTCGTCGGCACCAACCACACAGCTCACGCGAATCGCCGATGTCGAGATCATCCCGATATTGATGCCGTTGGCGGCGAGCGTCTCGAACATGGTGGCCGCGACACCGGGGTTGGACTTCATTCCGGCGCCGACGACCGACACTCGGCCGATCGAATCGTCGGTCGTGACGCCTTTGGCGCCAAGTGACGAGAGGACCCCTGCCTCGAGCGTTTCGGTGGTCCGACGAAGGTCCTCGGTCGGCACCGTGAATGAGATGTCGGTCAGGCCCTGCTCAGAGACGTTTTGCACGATCATGTCGACATTGACCTGAGCATCGGCCAAAGCCCGAAAGAGCGTGGCCGAGATGCCGGGTTGGTCGGGCACGTCCAAGACCGTGACCTTCGACTCGGAGAGGTCGTGGGTGACGGCGCGAATAATTGGCTGTTCCATTGCAGGGTCTTCCTCGATGACTAGCGTGCCCTGCTCCCAGGTGAACGCCGAACGGATATGGAGCGGGACTTGGTAATTGTGGGCGACTTCAACCGATCGCATCGCCGGCTTCGGACAGCCGGTTGCGGTCATTTCGAGAAGTTCGTCGAAGGTGATCGTCGACATCTTCTGGGCCTTCAGAACAACCCGCGGGTCGGCGCTGAAGACACCCGACACGTCGGTGTAGAGCTCGCACAGGTCGGCCTCGAGCACATGGGCCAAGGCAACCGCCGTCGTGTCGGAGCCGCCGCGACCCAGGAAGGTGACATCGTGTTCGGTCGACACACCCTGGGAGCCGGCAACAACCGGGACCATGCCGGCGTCGATGGCTTCGCGAATACGGAACGGGTTGATCTCGAGGATCTTCGCGTTTCGATGGTTGGTGTCGGTGAGAAAGCCAGCCTGGCTCCCCGTGAACGACTGCGACGGCACCCCAATGTTTTCGAGGGCAATCGAGATAAGTGCGCAGGCTTTCCGCTCACCAGCGGTGATGAGCATGTCCATCTCGCGCCCGGGCGGCTTGTCTGACAACTCGCTCGCAAGCCGGAGAAGATCGTCTGTTTCTTTCCCCATGGCCGATACGACAAGGACGACCTGGTCACCACGACGACGGCAACGGGCGACATGGTCGACAACGCTGCGCATGCGATCGGGATCCGCTACGGAGGTCCCACCAAACTTCTGAACAACAAGAGACACAGGAGATAACGCTACCTGGCGATGCGTGCGCCCCACTCGCGGTTATCGTTCCAACCCGTGGGAACCGAGAAACGCCAACGCCAAAAAGAAAACCGCCAGAAGAAGCGGGAACAGCAAGCAAAGATCGAAACTCGCGACAACCTCCGCCAGCGCATCCTGGTAGGTATCGGGTTTGCCGCCCTCGCGGCGCTCGGCATCTTCTTCCTCTCCCGCGGGGGCGACGATCCGACGACTGCGGCCGCCTCATCGGCCACCACGATCCTGGGAGCGACAACCACGACCCAGCCGGCGGTCCCCGTCAGCGACATCGAGTGCCCGGCGGCAGATGGGTCATCCGCGCAAACACTTGCGTTCGATGCCGCCCCGCCGATGTGCATCGACGTCACCAAGACCTACACGGCCGAGATGGTGACCAGCGAAGGCACCGTCACCATCGAGCTCGACGCCACGAAGGCCCCAAACACGGTCAACAACTTCGTCTTCCTGTCTCGCTACCACTACTACGACGGCGCCCGGTTCCATCGGGTCATTAACGACTTCATGATTCAGGGTGGCGACCCCGTCGGCAACCCTGCGGGCACTGGCAACCCGGGCTACCGCTTCAACGACGAGCTCCCCGCCCAGGGCGACTATCAGGTCGGCTCCATCGCCATGGCCAACTCGGGTGCCAACACCAACGGCAGCCAGTTCTTCATTGTCACCGGTGCTGCCGGCGTCAACCTGCCTCCGCAGTATTCGCTGTTCGGTCAGGTCACCGAGGGACTCGACGTCGTCAAAACGATCGAGGCTGTCGAGACCGACGACGGCGATGCCCCGCTCACCGACGTCGTGATCGAATCGGTCACCATCTCGGAGAGCTAGCCGCTCCCGGACGTTTTCGCTCACGACCAAACGAATCGATACGAGACCATGACCCGCCGCACAAATAAGAGCCGCGTGACCCAGCCCGACATCCCCAAGGATGGCGACCGGCGAACACGCAAGCATGGGAATCACAGCCACACCGAACAATGGTGTGAAACCCATCAACGCTGGGAACAACTCGACTAGGCCATCTGGCCCAACTGCATAGCCGTGCTCAAGGTCCCCGGGACCTTTGTCGATGGATTAGGACGAAGGTCCTCGACTTCGATTTAGGAGCACAGTAGTGAGCGCAGAACTAGCAAAGCCAACCCGCAAACGTCGGCGCATGAAGCGCAAAGTCGCCGTGATCGCCGCTGGCATTGTGTCGATTGGTGGTGTGGCTGGCGCCTCGGTGCTTGTCCAAAACTTCATGGCCGCGGAATTCAACGCGGGTGCACCCCCGTGTCTCATCAAGGTTGCGGGTGCCGACGTGGCTTTCGACGGATTCGCCTTTGATGCCACCGGGACCACCACCGTAGACGGGGTTCTGGTTACCCAGGAGAAGCTGACCATCGACGGTCTCACCGGCGACAAGGTCCTTTCCCAGGATGTCTATCGCATTCAGAATAACCGCGCAGTCGACCTCGATGTCTCGATTGTTTCCGGCGCTCAGACTGGCGATTGTCCGCATACCTCAGCGTCCGGTCAAGACGATCCGACTATCCCGGCGTGACGGCGGCGAGTACGACACCTCCCCCTTGATCTTTGAAACAGGCGGACTAACCAACGACACGCAGCCACTGGTCGGTGGGTCCGTGCCAGTTGGCCTGATCAGACAACCGGCGCTGTACGGGAGCCGGCGACGCCAATTCGACAGTGCCGAGACCCCATAAGCCACTCACGGTGGAGGTCGCCTCAACGAATGTCGTAGATACCACAGTTGAAGAGGTACAACGGAGTAGTTCGGGCCCGAGGTCTCGGGACTTTTTCCGGCGTTTCGACACACCTGAGCTTGCGGTCGACCACCGCCCATGCTCTGGGGCTCGATTCAGGCCAGCCTGCTCACGATCATCGCCCAGTTCGTCGGCACGACCTTCCTGCGCCCAGGAAAGGCGGGCATCGGGCTGCGATCGTGGCTCCACGCCGCTGTATCTGGTGATGGACGTCGATCCGTATTCGACGAGCTAGCGAAATCGGCTGCGACTTGACCTCGGTCGCGCCGCCGTGTTCAGCGGACGGCGCTCACCAGTGGCCGCGATCAAGTCCAGGCCGGTCGGGCGTTTGCTTGGATCGATATCGCCTTGGTGGGGTTTCTGAATCTGAGCTGGGCGTGGTGGTTTGACCGAGCGCTCGAGCCGGCTACATGGATGTATGCCCTGGTAGTCGTCGGGTTTTGTCGGGTTCGGCGTCACCGTCGGACTCGTGAGCATCGACTACAACGAGCGGTACGCCGAGGCGGATCTGGTCACCACATGAGCCGCCGACTGCGCGTGCTTCTGGGCGCGGTGCTGCTGTTCGTGTGGGGCGCGCCTGCCGACGCGTCCGTGCTCGTGGCGAACCTCATGGCGGCAGAAATTCGGCCAGCCGACAGCGGACTCGGCGTCTATCAGTACGGCACCGGCACTGGCAGGCGGCCGACTTCGCAACCGGAAACCACACGACGACACGCGAGGTCGCCGGCACGTTGCAACTCGACTTCTCTGCCGGCTCGGCGACATGGTGGAACGCAGCGTGGAAGCAGCGCCAGTGCTTCACGGTCACCTCAGCCGAAGCAGAGTCGGAATATCCGCTCCGATTCGTGGTCGACACTGCCGGCGTCGCAACGGCCGCCAACGACATTCGCGTCGTGGAAGGCAGTACCGGAACGCTCCTCACGACCTACGCCGAAGGCCCCTTTCCCTCGGCGTCGTCGGTCGTGTGGGCACAAGCCGAACCACTACCCGCCGGGGTCTCGACGTACTGCGTCTACTTTGACAACGGCACCGTGCCGTCGATCTCGGACGAGATCGGGACGTTCACCTACACGACAGGTCAACGAGTCAGCTACTACACGCTGGTCGACGAATACTCCGGCAATGGCGTCAAGAGCCGGCAACCGTGATCTCCTACGCCAACGGGAATGTCGTCTCGGACGGCTCCACGATCGTCACCCTCGCGTCCGGCCAGATGCACACATTCTCGGGTCTGGACGAGCACTCCGTCATCACGGCGACCGGCCCGATCGATGCGTCGTATGACGCTGACGCCAAAGACGCACTGGTGCCCGAGGGGTATGCCAGCGACGTGATGAGCTTCCCACGCGGCGGTACAACGAGCGTTTCTGGATCCGATCACCCCACGGCTCAACGGTCGTCGAAGCGGTGGCCAACGGAGCCGTCATTGCGAGCGTCGCCGTTGGCCCCGGCTCCGGGTCGGTGAAGCTCGACGCACCCAGCCCAGGCACCCAGCCCGTGACCCTCAGGACCACCAACGGTCTAAAAATCGTCGCGACCCATGTCAGCACAACAGGCCAGGACACCCTCATCGGCGTCCCGTGAGCCTAAGGACATCGTGGTTCACGGCGTTGCGTCACAGAATCTCAACTTTGCGGCGCCCATCGCGACAACGGTCTCGTGGGTCCGAGACAATGGCGGCTCCAACTCCACTCAGTCATCGCCACCACATCGATGACTGCCATCGGGTCGAACGAGCGTTCGGCAACGGTCGCCACGCCATCACCGGCGCCTCCTACTTCGCCGCAGCTCAGCAAGCAGACAACGACGGGAACGAGGCGACGGCCTTCCTCCCGAACGACTGTTGGGCCAGACTCCATCGCCTGCCGTTGGCGAGCTACATACGCCACGTTCGCCCAACGCCAGGCACGACGATCTCGATTAATGGTGGCACTCCACGGTCATGTGCGGGAACTGGGAGTCGGCTATTTTACCCGGATTCGGGTCAACCAGCCGACGCACATCGTTGGGCGACCACCCAATCTCGGTCTACTACGAGCTGGCCGGCACGAAGAACGAGCACAACCTCCTTGGCCCGAAGGCGAACATCCCCTACACCGGGTCACCATGACGGCAAGCGCCGTCGAACAACTTTCTTTGTGCGGGCACTGGGAGTCGGCCGTACTCCCCGCCTCTGGCGTCTATGGGCAGCTCACCATTGGCGCCGTGGTGCCTGCCAACACCACGGCGAGCTATCAACTCAATATCGATGGCGCAGGCTTCGTCGGCCCCGATGGGACGGGATCGACATCGTTTGCGAGTGGCGACATCGTCCCCTACCGTTGACCTGGCAACGTCGATTCAACTTCGGGTCGACCTGTGCAGCACGGACGGCGTATCGACGTCAAGGACGTTCGCGCCGAATCTGACCTGAAGCCTGACTCGTCGCCGACATCACGAACTCGGTCCTATTAGTTTATCTCACCGGCGGCGGGCAGCGAGGCGCCGCTGCTGAGGGTGTATCAACAACAGTCCGGCGACTGGACCGGCACACTCACGGTGCGAGGGGGAACCAATCTTGGGGCCCTACGAGCAGAGCTCATGACCGATCACTCCGTCGGCGCAGATCGACGTCGTCGGTGGTGCCGGGTGAAAGCGAAACCGGGGCCACGTTCTCCCATAAGTCGCTGGAGCCTCACACCGTGTCGGCACGACACGATACGGACCCCGGCCAGTTCGCGGTGTCGAGATCGGGATTGTGGATGACGGCGTCGTCCGGGTCGAGACCGGCATCGCACTTACGTTCGTCGGCTAGCCCCGTACCTGGGGTCTGACGCTTCCGTACTTCGTACTCGCTCAGGTAACAAGGCGTCGCCGTCATCAAGGTCGGCCTTGGGCAGCTCCTCTTGTCGATGAAGTAGTCCTGCTTGTGCTGCCACGGATCGCGGTCACCCTGCTTTGGCATGAGGTGCATACCTCGCATGAGGTAACCGGGGTTGGAAATTCTCGGGGCTCACCCAGGGGCCGAGGGTCATACCTCATCGCTGTCACGCAAGGTTGGCGTCGCCACCGACACGCCCTTGTTCTCCATGTGCTTGAGGAGCCGCACACGAAGTCGCTGAGCAGGTCGGCCCGAAGCGTCCAGCTCGCACGGAAATAGGCCGAAGACCCAGGCCATGTTGGGAATGCCAGTGAACATGATCCTGCGATACGTCACCGTGTCGGCAAAATTGAGCGGGGTGCCGCCGATCGGAGAAGTCGATGTCGCCAAGCACATTGAGGTTGAATCCCGTGGCCGTCACAATGATGTCGGCTTCGAGTGTCTCGCCTGACTTCAGCAAGATGCCCTTGTCGGTGAAACGATCAATTTCGTCGGTGACGACACGCCTGAGCCACACATCCCCGAACAGATCGCCGTCTGGCACGAACGCAATGCGCTGACGCCAGGGCCGATAGCTCGGTGTGAAATGGGTGTCGATGTCGTAGTCCGGTCCCAGAATCTCACGGATGGCCCCGAACAGCTCCGCCTTGGTTTCCTCGGGATAGTTGAGCGCGATGTCGAGTCGTTGCGCTTGATCGTAAAGGGTCTTGCGGCGCACGATTTCATGGATCCACGACTCGTCGATTTCCAGTTCACGCAGCATGTCGGCGGTGTCATCAGCGTTGCGACCGGTCGCAAAGTACGTCGGCGATCGTTGCAACATGGTCACATGTTCGACGTCGTCGGCCAGGGCCGGAATGAGCGTCGCCGCCGTGGCTCCCGGAACCGATGACGATACGGGCGCCATCTGCGGTCCAGGTCGTTCGGCCATTTCTGCGGATGCACGATCTGACCGGAATAGTCGCTCATCCCCGGCCAATCTGGGGTGTAGCCCTCGGAGTGGCGGTAGTACCCCTGGCACATCCACAAGAAGTTGGCCGTTGCGGTCGTCGGCTCGCCGGTTTCTGGTATTGCGGGCCTCGATGGTCCACCGCTTGTCGTCGCTCGACCAGCTCGCCGACACGATCTGCGTGTTGTATCTGATGACGATCGAGATCGTTCTCCTCGATGACCTCGCCCATGTAGGTAAGGATCTCTTTGGCCGTCGCAATTGGGGCGTTGGTCCACGGCTTAAACCGATACCCGAAGGTGTAGAGGTCGCTATCGGAACGAATGCCCGGATAGGTGTGGGTTCGCCACGTGCCTCCGAAGTCACTCTGTGTCTCGAAGATGGTGAACGTCTTGTTCGGGCACTGATCAAGTAGGTGGTACGCACCACCTATGCCCGAGATGCCAGCACCGACGATGAGCACATCGAAATGCGTGGTCTGGTTGGTTGCGGCTTGAGAGACGGCGAGGTCAGTCATTGAGAAGCTCCATTCACGTTCTGCCACAGGTTCCCACCCCCTGCCACAACCGGCAAACTGACGCAGCAAACCGCCGCCGCCGCTTCGCTTAACTTCGTTTGGTCGGACTACGCGAAGTTAAGGACGCGAAGTGGGGGATGCCGACCGCACTCAGCTGCGCTCGTAAAAACGGGCGTCGCCCACCGCAAACGTGAACACCGTTGGCGCGGGATCAACGAAGATTCGTTCAACCGATGTCACGGTCATCCCGGCCGTCCGAAGCTCCGCCGGGATATCGCGGGTGAAGCCATACCCCCACCGGCGAGTGGCGAGTCTGTCTAGCGCTCGTTGGGCCAGCTGCGATGGACCAAGACCAGCTACCGGCTCGGCGAAGAGCACGCGGCCATCGGGGGCCAGTCGCTGAGCCAACGCCGCTATCGCGTCGGGCGTCCAGCGCGGCTGGCAGAGTTCGGCCACAAACACGACAGCCGCAAGCTCGCCGTTTGGCAGACCGTCAGTGCCACGTCGGTACTCAACCGACGCCGTCGCGGGATAGACGACGTCGAGTGGTCGCCCGACGTGCACCACTCGACCGTTGAGCGAGTCGAGCAAGGGATGTAGCGCGGCGGAAAGCTTCCGAGCGATCCCCGTATCGAGTGCGCCGGTTGATGCCATGGACTAGTTGTAGCGGCCCTAGCATCCAGTCTGCATGATCCACGACGACGACGGCGAGGAGCCGACCACCAACTGGGTCTTTCCGAACGCCGCTGAGCTTCCTCCCGGCCAGGACTTCATCGGCGTCGGTGCCGACCTACGTCCGGGCACCTTGCTGGCGGCGTACCGATCTGGCTACTTCCCCATGCCGGTCGTGACCGGGATTCGCAAGCGTTCTCGTATCGGATGGTTTAGCCCTGATCCGCGAGGCACCTTGCCGCTCGATGGACTGATCGTTTCTCGGTCATTGCGACGGTCGATTCGCCGCTACCGAGTAACGATCGACACGTGTTTCGACCAGGTCATCGCGGCGTGCGCCGACCCTGCGCGGCCCCACGGGTGGATTGATGACGACATCACCACCGCCTACCGGGAGCTCCATCGGCTTGGCTATGCCCACAGTGTTGAGACCTGGGATGGCGATGTCCTCGTCGGTGGCCTCTATGGCGTTGCGACTGGCGGATTGTTCGCCGGCGAATCGATGTTTCACCGACGTACCGATGCCTCCAAGGTCGCGCTCGTTCACCTCGTCGACCTGCTCAATGACGGTCAGCCACGCCTGCTCGACGTCCAATGGCAACCGATCACCTCACGTCGCTCGGCGTGCAAGAGACGCCGCGGGTTGATTATCTCGCCCTGCTCGATGTAGCCCGACGTCTCTCGCCACCACCTGAGTTCGACCGTTAGCACCATTTCGGGCGACACTGTGGGGATGACTGACCGCCCTTGGATGATGCGTACGTACTCCGGCCACTCGACCGCGAGCGCGTCCAATGAGCTCTACCGCACAAACCTGGCCAAAGGCCAGACTGGCCTGTCGATCGCTTTCGACCTCCCAACGCAGACGGGCTACGACTCCGATCACAAGTTGGCCAAGGGTGAAGTCGGCAAGGTTGGCGTCCCCGTTGGTCACAAGGGTCACATGGCCACGCTGCTCGATCAGATCCCCGTCGACCAGATGAATACGTCGATGACCATCAATGCGCCGGCGGCGTGGATGCTGGCGCTTTATATTGCGGCCGCCGAGGACAAGGGCATCGATTCCAACGTCCTGCGTGGCACAACCCAGAACGACATCGTGAAGGAATACCTCAGCCGCGGCACCTACATCTTTCCTCCCGAGGAAAGTCGTCGACTGATTGTCGATATGTTCGCGTACTGCAACGAGAACGTGCCGTTGTGGAACCCGATGAACGTCTGCAGCTATCACCTGCAAGAGGCGGGAGCTACTCCCGTTCAGGAAATCGCCTACTCGCTCGCCACGGCGATCGGCGTGCTCGATGCCGTCAAGGAGTCGGGCCAAGTGAGCGACGATCGATTCCCTGCGGTCGTGGCCTCGGTCTCGTTCTTCGTCAATGCTGGCATCCGCTTCATCGAAGAGACCTGCAAGATGCGGGCCTTCACCCAGATGTGGGACACGATCACCAAAGAGCGCTACGGCATCGACGACCCGAAGGCAAGGCGTTTCCGTTACGGCGTCCAGGTCAACTCACTCGGGCTCACCGAAGCCCAGCCGGAAAACAACGTCCAGCGCATCGTGCTCGAAATGCTCGGTGTCACGCTGTCCAAGGACGCCCGGACCCGCTCACTCCAACTACCCGCATGGAACGAAGCGCTCGGGCTCCCCCGGCCGTGGGATCAGCAGTGGTCGTTGCGCATCCAGCAGGTACTCGCTTTCGAGACCGATCTGCTCGAGTACGACGACATCTTCGCTGGATCGCATGTCATCGAAACCAAAACCGCCGAGCTCGTCGAGGCGGCCACGGTCGAACTCGACGAGGTACTCGCGGGCGGCGGTGCCTTCAGCACCATCGACGAGCTCAAGGGCCGGCTTGTTCGATCGCACGCCGAGCGGATGCGCCGCATCGAGAGCGGCGAGCAGACCATTGTCGGCGTCAACGACTTCGTCGAGGCTGAACCCTCACCGCTTGGCGGCTCTGAGAGCATCCTGAAGATCGATCCGGCCGTGCAGGACAACATGATTGCCGACCTCCAGGCGTGGCGACGCAACGTGATCAGGCCTCGGTCGATGTTGCGCTGAAAGGTTGGCTGCGGCCGCCATCGACGGCACCAACATCATGGGACCATCGATCGCCCTCGCTCACGCCGGGTGGCACCACGGGCGAGTGGGCCGACTGTCTCGGGGTATCTTCGGCGAATACCGAGCACCGACCGGCGTCGCCTGCAGCCGCGGAGCCGGCGGCGGTTCTGACGTGCTGCGAGCGATCGCTGCCAAGCTGCGTGACGACCCTGCTGGGCCACCACGGCTGCTCGTCGCCAAACCTGGCCTCGACGGCCACTCCAATGGCGCCGAACAAATCGCCGTCGCTGCTCGCGATGCGGGCATGGAGGTGATTTACGAGGGGATCCGCCTCACGCCTGAGCAAATAGCCGCCGCCGCCCGGGACGAAGATGTGGAGGCGATTGGCCTGTCGATTCTTCTGGCAGCCACCTTGAAATCGTCCCCGAGACGTTGGCCCTCCTTCGAGCCGCTGGCGTTACCGCCCCAGTCGTTGTTGGTGGGATCATTCCTGAGGCCGACCGGCATCGCTGCTCGATGCCGGGGTCGCCGCCGTATTCACCCCAAAGACTTCGAACTCGGCACAATCATCACAAAGATCGTCGAACTCATTCAGGATTATCGGGCCAACTAGGTGGCCTGCCCACAACGCCAGCCAATCGAGTAAGTCTGCGGATGCCTGCCAGGTCACACACGCTCGTCGTGTCTTGAAATGGTTCTGGCTCAACCCCTTCACTTCCCGCAAAATCGTCCGATGGAAGCTCAATGAGTAGAAAGTCGCTCTCCCAGGATTTCTCGCTGGCTGCTCGGCCTTTTGGCTGGCATCATCGCTGCGGGCTTCGACGTTCGCATTTTTGGCGGTGTCGCCGGCATTCTTGCGCTCGCCGCTGGCGTAGCCGGCCTCGGCACTGCCCAGCGACTCGCCGAACAGGCCGCCGTTCAGCGTCTTGTCGAAGACGAGCTCCGCGCCGTTCGGGCCGAAGCCCAGGAGAACGAAGAGAAGCTCCGTTCCGAAATCGATGCTGCCACCCTGGATGACTTCGATGAAGTGGGGGTTGAACCCGTCGACACGCTCACCGACCCATCAACCGGCCTTTTCTCCGAAAGCTTCTATGGCGTTGCGCTCGAATCTCGCATCGCCGCTGCTCGCCGTCATCTTCGCCCGGTCGCCATTGTCTTGCTCGAAGTCGTGCAAGATCTCGCCACTGGCGCTGGCACCGGGGCTGATGCCCACCTCGTGGCGGAAAGCATCCGGGTTACCCTCCGCGACGCCGACACGGCTTGTCGGCTCCGCAGTGGCCAGTTCGCGCTTCTCCTCGAGGACACCCCCGAAAACGGTGCCATTTGGACCGTCGAGCGGATTCGCCGCCAGCTCCTCACCAGTCAAGAGGGACTCACCATGTGGGCTGGCGTCGCGTGCTATCCGGCGCACGCCTTCAGCAGCGATGAAATCATGCTGGCGGCTGAAACAGCGCTCACCTCGGCCCGCGAATGGCGCCAGGATCGCATCGAAGTAGCCACTGTCGCAGCCGACTGATTAGTCGTTCACCGAAGGCGGCTTGGTTGGCGTGCTCACCAGGATCACCCACGAGCCAACCAGTCCGAGGGCAATAATCACGATCCTGACCCAGAGCGGATCGACCAGAACCCCGCACTCACCACAATGGCGAGCCACATCAGGCGAGCGCTCTTCTTCTTGACACTGAGCGGCATCCCAAGGCCGAGCCGGTAGTCACGTACGAGCGGGCCGATGCCGGGCAAGTCGAGTACCCACCGCTCGAACCGCGGACTCGACCGTGAGAAACACCCAGCGGCACCGACGAAGAAGCCGGTGGTCGGCAGTCCGGGCAAGATGATGCCCAGCCCACCAAGCGCCACGCAAATCCAACCCAACACGAACCACAGCAAGCGCAGGAACGGCGACGCGGCGACAACCGACGGCGGCTCAGTCTCGGGTTAGTGATACCGAATTCATCGAACACATCGCTGGTGTCGCAACCGAGTGAGCGGCCGGGCCAACGCACGGCGCCCGGAGTCTCGAAAGGTGGGGCGATGAGGCCTGCATGGGGTAGCCATCGGCGTCGACCATCGTCTGGCGGGCGATGACGTGTTCGTCCTTGCAAGGGCCGCGATGTCGTAGACGGGGGCAACGGCTGCATCCGCTCCCTCAAACGCGTCAGGCACGTCGCGCTGGGTTCGCTCGCCAACCCACGCGCTTGCGGTCTTCGACCAGGTCGCGATGAGTCATGCGACCAGCGGTCGTTGCCAGTCGCTCGTCGTCACCAAGCCCGACGAGCGCCATCACTCTTCGCCGCGACCGAGTCGGCCGAGGTGGACACGGCGACCCACTTCTGATCGCTGGTCTTGTAGGTGCCACGTGGGACGGAGTAGGGAGCCGCTGCCATGCCGTGGCTGCTGCTCACCGTTGCGAAGCCAGAGGAGGGCAACGGTCCCATCAGCTGCACCAGACTCTCGAGCAGGTTGACGTCGACGACTTGGCCCACGCCCGAGTGCAACGCCACCATCGTCGCAAAACGCGCCGGCGAGGCCGGTGACTTCGTCGGTCAGCGCGATTGGAGGCAGCGTGGGAGCGCCGTCGGCGTCGCCGTTGATGGCCGCGAAACCAGACATTGCCTCGGCCAACGTCGCGAAACCCGGGCGGTCTTTGTAGGGGCCGGTCTGACCGAAGGCCGTTACTCGAACAATCACGAGCTTGGGGTTGGCCTGGTGCAGGACATCGGCGCTCAGTCCAAGTGCGTCGAGTTTGCCCGGCCGCATGTTTTCGACGAGCACATCGCTCACGGCGACAAGCGCGAGCAGGCGGGCGCGATCGGCCTCGTTGCGGAGGTCGAGTTCGATGAACCGCTTGTTTCGATTGGCGCCTTTGAAGAAGAGCGTCTCGCCGTCCTCGGCGTCGCGCCACCCCAGATTACGAGCCGTATCGCCAAGGCCGGCTCGTTCGACCTTGATGACATCAGCCCCGAAGTCGGCCAGATACCGAGCGCAACCCGGACCGGCTAACACCGTGGACAGGTCGAGCACTCGCACGTCGCTCAGGGGCCCTGGGCGGTGTGGTCCAGCCATCATCGAGCCTACGGTCGCTGACGAATAGCAGCGGCCGGCTTCGCCCACCATCGACCGCTGAAGCGCCACGCTGGCGCGCTCGCCGGCATGACCCGTTCGTTCTGCGCTGGCCGAGGCCAAGCGAGCTCGATGGCGGCAACGATGGCTGCCGCCTCTTCGTCGGATGGGTTTCCGCTGATACCGGCGACCTTGGGGTTGCTCATAGCGGCACGTTTCCGTGCTTACGCTTCGGGAGGTCTTCCCGCTTTGACTGCAGCATGTCCATCCCGGCGATCAGCTTGCGCCGAGTCTCGGCCGGGTCGATGACATCGTCGATATACCCACGCTCGGCGGCGATCCAGGGGTTGGCAAACCGCTCTTTGTATTCGTCGATTAGTTCGGTGCGTCGGGCGGCCGGATTAGCTGCGGCTTGGATCTCGCGCCGGTACACAACATCGGTGGCCCCCTCGGGACCCATAACGGCGAGCTCGGCCGTTGGCCACGCGAACGACAGGTCTGAACCAATTGATTTGGAGTCCATCACAACGTAGGCGCCGCCATACGCCTTGCGGGTTATGACCTGGATTCGAGGCACGGTCGCTTCACAGTAGGCGTAGAGCAGCTTGGCGCCGTGTCGAATGATGCCGCCGTATTCCTGGTCGACGCCGGGCAGGAACCCGGGGACGTCGACGAACGTGACGAGCGGGATGTTGAACGCATCGCAGGTACGGACAAATCGGGCCGCCTTCGACGAGCTCTCGATGTCGAGCACACCAGCGAGGATCATCGGCTGGTTACCAACGATGCCGATGGGTTTGCCGTTCAATCGAGCAAAGCCGCAGGTGATGGCTTGCGCCCAGTTGGCGTGATATTCGAGGTACTCACCATCGTCGACGACGGCGCTGATGACGGCCTTCATGTCGTAGGGCATGTTGGGGCTGTCTGGCATGATGTCGACCAGCTCGGGGCACAGTCGATCGGGATCGTCGCTCGGCTCCTCGAACGGCGGTGCTTCGAGATTGTTGGCCGGCAAGAACGACAACAAGAACTTGACGTCGTCGAGGACCGCTTTTTCATCGTTGCCAACAAAGTTGGCTACACCAGACTTCGACGAGTGTGAGCCAGCGCCCCCGAGCTCTTCGAGCGTTACTTCTTCACCGGTGACGGTCTTCACGACGTCAGGGCCGGTAATGAACATATGCGAGGTTTCGCGCACCATGAAGATGAAATCGGTCATGGCGGGGCTGTAGACGGCACCGCCTGCGCACGGGCCCATGATGACGCTGATCTGGGGAATGACGCCCGACGCCTGCACATTGCGATAGAAGATGCCGCCGTAGCCGTCGAGGCTCACGACGCCCTCGGGGATGCGCGCCCCAGCGCCATCGTTGAGGCCGATGAGCGGCGCCCCGACGGAGAGCGCGAGGTCCATCAGCTTGTGAAGCTTCTCGGCAAACACTTCGCCGAGCGACCCGCCCATGATGGTGAAGTCCTGGCTAAAAACGAAGACCTTACGGCCGTCGACGGTGCCCCACCCGGTGATGACGCCATCGGTGTAGGGACGGTCGGTGGCATCGGCAGCCCGGCTGCGGGCGAGCATGTCGAGTTCGTGGAACGAGCCCTCATCGAGCAGGTAATCGAGCCGCTCCCGGGCGAGCATCTTGCCCTTTTCGTGCTGGCGAGCGACGGCGCGCTCGGGACCCGCATGAAGCGCTTCCTGCTTTCGCGCTTCGAGGTCGGCGATTTTGTCAGCATGCAAGTTCTCAGACACGAGGGGAAACCGTACTCGGTGCGGGCCTTCATCGTCATTTTTGGCACCGGTGAATGTTGGCATGTTTGGGCTTGTCCAGCCCTTAGGTCCGCATGACGAAGACAACGCCAAGGGCCGACAGCGCCAGGGCAGCGACGGATGGTGCGTCGATCCGTTCGCTGAACAAGACGGCCGCCTCGATGGCAGAAAGGCCGGGAGCAAGAAAGAAGAGACTCGATACGTGGGCCGCAGCGCCTTGCTGAAGCAGCCAAAGCATCAGGAGGATGGCCCCCACCGACAGCACAACGATGGCGTAGATGATCGCGAGGGAGAAGGTTGTGGTGACGACGACCGGCTGACGTTCGACCGTGAGGGCCGCCACGCCGAGCAGCCCCGCCGACGCGACGTACTGCGACGATGTTCCGGCGAGGAGGGGCACGCCGCTGTTGAACCGGCGCTGGACGAGCGTGCCGCCGACCATGCCAGCGAGCGACGCTGCCATTGCCAACAAGGCGATCGTTGGCAGCGACGTCTCTGCGCCCACGGTACGACTCAGCGTGAACCAGATGACGCCCGCCAGACCGAGTCCGACGCCCAACCATTGACGGGGCCGCAACTGCTCGCCGAAGAAGAGGCTGGCCAGCACGGCGGTCACGACCGGGTGGAGGCCGGAGATGAGGGCGGAAAGCGCCGACGACATGCCCTGGTCGATGGCGACGAAGACACCACCGAGGTAAAGGGCGTTGATCCCGACACCAGCGATGGCGGACGTGGCTATCTGCCGTCTCGTGATCCGAACACGTCCGATCGCCCGGCTCGCGATCGCCAACACAACCGCAGCCCCAATCATCCTCAGGGTGAGGAAGGCAAGCGGGCCGTTGTCCTCGGTGGCGTAGCGGGCCGCGACGAAGCCTGTCGACCAAAGCACGACGAATATCCAGGGGGCCATTCGCCGGCCGGTGGCAGCAGAGATCACTGCGGCATCGTAGAGCGGGCGACCTTCTCGCTACTTTGGGCGGATGTCGATTTCGTCCGTCTGTGTCTATTGCGCATCGTCCACCGGGTCGAACCCCAAGATCATCGCTGCTACCGACCGGCTCGGTGCGCTGTTGGCCGAACGGGGCATTGAGTTGGTGTACGGAGGGGGCGCCGTCGGGCTCATGGGGCGGATTGCCAACGCCGTTCTGTCCGGCGGAGGCACCGTCACTGGCGTCATGCCGGCCGGGCTGTTCCCGACCGAAGTGTCCCACGGCGGACTCACCCACTTCGTCGAAGTTGCCACAATGCATGAACGTAAGGCCGAGATGATCCGACGTTCCGATGCCTTCATCGCCCTACCAGGCGGGTTCGGCACGATGGAGGAACTGGCCGAAGCAACGACGTGGCTCCAGATTGGCCTTCACGCGAAGCCGGTGGGCCTTCTAAACGTCGATGGCTTCTGGGACCACTTCCTTGCATGGATCGATCGAGCCGTAACCGACGCACTCCTTAAGGAAAGCAACCGATCACTCCTGCTCTCCGACCCCGATCCGGTGACCCTGCTGCGGCTTCTCCAGACGGCGCCGCGCTCGGTTGAACCCAAGTGGATCGACGAGAACTTCCTGTAGCTCCAGTACAGAAAATGTCTCCAGTCGACCCTCTGACCCGTCGAAAACCGAAGAAAGCAACTCGAGAGGAGCTTGAGGGGCGCGGCGAAGGGCAGGCGATGGCGAAGACAGACAGAACTCGGATATCTATCAGCGGCCGCGTCGCCGTTGTCGTTGCGCTGTTGGCGGGAATGCTGGCCGGTACTGGTTCACCGGCGTCGGCCCGCGAAGGTGGCATTACGGTTGCGAACGACACCGTCTACGAGGTCGATCCCGATACGGGCAAAATTCGTGTCGTCGCCACCATCACCGTCACCAACGTGAAAGCCAACACGACCAGTGGCAACTACATTCGGCGGTACTACTGGTCGGGGATGACGACTCCGATTCCGGCTGACGCCGAAGACCTCTCGATTACCAACGGCAACGGCGCTGCGTTGTCGTGGGAGCCAATGGAAGACGACGAAATCGACTCCGACGAGGTGCTCTTGCCTCGATCTCGTTTACGGTCGAAACCTCTTCTATCGGCAGACGGCAACGGTGATCGTGTCGTACAGCCTGACCGATGCCGAGCCCCGGTCCGATGAACTTACCCGAATCAACTCGGCGTATGCCGCGTTCGGTGCGTATGGCATTGGTGATCCCGGGATGGTCAACCTCACGATTATCGTGCCCGCCAACTTCAAGGTCGAGACCCTCGGTTCCCGAATGGCGAGCCGGTTAGAGGACGGTAAGCGGATCTACGAGGCCGTCGAAATCGAGGACCCCTATGAGTTCTATGTATTCGTGTCGGCTCGCAACGATGACGCTGACTACCCGAGAGGTCAGCTACGACACCGGCACCATCATGATCCATCATTGGCCCGGCGACACCGAGTGGGCCGACTTCATGGCCGAACGAATCGAGGTCGACCTGCCGACGATGTCAAAGCTGGTTGGGATCCCCTTCCCCGACAAAGAGCTTGAGATCATCGAAACAATCAGTCCGGAGCTGTATGGCTATGGCGGCTGGTACGACACGTCGTCGTCACTGATCGAGGTAACCGAGGACCTCGATCAGCAGTTGGCGCTCCACGAGATATCGCACGGTTGGTTTAACGACGACCTCTTCACTGATCGTTTCATCACCGAAGGTCTGGCGGAGGAGTACGCGGCCAGGACTATCGCCGAATCGGGCGGCGACTTACCCGATCCAGACAAACCAGCGCCAGTCCTCACCGATGCCGACAAACTAAACAACTGGACCGGCGCAAGCCTCGGTGATCAGGCGGCAGAGGAATACGGCTATGGCGCATCGTGGTGGGTCATGCGTCTCCTCACGGACGAGATCGGCGTTGACTCTCTCAGCCTTGTGCTTCAAGCGGCGGCCGCGAACGAGACGGCCTACGTCGGCGACGACGAACCCGAATCGGTCGATCCGACCGATGATTGGAAGCGGTTCCTCGATCTGCTCGAAGAAGTTGGTGGTTCCGCGCGACGCGACTGCGATCTTCGAAGAGTGGGTCGCTACAGCAAACGAGTTGCCAATGCTCGCCGAACGGGCCGAGACACGATCGCTGTATCACGACCTTGAGGATGCAGGCGGCGAGTGGGCGCCACCGCTGGTGGTTCGAGAGCGCATGAGCGATTGGGATTTCGCGGAGGCCACGAGCGCAATGACCATCGCCTCTGATGCCATTGCGGCACGCGATCGGATCATCGACACGCTCGCCGCGAGCGGAACGGGCCTGCCGAGCCAGATCGAGGGCAACTTCGAATCGGCTGAGGCCGATGATCTCGATCGCCTCATGGATCGCTTGGCCGAGCATGAGGCGTCGTCAATCGCCATTGCCGAGGCGTATGACGCACTCACGGCTGATTGCAATGTCATCGAATCGATCGGTAGCTGGCTCGCCGATGACGAGGTTGTCTTCGACACCGCGCAGACCGAGTTTGAGAACGATGCCTCAGCTGACGCGTTGACCCGCGCCAACCTGGTGAGCACCAATGTCGCGGACTACCAGACGAAGGGCACAATTCGAGTCGCTGGCACGCTCGTCGTGCTTCTGCTGCTTGCCGGTGGCACCTGGTTCCTCCGGACTCGACGTCAACGACGAGCGACGCCTGTCGACGCTGGAGACGACGAGTCGGCGCAACTACCGGTTCTTCCCGAGGTCGAGACCCTGGTCGGCGGCGGCCCGCTGTAGCCACTCGCGATGCTGCGGGTGGGCAATAGCGATCAACGCTCCTGCTCGCTCGGCGAGTGTTCGGCCCTGAAGCTCGGCCACGCCGTACTCGGTAACGACCATGTCGACGGTGTTCTTGTTGGTGGTGACGACGGACCCCGCATTCAGCGTCGGCGTGATACGACTGATGCGGCCATCGCTCGTGGTCGAGCGCAAGACGACGAAGCCTTGTCCACCGTCTGAGTATTGGGCGCCTCGCGCAAAATCGGCTTGTCCGCCGCTGCCCGACCAATAGCGAGTGCCAAGGGTTTCCGATGCACATTGCCCAAATAGATCGACCTGAAGGGTGGCGTTGATCGAGACGAAGTTGTCTTCTTGGCCGATGAGCCGCGGATCGTTGACGACATCGACCCGCTCGAACTGGATGAGGTCATTGGCGTGGACAAAGTCGTAGAGCCGCTGGCTGCCAAGGGCAAAAGTACAGACGATTCGACCCCGGTTCGTTTGCTTACGGAGCCCGGTTACCGCCCCGCATTCCACGAGGTCGATAACCGGATCGGACAGGAGTTCAGTGTGAACCCCGAGATGCTTGTGGTCGGCGAGGAAGCCCGCCACGGCCGTCGGGATTGTGCCAATACCAAGCTGAATTGTTGCCCCATCCGGCACCCGATCGACGATGTAGCTCGCAATGGTCTTGTCGTACTCCGAGGGTTCGGCGGCCGGCGTAGCAATGAGCGGATAGTCGGCTTCGCACCAGCCCGCGATGTCGTCCATATGGAGGCGATTCGACCCGAACGTGCGGGGCATTTGTGGGTTGACTTCCAACACGAATGGCACGCGCCCAATGAGCGCAGCGGCATAGTCGGCGCTGACGCCAAGGCTGAAGTAGCCGTGGCGATCGGGTGGGCTCGCCGCTGCGAGCACGACGGCTGGCTTCTTCTCGGCCAGGAACAGCGGCACTTCGCTGAAGTTTGCTGGTGCGAAATGGAGGCCCCCGGCCTCGAACGCGGGCCGAGTGATATGCGAAAGGAACCACGAGACGTGTTCCAGATGCCCCCGGTAGGCGCCAGGAAGGTAGGGGCGATCGTGCAGCGCGTGCATCTGATGGACCCGAACGCCAGTCAGCTGGTCGGCCCGCTTCTCGATCTCGTTGAGCAGGGTTACCGGCTCGCCATTGCTGATCGGAATCACGACGTCGGCCCCCTGTGGTAGCTGGTCAACGAGCGCTTGGGCGAGGTCGGCCACGGGCGCGGGTCCATCGGGGAGCTGCAGAGTCATGCGGGTGAGCGTAACGGGCGAGCCCGTGGCCGGTAGATGAATTGGCCGGGGTGTAGCCTTTGGCCGTGCCGCTTCCCGTTGAACCCCCCGTGAAACCCATGTTGGCCAAGGCCGTCGATGGCCTGCCCGAGCGCGACGACATCTTGTTCGAGCCCAAGTGGGATGGCTTCCGCTGCGTCATCTTCCGCGATGGCGACGACGTCATCCTCGGGTCGCGAAACGAAAAGCCCCTCACGCGATACTTCCCTGAGATGCTCGAACCGATCCGGGCCCAGCTTCCCGACCGGGTCGTGCTCGACGGTGAACTGATCCTGGCGAGCGACAACAAGCTCGACTTCGACGGACTCCAACAACGGATCCACCCCGCGGAGTCTCGGATCAACAAGTTAGCGGCCGAGACACCGGCGAGTTTCGTCGCCTTCGATATCTTGGCGCTCGGCGACGACGATCTGCGAGAACGTCCCTACCGCGACCGACGCAACATTCTGGCCAGCGTGCTGGCCAACGTCCGTCCCCCGCTCTACCTCACACCCGTCACGAGCGACCGAGCAGTAGCAGCTGAATGGTTCAAGGTCTTCGAGGGCGCCGGCCTCGATGGCCTCATCGCCAAACCACTCGACGACACCTACCAAGAAAACAAGCGAGCCCAGCTCAAGGTCAAACACATCCGATCCGCCGATGCGGTGGTCGCGGGCTATCGCTGGCACAAGGACGGCGCTGGCGTTGGGTCGCTCCTCCTCGGCCTCCACGACGACACAGGACAGCTGCATCATGTCGGCGTTGCCGCCTCGTTCACGGCCAAGCGTCGGGCTGAACTCGTCGACGAGCTCGCGCCGCTCGTCGAAGGCGCCATCGAGGTCCACCCGTGACGCGAATGGGCCGACGCGCAGGCCCACGAGGACGGTCGAATGCCGGGCGCTCAAAACCGCTGAGTGCCAACAAAGACCATTCGTGGGTGCCACTTCGCATCGAAAAGGTTGTCGAGGTCAAGTACGGCAGCACCCTCAACGGCCGGTTCCGTGAAGTCACCAAGTTGCTGCGGTGGCGTCCCGACAAAGACGTCACCCAGTGCACGTTTGATCAGCTCGACGAGCCAGTGCCGGCCGGCCTCGACACCGTCTTGAACGCAAAAGGCTAGCTATGGCCACGAAGGAAACGATCACCCGGATAGTCGACGGCCAGGAAGTGACAATCTCCAGCCCGAACAAGGTGTTCTTCACCAAGCGGGGGGAGACGAAACTCGACCTCATCGAGTACTACCTCGCCGTCGCCGAACCGTTGATGCGGACGATGCAAGGTCGCCCAACCTTGCTGCAACGGTTCCCTGATGGGGCCTCTGGCAAGTCGTTTTTCCAGAAGCGGGTGCCGGCCAGCGCTCCTGATTGGCTCCAAACCACCATCGTCTCAACCCCAAATCTGACCGAGTCAAACGCCTTAGTCGTGGCCGACATGGCCCATATTGTGTGGGCGGTCAACCAGGGCTGTCTTGGGTTTCATCCCTGGCCATTCCTGGCGGCCACGCCAGAGGCGACCGATGAGCTTCGCATCGACCTCGACCCGTCACCCGGAGTCGACTTCAACACCATTCGCACCGGGGCCTATGCCGTCAAAGCATTGCTCGATGAGCTCGGAATGGCGTCGTGGGTCAAGACCTCGGGAAGTCGAGGCCTCCACATCTACGTGCGTCTCCTCCCCAACCAGGACTCCTACGTCGTGCGGGCAGGCGCAGTCGCCCTCGCTCGTGAGCTCGAGCGCCGGCACCCCGATCTGCTTACGGCCGCCTGGTGGAAAGAAGAGCGGGGCGCCAGAGTGTTCGTCGACTACAACCAGAACGCTCCCCACAAGACGGTCTTCGGGGCCTGGGGCGCTCGGCCCCGGGTCGGTGCGCAGGTGTCGACCCCGATCCGGTGGGACGAGGTCGCCACCATCAACCCGGACGATCTCACCATCGCGAGCGTGCCCGCCTACCTCGCAGCCAACGGCGACGCGTGGGCCGACATCAACACAAACGCCGTGGATATCGCGCCGCTCATGGAGCTGCACCGGGCCGACATGGCCAGCGGCCTGATGGACGCACCCTGGCCGCCGCAATACCCGAAGATGCCGAACGAGCCGCCTCGGGTGGCGCCATCACGAGCGAAAAAGACCGACGACTAGCGGCCTCGTCGACGCCGTAATTCGTTTGGCAGCAGCGTCGTTGGCTGTCACAGTAACGGGCCGCCAACGAAGGAGAGGCGAATGGTTACCAGGCTCAACGACAACCTCTATTCCTGGGCCTCGATTCTCGATGAGGGGACGATCCAACAAGCCGAACGCACGGCGCGTCTACCAATCCTCGCCGGGCACGTCGCTCTCATGGCCGATGCCCACATTGGGATCGGTGCCACGGTTGGCAGCGTGGTGCCGACGCGTGGCGCGATCATCCCGTCGTGTGTCGGCGTCGATATTGGTTGTGGCATGGCAGCTGTCAAAACATCGCTAACGGCTTCAGATCTTCCGGACAACCTCGACGCAATGTTGCCGTCAATCGAGCGCGCCATCCCAGCCGGCGTCGGCCAGGGCAACAAAGAGGCCGGCAGCGCCGCTCAGTCGTGGATGCGGGCCAACCCCATTCCTTCTGAGGTCACCGCCAAGCTCGCGGCCAAGTGTCTGGCCCAGCTGGGCTCCCTCGGCTCGGGCAACCACTTCGCCGAGGTGTCGGTTTCGACCACCGATGACGTATGGGTCGTGCTGCATTCCGGTTCCCGAGGCATCGGCAACGAGCTGGCTCGACGCCATATCGATAGCGCTCGGAAGTCTGCTGTGGAGCTGGCGACAAAGCTGGAAGATCGGGACCTGGCGTGGCTGGCCGAAGGAACGCCAGCATTTATGGCCTACGTGGCCGACCTACTCTGGCCCAGGCGTACGCACGAACCAACCGCGACATCATGCTCGATCGGTTGCTTCGTGTCGTGCTTGACGCTGTCGGGTACGGCCAGGAGGTGGAGCGGGTCGACTGCCACCACAACTACGCGGTGCAAGAAACATGGAGCGGCGAGACGATCTGGGTAACCCGGAAGGGGGCAATATCGGCTCGGCTCGGTGAGCTCGGCATCATTCCTGGCTCGATGGGTACCGACACATTCGTTGTCGAAGGCCTCGGCAATGCGCTCTCGTTTGCATCATCGAGCCATGGCGCTGGTCGAGTGTTGTCGCGAACCGCGGCCCGCAGGCAGCTAACGACCGAATCGTTGCGACGCCATGGCTGACAGGGCTTGGCTCTCGGGGCGGGCGAAGTCGCTCGTCGACGAGCACCCCGACGCATACAAGGACATTCACCAGGTGATGGCCGATCAGTCCGATCTGGTCGAGATTCGTGACCGCCTCCACGCGGTGGTCAACTACAAGGGAACCTAGCCACGAGCGAGCCGGCGGGCGTTCAACATCGGTTCGTCCCTCGCCGTTCTCCCTGGTAGGGTCTCCGGCGGTGAGGAAACCACGCGGGTTCACCAACATGGTTTCGTTCGTTAACGACCGCCGATCAAAGCGGCTGGGAATTGTCGCGCTTGCGCTTGTGGCGCTTGCCGCAGGAGCCATGGCGGCGACCTGGCCGCGCTTCGCCTGTCTGGGCGAGCTCAGATGTCGTTGTCAACGCCACGGTCGCCGCAATCAGCGCCTGCGACGCGACGGGAACCGACACGCCACCATCGCTCGACACTTGTGCGATTCTCGACGTCGCTCCCACCGAGGGCGCGGGAGTGGGGCAGGTCTTCCGTCTGCCCGCCACCAGATCGGGCGCGCCATTCACGGTAGGCGACAAGGTCGTGGTTGAGCCGACACCAGGGGCAGCAACAGAAACCCAGTTCCGCTACGTCGACCGCCAGCGCCTGCCGGTGCTGGCCATCCTGGCCGGGCTCTTGGTCGTTGGCCTCGTCGCCTCGGCCCGCCTTTCCGGCCTTCGCGCCCTTGTAGCGTTCGCCGCCATCGGCGCGGTCGTGGTCCTCTACACGGCGCCCGCCCTAGTCGGCGACACCGAACCGGCGCTCGTCGCCGCCGTTTCGGCGGCAACAGCCGTCGTGCTGCTCCTGGTCTGCCTTGGCGGCGTCGGCCGTCGGGTCCAAGTGGCACTGGTCGGCGCACTAGCAACAGTCGGGTTACAAACGGGCCTCGGTTACCTCATGATCGACCGCATGCTGCTCGGCGCGCCCGAAGGTCGCGGGATCGCACTTACGAGTGTTGTCATCGGATCAGTAGGCGCACTCGCACACCTGACGAGTGTCCAGGCCGCCGATGCGTTCACCCGCCGGGTAGACACTCCCACGTCGACTCGATCGGCACTAGTTGGCGCATCGCTGCGGGCGACCCGCGAGCAGGCGACCTCAACCATCGGCATCTTGATGATGGCCTATCTCGCTGCCGCGCTGCCTGCTCTCGTCGTTAGTCAGTCGCAGAACTACTCAGTAGCGCAAGCACTCAACAGCGACCTCATTGCGGGCGAGTTGGCCGCCGCCGCATTGGCTGGGATTGTCCTGCTGGCCGCCCTGCCAATAACCGCCGGAATCGCCACGCTCGTGGCCTTGGCGCCCAGCCCCATCGAGATCGCCGGGCGCACTGCCGTGGTGGCCGAGCGACCACCGGTTCGCCGGGCAGCCCCGACGCCTGCTCGACGTCGACGCGAGGCGGCCGGCGGCACCAGCCGAACCGACGCCAACGAGCCAAGCCTTTGGGAGCGAATGCGCCAAGGACTCGACGATTAGCACGGTGCCTAGGCGAGCGCCTTCTCGAACATGGCAACGGTTGCCGGACCGCCGTATGGCTGGAAGTGCTCCACCACAACGAATCCATTGATCTCGTGGAAGCGATGCGAACGAGGATTGGGCGGGACCGTGTTTACCTCGGCACAAAGTACTGGCTTACCGGCCTCGACAGCGTAGGTCGTTGCGATCTCGTAGAGCGCCGGACCCCACCCGGCGCCGCGCGCCTCAGTGCCAAGCGCGATCCGGTCAACGTAGGCGAAGACCTCATGTCGCGCTCGGAACCAGCCATAGTTCAGGCTTGGATAGGACGAGGTCTCGTCGAGCACGATCAACATCCCAACGGCCCGGCCGTCGACTTCGACCACTTTGAAGCAGGGCGAATCGTTGGCGAGGAGATCAAGCTTGGCTTGGTCCATCGGACCCAACTCAGGCAGGTTCGCTTCATTGAGGGCCAGAACGTCGGGCGCATCAGTCTCGGCATAGTCACGGATCATTGGTGGGCCTTACGTTCGGCAAGCTGATTGGCCCGCGAAACTAGCTCAGGTGCGTCGAAGAAGTCGGCAATTGCCGGAAGGTCGCTCGTTGGGGCCGACCACGCGAGTTCATCGACGTTGTCAATCGTTGGCGCCTCGATGCGGAGCGTTGCGAGGTCCTTGAAGAGCAACGCATCAGCCATATTGTCAGCGAGTGTGGCCGCCAACTTGGCTCCACCACGTACGGTGATGTCCCACTGCCCGGCTGCCGTCGGGATGTTTTCGATGTGCCCGTAGCGACGCAGAATGGCCGCAGCTGACTTGGCGCCCCAGCCAGGTAGCCCAGGGAAGCCATCGGCGGTATCGCCAACCAAGCCCAACCAGTCGGGTATCGACTCCGGGGGCACGCCGTATTTCTCGAGCACCTGGTCGACGTCATAGATCACGTCTTTGCGCCGATCCCACTGCAGCACGCGACCGGCCCTCACCGATTGGGCGAGGTCTTTGTCGGGCGTGCAGATCAGCACCTTCTCGACCCGCTCATCGGCGTCAGCCACCGCAGCTGCGGATGCCATCGCGTCGTCGGCCTCGTACTCGACCATCGAAAACAACGCCACGCCGAGGGCCCGCAGTCCATCGTCGAGCGGCGCAAACTGCGCCATGATCTCGGGGTCCATGCCTTCGCCGGTCTTGTAGGGCGCGTAGAGTTCGTTGCGGAACGACTCGACCACCCGGTCGGTCGCAACACCCAGGTGAGTCACGTCATTTTCGAGCATCGTCAAGGTGTTACGCAGCACGGCTCTCGCCGCACCAATTTCCTTACCCGCCGCATTGACGTGGCCAGGTCGTCCGAAGAACTGGCGGAAGAGTTCATAGGTTCCATCAACAAGATGCACAATCACCGGCCCATACTGCCAGGAATTCGTAGCGCTAGTCGCACAGCGCGCGTGGTGATTGGTGAAATCGCAGCAAGGAGTAGAGGATGAGCACGCCAGGGCACGGAAACAAAGCAGTACTCGCGGCAATGACCGCAAATGGCACCATCGCCGTAGCCAAGTTCATCGGATTTGCCCTCACTGGTGCATCGTCAATGCTGGCGGAAGCCATTCACTCCGTTGCCGACACGGGCAACCAAGCGTTGTTGCTCCTGGGCGGGAAGCGCTCGAAGATGGCCGCAACAGACGAGCACCAGTTTGGCTATGGCCGTGAGCGCTACTTCTGGTCGTTTGTCGTGGCCCTCGTCCTCTTCGTGCTTGGGTCCGTCTATGCGATCTATGAAGGTATTCATAAGATCCAACACCCCGAACACATCGATACGCCTGCGATTGCGCTCGGGATTCTTGGCTTCGCAATCCTGGCCGAAGGCACGAGCTTTCGCACTGCGGTAAAAGAGTCCAATCCGCTCCGCCTCGGTCGTTCCTGGTGGCGGTTCATCCGCGAGGCAAAGACGCCCGAGCCGCCAGTCGTCTTACTCGAGGACTTTGGCGCCATCATCGGCCTGACGTTCCGTGCTCAGCGCCATCGTGTTGGCGACCATCACGGGCAACCCAATCTGGGACGGCATCGGCACACTGTCGATCAGGATCTTGCTCGGTTTCATAGCCGTACTTTTGATCGTCGAAATGAAGAGCCTGCTTCTGGGTGAGTCGGCTGGCGAGGAAATATGGCGGCCATCACCGGCGCGATCCTCGGCTCGCCCCACGTCACGAGCATCATTCACATCCGAACCCAGTACATCTCGCCCTGAGGAACTCCTCGTTGGCACGAAAGTCGCGTTCGACCGTGGCCTCAGCGTCGCCGAGTTGGCGAAAGCAATTGACGTCGTCGAAGCAGAAGTGCGAGCCGTCATGCCCATCGCCCGACCGATCTACATCGAGCCCGACCTCCTCCGTACCCAAACCCCGGAGCCATGAGGTCGCCTGCGCTCCTACTGCGACCTCGGCGATAACCCGAGCAAACGAGCCGCTAGGCGTCGAGCTAGTCGCGACGCTTGAGCACGCCGTCGCCGAGGCCCCGCGGCTTGGCGACGGGTGGTGCTTTCGTTGTCGCAGCCGGCTTCTTGGCCGCCGCCTTTTTGGCCGCTGGTTTCTTTGCCGATGGCCTTTTTGTTGTGGGCCGTCGTGCTGTTGGCTTCGTTCCCGGTGCCTTCGTGACTCCCCCACTCAGCGTGCTCATCTCGGCGAGGGTTTGGCCGCTCGACGTGATGTCGTCACCGACCCGTTCGAGGCGGCGGCCCGTCGACCCGAAACTCGATGACAGGCCAACCAGTCCGTGGCTGACGGTGCCAAGTGACGCCATTACGTCACCGATCTCACTGGCCCCGCTCAGAACATGAGAGCCAACGGCACCGACGAGTGGCGTTCCCTCCAGCTCGGTACCGATACGTCCGAGCAGGCCCTCGACGGTGCCAAGATGATCTCGACATTCTGCTATTGCCCGGCCCGCAACCGCCGTGATGTTCGCCGCGTCGTTTCCATCCTCGCCAACCAGGAACGCACCGGCTGCCTGCGCCGCATCTCCCGCCGCGGCGAGCGCGTCACCAGCCCGGCCAAGCACGTCCGGTATTCGCTGGATGAGATCGAGCAAGTCGTCGCCGTGGTCGCGTAGGAAGTCGATCACTCCAAGGAGGTCGTCGCCGTGGTCGGCAATGAAACGGCCTGCTCCGAGCAGGACCGACTTGTTCTCATAGATGAACTCGACGGCGTCGGCCACCTTGCCAATCTGGCCGCCGAATGCATTGATGTTGTCCTCGAGTTCCATGGGCGTGTCTCCGCTCTGCTTGGCCTCGCAGCTTAGTCAGGAGCGTGGGTTAGCTGGGTAAGGCCGGCCCTCGTTGGTGCCACGGCATAAGGTCCTCGACCGCCTTGGCCGCGGCCAGCAGCGGCACATCGCCCCACGGCTGGCCGATCATTTGCAACCCGACCGGCAGTCCGGCATCGGTGAAGCCG
The DNA here is from genome assembly GCA_041394345.1 of Acidimicrobiales bacterium. Classification (GTDB taxonomy): domain Bacteria; phylum Actinomycetota; class Acidimicrobiia; order Acidimicrobiales; family SZUA-35; genus JBBKWJ01. Next base: position 28,617 of record JAWKIN010000004.1, on the reverse strand, counting down.
GCCGGCACGGATAGGGCGGGAAGGCCGAGCGTCGTGACGCGACACACTGACCTCATCCACTCGATGTATCGGCCCATCGGCTGGCCGGCCACCTCGGTCGGATACTCGATCGACGCATCGAACGGTGAGAGCTGCGAGACAGGCCCAACGAGCAGGTCGTAGTGCGACATGAAGGCAACAGCGCGGTCCCACAACTTCTTCTGCATACCGATGGCCGATGCGATGTCCATGGCCGACATGGCCATGCCACGACGAACCTCATCCTGAACCGTCTCCTTCACGGTCGTGATGCGCTCCCCCAGACCGACGCCCGGGCCCGACGCAAAGAGCCACGATCGGATGCTCTCGAAGCACTCGTCGGCACCGGTGAAGTCGGGCTCGGCCTCCTCGACTGACCAACCAAGGTCGGCGAACCCTTCCACTGCGGCGGCGACAACGCCGGCGACGTCGGCCTCCACCGGCAACCCGCCCATTCCTGGGCTGAACGCAACTCGAAGTGGACGATCGAGCCGCGGCAGCTGATCGGGTAGGTCAATCGGGTGTGTCGCCGGGTCTCGCACATCGGGCTGGGCGATCACCTTCATCAAGAGATAAAGGTCGTCGACTGTCCGGCCCATCGGTCCCCCGGTGCCCCAGGTGGCCCACGCATTTCCAGGCCCGATGCTCGGCACAACGCCGGGCGACGGTCGGAGCCCAACAACGTTGTTCCATCCGGCAGGATTCCGAAGCGAGCCGCCCATGTCGCTACCGTCGGCCACCGCCACCATGCCGCAGCGCAAGGCCACGCCTGCGCCGCCAGACGATCCGCCAGCAGATCGCGTTGTGTCGTAGGGATTGACCGTGGTGCCATAGACCGGGTTAATCGTGTGCGAGCCTGCGCCGAGCTCGGGCACGTTCGTTTTCCCCACGGCAACGACACCGGCTGCCGTCATTCGTTGGACCATGAGCGAGTCGGCGGGCGCGAACCGGCCCGCCTGCGCGGCGATCCCGTCAGTCGACAGGAAGTCCTTCGTTTCGTTGAGGTCCTTGTAGGCGGTGACGAGGCCAGCCAACGGGCCAGGATCCTCACCACTCGCCGTCTTTTGGTCGACGGCCTGTGCTTGGGCCCTGCCGATCTCGGGCCGCAGACCAACAATGGCATTCAACGCTGGGTTGACTGCATCGATTCGGGCGAGATGAGCGTCGAGCAACTCAACGGCCGACACTTCTTTGGCGCTGATCATGCGGCGCTGCTCGACGGCAGAGAGATCTACGAGTTCGGACATCGCTGTATGGTGGCCGATGCCTGCGACGCCCGCAACTAGTCGCGGACCAGGATTCGGTAGAGGTCGGCATAGAGGCCGCCACTGGCCATCAGTTCGTCGTGGGTGCCTCGCTGTACCAGTTCGCCGTCGTCGAGCACGAGAATAAGGTCGGCCTCAACAATGGTCGACAGGCGGTGAGCGATCACCAGGGCGGTCCGACCCGAGAGCGACTCGGCCAGCGCCCGCTGCACCGCGGCTTCGTTCTCGGAGTCGAGATGGCTCGTCGCCTCGTCGAGGATGACGATGGCAGGATTCTTCAGGAGCATCCGAGCGATCGAGAGTCGCTGCTTTTCGCCACCGGAGAAGCGGTAGCCGCGCTCGCCGACGACGGTGTCGTAGCCGCCGGGCAGCTTCTCGATGACGTCGTGGATCTGGGCGGCCCGGCAGGCGGCTTCCATTTCGGCCTGAGTGGCATCCGGTTTGGCGAAGCGCAGGTTGTCGGCGATCGACTCATGAAACAGATGCGGATCTTGCACCACGACGCCAATCGCTTGGCGCAGGCTTTCCCTGTTTGTAGTCACGAACGTCGACCCCGTCGACCTTGATCGAACCTTCGAGCACGTCGTACAAGCGAGGCACCAGGTTGGTCATCGTGGTCTTGCCCGCCCCGGACGGGCCAACCAGAGCTACCAGTTGGCCGGGTTCGACCGTGAAGCTGATGTTTCGAAGCGTCGGCGCCTCGTCCTCGTCCGACACCGTTGAGCTTGGTGTCTCGAGCGAGGGGATGATGGTCTCGGTCGAGAGGGGTAGCGGAATGTGACGTCGTCGAACTCGATCGTTCCTCGGGGATTGGCCAGGTCGATGGCGTCATCTTTATCGGCCAGCGGAATAGGGCTGTCGAGCACCTCGAACACCCGATCGAAGCTGACCAAGGCGGTGAGCACATCGATGCGCGCGTTGGTCAGGCCCGTGAGCGGTTGGTAAATCCGGCCCACCAACAGACCCATCGTCGCAAGCGCGCCTGCCGTGATCCCACCGTTGATGGCAAAGAGACCACCAAGGCCATAGACCAACGCCGTTCCGATGGCACCCAGGAGTCCGAGCATGATCATGAAGCCACGGGTAAAAATGGCACTGCGAATGCCAATATCTCGCACCTCGGCGGCCTTGGCCGAAAGCTCTCCACCTCATCAGCGTGCCGGCCAAACAGCTTGGTCAGGAGCGCGCCCGAGACATTGAACCGCTCAGTCATCGTGGCGTTCATCTGCGCATTCAGGTTCATGCCATCGCGCGTAATGCCTTGCTGAGATGGCACCTATTCGGCGGTAGGGCAGCACGAAGAGTGGCGTGAGCACAAGCGCCAGAAGGGTGAGGCGCCACTCGAAGAAGATCCTGGCAACGAGCGTGGTCACCAGCGTGATGGTGTTGGATACCACGGTGCCCAGGGTGGTCGTAAGGGCCCGCTGCAAGCCGATGACGTCGTTGTTGAGCCGGTTCGTCAGGGTGCCGGTCTGGGTGCGGGTAAAGAACGCGATGGGCAGACGCTGCACATGATCGAAGAGCGCACTGCGGAGGTCGTAAATAACCCCTTCGCCGATGCGGGCCGACCAGAATCGTTCAAAGATCGAGACGACACTCTCCGCTATCGCCGCCGCCACGATCGCTACAGCGAAGACCAGCAGGAGCGACTTGTTCTTGTCGGGGATTACATCGTCGATGATCTTGCCGAACAGGATCGGTGGGACCAGCCCGAGTACGGCCTGGATTACAACGGTGATAAGGAATCCGAGGACCATCGGTCGGTACGGGCGAGCGAACCGCCACACCCGGGCGGCAGATTCTCGGTCGATCTTTGCCCCTTTGTACGAGTCTCGGTCACGGGGCCAAATTGCATGCATTGCCATCATTGGCTTCAAGGCTACGTCGATCCGCCTAGGCTCCTCCGAGTAGACCGATGGAGGCACCCGTGTCATATCCCGAAAACCCCATCCTGACCCAGTTCCAACGGGGCGGTGTCGTCGAATCCGTCCATCGTGGTGCCTGGGTAATGGCCACGAACGGTGGCGAGATTCTCGATGGTGAAGGCGACCCCCAACAGCTGGTGTTCCCCCGGAGCGCCTCGAAGAGCTTGCAGGCGCTCCCGTTTGTCGAGAGCGGTGCGGCCAACCGATTCGACTTTGGCAACGACGCGTTGGCGCTCGCAATCGCGTCCCACGACGGTGAACCCGAGCACCTCCAGGTCGTGGCGGCCATGCTTGACCGCATCGGTTTGAGCCCAGACAGCCTGCTCTGTGGGCCGCAAGCCGCCCGTCACGGCGATCTCAATCAGCCGGCGACGCGCCTCCTCAATAACTGTTCGGGCAAGCATGCTGCATTCCTGGCAACGGCGATCCACCTCGACATCGACCCGGCCACTTACCTCGACCCCGATGGCGCAATCCAGACGGCAGTGACCGCCGCAGTCACCGAGCTGGCACAGAGCGACAAGATCACCACGGCGATTGATGGCTGCGGCGCACCGACTTTTCGCCTGCCGCTGGCATCGCTCGCCACCGCAATCGCCTCGGTTGCCACACCCAACCTCCTCGCCCCGGAGCGTCAGGCCGCCTGCCGCCGACTCGTTGAGGCAGCAGCAGCCCATCCCAACCTCGTTGGCGGGTCGACGGGACGGTTCGAAAGTGATCTCATGCGAGTCACCGAGGGTCGACTCTTCGCCAAGATCGGCGCCGAGGGTGTGTTCGTCATCGGCGTCGTCGGCGCCGGTACTGGGCTGGCCTTGAAGATCGACGACGGTTCGTTCCGCGCCATCGACTATTACCTCACCCAGCTCCTTCGCCAACTCGACCTCATTACCGAGGACGAGGTCGAGCAACTGGGCCGCTGGGCCGATCCATCAATTCGCAACTGGGACGGCCACGTCGTCGGCCAACAAGAGGTCGTCCGGCATGTCAACGATCGTTAGCGTCGAGACATTTGTCGTCGCCAACCCACCGCCGCGTCACGGGGGACGCTATTTCCTCTTCGTCAAGCTGACCACCGACGATGGCGTCACCGGTCTTGGGAGGCATACGTGGCGACCTTCTCACCCCATCTCGTCGCCTCGATGATTGAAGACGTGGCCGAGCGTTTCGTCGTCGGCCAGTCGCCGACAAACATCGAATCGATGTGGCGAAACGTCTACAGCAGCGGCTACTCGCGGCGACCAGACATCACACTGGTCGGAGGTGTTTTCGAGCCTCGAAATCGCGTGCTGGGACATAATCGGCAAGGAGGCCGACAAGCCCGTCTACGAGCTGTTGGGAGGCCTCACCAACGAACGTCTCCGCACCTACACCTACCTCTATCCACCAGCTGGCGCCGACGCTCACGAGGACCACCCGGTGTACAACAATCCCGGCGCAGCGGCCGAGCGGGCCGTGGCGGCCGTGGCGCAAGGTTTCACCGCAGTGAAGTTCGATCCAGCAGGCGCCTACACGGCGTTTGACGGCCACCAGCCCTCGATGGCCGACCTCGATCGCTCCGCTGCCTTCGTTCGTACGATTCGCGAGGCCATCGGCTCATCAGCCGACCTGCTGTTTGGGACACATGGGCAGTTCACTCCCGACGGCGCGATCCGCATGGCCAAGCGACTCGAGCCCTATGAGCCGCTCTGGTTCGAAGAACCGACACCACCAGAAATGCCAGCACAGATGGCCAAGGTGGCTCGGTCCACCTCGATCCCCATCGCGACCGGCGAACGACTTACCACGGCGTATGAGTTTGCCGCAGTGCTCAACGCTGGGGCCGCGTCAATCTTGCAACCAAACCTCGGTCGCTGCGGGGGCATCCTCCAGGGCAAGAAGATTGCCTCCTTGGCCGAAGTTCACTACGCCCAGATCGCCCCGCACCTCTACTGCGGTCCGGTGGTTGCCGCAGCCAACATCCAACTCGCTGCCTGCACGCCCAATTTCCTTATCCTCGAGGCGATCGATGACTTCGGTGGCTTCTTTGCTGATCTACTCCTCAGCCCGATCACCTGGGAAGACGGCTACGTGATCCCATCCCGGGCTCCCGGACTCGGCATCGAACTCAACGAAGACGTCGTTCGAGCCCACCCCTACACCGGCGATGAACTCCACCTCAGCATGTCGCCGACGCCACCGAGCACCCGCTACTAGCGCGCACCGGCTACCGCTTGCGCTGCGAGTTGTTTCGCTTCGTCGGCCATCACGCCCAGGGATCTAAGGAGTTGTGCGACAACACCCACCCGGTAGTCGTCCGTGAGCGCCTCATCAAGAAGGCGGCGCCCAGCGAACAGAAGCGTTCCGACAACGACGTCAAGGGTGGCAGCGTCGGGGCCAACCAAGAACCGACCCGACTCGAACCCCGCCATGAGATCGCGACGGAGTGGGTCCATGGTTGGCGATTCAACAATTGCGCGCTGCATTGCGTCGAGGCGTAGCAGGAGGCGGGTTGCTTCGGGCGCCGTGAGCGATCGCTGCAGCGCCATCGCTGTGATCGAGGCAAAGCGAACGGCGGGATCAACGTCTCGGACCAACGCGGCGCTCCGGACGGTGAAGGCAGTGAGCACTTCGGGAATGACCGCAGCCAGTAGCGCGTCTCGGTCGGTGAAGTAGTTGTAAAAGGTTCCGTGCGACACACCCGCTCGATCGGTGATGTCGCCGATCGAGAAGAGCTCACCTTGTGTTGCGATGACGTCTATTGCCGCCGCAATGAGCTGGGACCTGGTTCGCTGCTTCTTCTTGTGCCCCCGGGAATGGGCCACGCGTGCCGTTGCATCAACCATGCGCCCTAGCATCGCGTTTATTGACATAGTCGTCAATATTGATCACGATGTCATTTATGGACCCTTCGACGACCCGCCCCGCACACCAACTCAGTCACACGACCATCGCCGTCGAGGACCTCGACACCATGCTTGCCTTCTACTGCGGCGTCCTCGGCTTCCACATCACAAACCGAGGCACCGTCGGTCCTGACGGAGGCGAGATGGCGTTCATCTCCCAAGATCCGCGGGAGCATCACCAGATCGTCTTCATCACGGGAGCGCTGGCCGATCATCAGTTCGTCATGGTCGACCACCTGGCCTTTCGGACCAACAGTCTCGACGACCTCCGACGTATCGGGTCCACCCTGGAGGCGAACGGTGTCGAGGGTGTCATCCCGATTTCACACGGCAACGCGTGGTCGCTCTACTTCAACGATCCCGAAGGCAATGGCCTCGAGTGCTTCGTCGACTCACCGTTCCATGTGGCGCAACCATGCGGATGGGCTCGATCTCCTGACGAGCGACGCCGAGATCGAGGGCACGACCCGGTCGAAAATCGAGACCAACGCCGAGTTCATGCCACTGGAGCAGTGGCAACGCGACTTTGCTTCACGACTACGCCAATCGGCCGGGGCATAGCCATGGATCTCGGGATTCGTGGCCGTCATGCCATCGTGTGCGCATCGAGCGGGGGCCTCGGATTGGCCTGTGCCGAAGCGCTTGCCGCCGAGGGGGTCAACATTACGATCAACGGTCGTACCCCCTCGACGCTCGACGAAACGCAGCGGCGCCTCGCGGCTGACTACGACGTCGAGGTTCGCGCCGTAGCTGGCGATATCGGCGATCCCGTGACGCGACAGGGGCTCTTCGAGGCGTGCCCCGAGCCAGACATCGTCGTCAACAACAACTCGGGTCCGCACCCCGGCCAGTTCGCCAACTGGGAACACGATGATTGGATTGCCGCACTCGACGCCAACATGCTGACGCCATTGGCGATGATCCGGCTCGCGGTCGACGGCATGGTTGAACGAGGCTTCGGTCGAATCGTCAACGTGACCTCGGCGATGGTCAAGTCACCGCGCGCCGCCATGGGCTTGTCGACCGGCGCGCGGGCGGGGCTCACCTCTGTCTCCAAGGCATTGTCGCTTGAGGTTGCGGCGGCCAACGTCACGATCAACAATCTGCTCCCCGAGCGATTCGACACCGGACGGCAGCGACAGATGGCCGAGCTACACGCCAGCCGGGCCGGTATCACGGTCGACCAGGCGTACGCCCATATGACGTCGACAATCGCCGCCAAACGCCTCGGCCAACCAAGCGAATTCGGTGCCGCGTGCGCGTTCTTGTGCAGCGCCCAGGCCGGGTTCATTTCTGGCCAGAACCTCCAGCTCGACGGCGGAAGCTACAGCGGTCTGTTGTGACATCGCCGCTCAACATCCCGTATCTCATTGTCGGCGCCGGTCCCGTAGGGCTGGTCACCGCCCACCTGTTCGCGGCCAACGGTCAGGCGAGCCTGCTCGTCGAGCGACGCGAGGGACCTCAACGCCATCCCGCGGCCCACGTCGTCAACGCTCGCTCCCTCGAGATCTTTCGTCAAGCAGGCATCGACATGGTGGCCGTGACTGCGCTCGCGAACGACCCGGCCGACGCAGGGCACGTCAACTACGTGACCCGACTCAATGGCCAGCTCATCGGACGCCTCCCGTTCGAACGTCAGGGCCCTGAGGTACTCGACGACACGCCAACGCCGCTCCGAAACATTTCCCAGCACCGACTCGAACCGCTTCTCGCCAACTCGGCGAATGATCTCCCGACGTGTGATCTGCGTTACCGAACCGAGTGGGTGTCGAGTGAACAAGACGACGACGGCGTGACTTCGATGCTCCGCGATCTTGACAGTGGCGAGGTGTTCTCGGTCCGGAGTCGGTACGTCATTGCCGCCGACGGCGCAGGCAGTCGGGTGCGCAAGTCGTTGGGAATCAACATGGACGGCCCGCCGAGCCTTCAGTCCTACATCGCCATCCACTTCAACGCCGATCTCCGAGCGATGCTCACTGATCGGCTTGGCGTGCTGCACTTCGTGATGGACCCAGAGGCATCCGGTGTGTTCATCGCCCATGACATCGATCGTGATTGGGTGTTCATGACGACCTACAACCCCGACGAGGAGACGCCCGACGACTACAGCAACGATCGCTGCGTCGCCATCGTTCAGGCCGCGCTCGGCGACCCCGACGTCGCCGTCGACGTTGTGAGCGTCGGCTCGTGGAACATGAGCGCGCAAGTCGCCGACCGGATGCGGGATAACCGAATCTTTCTCGTCGGCGATGCGGCTCACCGGTTTCCGCCAACGGGTGGCCTGGGCCTCAACACCGGTGTCGCCGATGCCCACGGTTTGGTGTGGAAGCTAACCGCAGTCGAGGAAGGTTGGGCCAGCCCCGATCTGCTCACCACCTATGAAACAGAGCGGCAGCCCATCGCCAGAACCAACTGCGCACAGAGCACATCCAACGCGTTCAAGTTGCTTAGCCTCATCGAGGCGCTGGGACTCACCACGAACCCAAGCACTGGGGGGCTGCTGGCCAGCTTGGCCGACCCCGCTCAGCGGAAGGCGATCGACGCTGCAGTCGACGATCAGGCGACCCACTTCGACATGATCGGCCTCCAGTTGGGCTACCGCTACCTTGACGGCGCTCTGGCCATCGACGCTCTGGCCAACGACGCTGCACCGCCCGAGCCTGCGGCGGAGGACCCCCGAGTTTTCGAACCCGCCGCCACAGTGGGCTCCCGACTCCCCCATGCCTGGCTGGCCACCGGCCAGTCAACCCTCGACCTTGTTGGGCACGGCCACCTCACGCTCTTGAGCTTTGGCGACCACGAATCCTGGGCGAGAGCCGTCGCCGAGAGTGACGCCCCGATGCAGCACGTTCGGATCGGCGCTGACGTCCAGATCGATCGTGAGTGGAGCATCGCAGCTCTGCTCAACGATGGCGCGCTGCTCATCCGACCCGACCAGCACATTGCGTGGCGCAGTGACGCCTCACAACGCACCGACAGCCTGGCCGCTGCCACCAGCAAGATCCTCGGTCGCTAAGCGCCAGCGGCCCGTGGCCACGTGCACACACGGCACAAGGGCACAAGGGCCAGAGCGGTTACGCCTCGTCGCTGGCCAGACGCAAACCTGCGCTTTGGCCTGCGCTCCAGTCGGCCAGGAAGCTAAACCGATCCCCGCGGATGAGCGTTACTCGCCACTCGATCGGTCGGGTGCCATCCGAGCTGAGACGCTCGAGTGAGAAGGCGGCAACACCGGCCGGTAGGCCGAGCAGCTTCCGCTCGTGCGGTGACGGCACGACGGGCCGGATCCGTTCAGAACCCTGCGTCGGCCGGCATCCACTGATGCGATCGAGCTCTTCGTAGAGCGCGGTGTGGGTGAAGTCGGACTTCAGCAGTGGACCGGCTATGTCATGCGGCAGCCAGACATTGTCGATTGCCAGCGGCTCGTCGTCGGCCAGTCGGATGCGCGACAGATGAACTAGTGGTGCCTTCGGACTGAGCCCGAGCCGGATAGCCGCATCCTCATCGGCGACTTTCTCCAGCGCGATGACCTCGCTCCGCTGCTCGATGCCTCGGCCTTCGACGATCTGAAACAGGCTGTAGAGCGCGCCGAGTGACTGCTCAAAATGGCTTTCGTTGACCCGTGTGCCCCGGCCTCGCTCCCGTGTCACGATGCCATCCGCGTTCAGCCGATCGACTGCATGCCGAGCGGTGTGCCGGCTCACGCCGTAGATCGTGGTGAGTTCCTGATCGGTGGGGAATCGCTCGGTGAACTCGCCCACGTCGAGCCGGCGACGGAGCTCGGCTTCGAGCTGGGCCCACAGAGGGAGCGGGCTCGAACGGTCAAGCTGCACCGCAGCAGCAGAGAATTCAGACATGTCGGCAGACTAGTCGATTGTCCGAACTATCTAACACTCCACCCGAGATCGGCTACGCCTTGCCCTTCAGCAGCAGGTTCCAATAGAGCAGCGGCAAACCGTTCTTCTTCAGGTACCACATATCGGTCCGAGGCTTGGTGAGATCGATGATGGGGAAGCTCGGCGTGTGCTCCATCGAGTAGTCAAACTCGGCCAGCAGCATCTTGCTGCCCGATGTAGTGAGCGGGCAACTGGCATAGCCACCGTAGGAGGCCGTCAACGGCTTCCCCGAAAGGAAGCAGTCGACGTTCTCTGCCACCACTGGGGCCTGCTTGCGAACTGCGGCCCCCGTCTTTGAGTTTGGCGACGAGCCCGCGTCGCCGAGCGAGAAGATGTCGGGGTAGCGGACATGTTGCATCGTGTTCTTGTCGATCTCGACGTAGCCGTTCGCGTCCCCGGTCGACAGTGGGCTGAGCTTGATCCAGTCGGGAGCCGACTGGTGCGGCACCGCGTGCATCATGTCATGCGATCTCAAACGTGTTGTCCGGGTCGTTCATCGACTTGATCGTTGCGACCTTGGCCTCGCCGTCGACCGAGGCGAGTTCGGAAAGGAAGTGAACCTTGATCCCATAGTCGGCCACTACCTTGTCGAGGGCGTCAGCGAAGACCTTCACCCCAAACATGCCCGGTGTCGGAAGCACGAGATGGACGTCGATCTTGTCGAGGAGCCCTTCCTTGCGCCAATAGTCAGCAGCCAAGTAGGCAATCTTTGGGGTGCCCCGGCACACTTGATCGGCCCGCTCGGCATCGTGAACACCGCAGTGCCGCTCCTGGTGTTCTGGATGAACTCCCACGTCTTTGGGGCTAGGTCGTAGGTGTAGTTGCTCGACACCCCATTCTTGCCAACGGCGTCTTTCAAGCCGGGAGTGCGGTCCCAGTCGAGCTGAATACCGGGGCAAACAATGAGGGCGTCGTAGCCGTATGCATCACCCTTGGCGGTCGTGACCGTCTTTGCCTCAGGATCGAAAGCGCTCGCTGCGTCTTTGATCCAGGTCGCCTGCTTGGGCATGACGGACGCCTCGTCGCGCTCGGATACTTCGCGCTTGACGTGGCCGCCGCCTACCAGCGTCCAGAGCGGCTGATAGTGGTGTTTGTCCGACGGCTCGATGATACCGACGTCGGTGTAGCCCTTCTTGATGAGCCGAGCGGCAACCGAGATTCCTGCTGCGCCGCCTCCGACAATCAGCACGCGGTGATGCGCTGTTGTTCCCATGTGGGTCCCCTTACTTCACTGCGACACTCGTCACAGTTCCAATTGAACGAATGTACGGTCTTTTAGTCCGGACGTCAACCATCTACCGGTTTGCACCAGTCAATCGCTAGTGAGCAGCTACTTCCGCGCCGGTCGCCTCCGCCCAGGCGCCGAAGCCGCCAAGGATGTCGGAGACGTCGGTGAAGCCCTTCGAACGGAGCAGGCTGGCGGCAACGGATGACCGGTATCCACCGGCGCAGTAGACGACGGTCGGCCGAGCGGGATCGAGCTCCGCCATGCGAGCCCCAAACTGGCCAACGGGAATCGACATCGCCCCAGGGATGACGCCAGCTTCGAGTTCACCTGGGTTGCGGACGTCGACCAATTGCAGATTGTCAATCTCCGCCCTACGGCGTTCGTAGTCGATGGCCGTGAGGCGGGAGGCCTTGCGGACGTCGTCCTGATTCGCGATCAAGACCGCGAGAGGCGACCCAATGACACCAACAACCCGATCAAATCCAATACGGGCCAGCCGATTCTTGGCCTCGAGCTCGAAACCCTCATCGACAAACAGCACGATGTCGACGTCGGAGGCAACGATCGAGCCAGCGAACTCGGCATACCGTCCAGCAAGACCAACATTGATGGAGTTGACCAGGTGACCGCGCCCATAGTCGTCGGGATCGCGGCCGTCGACAAGCACGGCGCCACCGGCGATCAGCGCTTTGGCTTCGTCGTAGGTGAGCGTCGGGGCCTCGGCCGTTTCGTCGAGCAACTCACGGTCTTTGCGATTGAGGATTGCGTCATAGACGAAGTAGCCGGGGGCGGGGGGCTGACCTTCGGTAACGAGGTCGATGAACGTTTGGCGATCGGGAGCATTGAGGGCGTAGTTCGTTGCCTTTTGCTCGCCGATGGTGGACGACGTTTCGGTTGACAGGTTCTTGCCGCACGCCGATCCAGCACCGTGGGCCGGGTAGACCAGCGTCTCATCGGGCAGCGTCATGAGCTTGTTGTGAAGGCTGTCGTAGAGCTTCTCGGCCAATTCGTCCTTCGTGAAACCGATCGACGCCAGCAGGTCAGGTCGACCGACGTCGCCGATGAATAGGGTGTCGCCAGTGAGCACCGCCCAGGGCTCAGCGTCAACGGACTCACGAACGACGATGCTCATCGACTCGGGCGTATGACCCGGGGTGTGCAGGAACTCGAGATCAACTTCGCCTAACGAATACCGCTCGCCGTCCTCGACGAGTTTGGTCGCAAACTCAGGGCTGGCCACCGACGAGAACACAATCGTGGCGCCAGTGGCGTCGGCGAGTTCAAGGTGGCCGCTCAGAAAGTCGGCGTGGAAGTGGGTCTCGATGACGAGTTCGATCGTCATGCCAGCGGCCGCAGCGTCCGCCACGTATTCGTCGACATCACGTCGGGGATCCACCACAACCGCGCGGCCGGTCGATGGATCGCCAATGAGGTACGAAGCGTGCGAGAGGCAGTCGAGGTAGTACTGGGTGAATAGCGGTTTCATGGGTACAGCTCCGTGGCAGGCGAGTGCATTACTCCGAATATACGGACATATTGTCCATTCGTCAAGTACCCCGGGGGGTATCTGGGTCCAGCAGGAACGCCGACGCTTGAGGTTTCATCGGCCGGGCATACCACAACGGGCGTCGGAGACCATCGGGGCCCGGAGCCGGACGGGTCTTCGCCAGCCACTCCAGGTAGGCCTCGCGTGACTTAGCCGTGTCGACGACCACGTCGCCGTACTCGTCGCCTGCCTCAGCGGCGGTGACTCGAACTCGCTGGTGCCAACACTGCATTCCGGAGATCGGATCGGGTTGTACGGAGAAGGTCAGATTCTGATGCACACCGGTGTCGCTCCACCAGATGCGCTCGGTGTCGGGATCGCTGCTCTCGTAGGCCTCGGCCCCATGATTACGTGAGTTTCCACTCGGTTCCGTTGCTGACGATCTCGGCCTTACCCGAGCCCCATGAACGGGCCTTGTCTTCCTCAAGTCGCCACCGACCCATGTGGTGCGAGGCGGCAACCACACCCGGCCGGATGCCCTCAGTTCGCCACGACTGGATAACAAAGTGGCCGATGCGGGTAGTGATGCGAACAAGGCCAGACTCTTCGATGCCGAGCTTCTCGGCATCCTCGGGATGAATCCACAACGGGTGTCGATGGCTGATCTCGTTGAGCCACTTGGAGTTGGCCGACCTCGTGTGGATGAGCGTCGGGATTCGGAACGTGGGCAACAGGATGCGCTCATTGCCGGCGAGGTCGAGGTCTTCCCAGTGAACGTGCGACGGGATCCAGGTTGGCGTGGCGTATTCGGGCCAGCCCCAGTCCTTCAACGTCGTTGAGTACAGCTCAAGTTTCTTAGATGGAGTCGGGAAGCCCTCTTTCACCTCACCAGCAACCTCAACCCCAGGCGAGCCATCACCCAGCGGCGCGAGCTTGATCGACGCCAGAGACTCAGCGGTACCGTCGAACGACCCGATGGTGCCAGGCTTGCGATAGACCCCAGAGCGTCTTTGGTGCAGTCGGCAATCGCCTCGGCCGACACCGCTCGCTCGTACGGCTCATATGTGTCGCCAGCAACGGCGTAGGCGCCTCGGTCACGCATGAATTCGAGCGGGGTTTGCTCGGCCGCAGCGGCATCTTCGACGAGCCCAGGCACCGACTCGGCAAACATCGTTCCGTAGTACTCGTCGACCGAAACCGGTTGACCTGGCCGCTCCTTCGATTCAAACCACTTGCGGATGCCCATCGAGCCATCAGGGTCGATCTTCCACGACAGGTCGATCCAGAACTCGTTCTCTTCCCACACTTCACCAGGGTTGTATTCGTGGGAGCGGGCATCGGGGCCGACGTCTTTGCCTTGCAACTCGGCATAACGGCGGAACACCGATTGACGGAAGCCGATCCAGCGACCGGCGTGGGTCTCGAAGCTCGCCGTATCGTGGCGCTCGGCCGCGACACCCATCGGCAACACGTAGTCGGCAAACCACGCGGTCTCCGACCAGGTTGGGGTGAGGGCCACGTGGCACGCAACTTTTGCTTCGTCTTTCAACGCCTCAAGCCAGGTGAAGCCGTCTGGATTGGTCCAGATCGGGTTATAGACCCGAGAAAAGTAGGTATCGAGCTTGCCGCGCCCCTCGTTGAGGAAGTGTGGCAACAGGATCGACATCTCGTGATAGGCCAACGGGTATTCCTTAGGCCAGCTCATCTCATTCCAGTCGGTGCCAGTGGGATGACCTCCCGGGTGCTCCGGCTTGAACTTGTTCCAGCCGTTACCCGAGGTGCCACCCTTGGTCGCCACCGACCCGGTCAGCACGTTGAGGAAAAACAAACAGCGAGCAACTTGCCAGCCACCGAGATTTCCCGCGCCAGCGGCTCGCCAGTTGTGCGAGGCAAACTTGGTTGGGTGTTGTCCGATGATCTCAGCAATTTCACGGAGCTGACTCGCGGGCACACCACAGACGCGTTCAGCTTCTTCGGGCGTGTATTTCTCGTACTCGTCCAGCATCGCTTGGCGAACGGAGGCGAACTCCTGCGGAAGGTCGGGTCGAGTCTCGGCCAAGTACGTCTCCCAGTTGACCCACCGCTCGACAAATGTGGCATTCCATGTGTCACTTTCAATGAGCAGCCGAGCAATCGCGAGCAGCAGGAACGGCTCGGTGCCGGGCCACGCCGGTAACCAGTGATCGGCCTTCGAGCCGGTATTGGAGAGGCGCGGATCGACACAGATAATGGTCGCACCTTTGGCTTGCGCTTCGATGATCCGCTGTGCATGGGGATTGAAGTAGTGCCCCGCTTCGAGATGAGCCGAGATCAGGAAGATCACCTCAGCGTTGGCAAAATCGGACGACGGACGGTCGTGGCCCATCCATGACTGGTACCCAATCCGAGCGTTTGATGAGCAGATATTGGTATGCGAGTTGTGCCCGTCTACGCCCCAACATTGAAGGACACGCTCGGCGTACCCATCCTCGCCTGGCCGACCTACGTGGTACATCACCTCGTTGCGCCGCTCCTCTTGGAGCGCCGTGCGGATGCGAGCGCCGATTTCCTCAAGCGCGGTGTCCCACGAGATACGTTCCCACTGCCCCGAGCCGCGAGCGCCAACACGACGCATCGGGTAAAGCACCCGCTCCGGGTCATACACCTGGTTGAGGGTGGCAGGGCCCTTCGCACAGTTGCGCCCCCGGCTTGCCGGGTGCTCAGGGTTGCCCTCGAACTTGACGATCTCGTCAGTGTCTTTGTCGAAGTAGGCGATGAGCCCGCACGCCGCCTCGCAATTGAAACAGGTCGTCGGCACAAGAGCGTAGTTCTTCTCGACCTTCGTGGGCCACGACTTGGCATCGAGTTCGGTCCAGTCGTGCCAGCGGTCAAATGGTGGGTACTTCTGTAGTTCACTCACAGGGTTCTCCGGTTTCGGGCACGTGGTTTAGGAAAGGGGCACCGATTGGCCCGCTCGGACAAATGCGTCTTCGTAGGCGAAAAGTCCCGCGAGCGCAGCGACGCCGGCCACGGCGGGGAGCCAGGCACCGCTATCGGTAACAAGCGCCACGATGGTCAAGACCGCAGGCACGGCCAGGCCAACCAACGCGCCACCCCACCAAAAGCGGGCAGCGTACGCACCATGGGTCATCTCGTGAAGCGCCAGCTCGACATGACGGGATCCCTTTGATGTCAACTCGATCGCAATGAGCGACGCAACCGCCAGAATGCCGCCGAGCAACACCCAACGAATCGCGTCGCCGCCGGGAATATCCATCACCAGGTCGGCGATGCAGTAGGCGGCACCGCCAGCCGCTACGGCTTGGGCGAGCAGGGTCGGCAACAAGATTGGTGTTTGCCAAAGGTCTCGTCCCTCGCATTGCCCAAAGAGGAAGGCGGTGTAGCCAGCGGTGCCGAGCGCACCAAGCACAGCGGGGACGGCGAGCACCTGGAGCAACGTTGTGCTCTCGGCCAGCCCGCCGATCAACCACAATCCGCACACGGCCGCGAAGGCCATGAGAATGTATGCCCCTTTGACGAGCCACGATTCCCAGTTGCCCTTCGTGAGCAGGTAGTGGAATCGACCCGGCTGTTTGAGGTCGGTGATCAGGAGCAGGCCCGTGATCGCCAGGAAGACACCGGCGGCCATTGGCGGCACGACCCTGACCGCAGCCTGCGAGCCAGCATGGCCGAGCAACACCAGCAGTGCCGCTACAGCCATGATGCCCGAGGCGATAGCTTTGGTGACGAGGTACCCCGAGACCTTGGACTTCCACGTCATCTTGTGGCTTGTTGTGTAGGCCGTACGAGCGACGACGCCATCCATATCGATCGGCTTCTTCGAGAGCGTGACCGGAATCGAGGGGTGGTCGGGTGTGGTGTCGGCCCAGATCATGCCGTCGTTCGCTATGGCGGTCCGGGTTGGGTCGAGGGACGCCTGCGATGCTCCCCGGTAGTAGACCTTTGGCTTTGTGTTTTGTTCTGGCGCACGAACTGCCACATCATCGCGGGCGATGATTCGTGAGATCTCACTCAGTGGGTCGTCGAGATCGCCGACCTTGATCGCCTCAGTCGGACAAACGATGACGCACGACGGCTCGAGGTCGACTTCCAGCCGATGATTACACAGGTTGCACTTGTTGGCCGTCTGCGTCGCCGGGTTGATGAAGAGGGCGTCGTACGGGCACGCGTTCATGCACGATTTGCAGCCGATGCAATCAGCGTCGTCGAAGTCGACCACACCGTTGTCAGTCCGGTAGAGCGCCGAGGTCGGGCAGATCTTCATGCATGGCGCATCGTCGCATTGGTTGCATCGCATCACCGAGAAGTGCCGGCTGACGTTCGGGAACGAGCCGGTCTCGATGTATTTCACCCAGGTGCGGTTGACGCCGAGTGGCACATCGTGTTCGCTCTTGCACGCAACAGTGCACGCATGACATCCGATACAGGAGTCGCTATCGAGCAAGAAGCCCATACGGGTCATGTTGGTCCCTTTCGGCCGGGGCGAGCTGGGCGAATAGTACGGTCTTTCGTACAAGTGGTCAAGGCGATGGGAACGGTGGCCGACTAGCGTGACCGCATGTCCTCGCTCAAGCAGTCGCTGGTCGGTCGCATCCTCGGTGCCGACCCAACAAACGTGGGTACCGATCCCGATTACCGATTCACCCTCGCCAACGAACGAACCTTCTTGGCGTGGATCCGAACGGCGATGGCCCTCGTCGCTGGTGGGCTCGGCGCGATCCATCTCATTCCCGATGACCGCGGTTCCCAGGTACTCGGGCTCCTCTTATTGGCATTGTCGTTCCTTACCTCGGCGAGCGCCTATCGGCGCTGGTTTCGCTCCGAACAAGCAATACGTCTCGGCCGACCGCTCCCAACCTCCCGCCTGCCGCAGGTCATGGCCTACTCCGTTGCGATTGTTGCGGTCGTCACGGCCACGCTATTCATTGTCGGTGGACTCGAATTATGAGCAAGCGACGAAACCCGGCCGCCCGCCCGGATGAATTCTTCGATGAAGGTTTGCAGCACGAACGGACGGCGTTCGCGTGGGAACGAACGGCCATGTCGGCGATGGTTGCCGGCGCGGCACTTGGCCGCTATGCCGCCAACGACGGGTTCTATATTCAGGCCGCGCTTGGCGGCGCACTGGTGATGGTCGGCGCCGCCATTTTGATCTGGGCGGCATCACACTACGACGACCTCCACGGCCCGTTGCGGAGCAATGAATCGCCGGTTCATCCGACGGCTGCCCGAGTTGTCGGACTGGCTGCGATGAGCGGGTCGTTGGTCGCCTTGCTCGTGGCGGCCCGTCTGGTCGTTGACGACTGGAACAATTAGCCAAACGTCCTCACGCCGGGGAGCACGTCGACCGCCTGATTTTGGCGCCAGCTACTCGGAGCCGACGTCGTTTCGATCGGCCAACCAGTAGAGATACGCGAGCGGTGGCAGCACGAGCACGGTCGCAAGGCCAAAGCCAACCACCAACCCAGTCAACGTGGCTGGTGCACCTGCGCCATCGTCGAGCGTGGTGTGGTCGACGAGGATCCACGGATACTGGGCGACGCCCCAACCCATCACAACCGAACCGACGGCGGCGACACCAGCAATACGGGCAACTCGCAATCGGTTGGCCCAGAGGAGCCACATGGCGGCAGCCCCACTTACCGCGGAGAGGATGACAAGCGGAAGTGCCCGGCCAGTCAGGCCGTCAAACAGGGTCGGCGCATCGGTTTCAAGGGCAAAGACAGCCGCAAGCGCCACGAACCCGGTTGCCGCGCCACTTACAAGGGCCCGATGGCGGAACCACGCCGCCGTGTCCGCCCAACCCAATCCTTCGGCATCAGCCGCCAAGAACACCGCTGCCAAGAAGGCACACGTCAACACCGCGAGCGTGCCGCCGACCATCGACGTCGGGCTCAGCCAACTGCTCCAAAGCACGTAGCGGCCATCGTCGACCACTCGACCGCTCGCGACCGCACCGGCGATTGCGCCCAAGAAGAAGGGGGTAATCAGTGACGAGCTAGCGAAAATCACCCCGTAGGCCCTGGCTTGGCGCAAGTTCTCGCTGTACTTACGGAACGCGAATCCAGCACCGCGCAAAACAATGCCGAGGGCAGCAAACCAAAGCGGAATGGCAAGCGTGCGAATGATGGCGGCGAAAGGATGGGGAAACCCAGTGAAGAGGAAGACGAGGATGAAGATCAGCCAGACGTGATTGGCCTCCCAGACCGGCCCGAGTGCGTGGTCGACGAGTCGGCGAACCGAGCTGCCTCGCTTGGCGTCACCAGCGGCGAGATCCCAGATCCCGCTGCCGAAGTCGGCGCCACCAAACACCGCATACGCAATCACGCCCAGGAACATTGCGCCAGCAACAATGTCGACCTCGTTCATTGAGCGCCCTCTACTCGAATCATCGTCGGCCCATACGGCGATTCAAGATCGTGCTCGCCGGCAGCCCAGCGACGCGACATCGATCGCAAAACGAGCGTCGCTCCGACCGTCATCGCTGCGTACACAACGGCCAGAACAGCGAGCGTGATCCAGATGTAGCCCGCTTCGGTCACCGCGTCTTCGGTTCGCAAGATGCCGTTAACGATCCACGGTTGGCGACCAACCTCTGTCGTAACCCACCCTGTCTCCATCGCAATGACCGCAGCCGGACCAGCGACTACGAGTAGGCGAAGGATCAGCCGACTCTCGTACAGGGATCGACCACGCCACCGACGAAACCCCAGGAGCGCAATCAGTCCCACGAGCGCTGTTCCAATGGCGATCATGAGCGAGTATGACGCGTGCACAATGGCAGCCGGCGGTCGATCCTCGGGCGGGACGGCATCGAGACCAAGTACGTCTGCGTCAAAATTGTTCTGCGCCAGGAACGACAGCAAACCCGCAATCGGCACACGGATTGCCCCGTGGAGTTCGCCGTCAATGAATAGCCCGCCGACCTCAAGGTCAGCTCTCGACGTGGACTCGGCCAGCCCCTCCATGGCTGCCAGCTTGATCGGCTGGTCATCAGCAATACGCTGCCCAGCGAAGTGACCGACCAGGGGCTGGAGCGGGGTCGCAATGGAGGCGAAGAGCAGCGGGACCACGATCCCGAGTTGGTGCAGCCGGTCAGTGCGGCCCTTGAGGTAACCCCTCGCGTAGGTGCCAGCCATCAAGAAGCCGACCACCATGACGGCAGCCAGATACATGTGGATGAACTGGAGCCACACCGCCGAATTGAAGATGGCGGCAAGCGGATCAACGTTGACGACCTTTCCACCAACGATGTCGAATCCCGTTGGCGCATTCATCCACGCATTTACCGAGATAACGAAGAACCCGCCAGCGACGCCAGCAGCCATCACCGGCGTAAGCATCAACGAATGGACCCGACCAGGGATGCGGCCCCACCCGTAGATATAGATACCGAGGAAGATTGCCTCAAGGAAGAACGCTATGCCTTCCAAGGCAAACGCGAGGCCAACGACGTCGCCGTATTGCTCCATCAGCCCGGGCCACAAAAGTCCGAGTTCGAACGACAGGATCGTGCCTGACACTGCACCAATCGCGAACAGCACTCCGGCGATCTTCGACCAACGTTTCGCTAACTCAAGCGCATCATCGTCGCCGCGAAGACCTCGCCGATGGAGCACAAAGATCATTGCGGGAAGCGCCATCCCGAAACAGGCCAGGACGATGTGCCAACCAAGCGATAACGCCATCTGGTTTCGAGCCGGAAGAAGGCTCGGCGAAGCATTGGCCAGGACAGAGGGGAGAAACACCGCGCCTAGCTTGTCCGGACTTGTGTCAAATAGCGAGCTATTTTGAGGCGCCACCGGTCACAGTTCTGGCCACGACACTACGACGCCGGACGAACGAGCGCCTCAATCGCCTCAGCCGACGGCACGAACGTGAAGGAGCCATTGACCGCTCGCGAGAAGTCGATCAACCGGTCGGAGGGTCCATCGATTCCGAACATGCGGTCGAGCATGCCGTCAATGATTGTTGGATCGGCCGTGAACGCCAGGAATTGGAGTCCGGCCTCACCGCTCGTGCCGTAGGGGAAGCTTCGTCGATAGATCTCGAGCTCCTGACCATCTTCATCCTCTGTCACGACCCGCCCAACGTGGCTCGTCGCCGGTAGTGGGTCGAGCTCGACACTCGTCGCTTTGGTCCGCCCAAAGACCTGCTCCTGCTCACTGACGGAAAGCGCTCGGAAGGCATCAAGATCATGCACCCAACGTTGGGCGAAGAGGAACGACCCCCCAATTGCGTTGCCGTCTTTGATCACCACGAGATCGCGCGCTTCGTCAACATCAGGATTCTCTGTTCCGTCGATGAAGCCGTGCAGGTCGCGAGCATCGAAATATTCGAAGCCCGGCACATCTTCGACCATCGATCCGAGCGGGGCGAGCGTCCGCCTGGCTGCGGACGCGACGTCGAAGTTGCGATCGTGGCGATCGCTGTGAATCCACAACGCCAGGTCGACGTGGCTCGCTGGAGCACGGTGCGTTGGCCCATTGCGACCAGCAAACACCGGGAAGTCGGCCGGGACCGCGAGCGGCATCAACTGGCGTGCAAGCTCAGCGCCGAAGCCGACAACGACTTCGACCGTATCGTTCGGCACCGTTCCCTTTGCCGTCGCCAGCACGGCCGCCAACGCGTCGGCAACCTTCGATGAATCGCTAACGACAAACGCGAGGAACCAACGGTTGGCGTTTCCTTCGACAAAAATTCCGCTTTGATAACGCATATTCCGAGGGTAACGCCAATGCCCTGCGGGCAAGCTGGGGTATGTGGATCGTTGTCACGCTGCTCGCCACGTGTTTCCAGATAGCACGAACTTCTGAGCAACACCGGCTTCGTGGCGTGCTCAATGTCTCTGAGGCGGGTTACGTCCGCTTCGTTTACGCCCTTCCTCTGGCTGTCGCGATTCTGTCCATCTGGGTTCTCGGCCCGGGCACACTTCCATCACCCAATCTACGTTTCTTCGTGTCGGCCGTTGGCGGTGCGATTGCCCAGATCCTGGCCACGGTGGCCCTACTGCACTCGTTCCGCCTCCGCGACTTTGCGGTTGGCACGATCTATGCCAAGAGCGAGCCGCTTTTCATTGGCATCGCCTCGGCCCTCCTGCTCGACGAGCCGCTCGCTCCCCTTGGTTGGCTCGGGGTCCTCATCTGCATCACGGGGGTTATCTGGCTGACGGCCAGCGGCAACTTGAGTGATCATCGGATCGATCCCGCCGCAATCTTCGGTGTCCTCGCCGCCTCGGATTTGGGCTCGCAGCCATCGGCATCCGCTCCGGCTCATCAAGCCTCACTGGCTCTGTTGCCGACCGAGCCCTCTTCACTCTCACCGCAATCCTCGCCATCCAGACACTCGTGCAGGGTCTGGTGTTGGCTCGCTCGCCGACGTCGTCGCTGGCTGCGGTCGCCAGAGCTTGGCGCCCCGCCAGCATCGTCGCCGTGCTTTCACTCGCTGGCTCCATTGGCTGGGCCGTTGCCGTAACGCTGGAGAACGCCGCCCGGGTTCGCACCCTGGGCCAGATCGAGATTGTCTTTGCCTTCGTCCTCAGTGTGTTTGTCCACCATGAGACCCACAAACGAAGCGATTACGTCGCAAGCACGATCGTCGTCGCCGGCCTGCTCATTCTGGTCGTGTCGTAAGCAATCAGTCCTCGGTCGATAACCAAAGAAACCCCGACGACGATTGGGCGAGCAATCGACGTCGAGGTTTCTGTGGCGGAAGGTATGGGATTTGAACCCATGGAGACCGTGAGGCCTCAACGGTTTTCGAGACCGACCCATTCGTCCGCTCTGGCAACCTTCCGGGATCGAGACTAGCGCTCCCAATTGCAAGTGACGACCCGAGCCGGGCCGAGAGTCTGCTATGACGTCGTCATGAGCGAGCTTCTCGACCACGCCCCCGAGCTTCGACGCCGCCTGATAGCCGCTGCGGTCCCGGCCGACGCCGAACCCATGGCTGCCTATATGAGGGGCCACTTCTCGTTTCTGGGGGTCAAGACGCCAGCGAGGCGGGCCGCGCAAAAGCCGACGATCGACATCGTTCGCCACTCAGACGCCCGTGAGGTGGTCGAGTTCGTTCATTGGTGTTGGCAACAGCCCGAGCGCGAGTTTCAGTCAACGGGGGCCGATGCGCTGCGGGTAATCGGCAGGCGGCTACCGATCGACCTCTTCGACGACGTGCATCAGTTCCTCACCACCAAGTCCTGGTGGGATACCGTCGATGCCATCGCGGTGCACACCGTAGGCACGATGGTAAGGACGTTCCCCGAACTCATCGACGTGATGGACGACTGGATCGACGACGAAGATTTTTGGCTAGCTCGGGTGGCGATCATCCACCAGCTCATGTCTAAGGACAAGACCGACGCCGAACGACTCTTCGCCTACTGCGAGGCCAGAAAACACGACGAGGAGTTCTTCATACGCAAGGCAATCGGCTGGGCGCTTCGCCAATACGCCCGGACCAATCCGGCCGCAGTCATCGCCTTTGTGACGGCCAACGACGATCTGTCCGGTTTGAGTAAACGCGAAGCCCTAAACACCTCTAGCTGCGCTATCTGATAAACAGACTTCCCCTAAGCTGCACAAATGCGACCCCGTGCCCGGATCTTTCTCACGCTCGTTGCGCTAAGCCTGACGGCACTCGCCCTGGCCAGTTGCGCCAGTTCGACCGATCAAGCGGACGCCTCGTCGGAAACCACTGGATCCCCGACGATCCCGGCTCCGACGCAGACAACCGCTGAGTCCATCGCCGAGACCACCACCGAAACGGCGCCGGCGACGGCGACCTACAACGATGACTTTGGCACCTCAGTGGCACCGATTCTCGCGACTCACTGTGCGTCGTGCCACAGCAACGAAGGGCCAGGCACGACCCACTGGAACCTCGAGACGGCCGCCGATGCGGTCAAGGAAGCCACCTCCATTGCGGCTTCGGTCTCGGTCGGCGCTATGCCACCGTGGCCAGCTGGACATGAGAGCGTCGCCTTCAAAGACGATCGCAGTCTCGCTGAGGACGAGATCGCTGCGATCGTCGACTGGGTACACGCGGGAGCGAAGCTGGACGTCGACCCGGCGACCCCAATCGTTGGCACGGCGCTACTTGGCTTATCCGAGATTGATACCGTGGTTCGCCCGGCCGAGCCCTATGTGGGCTCCCTCCTCAACACCGACGATTACCGCTGCCAGATATACGACCCCGAGCTCACCGAGACCGAGGCCCTCACGGGCTACAACTTCGTTCCTGACCAAACCCAGGTCGTCCACCACGCCATCGGGTTTCTCGTCCGAGCCGAAGACAAACAAGCAGCCCTCGACCGCGACGCGGCCGAGCCCGGCGCAGGCTGGCAGTGCTATGGCGGCTCAGGCCTTGCCAGCGACGCAATGCTCATCGGGTGGGCTCCCGGCCAGGACGCCACTAGCTTTCCCGATGGCGCTGGCTACGTGCTCGAACCCGGTGACTTTTTCGTCCTACAGATTCATTACCACTACGACACTGAGGCGCCGGCTGACGCGTCCGAACTCCAGCTCGATCTTGGCGTGGCCGACGATCTCACAAGCCAGATCGTTGTGCGCCAATACGTTGGCCCGGTAGAGATTCCCTGCATGACCAGCCAGTCCGGACCACTCTGTGACCGGTCGGCTGCCATGGAACATGCCATCGCCCGATTTGGCTCTGACGGTGTGCGTTCCGACGGAATCAACTTCATCTGCGGCGTCTCGCCCGACGACTTCGCCGACATGACCGACGGCCGGGTGGCGTCTTCGTGCGTGTTGCCGCCTACGGCTTCGGCGAGATCGTGTCGGTTCTTGGTCACGAACATGAAATTGGGGCGTCGTTCCGGATGACCCTCAACCCGGGGACACCCGACGAACTTGTGTTGCTCGACATCCCGACATGGGACTTCAACTGGCAATACAACTACGCCCCGGTTGACCCAATCACGCTAAAGCCCGGTGACACTATCGGGCTCGAATGCTCGTGGGACCGACTCCTCGCCGAACCCGACGCCGAACCGAGCTACATCCTGTGGGCCGACGGCACCAACGACGAGATGTGCTTCGCCACAATCGTGACCCGTCAGTAGCCCGAGCGTTGATCGCTAAAGAAACTGGTCAGCAGCTCAGCACACTCGTCGGCCCTGATTCCGGGAGTTAGAGCGACAGTGTGATTGAGTCGAGGGTCATCACAGACGTTGTAGAGGCTTAGACAGGCGCCTCCTTTCAGATCAGCGGCGCCGTAGACCGCGGCACCGAGCCGGGCATTCAGCAACGCACCGCCGCACATCACGCAGGGTTCGAGTGTGACGAATAGGGTGCAATCATTCAGCCGCCAACTCCCAACCGCGGCTGCTGCGTCACGAAGGGCCAGTACCTCAGCGTGAGCGGTGGGATCGCCGGTCTTCTCCCGCTCGTTGTGACGCGAAGCAATGACTTCGCCATAACGAACGACGACAGCGCCAACGGGCACATCGTCATGTTCGGGGGCCAGCCGCGCTTCGGCGAGGGCGAGGCCCATAAAGTGGTTGAGGTCGAGGTCGGCGTGTTCGGTTGGGGCCATTGCTGGCACGGTAGCCGTCGACGAAGTCTTCGAGCGAGACCTCGGTGCGTTCTGCGTCTTGTGGAACACGACTCCTCGCTCCTGTGGCCCATCCGTCAGGGGACCTTCGGCCCAACTGCCGCCGAGAACCTCAAACCGTCGCGAACTGCCGTCGATACCACGCACGAGATGCCCGAACTATCAGCGAGAACTCATCCAGGGCCACGTGCGACCCAGCCACACATGATCGGGACGCTGCTGGCCGCTGCCATAGCGATTACCGCCATTGCCTTCGCGACGTTCTCGACCGTCGAAGCCCTGGAGGAGCGCCGTGCCGCTACCGGCGCAATGCAACTTCAGATCGCGTCGATGGAGATCAGCGCGGACGAGGCACTCCACGCCTTCGCGAACGGTACAACCTCGGACGCCATTCTCCCGCTGATCGATACGCTCTCGACCGACCACGACACGGTTCTGCACTCACTCGAAGCCGACGAGCACAGCCGGGTCGACGCGCTCATTTCGAAGATCATGGCGAAGCACCAACTCAACCCCGAGACCCGGGCGATGTCGCTCGATAGCAACGAGTATCGCGAGCTCGAAGCACTCCTCACTAGCGCTGCCACTCGCGCTAACGAAGATGCCATCGTGGCTGAACGCCACGCCTTGTTTGCCGTCATAGCCGCCGCAATCGCCATGATGACCATCAGTTGGACACTCCTTCGTTGGCGGTTCCAAGCCGGACAGGCCAGGACCGCCGTCGACGCCCGTTTGCGCGAAGGTCAGCGGTTCGAAACGCTACTCAACGACTCGCCGGCGATCTTTGTCGTGCTTCGCGAGGACGGCACCGTGACATACCGATCGGCGTCCGCCGACGACGTGCTCACGAGTGACCTTGACCGGGATGGACTTCTCGATCTCTTCATCCCCGAGGATCGGGCCCGTCTGCTAGAACATCTGCAACAGGACGGGGTCACCGGGGCCTCGGCGATCTTTAGCTCTCGCGGCCCAACCGGCCGGCTCCGAACGTGGGAGATTCGCGTCTCCGACCTCAGGGGCAACGACTTGATCGGCGGTCACCTCGTCACAACTCGCGAGGTAACGTACGAGGCCCGCCTCCGGGAGGAACTGCGGGAGCAAGCCACCACCGACCCGTTGACTGGCCTCGCTAATCGTCGCGCCCTGCAACCGACGCTCGGCGCGGCTGTGCAACGGATGCACGAGGATGGCGGCATCTCCGCATTCCTCGCCATCGACCTCGACAGGTTCAAGGCGATCAACGACGCTCTCGGCCACCGCGACGGCGACACGCTACTCAGACTGGTCGCTGAACGCCTTCGGCGCAGCGACTCTGCAGGAGCGCTCCTCCGCCTCGGCGGCGACGAGTTCACTGCCGTGTTACCACTTTGTGTCAGGTACCCAATCGAGGCCAAGCAAGCAGGCGATCAGTTCCTCCGCTCGTTGCGTGACCCATTTGTCATCGGGCTCGATCGGAGGGTAATCGGTGCGAGCGTTGGTGTTGCCGTTACTGGTGACCCTGAGCAAGTGGCCGACCTCCTTCACCGTTCGGATATTGCGCTCTATGAAGCAAAGCGCCTCGGCGGCGGGCGAACCGTCCTCTTCAACGAACCGATGGAGGCAGCGGTCAGCCGACCAAACCAGATCACGCGTGCCCTCCGGGCCGCCGATAAGAACGCTGAGTTCTCGCTCGTGTTTCAGCCGATCGTGAATACGGTCGACCGCCAGATTGTGAGCCTTGAGGCACTCCTTCGCTGGACAAGCCCAACGCTTGGTGACGTAAACCCAGGGGAGTTCATTGAGGTTGCTGAAGGAAGCGGCGAGATCTGTGCCATCGGTGCCTGGGTCCTCAACGAGGTATGTCGCCAACTCGCCGTGTGGAGCGAGGCAAACATCAACGATCGAATTGCGGTTTCCTTTAACGTATCGGCCCGCCAGCTTTCCGAAGGACTTCGTTGACTCGGTTATCTCTGCCGTCAAGGGCTGGAAGGTGCAACCGGAGCGACTCATCATCGAGGTCACCGAGACCACAGCGCTCGAGGAGACGGGTGTGGCCCAGAAACGACTCGAAGAGCTACGCCAGGCAAGCTGAAATATCTATCGACGACTTCCACGGCTCTGGGTACTCGAACCTGGGGCAGCTCCTGAGCGTCCCCTTGGACATCATCAAGATCGACCGTTCACTTTTGCTCACCTTGTCCGACATGCGAGCCACCGCCGGCGGCGACCCAGCTGCGCCGTGCGCAATCATGGAGAGGCCATCGTGTCAATCGCCAGCGTCCTCAACACGCCAGTTGTGTGTGAAGGCGTCGAAACCGAGGTCCAACTGGCCTCGTTGCGGGCCTCCGGCGTCAGCCATATTCAGGGTTATTTGACCGGCCGGCCGATCCCCGCAAGCCAGCTCGAGAACGTGCTTCAAGCCATGGCGGCCGACAGTCAGCTGGCCATCACGCGCTAGGTTCCCCGCCGTCCAGTCGCTCACCAAGCCACCCAGCCGACAACGCACCAGCCAGCCCAATGGCGACAAACCGGGAGTCCTTGGCGACGTTGCTCGTTGACAGCTCCATGGTCCATCGCCGACCGACCCGCTGCACGATCATCGACTCCGCCGGGTCGCCGACTTGCAGGATTCCTTTTGCCCGGACAATGGTGTCAGGTAGATCAGCCATGAGACGCTCAATATCTTTCTGAGCCACTGGACTTTTGCCATGCCACGACCAGCTTTCGAAGACGTCGTTAGCGGTGTGCGACGAAGTTACCTCCTCCACTTCCTTCCTCAAATCCTGTCCGTCAAACAGCGCGGCGAGCGGAACCTTGGCCTGTGAGGCTGGCAGAAGCGCAACTCCCGCAGCTCGTTGCCTAAGCCACTCGGTCACGCCAGCGACTTCGACCGCACTGACTCGGTCGGTTTTGTTGAGCACGATAATGTCGGCTGCTGCTAGCTGCCGGGTGACTGTGTCACCCACGTACCGGTCGCGCGATTTCTGTTCGACCGTCGCGGCATCAACCACAACAATGATCGACTCCATCCGGAAATCCACGCTGTGCCCATGGGCAGCAACCAAGCGTGGATCAGCGACGCCGCTCGCTTCAATGACAAGACGCTCAGGGCGCGGCATTAGCTGTCGCACCTCTTCGAGTGCCACAGCGAAACCGTCGGTAATGCTGCAGCAGATGCACCCGTTCGTCAGAGAGATGGTGTTGCCGTCTTGTCGCTCGATGAGATCGGCGTCGATATTGATGTCGCCAAAGTCATTGACGATCACCACGATTCGCTCGTCGGCCGAACGCAGGATGTGGTTGAGCAGCGTGGTCTTGCCAGCACCGAGAGAGCCGCCAATGACGTTCACCGCAATAGGTACAGACTTTGT
>JAWKIN010000003.1:0-169971 GCA_041394345.1 Acidimicrobiales bacterium | reverse complement strand
GGTTCGGTTTTGGGTTGGGGCGACGAGGATGGCCGACTGGCCCGCGAACGCGACGATGCCGACGTTCAGCGTCGGTGGTAGCTCGGAGACGAACTGCTCGGCCGATTGCTTGGCCGCATCGAGTCGGGTCGGGTCGACATCGTCGGCTTCCATCGAGAGCGAGACGTCGATGGCCACGACAACCGTTGCTCGTTCGCGTGGCACCCGGCGCTCGGCCGTTGGCTTGGCGAAGCCGACGGTGAGGGTGCCAATCGCCGACAGCAACACGAGTGCGGCGATATGGCGCCGCCATCCAGGCTGGCGAGGAATGATCGAGGAAAGCATCTCGGCCGAGGCGAGTCGAGCGGCGTACACCTTGCGGCGACGTTGTACCACGACATAGAGAGCGACGAGGACGAGGAGCCCGAGCAAGAGATACAAGCGATCGGGTTCGAGGAATGACATTTAGATCCCTCCGAGTTGGGCGGTGAGGCGGTGGCGTCGGGCAGCAACAAACGCGACGAGATCGTCGAGCCATGGCCGATCAGTGTGAAGAACGAGGTGGTCAATTCGGGCGGCGCGAAACTCGCTGGCGATGGAAGCTGCTCGCTGGTCGGCCGCGGCTGCGTAGATGTCGCGAACCTTCGCCTTGTGGGTGGCGACCTCGCTGTAGCTTCCGGTCGCGGGATCGACGATCGAGATCAAACCAACATTGGGTAGGCGACGCTCGAGCGGGTCGACGACCTCGATGGCCAACACGTCGTGTCGCTTGGCGACAATCCGAATGGCGTCCAGCCAGCCCTCATCGACCCGGAAATCGGAAATGACGGCGACGAGACCGCGGCGGCGGGCCACGCCGCTTAGCCGCTTGAGGGCGCCCGTGAGATCGGTGACGCCCCCAGCGTTGGCGTGCGGTGCTTCGTGGATCTGACTCAGAAGGCGAAGCGTGTGCTTCTTTGTTCCCCGAGCCGGGACGACCGTGGCGCCGTCGGGCGCAGCCAGGATGGCGCCAAGGCGGTTGCCGTCACGCGAGGTGAGGAAGCCAACGGCCGCCGCGGCCGACAAGGCGAGGTCGCGTTTCGTGCACAGCGCCGTGCCGAAGTCCATGCGAGCACCGGTGTCGACGATGAGCCACGATTCAAGCTCGCGCTCGGCGATTGTCTGCCGGATATACGTGTTTTGCAGACGGGCGCTGACGTTCCAATCGATTCGTCGTACGTCGTCACCGAGTTGGTAGGCCCGGGTTTCGCCGAGTTCAGAGCCGTGCCCGGGCACCAAGCCACGATGGTCGCCATGAAGGAGGCCGTCGGGCGACGGCTGACTTCGAGGTCGAGTCGGCGGAGCACTCGCGGGTCGTCGGCGACGTAGCCGTGATTGGGTCGACGGACGTAGTGGCAGTTGTGGATGTCAGGGGTCGCATGACAGTGGACGGCTAGCTGCCGAACATGCCTCGAGGATCACTGAGTGGTGGCGGGAGCGGGGTGCGAGTGTCGGGGTCGGGCGACGGCATCGACGTCGGTGTGGACAGTGATGTCGGTGAGGGGGCGGCGTCGGTGAAGGCGGTGGTGCCGGGACCGGGTCGTTGCGGCGAATGGGCTCGGTTGAGGCTGGACGGGCGGTGACGTTGGCCGCAGGGACGACGGCGAGCAGTCGGTTGAGTACGTCGTCGCTCGACAGGTTTTTGGCTAGCGCTTCGTAGGTGAGTATGAGGCGATGGCGCAGCACGTCGCGTGCGACATCGAAAATGTCCTGCGGCGTGACATAGGTACGTCCCCGCATTAGGGCGAGGGCTCGCCCGGCAGCAACAAGCCCGAGGGTGGCCCGAGGGCTCACGCCAAACTTCGATGAGCTCGGCGAGTTCGCATACCCGGAGCTCGGGTTCGCGGGTGGCCATGACGATGTCGACGGCGTATTGCACTCTCGGCCGAATCGACGTAGACGCCATCGGCCAACCGCTGCAGCTCCTCAAGTTCGCCCACCGTGATGACTTGGTTTGGATGGGGCATCGACACGCCGACGCGACGGACGATCTCGAATTCTTCGGTGGGGGTCGGATAGCCGACGATGACCTTCATCAGGAATCGGTCGCGTTGGGCCTCAGGCAGGGTGTAGACGCCTTCGGACTCGATCGGGTTTTGCGTGGCCAAGACGAGGAAGGGTGTTGGCATTGCTCGGGTCTCGCCACCGATCGACACCTGACGCTCGGCCATGACCTCCAGCAGCGCCGACTGGACCTTGGCCGGTGCCCGGTTGATTTCGTCGGTCAGCACGAGGTTCGCAAAGACCGGCCCCCACTCAATGTCGAACGACTCGTTGGACTGGCGGTAGACGCGAGTGCCAATGAGGTCGGACGGTAGGAGGTCGGGGGTGAACTGGAGACGGACGAACGAGCCGCCGATTGCCTCGGCCATCGTGGAGACGGCAAGGGTCTTGGCCAGGCCGGGCAGGCCTTCGAGAAGGATGTGGCCGCGGGCGAGGAGGGCGACAAGGAGCCGCTCGACCATGTGATCTTGACCAACGATCACCTTCTTCATCTCGAAGAAGATTTGTTCGAGGCGAAGCGATGCTGACTCGGCATCGGCGGTGGTCGCCATCGATTGATTTTCAAACTCAGTCATCTTGCTCCAACGACGTGGGTGGGGCCTTCGGGAATGATCAGTAAATACCCCAGGGGCGAAAACCCGTGGAAAACGCATTCTTGGTACGTTGATGCGATGCGCATTCTGGTGGTTGACGACGAACGAGACTTAGCTGATGCGGTCGCTACCCTATTGCGCCGCGAAGGGTACGCCGTCGATACCGCCTACGACCTCGCCGCGGCCCGGGATCGACTCGCCATCAACTCCTATGATCTAGTGACGCTCGATCTCACACTGCCCGATGGGGACGGTCGAACAGTCTGCCAGGAGATCCGCTCGGGAAACTTGGGCGACCCGGCAACGAGAGTGCTGATGTTGACGGCACGCGATGCCATTGAGGAGCGAGTCGCGGGCCTCGACGATGGTGCAGACGACTATCTGGTCAAGCCGTTTGCTTTACCAGAGCTTTCTGCCCGGGTTCGTACCCTGCTACGACGAGATGTTGCGGCCACCGACGCAACGCTTGAGTTCGGCCGCCTCGTGCTCGACACGGCCAAGCAAACGGTCCGGTGGGGGTCCGAGCCAGTCGATCTGACGACGAAGGAATACGCCTTGCTGCGCTACTTCATGATGCAACCCGGCGTTGTCCTGAGCCAGGAGAATCTCCTCGAGCATTGTTGGGACGAGGCCGCCGACCCCTTCACCAATACGGTTCGAGTCACCGTGGGAACGTTGCGCCTGGCTGCGCAATCTCCAGGGAGATGACCTTGATCGAGACAGGTCATTGCTTCGCCTTCCTGCGAGGCTTGTCGAGCCATAGGTCGGTCGTGGCCATCCCGCAGCAGTTTCAGTCGATCCGCTTCAGGCTCTCGTTGGCGTTCGCCTGGTGTGGTCTTTTGTACGTCGGCGCCATCTTGATCGGCGGGATCTACCTGTACCAGCTCAACTCGCTGGAACAGCCGACGCTCAACCAGACAACGTTGCCCAACTGCAACAGAGTCAGTCCCAGCTCGGGCGGCGAGATCAAACATCAATACCGAGGTTCGTCGATCGGCCGATCGCGACGTGTTGCAGCTCCTCCTTGATGAGAACGAATGTACCACTTCCTACCGCATCTTATCAACCAGCTGAGGCGGGCCTCGTACCATGGCCTGGCCCCCTGCTGTTTTTGTGGTGGCTTAGCGCGACAGGCTGGCTGGCTCTTCGGGTTGGGCGCTTACCGGTGAAGCGAATAACAGCAGTTGCAAAAGGACATTTCGGCGCACGACTTGAGTCAGCGCATCGACTCACACGGACCGAATGACGAAGTGCGACGAGTGGCCGACACGTTCGATCGACAGTGAAGATCAGCTGCAGACGTCGTTCGGACAGCATCGGTTTATTCACGAGACCTCGCACGAGCTGCAGGAAACCCACTCGCTGTCGCCAAGGCGAATCTCGAGCTGGGACTCACGGCAACGATCCTGAGGAGCTCTACCGGTCGGCCGAGATGCCGGCGTTCGAAGCCGATCGCCTGACCGCGCTGATCGACGGGCTTTTGGAGCGAAGCGCGCAACGATGTGCCAGCGAGCGAGTTCGATCGTTGACCTCAATCAAACTAGCCAGCGAGATCGCTGGCGACTTTCAGGCACCGCCCGCGAGCGCCGCATTGTCGTTGCCGGCGGTCGAAGACGACGAACCGGTCAACGTCCTGGGCAGGCCCCTTGGCCGTGCGGCGTGCAGTAGCGAATCTCAGGTTCTTAACGGTGCGCCTCGCCTTGAAACCTGCGAATTTAGCTGGTTGGTCCCAGAACTTGACCACGGACCTACGTTGGCCGTGACCGACGAGAAGTCCTGGCATTCGCTGAACACCTCAGTAACGTCTTTGATCAGTATTGGCGAGGCGATGCTTCCCGAGGTGGTTCTGGACTCGGTCTCACTATCGTGCAGCAGATCGCAGAACGACATGGGGGAACCGTCGACGTCGTCTCGGCGTTGGGGGACGCCGGTCGACGTTTACCATGGTTTCAGCCCCTGGTGTCGATAGCTACGGGTAGCGCTTCCCGTGCGCGCGACAATCAGGCCTCCCGGCTTTACCAGAGTTCAATGCGTGTCCGTACGATCCACCCCAACTCAGAGCGACAGGATCTGACGGGCCTCCGACCGGTGGGATTTCGACAACAAAGATCGACGAACTCGGGTGATGGGCTCTTTGGCCAGACGCCGTCCGGCCCACCGACCCCAGCCCCGGCCCGGCGCCACGACGACGCCCCTGCCGCCGCAGGACCTCCGGTTGACCAGCTGCCGACCACCGCCCACAGGACCAGCGCCCGGAGATGAGCACCCAGCGGTTCGGGTACGCCGAGCCGGTCACGGCGCACCGCCGGCTGCGGCGACCAGGCACTCCGGCCGGTCGGCCCCTGCCCCGGCGAGGCTCATGCCCGTTGGGGCGCTGGCGAAGCCTGCTGGCGTTCGTCGCCGGTGGCTCCATGAAGGTTCTGGCGGCTTCGGCGACCGAATCAACAACGTCCCGCCGAGGTTGGCGCCGTTGCACGATGACAGCCGCATCGATCATCCCGGCGGGAACTGGCGAGCGAAAATCGATGCCCGCAGCCGAACCGGTTGCGTATGTCGCCTGCCAGGTCCTCAACCCTTCGGTAGTTCGGATTGTGACCAACCTGGGCCTGGGTTCAGGCATCATCATCGACGACACCACGATTATCACCAGCAACCACGTCATCGATGGGCCTCGAGGATCAAGGTCAATCTCTCGACGGGACCGTCCTGCCCGGCGTGGTTTGGGACCGATAGCCGGACGACGTTGCCGTCGCTCGCGTTCCTGACAGGTCCAATCTCCACCCAGCCCAACTGGACCGGATAATCGAGCTGTCCGTTGATTGACGGTCGCCATCAGCAGCCAATTCGACCTCAACAGACGGTGACGAGCAGCATCATCCACCAGCGCTCGACCAGCCGGTGCCAGACAACCGGCGTCAATGCGATGATCCAGACCGATACGGCAATCAGCGGAAGCCGGCGGTGCTCTGGCCGATCGTGGCGATGCGCGTCATTGACCAGGCCTGATCCAAATGACGAGGTCGTCCAATACCAACGGTAGGCCGGCTGCCTTTCAGTCGACACGGTCATGAAGGTGGCCGAGCGAATCATGTCGGGCGAGAGCCTCACGCCCGGCTTCATGGAGCCTCGCTGGTAGCGCTGACGACAACCGGACTACCACGGCGTTGTGGTGCGCGAGGTAACCCCTGGGTCGGTGCTGCTGCCGACGCTGGCGTCTACCACGGGTCAGCGACCGGTGTCTTGCGAATCGATGGCGCCCCAATCGGTTCGGCTCGAGGAACTGGCCGGACTCGTGCAGTCAGACTTTCCCGGTAGCGCCGTCGAGATCGTGGTCATTGCGATGGCTCCGAAATCACCGACCCAATGGTGCTCGGCGAGCGGTAGACGCCTGGCACATCGTTCGGGCAGTCGCCTGATTGGAGCTATAGGCTCGTCCAGCAATGGACCAGAGTGCATCGCCCTCATAGTTCTCGCCATCGTACCCTCGTTGGCAGGTTGGATTCGTTGTTGCCCGACGTCGGCGCCTCCCGCTTGCCCAAAGCGGGGATAAGGCGCCTGAGCAGCACCGGCGATCCTCGAGCGGCCGCCCTCACCGACGACGCTGTGGCCCCGGCGAATGGGGTTGAGGTCGATCGAGCCTGCGCCGAGCTAAATAGCCCCGTCAGTCAATGTCGTTCTTCGACCGTCTTGTGCAAGGCCCGCAGTGCGTTCGCGGGGCTACCTCGGCGACCTGATCAGGAGTCGAAAAGATTGACGAAGACACCTGGAGGACCTGGAGGAAGCCCTCATTCGAGCCGGCAGTGGTGGTGGCACGGCCATGTCGCTTATCAGTGATGTGCGCGAATCGGCCAAGAAGCGGCTGAGGACGGCGCCGCCAGTTCTCGACCTCTTGAAGGCGAATGCACCGCGAGTTGGAAGGCAAGGACCGTTCACTCCCGATCCGGCAGGGCAAGACAAATGTCTGGCTCTTCGTTGGCATCAAACGGCGTCGGTAAGACAACCACCATCGGCAAGCTAGGCAAGCGCCTCGCGGCTGAGGGCCACTCGGTCATGATGGCGGCGGGCGTACGCGTTCCGGTGCTGCGGCCGCCGAGCAGCTCACCATGTGGGCCGAGCGATCGGGTACAAGAGCATCGTTCGGGGCAACGAGGGTGGCGACCCGTCGTCGGTCGATAACATAGCTGCTGCGGCCGCTCGGGGCAATGACATTGTCTTGGCCGATACGGCGGGCCGCTTGCAAAAGACAGGTCGAACCTGATGGACGAGCTGTCGAAGGTTCGCCGCGGTAACGGCGAAGGAGCCAGGTCACGTGAGTGAGTGTTGCTCGTGTCTCGACGCTACGACCGGCCAAAAACTGTTATCTTCTCAGGCCAAAGTGTTCGCCGAAGCGGTGGACGTGACCGGCGTTGTGCTCACCAAGCTCGACGGTTCGGCCAAAGGAGGCATCGTGTTCGCCATTGAGAGCGAACTCGATCTCCCGGTCAAGCTGGTTGGCCTGGGCGAAGGGGTCGACGATCTCGTCGACTTCGACCCCGTGCAATTTGTCGACGCCCTTTTTGAGTAAGTCGCTGGTCGAGTGGTGTTGGTCTGATCGGCGTAAGCTGGGAGACTCATGTTTCAGTCACTAACCGACAAGTTCGATGGCATCTTTTCGAAGCTGCGCAACAAGGGTGTTCTTACCGAAGCCGACGTTGACGAAGCGCTTCGCGAGATCCGACTCGCCCTCCTTGAAGCCGACGTAAATATCTCGGTTGTCAAGAACCTCCGCGATCGAATCAAGCAGCGTGCGTTGGGCGAAGAGGTCCACAAGGCCCTCAATCCGGCCCAGCAAGTTGTCAAGATCGTCAACGAGGAGCTCACCGAGAGCCTCGGCGGCGAGACCATCACCATCCGCTACAACAACAAGCCGCCAACCGTCATCATGATGGCGGGGCTTCAAGGCTCGGGTAAGACCACATCGTCGGGCAAGCTTGCGAAGTGGTTCAAGGCGCAGGGCCGCAACCCCCTGCTCGTTGGTGCCGACCTGCAGCGTCCTGCGGCCGTCGAACAGCTTCGTACGCTGGGTCGCCAAGTCGACGTACCGGTGTTCAGCGAAGCGACCAACCCGGTCGAGGTCGCCCGAAACGCCATCGCCGAAGCTCGGGCCACCGGTCGCGACGTTGTCATTGTGGACACCGCGGGCCGCTTAGCCATTGACGAAGCGTTGATGGAGGAGGTCAAGCAGATCTCCGAGGCGGTCAACCCCGACTACACCTTCCTGGTTGTCGACGCCATGACGGGTCAAGACGCCGTCACGGTCGCCGAAGCCTTCAACGACAAGCTCGGACTCGACGGCGTCATCCTCACCAAGCTCGACGGTGATGCTCGTGGCGGCGCTGCGCTGTCGGTCAAGGAGGTCGTTGGCAAGCCCATTGCCTTCGCCGCGACCGGCGAGAAACTCGACGAGTTTGAGCTGTTCCATCCCGATCGTATGGCCAGTCGCATTCTCGGCATGGGCGACATGCTCAGTCTCATCGAGAAGGCCGAACAGACCTACGAGAAGGACGAGGCTGAAGCCGCGGCGCAGGCGCTCATGGAGGGTCGATTCACGCTCGACGACTTCCTCGACCAAATGCAGCAGCTCAAGAAGATGGGTCCACTCAAGGGGCTCATTGGCATGCTTCCTGGCTTGCCCAAGGAGATGCCGACGCCGATATCGACGAAGGCGAACTCGCCCGGATCGAAGGCATTATCAAGTCAATGACCCTGGCCGAGCGGGCCGAGCCGTCGATCATCGGCACGTCCCGCCGTTCACGGATTGCCAAAGGTTCTGGCACCAACCCTAATCAAGTGGCGTTGCTGGTCAAGCAATTCTCCGAGATGCAGAAAATGATGAAGCGTCTCGGTGGTCTTGGAACCAAGAAGGCAAAGAAGGGGCGCAAGAGCAAGAAAAAGTAAAGGTGGCGGTCGCGTCACTGCCAAGTCGACGGCCCGGGTAGGTGAACCCGGCACCAAGAAGACCAAGGCACCACTCATGCTGCCGGGAATCGACCGTCTCGATCGCACCGAACTTGAGCAACTTGCTCACGACCTCGACAATCTCGGCTAGCCCGCTACCCAAAGGCGATGGTGGGAGACGTTCCTCCAACCGATAGTCTCAAGGGTCGCTTGTTCGTTGCCGCAACAGAGGTTGCATCAGCGAAAAATCGCACTCGTATCGACGTAAAGAGAGAATCCTGTGGCCGTTCGACTCCGCCTTATGCGGACCGGTAAGAAAAAGCAACCGACCTATCGCGTGGTCGCTGCAGATAGCCGTTCCCCCGTGATGGACGCTTCATCGAGATCGTGGGCACCTACAACCCACGCATCGAGCCTTCCGTCATCCAGATCGACAACGCCAAAGCCGTTGGCTGGCTCCACAATGGCGCTCAGCCATCAGAGCGCGTGCAAAAGCTGCTCGAGGTCTCTGGTGCCTGGAGCGCCTTCAAAGAGGGCAAGACGGCCGAAGAGCTCCAAGCTGCCGCCGACGCTGAAGCTGCTGCCGTTGCTGCTGCTCAGTCGGTCGACGCGTGAGCGACGCGACATTGGCGCCTACAGCTGAGTCAGTCCTCCTGCACTTGTGCAAATCAGTTGTGAGTTCGCCAGACGAGGTCGCTATCAGCACCACCGATCTTGGTGATTCCAAGGTTCGTTTCGACGTGTCCGTCGCCAAAGACGACATGGGCCGTGTCATCGGGCGTCGAGGCCGGGTTGCTTCGGCTATCCGCACCGTGGTCAATGCTGCCGGTGCAAAGGACTCTGTCAGCACCGAGGTTGAGTTCGTCGAGTGACAGACCGACTTGAAGTCGGTCGTATTTCCAAGGCCCACGGCCTTCGGGGCGACCTCATCTTTCAGCTTTACTACCGACCGCACCGAGGAGCGCACCGCTCCCGGTGCCGTGTTGTTTTGGACGGCGAGCCGTTCACCGTCGTGAGCGGTCAGGTGCACGGCAAGAAGTGGCTCGTTCGGCTCAAAGAATGTACGACCAAGGAGCAGGCCGACAGCCTCCGTGGCCGCATCGTCAGCGCCGACCCGCTCGACGATGTCGATGCGGTATTCGTGCACGAACTCATCGGCAAGCGGCTCGTCGACCAGCGCGGCACCGACCACGGTCCGGTCGTCTCGGTCATCGATAACCCAGCCTCAGACCTGCTCGAACTCGAAGACGGGGCGTTGGTCCCCTTGGCGTTCTACCAGGCGCTCGACGGCGACAAGGTGCTTGTCGATGTTCCCGATGGGCTCTTTGACGAGTAGGGAAATCCCGCCCGTCAGACTCCCACTACGCTGCTCGCGTGCGCATCGACGTCATCACCATCTTCCCCGAGCTCATCAATGGCTATACCGACGCCAGCATTCTGGGCCGGGCCCAACGAGCCGATGCGCTCGACGTTCGAGTCCACGACCTTCGCTCGGTGACCCAAGACCCGCGGCAATCGGTCGACGATTCGCCCTTTGGTGGTGGCGCCCGGCATGTTGCTGAAGCCCGAACCGATCTTTGACATTGTCGATGCCGTCGAGCCGCCGCGCCCGATCCTGTATCTTTCGCCTGCAGGTCGGCGTCTCGACCAGGCCTACGCCGGTGAACTGGCCGAACTCGACGGCTTCACCCTGCTCTGTGGGCGATACGAGGGCATCGACGAACGTGTCCGCGACGAGGTCATAGACGCAGAGATATCGATCGGCGACTATGTTCTGGCTGGTGGTGAGCTTGGCGCACTTGTCGTGATCGAAGCCGTGGCCCGATTGCTTCCCGGCGTGCTCGGCAATGCCGAGTCGAGCCAGGACGAGTCGTTCAGCGACGGCTTGCTTGAGTATCCGCACTACACACGACCAGCAAATTTCCGCGGGCACGAGGTTCCCTCCGTCCTGCTCAGTGGCAACCACGGACTCGTCGAGCGTTGGCGGCGAGCCCAGTCGCTGCGCCGCACCATTGTTCACCGGCCCGACCTCATAGCGGCCCGCGGCGGGCTGACGGACGACGACCTGGCGCTGTTGCGCGAGTTTGACCTCGACCCTGATGCCGACGGCTGAAGAGTCACCGGGCCGGGTGGAAGTGGGGTGCGGGGCCAATAACATGGCCCGTCGCGTCGGTCGCGGATGGCAATGGTTACCGCCACCACTCACTGCGCCCGCATACCTACACCGAGTCTTAGGAATACCACGATGAACCTCACCGAT
The DNA here is from genome assembly GCA_041394345.1 of Acidimicrobiales bacterium. Classification (GTDB taxonomy): domain Bacteria; phylum Actinomycetota; class Acidimicrobiia; order Acidimicrobiales; family SZUA-35; genus JBBKWJ01. Next base: position 159,159 of record JAWKIN010000003.1, on the reverse strand, counting down.
ATCGTTGAGTCAACCCAACGCCGCGACGATGTGCCCGATTTCGCGCCCGGCGACACCGTTAAAGTCCACGTGAAGGTCATCGAAAACAACCGCGAGCGTGTCCAGGTTTTCCAGGGCCACGTCATCGCTCGCCAAGGCGCTGGCATCCGCGAGACGTTCACCGTTCGCAAGCTCAGCTTCGGCGTTGGTGTCGAGCGCACGTTCCCGGTTCACTCGCCGAAGCTCGATCGCATCGAAGTCGCCGTCAAGGGCGACGTACGCCGGGCCAAGCTCTACTACCTCCGTGATCGCGTCGGCAAAGCGGCCAAGATCAAGGAAAAGCGCGACCGCTAAGGTCCCATCCGTTCTTTCGCATCTTCGGGTGCCGCTCAAGCTCAGCGCCTAGCGCTGGGCTTTGTGCTTTCTTTGACTTCGTGCATTCCTGCACCAGATGGCGCCTCGAGCGCGCCCTGAAGAGAGGAATGCACGATGACTCATGAACGACTCAATCTCGGCCGCCTCGGCGAAGACGCGGCCGCCGCCTGGTATAAGGCCGAGGGCTACCACGTCGCCGAACGAAACTTTCGCTCGGGCCGAAACGAGATCGACCTCGTCTGTATCGCAGGATCACTTGTCGTGTTCGTCGAGGTGAAGACGCGAACAACGGCCAGCTTCGGCGGGGGAGCAGCGGCAGTCGGCTATCAGAAACAGCGCAGGGTGCGAAGGGTCGCGGCTGCCTGGCTGTCTCAATCTGGGCGCTCGTTCCGCGATATTCGCTTCGACGTCGTCGAGTCAGACAGTGTTGGGACACTCACGGTGTGGCCCAACGCGTTCTAGCCACGCGAACTAGTCGAACAGTGCGGGGACTCGATCTCGTGGTCGGCCGATGATGGCCGTCTGCGGGGTCACGATAATGGGTCGTTGGAGCAGCTTTGGATACTTCGCCAGCAGGGCAATGGTGATCTCGGGGTCGCCCAACGTTGCTTCGTCGAGCCCCTGCTCGCCGAGGATGGTGTCCTTGAAGAATTTGTCGCCGCACCAGGTCGCTCACTGGGTCTTCGAGCTTGGCCACAATGGTGCGCAGCTCGTCGGCGTCGGGCTTGGTCTTGAGGTACAGGACGATCTCGTGATCAATGTTTCGCTGCTGCAGCACGTCCAGTGCCGCGGTGGAGCTACTTCAATTGGGGTTGTGATAGAGCGTTACGTCAGCCATGGTCGGCCATGCTAGCTGAATGGCGGGCGAGACCTCAGCGTCGCCGGTGGCGGTTGGTCCAACAGCCCCGGTGCCAATGCCGGCGGAGGTCGGGAGCCTCCGGCGGGACAGCCACAACATGGCCCTGGCCGACGACGATGCGCTGGTTGCATCCGGGGCAGATGTAGGACTTCGTCGCTTGGTACGGCTGGACAAAGCGAACTTCGGTGCCGTCCTCGTCTGACGGGTCGTGGTGAGATCCAGCGGGTGCAGGCGCCATGGCCGACCGTGCAGACGAGTCGATCTCGGCGCGTTCGGCGACCTTAGCTCGATACTTCGATCCCTTCTTCTTGGCCATTTAGGCCCACACGGCCCAAACGACCAGGCCAATTGCAGCCGCGGCGCTCGCCGCGACGAAGAAGTAGTCGAAGGACGAGCGCTTGTATCGACGCTCCGGATTGAAACCCATGCAAGCAGTATGGACGGTACGCGAGCAGTTCATCGACGCCATATCCGTCACATGGCGCGGCGATTGGGTGGCGTGATGGCACAATCTGACCCGTGCAATCGCCAATCGTTCGCAGAATCATCCCGAATCTTCTGGTGTTTGGGCTCGTTGGCCTTGGCCTGGCGAGCTGTGCTCGGGCGGCCTCGCCGGAGCTTCCGGCTGGTGCCGACGCCGAGCTTGTCGCCGGCCAAAACCTCTATGGCCGCAATTGCGCAAGCTGCCATGGTGGCGACGGAAGCGGTGCCCTTGGTCCGAAGTTTTCCGGCGGTCACCTCGTCGAGAAGTATCCTGACCCAGCCGATCAGCTGGCTGTTATCGAAGAAGGTCGCAGCGCAATGCCTGCCTTCGGTGAGCGTTTGACCGACGAAGAACTGGCGGCAATCGTGCGCTATACCCGCGAAATTCTCTCGCCGCTCGAGTAGTCCTCGCTCTCGAACGAATCCAGCAGCGATTGGAGCGATGGGTCGATTGGCCCGAGTAGATCGTGCAGTTCAGGGTCGATCGGGTCGCTTGTGTCGAGGAGTTCGGCGGCGGTAGCTCGGGTGAGACTGGTCCAGGTACTCCCATTCCAGAACCGTTCGGTTCCGACCTGGTCATGGTCCTGGTACCAACCGGGAAATGTGGATGAGGCGGCGGTGTCTGGCATTGGATCCCTATCGACCGAATAGGTAGGCAAAGTTGAGCGTGTGGGCGAAAGTGCCCAAGGTGCCGGACGTTCGTCCCGCTGCCCCGGCCCCGGGCCGGTGCGACTTCGGCCATCCCGAGCTAGTGTGTCAGCTTCGGTTGGCAGCCAACCGATCGGTGGTGTGCGCCCCCTCCCACGACAAGTTTTCGAGGAGGTAGCGGTGCACGCATCGATCGCATCCGCAATAGTGGTTGGCGCTTCGGGCCAACCAATCATGGTTGAAGCCCAAAGTGGCAGCGGCTTGCCAAAAGTCAATCTTGTTGGACTTGCCGACAACGCCGTACGCGAATCGTTGTTTCGGATCAAGGCCGCCCTGGAGTCATCTCACTACGGCTGGCCGCTGCGATATTTCACGGTCGATCTCGTGCCTAGCGGGGTCAAGAAGCACGGCACCGGGCTTGATGTGCCCATTGCGTTGGCCATCCTGAAGTCAGCCGAGCTGCTGAACTCGGCTGACCTCACCTCCGTCGGTGCCGCTGGCGAGTTGGGTCTCGACGGGTCCCTTCGAGCGGTCGATGGCATGATCGCCATCGCCGGGTCGATCGAGGCCGACACCATTTTTGTTCCCGCATCGTGTGCGGCCGAAGCGGCGGCGGCTCAGCCGGGAAAGGTCATTGGGGTCGAGACGCTTACCGAGCTCGTCGAGATTCTCGTGAAAACCCGGCCACGGCCAGCGCCAGCGGTGGCGCGTCCGCGACAACGCACGAACGACACTGGTGGTCCCGACCTCGCCGATGTCCGGGGCCAGTTCATCGCTCGATTCGGGCTCGAAGTGGCCGCGGCGGGCGGGCACCACTTGCTAATGGTCGGACCACCTGGCGCCGGCAAAACAATGTTGGCCGCCCGACTTCCCGGACTCCTGCCCGACCTCTCGCACGACGACGCGCTCACCGTCACCCAGATCCACAGCGCGGCTGGCCATCCCGTACCCGACGGCGGGTTGCTGGAGCGGCCACCGTTTCGGGCCCCCCACCACGGCATGTCGAGTGCAGCGCTCGTTGGCGGCGGGTCCGAACGGCTACGGCCCGGCGAGATAAGTTGCAGCCACGGCGGCGTGTTGTTCCTCGACGAACTGGGCGAGTTTCCGGTCTCGGTGCTCGAAGCGCTGCGCCAGCCACTGGAAGAAGGCGTCATTCGGGTGGCGCGAGCCGCCCACACTGCGACGATGCCTGCTCGATTCCAGCTGGTTGGGGCAATGAACCCGTGTCCGTGTGGCCAAGGCGGCACCGACGGGAGCTGTCGCTGTTCTGATTCGGCTCGGGCCCGCTACGCCAGGAAGCTGAGCGGCCCGCTGCTTGATCGATTCGATCTACGAATTGAGCTTGAGCCCCCCGACCCCTACCTACTGTTGGAGCGAACCCCGAGCGAATCGTCGGCTGTGGTTCGAAGCCGAGTGGCGGTCGCCCGAGAGCGAGCAGCCGAGCGCGGCTATGTCACCAACTCGGCCATTCCGGCCACGATGCTCGACGCTCTCGCCCCGTTGTCGACCGAGGCCGAAGCCTTGTTGCAGAGCCGACTTCTTGGGGGCCAACTCACCGGACGGGGCTTGAGGCGAATCAGGGCGGTCGCGCTCACTGTGGCCGATTTGGCTGGCCACGAAGGCCCGCTGTCGGCCGAAGTGGTTGCTCAGGCGCTTACGTTGCGAGCAATTCCTCACTCGGTATTGGGTGGTGCGGCATGACCCTGGCGATGCAGCAGGCGCTGCTCGTGTTGTTGAGTCTGCCCCGGATGGGCCCCAATCGGCTGCGATGGATCGGGGCCGACGACGACCCGATCGCTGCGCTTGCGTCGCTTCGCGCCGGGCGGGTCGTGCCCCGGAGCGACCAGCCTCGCGGCATCGACGATCGGCTTCTGGCATCGTGGTACGCCGGGGCCCGAAGCAGTGATGAGCAGCAGTTGTGGTCCGACTACCACGACGCTGGCTTGTCGCTGCTGTTTCCCAGCGACCACCGATGGCCATTCGCGATGACCCCGAGCCGCCAAGCGTGCTCTTCTACCAAGGGTCCCTGGCCCTGGCACCGGCCCGTGTTGGCATCAGCGCACGAGGCGCTGCTCGGCGGTGGGGCGTCAGGTTGCCCGCACGATGGGTCTCGAGCTGGCGGCAGCCGGGGTGTCGGTGGTCAGCGGTCTTGCCGCTTGGCATCGATGGGGCGGCCCGCCGGAGCGCTCGCAGTAGGAGGGGCGCCGCCGGTTGCCGTTGCTGGCACGGGGCTCGACCACATCTATCCCAGGGCCAACCGAGATCTGTGGGAGCGTGTGGCTCGCCATGGTCTGCTTCTGTCTCCGAGGCCCCGCTGGTGCGGACCCGGGCGGTGGCGGTTTCCTGCCCGTAACCGCTTGCTGGCCGGTCTGGTCGACGTGCTCGTCGTGGTGGAAAGCCACGCCAAGGGAGCGCTGTTGACCGTGGGGAAGCGGCTGACTGGGGAGTTCCCGTCGTCGGTGTACCGGGTTCGGTGCTGGCGAAGTCGTGCGAGGGTTCGAACGCGTTGCTCGTCGACGGCTGTCAACCGGTTCGCGATGCCCGCGATGTTCTCGAACTCCTGAGCCTCAGCGGATGCCGTGTCCGTCGCCATCGCCTCACCCAGACGACCACGGGTTTGGCGGCTGTGAGCGGCGCATCGTGGCGGCGCTCAGTGCGGAGCCGACGCATGTCAATCGCCTGATCGAGACGCTGGGTGCGCCGGCCCCGATGGTGCTGGCGGCGTTGCAGTCGCTCGTGACCGATGGGGTGGTTGCCCTTGACGGCTCGACGGCCGTGCTGGGCCAGCCGGCGCTCCCGGGCATGGATCACCGAGCAGTCGAGTCCCTCACCCATCGTGACTTCGTTAGCGCGGCACTCGTGTATCGAAGCCCTTGGATTCCAAGAGCGCCGGCCGACCGTTGGTACGGGGCCAGCGACCATCGATCTCACCGACGTCGCTGACGTCACCGCCCAAGAAATCCACGAAGTTTCTGCCCAAAAACTCACATTCCGTGGTTGAGTTCCGACGGAGAGTGGGAGCGAACACGTCGGGTCGCCACCCTGGCGGGTAGCTCACCTACTCTTAGCGGACCACAAACCTTGGCGGGACTAGTGGCAAGATGACAATGCAACCGATGTTGCTGAAGTTGGAGCGCGTTATAAGGCGCGAGAAGCGATCGCGGATCGTGATGCGCTTATCGTGTTTTATGCGCCCCTCGTGAAGTTCGTGGCGGGCCGCATCGCGGCCGGACTTCCCAGAACGTCGACCAAGCCGACCTGGTGAGCTACGGCATGTTCGGGCTGATCGATGCAATTACGAAGTTCGATCTCGAGCGTGGCTACAAGTTCGAAACCTATGCGATTTCGCGCATCAAGGGTGCGTTGCTCGATGAGCTTCGTTCCATTGACTGGGTCCCCCGATCGGTGCGAGCGAAAGCGAAATCGGTCGAACGAGCCATGCAGAAGCTGGAATCCACCCTGCATCGAGCGCCGACCGACGAGGAGATCGCCCAGGAGATGGAGCTGACAATCGATCAGCTTACCATCTCACCAGATCTCATCGCTTGGCATCGTTGCCCTCGACGGATGCTGAGCTTCGGGGGCGGCGAAAGCGCAACCTCGGCGACACCCTGGCCGATCGGCACGAAGGTCAGGTGGGGTCTACGAGCAGGTGGAGATGCGCCAGATGCTGGCGGAGGCCATCAACCGCATGGGCGAGCGAGAAAATCGTGCCTACGCTTTATTTACGAAAGCTGACGCTCGCCGAGATCGGTGAGGTACTCGGCGTCACCGAATCTCAGGTCTGTCAGATTCACACCAAAGCGGTGCTGCATCTGCGGTCGGCTCAAGGCGGCCGAGCGAGAGCTCGCCAGCCAGTGCGCGCTCCTCGAGCACCACCCTCCCCACAAACTTCCAAATCGTCGCAGCGTGCGGCGAAGTAAGTGTGGTGAGTTATGCGAAAAGAAGTGTCTGTCTCGACGTTGCCTCCGGCCCGTCGGACTTGGCGTATGGATGGCGGTTTCCGCTTGTCGTCGCAGGGCCTCAGCGGGACGGCGCCAGCGTCGGCCCGGAGTAGCAACCACCCGTGACGGCGCCAGTTGTCGATGCGTTCCGTCCACCCGAAAGTCGGTTTGGGTCAGGTGATTGAGGTCTCGAATACGATCTACCGGCCCGATCACCGGTGCATGCCGTGGCCGACGGCACCGTGACCTTTAGCGGCACTATCGGGTCCCAGCGATTCGTCGTCGTCGAACACGACGACGGTCTGCGATCGACCTATGCCTATGTGAGTGAGCTGAGGGTTATTCGAGGTCAACGGGTCGCGCAAGGCCACGTGGTAGCACTAGCGGGTGCGGGTTTTCACCTGACGGCGCGGCTGGGAGACACCTACGTCGACCCGGCGTTGTTGTTTGCCGGGGCCGTGGTGCGTGTTGCCCTGATCGACGGGGTGGCGCCGCCGATGGCCACCCGATCCGGGAGCCAGCTCGCCGGTGTCGCCCGATCGGCCACGAGCCGTCCCAGTGCGGTGCCCGGGATCCTGCAGAGTGTGGGTGAATTGACCACTAGTTCACTGGTGCGAGATCTGGCTGACGGGGCAACGGCGTGGGCCAACGCCGATTGCACCACCGATGCCATTGGCGTTGGCGCAGTCGGCGGCGACCGCATCGCCGTGCAGGTTGGTGGGCTCGGGTCGTCATCCGACGACGCCTCGATCGGTGGCCTCGACCTGGTAGCGCTGGGCTATGAGGCGGAGAACATTGTGGGCTTCAGCTATGCGGGCGGCTGCACGCCCGCGGGGTTCGATGTCGACCGTACGGGCGACTCGAGCTTGGCGGACGAGCTCACGCGGTCGACCTATGGCCCAAGTGACACCTATGGCGACCTGTACGAGTCGGCTCACCGACTCGCTGATCTCATCGACGAGATCGCCGTCACGCGTCCCGGCGTCCCGGTCGACATCGCGGCCCACAGCCTCGGCGGTGTGGTGACCCGTCTCGCCCTCGAGGAACTCGCCCGGCGACACGATGGTTCGGTGCCGGTCGCCGTCGCCGTGACGATTGGCTCTCCCCACGGGGGTGCGGACCTCGGGACGGCGTCGACCATCGCCAACTCATCAGGTGCAGTCGCGTCCGTGGTCGGAACCGTGATGGGCGACGATGGCGCTCAACTGAGGGCGCGCTCGGTCGAGCAGGTGGCCGAGGTCGGCCCCGACCACCTGAGCCCGCCGGCGACGCCGCCGGAGGGTGTTCGCGTGGTGGCGATTGCCGGCTCGACCGACCTGATCGTGCCGGCTGAGGCCGCCCGTTGGGACGGTGCGGTGAACAGTCTCGTCGATACCGGTGTGATGAGTGCTGGCGCCACGCACAGCAACCTGCCGGCGCGCAACGAGGTTGCCCGCGAGTTCGCACTCGCCGTAGCCGGCCTCGCCCCCCGTTGCGTTGGGCTGGCTACCGTCGTTCGAGCGTCGGTCGAAGCGGCAGCGATTGACGTGATCGAAAACACTGCTGGGGTGTTGATCGGGGTCGCGACCTGGGTGTTTTAGTGCCTAGTGGGGTGCCAGTCCACGTGCGTATCTTTTCGTCAATGCCTGGTGCTCACCGCAGGTGCGCCGATAGGCTTGTCAGCTGTCTGTCGACCGGCAGGCGTTCCCTAGCGACTTATTCACGGTGTGGTCTATTCCACGGTCACCTGCGGGTGCTCGACCTCACCATCTAACCGGAGGATTTCTTCATGACTGCTGTCGTAACAATGAGCCAACTGCTCGACGCTGGTGTGCACTTTGGCCACCAGACCCGCCGATGGAACCCGAAGATGAAGCGATTCATCCACGGTGAGCAGGGTGGCATCTATGTGCTCGACCTCGTGCAAACGCTTGAGCGCATCGAAAAGGCCTACGTCTTTGTTCGTGACACCGTCGCCAATGGCGGCTCGGTCCTCTTCGTCGGCACCAAGAAGCAGGCGCAGGAGCCAATCCGGCGCCATGCCCTTTCGGTCAACATGCCGTACGTCGATCAGCGCTGGCTCGGTGGCATGCTCACCAACTACCAGACCATCTCGAAGCGTGTCGCCAAGATGCTCGAGTACGAGCGCATGCGCTCCGCCGGCGATTTTGAGAACATGCCGAAGAAAGAAGCGCTTCGTTACACCCGTGAACTCGAGAAGCTCGAGCGCAACATCGGTGGTATCAAGGCCATGGCCAAGATGCCTGACGTCGTCTTCATTCTCGACACGATCAAGGAACACATCGCGGTGACCGAGGCCCGCAAGCTGGGCATCCCCATCGTTGCCGTCGTCGACACCAACTGCGACCCCGATCTCATCACCTTCCCGATCCCGGGCAACGACGACGCCATTCGTGCCGCCGAGCTCATGACCCGGGTCGTCAGCGAAGCGATCTCCGAAGGCAAGCTCATCCACGCGTCGAAGCACGGCACCCCCGGTGGTACCGAAGCAGCGATCGAGGCCGCCGAGCGCACCCCAGAAGAAGAAGCCGAAATCGCTGCCCAGCAGGCAGCTGCTCGGGCCGCAGCCGCCGCCGCGGCGGTCGCCCGCGAAGCCCGCGTTGCGGCCGCAAAGGACGCCGCCGACGCCGCTCCTGCCGATGAGGCGCCAGCCGCCGAAGCGGAGGCTGTGGTCGAAGAAGCCGCTGCCGAAGAAGCCGCTGCCGACGAGGCTGCGCCCGCCGACGAGGCGTAATTCCCCTCCGACGGGTGGCTCATCGTCTGATGATCCACCCGTTAGCTGGGTGCAGTTCGATCGCGCCCAATCATTTGAGTACGAGACAAGGGACGCGTGGCGTCCACGAGTGGACAAGGAACGACATGGCTGATTTCACCGCCAAGGACGTACAAGAACTTCGTAAGTCAACCGGCGCTGGCATGATGGACGCCAAGAAGGCGCTCGTCGAGACCGACGGCGACTTTGAAGCGGCAACCCAGTTGCTGCGCGAGAAGGGTCTGGCCAAAGCCATGACCCGCACCGACCGTGACAACTCCGAGGGTGCCGTTGCCATCGCCCAGGACGCATCCGGCGCTGCGCTCGTTCAGCTCAAGAGCGAGACCGATTTCTCGGCGAAGTCCGACGCCTTCCAAGCCCTGGTGCAAGACATGGCCAACGCCGTTCTGGCCAACGGCCCCGAGGCAATTGCTGAACTCACCGAGCGTCTTGAGAGCCTCAAGCTCACCGTGAAGGAAAACATCGAGGTCGGAACCGTCGCTCACTTCGCCGCGACCGAAGGCAAGATTCTCGACGCCTACCTCCATGGTGGCGGTCGCGCCGGCGTGTTGATCGAGGCCGAAGGCATCGATCCCGAGCTACTGCACGAGATTGCGCTCAACGTGGCGTTCGCCAAGCCGCGCTACCTGTCGCGTGACGAGGTCCCCGCCGAAGCCGTGGAGAAGGAGCGCCAGGCGCTGCTCGAAATCACCAAGAGCGAGGGCAAGCCCGAAGCAGCCTGGGACAAGATCGTCGAAGGTCGCATCGACTCCTGGTTTGCCGATTCCGTTCTGCTCGAGCAGGGCATGTTCGGCGAGAAGGAAAAGGTTTCGTCCCGCATTGGTTCGGGCACGATTAGCCGGTTTGCCTTTGTGATGATCGGTTCCTAAACACCGAACGAGTACGAGAATGAGCCGAGTCGGCCGGTCCTCACGGGCCGCCAACTCATTTTGGGGTCGGGAGTGTCGTTCGCGGGCACATTCACCCGTTACTCATTGACCGACCGAATCATCGGGCGGGCTAGTCTCGTCGAAGCAATCAGTGACGGCCATCCCCGGGAGATCAAATGACCAATCAGAACGTCAAGTGGAAACAGAGTCCTGCTGAGAACTCTGGCGAGGCGTTTGCTGGTGAAAAAGGATTTGGGATCGATGGTGCCGTCGTCGATCGTGTGGCCGAAGACATCAAGAATGCACAGGTGAAGCTCGGCGTTGAGGTGGCGGTCGTCGTCGGCGGCGGAAACATCTGGCGGGGCATGACCGGGGCAGAGAGCGACCTTGATCGGGCCCAGGCCGACTATATGGGCATGCTCGCGACGGTCATGAACGCCTTGGCCGCGAAGACACGCTCGAACAGAAGGACGTGCCGACTCGCACCCAGTCGGCCATTCGCATGCCCCAGGTGGCCGAGGAGTACATCCGCCGCCGGGCCATCCGCCACATGGAGAAGGGCCGGGTCGTCATCTTTGCGGCTGGCACGGGCAATCCGTTCTTTACGACCGACACCACGGCGGCCCCTGCGCCGTCGAGATCGGGGCCGACGTGCTGCTGAAGGGCACCCACGGCTCCGTTGACGGCATCTATACGGCCGATCCACGCGTCGATCCTTCCGCCACCAAGATCGACAACCTCACCTACCTCGATGTGCTCAATCGCGACCTGCGCGTTATGGATTCGACGGCCATCACCCACTCGATGGAGAACGGGATGCCCATCGTTGTGTTCGATGTTCTTAGCGAAGAGGAAACCTCGAAGCACTGTTGACGGGCGAGTCCATCGGTACGCTTGTGGAATGAGTGAGATTGTCGAGCTAGTTCTGGAAGGCGCGGACCGTATGGGAAAGGCGGTTGCGCACGCTCGAGGCGAGTTCGCTTCCATTCGCAGTGGCCGTGCCGCCCCGCAGCTCGTTGAGCGCATCACCTGTGAGGCCTTACGGCGTGCCGATGAAGATCATCGAACTGGCGTCGATCTCGATTCCGGAGGCCCGACAACTACTCGTCACTCCTCACGATCCAGCCAACATCGGCGCGATTGAGCGTGGTATTCGTCAGTCAGACCTGGGGCTTTCACCCAGCAGCGATGGTCGCGCCTTGCGACTCAACTTCCCTCCACTCACGGCTGAGCGGCGCAAAGAACTCGTGCGTGTAGTGAAAGCGATGGCCGAAGACGGCCGCATCGCGATTCGCAATCTTCGGCGCGACGGTCGCAAAGATCTCGAAGCAGCCGAGAAATCGGGCGACCTGTCATCGGACGAACTCCAACGGGCCGAGAAGGAGTTGGATGCGATGACCAAGAGCCACGAAGAGGCGATCGACGCGGCGCTGGCGGACAAAGAAGAAGAGTTGATGGAGGTCTAGCGCCTCCGCATTCCAGTGCTAACTTCGTCCTGCCGCCTGCGCCCTCGTTCAGCGGTGTTAGTGGGACCATGCCACCACTAGGTGCCCTTAGGGAGAACAATGTCCGACGAGAACAACGAAATTGATGCTGCCGACGATGGGTCCGTCGACGCACCCAAAGCACCGAGTATTTTCGACCTCTTCGAGCCACCGCCGAGATCGATGCCAATCGTTTCGGTCCGATCCCCGTGGTGAGCGACAGCGCTCACGCCCGTTGATGACGAACCAGATGACGCCGACGGGCCAACCAGTGTCGATGACCTGCTCGGCTCGCTTGGTGGTGACTCGGCGCCAACCCGCACCGCCGACGATGCGCTCACGAGCGAGAGCAAGGGTCTCCAAGACTGGACCGCACCAGCCACCGGCCAGGTCCCGGCCGTGCTCGAATCGACGAGTCAAGACAGCGGCTGGTCCGACCTCGATGGGCCACGCTGGCACGGCGAAGACCCCGAGTGGGGGAGCGAAGACTTCAGCGAGGTCTTCAGCGGGGTCGAAGGCGTCAGCCGCGCCACGAACGTCGCCGAAGCTGCCAATCTGACCTTCGACGACATCGACGACGACCTTCTGGATCTCCCCGCAGCAGCCGGGGCGCCCCAGCGGGCCGACCGTCAGGTGCCTCGCCAACCGCGCGTCCGCCAGCGACCCAATGCCGCTGCCGCCGCCGCAGCCGCGTCGGCCGGCGAGCGCGATGTGACTATGGCCATCGGCGTCGGTCTGGTCATGGCGGCGCTGGCCTTGATCGCCATTCGGGTCTCCAGCCACCTCCCGCTCCTGGCCATCGTGACGGTGGCTGCAGCGGTTGGCGCATCAGAGTTCTACCTGCAGCTCCGCAGGAACGGCCTCCATCCGGCGACCCTCCTTGGTATCACCGCCGCCGCTTCGGTGCCGGTCTCGGTGTACTACCGGGGCGAAGCCGCCTACCCCATGGTCATCGCGCTGACCATCATTTTCGGTTCTATTTGGTATGTCGTCGGCGCCGACGAGCACAAGCCTGCGCTCAATATGTCACTGACCATCTTCGGCGTGGGTTGGATCGGCGTGCTTGGAAGCTTCGCCGTGTTGCTGTTCAACGCGCCGAATCAGGACGGTCACGGCCTGCTGCTCGCGGCCATCGTTGTCGCCGTCGCCTCGGACACTGGCGCCTTCGGTTTCGGTCGCTGGCTCGGTAAGACGCCGTTCCACCCGGCAAGCAAGAACAAGACGTGGGAAGAGCACACTCGGTGGCATTGCCACGGCGGTCGCAGCGGGCCTGATCCTTTGCTCTGCTTGGCCAGACACCGTTCCAAGACGTCTGGTGGCATGCCGCGGTGCTCGGCTTGGTTGGCGGCATTCTTGGCCCAATTGGCGATCTGACCGAATCGCCTATCAAGCGCGATCTCGGGGTCAAGGACATGGGCACGCTCATCCCCGGACACGGCGGTGTGCTCGATCGGATCGACGGCTTCCTGTTTGTGATCCCCGGTGTCTACTACCTCTCGGTGATACTCGACCTCATCTAGCGGCTTTGGCCGTCTAGGCTGTCTCGATGCCAACGACCGTTGCGATCGCAGGTTCCACCGGTTCCATTGGGACCCAGACGCTCGACGTCATAGCTGCCGACCCTGATCGCTACGAGGTCATCGCGTTGGCGGCCGCTCGCTCGGTCGACCAGCTAATCCAACAGGCAAATCTCGTGCGCCCGCAGGTTGTGGCCATCGCCGATGACTCCCTCGGGGCCACCCTCCGTGCTGGGGTTCCGGCGGGCACCGAGGTGCTTGCGGGGCCAGACGCCTTGGCCCAGATGGCAGGCATTGCCGACGTGACGATCAACGGAGTCGTTGGATTTGCTGGGTTGCCGGTGACGCTGGCATGTCTGGAGGCGGGAAAGCGTCTCGGTCTCGCCAATAAAGAATCGCTCATCGCGGCCGGACCGCTCGTGCAGCGGGCTCGGCGGACGCCAGGGGCAGAACTGATCCCGGTCGACTCCGAGCACGCAGCAATTCATATGTGCCTCCGGGCCAATCGCAGCCGAGCCCAGGTGCAACGAATCCAGCTCACCGCGAGCGGCGGACCCTTCCGGGGGCGTTCTGCCGCCGAGCTAGCCAACGTCGGTATCGACGAAGCGCTTGCCCACCCGACCTGGTCGATGGGGCCAAAGATCACCGTCGACTCGTCAACCCTGATGAACAAGGGTCTCGAAGTCATTGAAGCCAACGAGCTCTACGGCACACCAGCGGGCGATCTCGGCTACCAGACAACCCTCGACGACATCGACGTGGTTGTCCACCCCCAGTCCGTTGTGCATTCGATGGTGACCTTCAGTGACGGGGCGACGATCGCCCAGTTGTCCGAGCCAACGATGATGCTGCCCATCGGCTACGCCTTGGCGTATCCCGACCGGCTCGGCACGCCCTTTGGGGCCGTCGACTGGACGGCCTCCAAGCGGCTCGATTTCGAACCACCCGACCGAGCGGCCTTCCCCTGCCTCGACCTGGCCTTTGACGCCGGTCGCCTTGGTGGGACAGCGCCGGCCTGGCTGAGTGCTGCCAACGAGGTTGCCGTCGAAGCGTTCCTGGCGGGCCGAATCCGCTGGATCGATATCGCCCCAGTCATTTTCGCCGTACTTTCGGCCCATGATGGTAAACCCGCAGAAACACTGGCCGATGTTTTAGATGGTGACCGCGAGGCGCGGCGTATCGCCCGGGTCGAAGTCGGCAAGCTGGAGAACTGATGAGCGACACAGAGAATACGGCAACCGAGAAGCCAAAGGTGCCGCTCGCGTTCCGGGAGCCGAAAGAAGCTGCGCCGGGTGAGGAAAGAAACAACCCGCTTGGCGCGTTGGTCCTGATCGGGCTGCTCGCAATGCTCTGGTTCTGGGCTGGTCCTCGCTACTTCATTGTGGCCATGGGCCTGCTCCTGATGATCTTCCTTCATGAGCTCGGTCACTTCATGACCGCTCGCTGGACCGGAATGAAGGCCACCCAGTTCTTCCTCGGTTTCGGACCGCGCATCTGGTCGTTTCGTCGAGGCGAAGTCGAATACGGCATTCGAGCCATCCCTGCCGGCGCCTTTGTTCGGATCTTGGGCATGAACAATCTCGACCCAGTCGAAGATCCCGCTGATGCCCCGCGGGCGTATTCCGCGGCCACGTACCCTCGGCGCATGCTGGTCATTACGGCCGGCTCGATGATGCACTTTTTGCAAGCGATGGTGCTCTTCGTTGTGCTTATTGCCGGCGTTGGCGTCGCTGACCCGGCGGCGCCCGGCTGGACGGTCTCGGAAATCTCCATGCTCGACGACGGGCAAACCCCCTCAGTCGAGGCCGGCATCGAACTCGGCGACCGGGTGCTCAGCGTCGACGGCATCAACGCTGAATACTTTGACGACTTCCGTAACTACCTGGTTGCCCATCCCGGAGACGAGGTGACGCTCTGATCGAGCGGGCGGCAACGACCTTCTCGACGACCACGACGCTCGCGGCGTTGCCCCAGGCCGATGGTTCCACCACCGGGTTCCTCGGGATCCGACCCGAGTTCGATCCAACCAAGGGGTCGGTGTGGAGGGCGTCGAGCTTTGGGGTTCGACGATGAAGAGCACCGTTACCGAGGCCCTGCCGTCGATGTTCTCGTTTTCGACGTTCACCAAGTTGGGCTCAGAGATGTTTGAAACGCCAGGTGCGGTCGACATCACCACCGAAGAAGCGAATCGTCCGGTCTGGTTGTCGGTGTCGTTCGAGTGGCAGGCAACCCTGACTTCGACTGGAGCGTGCCGATCTTCTTCCTCGGCATCGTCAATGTCTTCGTTGGTGTCTTCAACCTCTTGCCGTTGCTGCCGCTCGACGGTGGACACGCGGCGATCGCAACCTACGGAACGGATTCGCTCCACCAAAGAGAAGCGATATCAGGCCGATGTGGCCAAGGCGTTGCCCATCGCCTACGCCGTGATGTCCTTGCTTGCGTTCGTCTTCATCTCGACGATCTACCTCGACATCGCTCGACCGATCCAGTAGGCGGGGCCTTGCTCGCTACGGCGAGGTGGTCCGGTAGTGTGGGGCGATGGACGCTGGAGCAGTAGCTTTCCCCCGGAAACTGACACGACAAGTCATGGTTGGCAACGTGCCGGTCGGCGGGGGCGCGCCGATCACGGTCCAGTCGATGACCACGACGAAAACCGCCGACCATGAGGCAACCCTCCAGCAGATCTACGCCCTCGCCGCAGCCGGTGCCGACATCGTTCGTTGCACCTGCAACGAGCCTGAGGCCGCGATCGGCCTGGCCCGAATCGTCAAACGCTCACCCGTGCCGATCGTGGCCGATATCCACCATCAATATCGTCGTGCGCTCGAGGCCCTCGAGGCTGGCGTTCATTGTCTTCGGCTCAACCCTGGCAACATCCGCAAGCCTGAACACATTAAGGCGGTGGCGATGGAAGCCAAGGACCGGGGGGTACCGATTCGTATCGGGGTCAACGGCGGCAGCCTCGACCCGGCCTTATACGAGAAGTATGGGGGCGCCGTCACCCCGGAAGCCATGGTCGAGTCGGCGATGCAAGAAATCGCCTACTTCGAAGACGTCGGGTTCGACCTCATCAAGATCTCGGTGAAGGCGTCAAACGTGCCGCTGATGATTCAGGCATACCGTCAACTGGCCGAGAAGACTGACTATCCGCTTCACCTCGGCGTCACCGAGGCCGGGCCGCCGCCGGGTGGCATCCTGAAAGCCACGGCCGGGATCGCCACGCTGTTGGCCGAAGGCATCGGCGACACCATCCGCTATTCGCTCACCTCTGACCCCGTCGATGAGGCGCGCCTTGGTCGGCAACTACTCGAGGCGTACGGCCTGCGCGAGCGCAAGAACGTCGACCTTATTGCGTGTCCCTCCTGCGGTCGGGCCGAGATCGATGTCTACAAGGTGGCCCAAGAGGCCCAAGACGCGTTCCTCGATCGCCAGATCCCGCTGCAGGTGGCGGTGATGGGCTGTGTGGTTAATGGTCCGGGCGAGGCCCGAGACGCCGATATTGGCATCGCGGCTGGTAACAAGCGCGGCCACCTCTTCATTCGAGGCACCAACGTCGCCGTGGTGCCCGAGTCCGAGATGGTCGCCACGCTGGTGGAATGGGCCGACTACATCGTTGAGCACGGTATTGAGGCCGCACTCGAACGCGCCGTCTCGACTCGCGACGCAGCCCGATCGGCGGCCGAAGAAGACCGGCAACGCAACCTTGAGGAGAAGGGCGAAGACGCCAACGACAGCGAGCAAGTTGTCGAGCTGATCAACAAGCGCCGAACCACCTGAGGACGGGCTTTTGCGGGGCCGCTCACACGGCACCGCGCAATGGAAGTCAGTTCGGCGTAGACTGCCCAGAGCCAGTAGGCGTGGGTCCTTGGCCCACGCTTTTTCTTTGAATGGGTCAGGCAAACCCACGTTGAATACACCAAGTCGACCACACCAGGTCAAATCGCCACAGGAGGTGCCACGATGTCAGTCGAAGAGCGAATTTTCGAACTCGCTGACGCCGTTGTCGCTGAGTGTGGCGTGCAACTCCTCGACGTTGAATACGTTGGGGCAACCCTTCGCCTGGTTGTTATTGGCGCCGACGATGACGGCGTCACTACCGACCAACTGGCGAAAGTCAACCGAGCCGTTGGCGCCGTGCTCGACGAGGCCGATCCGATTCCGGGCCGCTACACCCTTGAGGTGTCGAGTCCAGGGCTCGAACGACGGCTCGTCAAACCAGCCCACTACCAGCGTTCCGTCGGCGAAACCGTCGTCGTAAAGCTGCTCCCACATCTCGACACCCGCCGTATCAAGGGCACGTTGGTTTCCGTCGACGACGACCTGATCGTGGTCAAGGCAACAGAAATCGATGGCATTGATCTGCCGGATGTTTCCGAACAACGGATTGAGTTGGCCGATATCGACAAGACTCGGACGGTGTTCGAGTGGGGGCCTGCGCCGAAGCCTGGGCAACCAAAGAAGAAGCGAGGAAACGCATGAGCAACGAGAAGATTGCCGCCCTTCAGGCCCTGGCCGAGGATCGTGGGATTTCCCTAGACAAGTTGTTTGGCATCATGGCCAACGCACTCGAGTCCGCCTACAAGCGGATGCCCGGAACCTACAGTATCGTGGGTCACGATCGACCCGGCGACGTTCGATATTGGCGTCTTTGCTCAAGAGCTCGACGACGACGGCGAACCGTTCGGTCCCGAATACGACGTCACCCCCGACAACTTCGGCCGCATCGCGGCGCAGACCACAAGCAGATTCTCACGCAGGGAATCCGCGAGGTCGAGCGCAGATGAAGTACGAAGAATACGCCCGGCCGAGAGGGCGACATTGTCACTGGCATCGTCCAGCAGACCGACTCTCGCTTCACGCTCCTCGACCTTGGTCGGGTTGAGCGCTTCTGCCCCAGGCCGAGCAGGTGCCGGTCGGCCCTCGCCCGAAGCAGGTTCACGCTACAAGGCCTACATCGTCGAGGTTCGCAAGACGGCCAAAGGCCCCCAGATCGTCGTGTCGCGCACCCACCCAGGCCTCATTAAGCGCCTGTTTGAACTCGAGTTCCCGAGATTGCCGATGGCATCGTCGAGCTGAAGGCATGCGCCCGCGAACCTGGTCATCGCACCAAGATGCGGTGTACTCAACGACTCCAACGTCGACCCTGTCGGGGTGTGTCGGTGCTCGTGGTTCGCGAGTTCGCATGGTCGTCAACGAGTTGAACGGCGAAAAAGTCGACATCATCCCCTACAGCGACGACCATACACTACGTGGCCAAAGCCCTCTCGCCGGCGAAGGTCAAGGGTTCGCATCCACGAAGACACCGGCACCGCCGGGTCATCGTTCCCGACTTCCAGCTTTCTCTCGCCATCGGCAAGGAAGGCCAGAACGCTCGTCTCGCCCACCGGCTTACCGGCTGGCATCGACATCAAGAGCGAGACCCAGTTGGCCGAAGAGGCGGCTGGCGTCAAGACTACGGCACCGAAGAATGGGCCGAAGGCGAGTGGATCGTCAACGAAGAGACCGGTGAGCAGGTTTGGCAACCCGCCGACGGCAGCGGCGCGATTTCGGCCGAGGAGTGGGCGTCGTCGCCCGTTATCGAGGTCGACGAGGCCGCGGAGGCGGCGACGTCCGCCGTGGGCGATGCTCCGGCCGCTGACGCCGAGGTAGACGTCGTGGCCGACGCAGAGGCGACGGCCGTGGCCGACCCTGAGGCAACGGCCGATGAGTCAGGCGTCGAAGAGACTGGGTCACCATCGCCAACCGATGCAGCTCCAGATGGTCCCATCCGGAGCTGCATCGGTATCAAGAACCCGGCCGCAGTCACAGCTCGTGCGGCTGGCACTCGGGCCGACGGGTCTGCTGATGGTGGGCCGTACGCTCCCCGGTCGCGGTGCCTGGTTGTGCGCAGGATCAGTCGCCCCATCGCGAACTTCGACCTGACTGCCTGGCCCTCGCAGTCCGACGGGGCGGGATCGGCGCGTTCGGGCGCAGGTGGCGCCCGCCGATCGACTCAACCAACTGCACCCAGATCTGGCGCGGTTGCTGCACGTATATGAGCGTCCGTCCGCCTGACGAACGACGGGTCTGATCGGTGATCATCGCCCGAGCTTGGTCGGTCCCAGTGGCTTTTCGGCGTGGGGCGAGGCCCTTCCTGCGATAGGCTATGCGTTTGCCCTGGGGCAAGCGCAGGCTGTCGACACTGGCCAACCAGCAAACCAGTTGAGGATGACTAATTAGTGGCAGCCAAAGTGCGCGTCTACGAGCTTGCTCGAGAGCTGAGTCTCTCGAATAAGGAGGTGCTTGATCTCTGTTCCGCGCTCGGGATCGGGGTCAAGAGCCATTCCTCAAGCATTGTCGACGCTCAGGCCGATCGTCTCCGCCGAAAGGCCGAACGTGAGGGTCTCATCCGTGAACCGGTTGATGCTCCCGAAGAGCCAACACCCGAGCCGACGCCGCCGAAGGCGGCCCGGCTAACCCGACACCGCCGACTGCGCCTGCGCCGGTGGCCGACGACACGCCGACGCCCAAGCCGCAGCCAACGCCCCCCGCGGGCAAGCGACCGGCTCGAGTCGTGTCGTCCAGCGGCGCCTCGGTGCCGAAGCCGGCGACGCCACCGCCGCCTGCGGTTCGTCCGGCTGCCGCCCGACCCGCGCCAACCCAGCGCCGACCCGGCCGCTGCGCCGGGCCAGTTGCCGCTCCCAGCCCGGTCGTGGCCGAAGCGCCTGTGGCTCCCGTTACTCCCGTTGCTCCCGCCGAGCAACCTGCGCCAGCAGCCCAAGCGGCCCCGGCCCCTGCCCCAGCTCCTGAGGCGAAGGCAACGGCGCCCGCGGCGCCCGCTGCGCCGACTCGGCCCAAGGCACCGAAGCCGCCGGCGGGACCCCGCGCGCCCGAGCAGGCAAACCAATTCCACCGCCCCGGACCACCTCGTGGCGCCGACGGTAAGCCAATTCCGCCACCGCCCGGTGGCGGGGACAGCCCGACCGGCGCCGGGCGCAATCCGCGTCCTGGTGGTTTCCGAAATGCCAACGCGCAGCCCGCTGGCGGACGCCCAAGTAACGCTCCCGGTGGGGGCAGTCCTGGTGGTCGTCCCGGCGGCGGTCCTGGCGGTCGTCCCGGTGGGGGCGGTCCTGGTGGTCGTCCTGGTGGCGGCGGTCCAAACCGCGGTCGCCCTCGTCGCAAGAGCCGTCGTCGTCGTCCCGACGACGAACTGCAACCAATGTCAGTGCCGGCCTACACCGCAAGGCGTGCACCCCACCAGAGGGCGTCATCGTTATCGAGCGCCTCGAGCGCCCAAGATCTTGGCCCCAAGCTCAACCGCACCGTGGCCGACGTCGTGCGCTTCCTTCTCACCAACGGCGAGATGGTTACCGCAACCCAGTCGTTGAGCGACTCGATGATCCTGCAGTTCGCCGAAGATGTCGGGGCCGAAATCCGCCTCGTCAATCCAGGCGAGGAGCAAGAGGTCGAGCTTCTCAAGACGCTCGAATACGAAGCAGACGACGAGATCGACGACGAGATTCGCGACGAATGGCCGAGCCGACCACCGGTCATCACCGTCATGGGCCACGTCGACCATGGTAAGACGCTCCTGCTCGACAGGATCCGTTCGGCCAACGTCATCGCTGGCGAAGCTGGCGGCATTACCCAGCACATTGGTGCCTACCAAGTCACCAAAGATGGCAAGACGCTGACATTCCTCGATACCCCGGGTCACGAGGCGTTCACGGCGATGCGTGCTCGCGGCGCAAACGCAACAGACATTGTTGTGTTGGTGGTCGCGGCCGACGACGGCGTCATGCCTCAAACGCTCGAAGCGCTCGACCATGCCCGTGCCGCCGATGTGCCAATCATCGTGGCCGTCAACAAGATCGACCGCGAAGGCGCCGATCCGCAACGGGTCATGACCCAGTTGGCCGAACGCAACCTGATTCCTGAGGCGTGGGGCGGCGACACCATCATGGTCGAACTCTCGGCGATGACCGGTGACGGCATTCCCGACCTCCTCGACAACCTCAGCGTTATTGCTGAACTCGAAGACCTTCGGGCACCGATCGAAGGACGGGCCTCTGGGGCTGTTCTCGAATCACATCTCGACATCGGTCGGGGCCCCGTGGCCACGGTCATGGTCGAGCGTGGCACCCTCAACGTCGGCGACCCGGTCGTTACCGGTGCTGCCTGGGGTCGTGTTCGTGCCCTCAACAACGATCAGGGCGAAAACGTCGATTCGGCCGGGCCATCAACCCCAGTTCAGGTGCTTGGCCTCAGCGATGTCGCCGAAGCAGGCGACACGTTCATCGTGGCGCCAAACGAGAAGACCGCCTCGAAGGTCGCCGATACCCGCGAACACTGGATGCGTCTGGCCAGCCTTGGCCGTGACGCCTCGGTGACCAGCGGCGGCGCTCGCTTGGAAGATATCTTCCAACAGATTCAGGCTGGCGAAAGTGCCACCCTCAACCTCATCGTCAAGGCCGACGTCAACGGCTCGCTCGAAGCGGTTACCGACAGCCTCAAGAAACTCGAACGGCCGGAGGTCAACCTCTCGTTCGTGCTGCGTGGCGTCGGTGGCGTTACCGAAAACGACGTGCAGCTCGCGGCGGCCTCAAACGCCACGATCCTTGGCTTCAACGTCCGCCCCGACCGCAAGGCTCGCGAGCTGGCCGAGCAAGAGAAGGTAGAGATCCGCAATTACGAGATCATCTACAAGCTCTTGGAAGACATCGAAAATGCGATGTTGGGCCTCCTCGCCCCCGAGTACGAAGAAGTTGTCACCGGCGAGGCCGAAGTCCGCGAGGTCTTCAAGGTGCCACGCCTTGGTTCGGTTGCCGGTTGTATGGTCCGAAGCGGGGTTATCACCCGGGGCACCAAGGTCCGCTTCCTGCGCGATGGAACCATCATCTGGAAGGGCAACGTCCAATCACTACGTCGCTTCAAGGATGACGTCCGCGAAGTTGCCGCTGGCTTTGAGTGCGGCATCGGCCTCACCGACTTCCAAGACCTCAAGGAAGGCGACATCATCGAGACCTTCGAGGAACGCGAAATTCCGCGCACCTAACGGGTCTGTTTGTGTTCGTTGGTGCCCTACGCGCTGGGCTCCTGATTCCGGGAGCCCAGTCGCTCAAACAGAAGCGATCGGTGGTGCAATCTATCGTGCGCACGCTCGACGGCTGGAAGGGCGTCGCCGCGGCGGAGGTCGACTACCTCGAGCTTTGGGGACGCACCATGATCGGCGTGTCGGTGGTTGGCGGTAGTGTCAGTCACGTCGATGACGTGCTCGACTCCGTCGATCGCTTTATCTGGGCCCAGCCTGCAATTGAAGTGATCGAGATCGAACGAAGCTGGTTGGAGAACGACTAATGGCCAAGAAATCGCAAGGTCGGCGACCTCGCCAGACGACCAATCGTCACTACCCGCGGACGGCTCGAATCAACGCGCTGCTTCAGGAGATCATCGGCGACTACTTTGAGCGAGTCGACGAGGACGCCATCGGTTTCATGACCATCACGGGGGTTGATGTCGACGCCGACCTCAACATCTGCGAGGTGTTCATCTCGACGTTTGCTGACGAGTCCGAGGACGAAGCCACGCTGAGCGCCCTGGCCGAACACCGCAAGCCGGTGCAGTCTGCCATCGCCAAGCAGGCCAAGCTCCGCAAGACGCCGACGGTACAGTTCACGTTTGACCCCGGTGTTCGCGCTGGCATCCGAATCGACGAGGTGCTGAGCACCATCGACTTCAGCCAGTCAGTTGACGAGGTCAGCGACGACGAGGTCGGCGACGACGACACTGCTCCCGACGATCTCGCTCACGACTAACCATGGCCCGTCGATCGAAAAACGATTCGGGCGCTGTCGGGTGCCTGATTATCGACAAGCCGGCTGGCTGCACCAGCCACGATGTCGTCGACATTGCTCGCAAGGCGCTCCAGACTCGTCGCGTCGGCCATGCTGGCACCCTCGATCCTGATGCAACCGGTGTGCTCGTCCTTGGTGTCGGTCTTGGGACCAAGCTGCTGCAGTTCATCACCGGAGCGTCGAAGACGTACACCGGCGAGGTCGTCTTTGGTCAGGAGACCTCAACGCTCGACGCAGGTGGCGAGGTCACGGCCACCCACGAGATGGTGGTGCGGCCCGAGGCCGTCGCCGCCGCATCCGTCGCGCTGACCGGAGACATTCTGCAGGTCCCGCCGATGGTCTCGGCCATTCGAGTGGGCGGCAAGCGACTGCACGAGCTCGCCCGTGAGGGCATCGAGGTGGAGCGCGAGGCCAGACCGGTCCATGTCTCGCGTTTCGACACCGAGCCGACGGACGACCCGCTGGTCTATCGGATCGACGTCGACGTCTCGTCCGGCACGTATGTCCGCACACTTGCCGCCGACCTTGGCCACGAGCTGGGCGGGGGAGCACACTTGCGCAACCTGCGCCGCACGTCGGTTGGGGCCTTCACCATCGAAGAGGCCTGCAGTCTCGATGCGCTTGAGCTTCGGCCAATCACCGACCTCGTGCGGGGTATGCCAATCATCAACGTCGACGAGACGGTGGCCCAGCAAGTCAAGAATGGGCGGGCGCTCGGACCGTCGACGGGGAGCGGTCGTTTGGCGGTTGCCGGACCCGACGGCATGCTGCTGGCGGTGTATGAGGTTCAGGGTGGCCAGCTCAAGCCGGCCAAGGTCCTCATCGGCAACTAGCCCCCGCCACCGCCGAAGTGGCCACTTCTACGCCCATTTATGGGCGTATTCACCGCAGCTTCGCTGCAGGTTCGACCGGTTGTCGCTGGCGTCAACGCTCGGTGAAGATCATTCGTGAACTCGACGCAGCCGACGTGCGTGGCCCCACGCCGTCACCATCGGTGCCTACGACGGCGTCCACCTCGGCCATAGGGCCGTGATCGATGCCACGCGTACGGTGGCCGATCGACTCGACGCTCAGCTCGCCGTCGTCACCTTCGACCCCCACCCGGCCCAGGTTCTTCGACCCGAAGCAACCCCGCTGCAGCTTGTCGATCTCGATCAGAAGCTCGAGTTGCTCGAAGCCGCTGGGGTCGACCTGGCCGTCGTCGTACCGTTCGATGACCAATGTGCAAGCGAAACGCCCGACGAGTTTGCTCACCGCGTCATCGTCGATGTGTGCCACGCCAAGGCCGTCGTGGTTGGCCACGACTTCCATTTTTGGTAAGAGCCGAGCCGGGAATGTCGACACCCTTCGAGCTATTGGCGCCGACGCCGACTTCCAGGTGATTGGCCTCGAGCTTGTTCCTCGACCAGATGGCAAGGACGAGTCGGTTTCGTCCACCTCAATACGTCGTGCTCTGGCCGGCGGCGAAGTTCGCACGGCGGCATCGCTCCTCGGCCGATTTCACGAGATACGTGGCGCCGTCGTAACCGGCGACCAACGCGGCCGAACGATCGGGTTCCCGACTGCGAATATTGCGGTTGCTCGCACCATGGCCCTTCCCGCCGATGCTGTGTATGCCGCGATCTACGTTCACCCCGATGGCACGAAAACGCCGGCGGCGGTCAACATTGGCAAGCGGCCCACCTTCTACCAGGATGCTGAACACTCGCTACTTGAGGCGCATCTGATCGGCTTCACGGGCGACCTCTACGGTCAGAAAAGTCGAGTGCAGTTTGTCGAACTCCTCCGCTCAGAGAAGCGATTCGATGGTCTCGACGAACTGAAGCAGCAACTGCAGCACGATATTCAACATGCGTCTGCAGTCCTGGCCAAACTCGATCTGTCCTAGCCTCACCCACGCAACTACTCGCGCCGCGGAGTCACCATGTCAGAGCAACCTGTTCCTACCAAGATCGCACATCCGGTTTCGGACCTGCCGGAGGGAATGGGGTACAAACTGATCTCGTCGCTCATCGTGCCGCGGCCAATCGGCTGGATTGGAACGGTGTCGCTCGACGGGGTCCCAAACCTTGCGCCGTACTCATTCTTCAACGCGGTCGCGGGCAATCCGCCGACGGTTGTGTTTAGCCCTGGCGTTGGGGCTCGGAAGGACACGCTCGACAATGTCACCGCGACCGGGGAGTTTACGGTAAACATCGTCACCGAAGAGGTTGTCGAAGCGATGAACGCAACGGCCGCGAGCTTCGACGCCGAGGAGGACGAGTTTGAGCTGTGCGGGCTCACTCCGATGGCGAGCACGCTCATTGGGGCGCCGATGGTCGGCGAATGCAAGGCCACTATCGAATGCCGGGTCGTCCAGATCGTGCCAATCGGTGACAAAGCCGATGGGAACATGTTGGTGATCGGTGAAGCGGTCATGTTCCACGTCAACGACGACCTATTCGACGGCTCGTACATCGATCAAGTCGCGCTGCGAGCGGTCGGTCGGCATGCTGGCTCGGTATACAGCCGTTCGAGCGACCAGTTCAAGATCGCACGCCCGACGTGACGACCATCTTGATCGCAGACGATGAGTCGCTCGTCCGAGAGGTGCTTGCGAGCTATCTCGGTCGGGAGGGATTCAACGTCGTTGAGACTGGCGTCGGATCAAACGTGGTCGAGCTCGTTGCCACGCACGAACCGAGCCTCTTGATCCTCGACGTCATGCTGCCGGGCGCCGACGGATTCACGGTGCTCGAGTCGCTCGATGGCGCGGTGCCGGTCTTGATGCTCACGTCGCGGTCGCAAGAGCCTGATCGGATCAGAGGACTCGAACTTGGCGCCGACGACTACGTCACGAAGCCGTTTTCGCCCCGCGAAGTAACGATGCGGGTCAAAAACATCCTGCGCCGAACCGGTGCTGCTCCGCTATCGGCTGGCGACGCCGTCATTGAGGCTGGCGACATCGTCATCGATGTGGCGAAGCGAACCGCAACGGTCGGGTCACGGTCGCTCGATCTCACGGTGAAAGAGTTCGACCTGCTCGTTTTCTTGACCCGATCGCCGAGCGTTGTCTTCTCTCGTGCCGACATCCTGCGTGAGGTGTGGGACTCATCGCCGGAATGGCAAGACGCAGCGACCGTCACCGTGCATATTCGGCGGTTGAGAACCAAGATCGAAGAAGACACCGCCAACCCCAAGCGTCTTTTGACGGTGTGGGGCCTTGGCTATCGGTTTGAGCCATGGTCCGGTTAGCCGCGCTCCTCGCCGCTGCGGTGCTGGCAGGGATGTTGGTCATCGAGTTGACCATGCGACCCGCCAGCAGCGATCGGACCGTGTTTGGCGCTGCCTTGCTAACGGCTGCTGCGTTCGGGTTCGTCTCGACGCCGATCATCGCCGCAATTTCCCGACGGGCGTCGCGGTTTCGGACGTCGCTTGCGTTGGTGTCGGTGACGGGGCTTATCGCTGCGGTCGTGCTGATGGCTGTTGCCTCTGCTGGCATGTACGCATCGGATCACGACCTACGACTCACCATCGTCGCACTCGGCGTTGGCGTGCTGTTGGTCGTTGCCCAGCAACAAGTGATCGCCGATGTGTTGAGCCGCGACCTCATTCGCATGGACGAGGCCGTCGAGCGTTTGGCGGCCGGCGATCTGTCGTCGACCACTGGGGTGAGCCGGAGAGACGAACTGGGCGGCGCCGCCGCATCGATCGACCTACTGGCGGCGCGACTTCGAGAGGCCGAGCGGCTCGCAGAGGCGAACGAGGTGGCCAGGCGGGAGCTCTTTGCCAACATCGGCCACGACCTCCAAACACCCCTGGCCTCTATGCGTGTGGCCATCGAGGCGCTTGAGGATGGGCTCGCTCGTGATCCGGCCGCCTATCTCAGTTCCATCGGGGCCGAGGTAATGCATGTGTCGCGGCTTGTCGATGACCTGTTCCTCGTCGCCCGCCTCGACGCCGAGGCGGTAAAGCTCGAGACCGAGCCCGTCGACCTGCGCGAATTGGTCGACGCTACCTTCGAGGCGCTCAGGCCGCTCGCCGACCAGCACGGGGTCCGGCTGGAAATGGACGATGCGGTGAGCGTCGTCGCCGTGGTCGATGCCGCCGAGCTGAGTCGATGCTTGCGAAATCTCGTCGACAACGCAGTGAGGCATGCCGCGGGCCGAGTCTGGGTCGACGTTCGGCTAGAGGGCACAACCGCAGTCGTTGCGGTCGCCGACGACGGGCCTGGTTTTGGCGACGTTGCCGACCAGGCGCTCGATCGGTTCGTGCGAGGAAGTGAGTCACGACACCGCGACGGTGCGGGGGCCGGACTCGGGCTGGCGATCTGCCGCGGTCTCGTTGAGGCGCATCAGGGGACGATCACCATCGGTGCGAGCCCAGTCGGCGGCGGCTGCGTCACCATCCGGATACCGCTTGGTCGGCGTAGTTCGTAGGTGCGGTTGATGATGCTGGCCGGTAGCCTGGCCCGCTGCTGTTGTACTCGGCTACCGAGTTCGACGGCTGGGCCCAGGGTCCCCTCTCACCCCAACGATTCATCTAGGAGCATCATCATGACTAAGGCAGCAGCCAACCTTCCCTCGAAGCAAGCAACGATCGAGGTCCATAAGCGTTCCGAGAACGACACCGGCTCGGCCGAGGTCCAGATTGCATTGCTTACCGACCGAATCAATCATCTGACCGCCCACCTCAAGATGCACAAGAAGGATCACCACTCGCGTCGTGGTCTCCTCATGCTGGTGGGCCGCCGCCGTCGCTTGCTCGACTATCTCACCGAGGTCGACGTCAACCGCTACCGCGCCATCATCGCCGAACTCGGCCTGCGTCGCTAACGGCCCCTGAGCACGCGCATCCTCTAGTCACCAGGGCCGCTCCATCGGAGCGGCCCTGGTCGTTTTCAGCCCATCGACCCGTTTCCTGCCGGGGAGTCAAGTTCGCGAGCGATGTAGTCGACGATGGGAGTATGTTCAGTCGACGAGACGCACAGGGAACCGTTCCGAGCCCATACTTCGACGGCGGGCACCTAAACGCCACCGGTTCTCCATCGCTGGCCCAGACGCAGGCCATGAATGCGTCGATGATCGGAGCGGCCACCGAAAACCGAATTGCCAAGCTCACGCTTGTATGTGAAGCGATGTGGGAACTCATGGTCGACGCCGGGTGGACCGAAGAGCATCTCCGGGCGAAGCTTGCTCAGCTCGATCGCTCGGACGGTAGGGCCGACCACAAGCGCGAGCGGGCGTTGTCAACGTGTCGCTGCGGAGCCAAGGTCCTTGCGGCTCAGCGGATCTGCCAGTTCTGTGGGGCCGACGCCGCGGTCGTCGACAGCAAGGTTTTCGACACACTGACGTAGTTCGTCACGCGTCGTCGCGCCCGCAGCCGCCCGATGGCAGGTAGGCGATAAGCGACTAGGGCTTCGTATAGGTCAGCGGCAACACGGCGGGACCCCAAATGCCGACGCCGTCGGGCTCCCAGACTGGATCGCCAGCTGGCGCTAGGTCTGGCATCCGCGCACTGAGGACCGTAAGCGCCTCCTGTAGTTCGGCACGCGCCAGGTTTGCGCCGAGGCAATAGTGCAAGCCAAACCCGAGTGTCAGATGGGTGGCCCGTCCCTCGCCGTCGATGTCGAACTCGTCCGGGTTCGCGTTGGCTGACGGGTCGGTATTGGCCGCCACGAAGCTGGGAAACACGATGCTCCCAGCGGGGAAGAGCACATCGTTGTATTCGATATCGACGGAGGCAAACCGGCCCGTACCTCGGACGGCTCCGAGGTAGCGCATCGACTCTTCCGTCGCCTTGGGCGCATAGGTCGCCGGGTCTGACGCGAGTTGGCGCCATTGATCGTTGTGGTTGCTGAACAGGGCCAGTGAACAGCCAAGCTGATTGCGGGTCGTATCCGTGCCAGCCAGCAATACCGCCTGGGCCAACATCACGAGCTCGTCGTGGCTTAGCCGGTCGCCCTCCTCCTCGGCGGCGATGAGCTCGGACAGCAGGTCGTCGCCAGGGCTCGTTCGGCGGGTCTCGATGAGTGCGCCGATGTAGACGTCGATCTCCTCCTGGGCGGCGAGAATCGTGTCAGTGTGGTGGATGAGGTCGGCGTTGAAGATCTTGAAGATGTCGTTGGCCCAGCGGCTGAACGTCGGCCAATCGTCGGCCGGGGCGCCGAGGAGTTCGCAGATGATGGGTATGGGGAATGCCTCGCAGAGGTCGCTGACGGCATCGAAGGTGATCGTGTCGCCTGGCTTGGCGTCGGCTTCGATGTCGTCGACCAGGCGTGAGGCTAGATCGGCCATGAACTGGCGGAGTTTGTCGGCCTGACGAGGTGTGAACGCAGGCGCCACGAGGCGGCGGAGTCGCTGGTGCTCGTCGCCCTCGGCCGTGAGGATGTTTGGCCGCTTCTGGCGCGCCAGATAGCGCTCGTCGGTAACACCGCTCATCTGAGCAAGAAGCGGAGCAGCTTGGTGCCAGCGATCGTCGCGCAAGATCGCAAGCGTGTCTTCTCGTGTCGTGATGATCGAGCCAAACAGGCCCTTCACAATCCACGACTCGGCGCGTAGGCGTTGGACGTCGGCCCTGGCCTGCTCGTGGGTCTGACCCTCGACGAAGGGAAGCTCGGGGACGACTAGCTCGGAGACGGGAGTGACCATCGGTTAGTTTTAGCCGAGGTCGTGCGTGAGGCGGTACCCGTAGCGACCAAAACGCTCGTCGTAGCGTCCCCAGCGCGGTGCATTGGCCGGGCCCGCGGCGAGTTGTGGTGCCACCTTGGGGCTCGGTCGTTGGTCGCAGGGCTCCACCTCACCTGCATCACAATCCGATAATCTTGGACCTTGTGTTCCAACATCGGAACACCTCAAGGGTTGGCCAGCTGCCAGTTTCTGGTTCCTCACGTATGGCGTGGGTGACTGCAATCTGGGATCTGGCTGCCTTAGGTCGCACAAGGGTTGTGCTGCCGCTACATCAAAAAAGGAGCCCATTTATGGCGGAAGCTATTTCCGTTACCGGGACCATCACCTCTGGTGACGGCCCCGATCTCACGCTGGAAACCGGCAAACTTGCCGGTCTTGCTGGCGGCTCGGTACTCGCCACCCTCGGTGAAACCAGCATCCTCGTCGCCGCCACCGGCGCAAAGTCGGTCCGTGACGGCATCGACTTCTTTCCGCTCACCGTCGACATCGAAGAGCGTTCCTACGCCGCCGGAAAGATCCCCGGATCCTTCTTCCGTCGTGAAGGACGCTCGTCCGACAATGCCACCCTCACCTGCCGCCTGATCGACCGCCCGCTGCGCCCGTCATTCCCCGACGGATTCCGCAACGAGGTCCACATCGTTGGCACCGTACTCTCGGCCGACATGGCCAACCCCTATGACGTGCTTGCGATCAACGCAGCATCCTGTGCGCTTCGCCTCAGCGACGTGCCGTTCGAAAACGCCATTGGTGCGGTTCGCCTGGCCTACACCGCCGACGGCGAATGGCTCCCTCACCCACCTACAAAGAGGGCGACGAGTCGTCCTTCGAGATCGTGGTCGCCGGCCGCCAGCTTGGTGACGACGACGTAGCGATCATGATGGTCGAAGCCGGTGGTACCGGCGCATCATGGACCAACTACGAGAACGGCGCGACCAAGGTCGACGAAGCCGTGCTCGCCGAAGGCCTCGAGGCATCGAAGCAATACATTCTGCAGGCCATCAAGCTCCAAGAAGAGCTCGTTGCCAAGGCTGGCTCAAAGCCGACCATGGAGTTCGTTCCCCAGATCGACTACACCGACGAGCAGTTCGCGGCCGTGTCGAAGCTCGCGGAAGCGAAGATGATCGACGTCATGGGCATCGCCGATAAGGCCGAGCGCGGGGTAGCCGAAGGCGCCCTCCGTGATGAGGTCCTCGAAGCGCTTCCGGACGAAGACGCAAAGCAGGTGAAGGCGGCCTTCCGCTCACTGAGCAAGAAGGTTGTTCGTACCCGCATCGTCGAAGACGGCATCCGAATCGACGGCCGTGGTCCGGCAGACCTTCGTCCGCTGTCGGCTGAGGTCGGCGTTGTTCCTCGTGTTCACGGCTCCGGGTTGTTCCAGCGCGGTGAAACCCAGGTTCTCAACGTCATCACGCTCGGCATGAAGCGGATGGACCAGATGATCGATGGCATCGATCCGCTGGAGCGCAAGCGCTACATGCACCACTACAACTTCCCGCCGTTCTCGACCGGCGAGACCGGCTTCATGCGCGGACCAAAGCGTCGCGAGATTGGCCACGGCCTGCTCGCCGAGCGCGCCCTGTTCCCCGTGATTCCTTCGCTTGAAGATTGGCCCTACACGCTTCGACTCGTGTCTGAGGTGCTCACCAAACGGCTCGACCTCAATGGCTTCGGTGTGCGGTTCAACCCTCTCACTGATGGATGCCGGTGTGCCGATCAAGGCGCCCGTCGCTGGTATTGCCATGGGTCTGGTGTTTGCTGATGGCAAATACACACCACTCACCGACATTCTCGGGGCCGAAGACGCATTCGGCGACATGGACTTCAAGGTCGCTGGTACGTCCGAGTTCGTGACGGCACTCCAGCTCGACACGAAGATCGACGGCATCCCGGCCGATGTCCTGGCCCAGGCGCTCAACCAAGCCAAGGACGCCCGTTTGGCCATCCTCGAGGTCATGCACGGCGCCATTGCGGCCCCCCGTGATGATGTCCGCGAAGGCGCTCCGAAGATCGTCAGCTTCGAAATTCCGATCGACAAGATCGGCGAGGTCATCGGTCCAAAGGGCAAGGTCATCAACGCCATCCAGGCCGAGACCGGCGCCGATATCAGTGTCGATGACGACGGTATTGTCGGCATCGTTGCCATTTCCGCGAGTGACAAGGACGTCGTCGACGAGGCCGAGCGTCAGATCCGTCTGATCCTCGACCCCCCGACCGCTGACGTTGGCGCGACCTACCCTGGTCGAGTGGTCAACATCACCAAGTTTGGTGCCTTCGTCAACATCCTGCCTGGCCGTGACGGCCTGCTCCACATCTCCAAGATTGGTCAAGGCAAGCGAATCGACAAGGTCGAGGACGTGCTTGAGTTGGGCCAGTCGATCGACGTCATCGTCGAAGACATCGATCCCAACGGCAAGGTGTCATTGAAGCTTGCCGGCGATGTCGAACTAGAGGTTAAGGAGTCTGCTGGCGACGACGCATCTGCGTTCGCTTCCGACAGCGCTTCTGGAGGGTCAGACTCGGGAAAAGCTGATTCGGTGAAGATGTCGTTCGAAGACGACTTCACCGAGAAAGCGGTTGCTGAGTTCGGCGAACTCGGACCAGAGGGCGCTGCCCTTTCCAACGATGACGATCGTGGCGGTCGAGGCCGTCGCCCCGGCAACGGTGGTGGCAACAGCCGAGGCGGAGGTCGCGGAAATGGCGGCGGCCGCAGCGGTGCTGGCCGCGGCCGTGGCCGCAGTCGCGACTGATCCAGTCCCCAACATCGGAACAACCAAAGAGGCAGACCTTCGGGTCTGCCTCTTTGGCGTCCTGCCCCAAGATGAGCGCCGCGAACGGCGGTCGTCGAATGTTGACTACGATTGCGCTTTCGCAATCGGCCTGAGGGCGTAGGATCGAGGAATGGGAATTCGCGTAGGTGTCTATGGAGCTGGCGGCCGAATGGGGGCGAGACAGTTTGTCGAGCGGTGAATGCCGACCTCGAGCTCGACCTGGTCGCCGCCGTCGACCCAACGTTTGATGGCATCGATATCTGCGAGGTACCGGGGTGGTCGACTGCAGCTTTGCGGGTGTCCAGCGTCTGAAGGACGCGTTTAGGGCGGGGCCGAGGTCGACGTCGTTATCGACTTCACCCATATTGCGGCCACGCGCGAAAACATCGAGTTCTGCGCAGCCAACAACATTCACCTCGTCGTCGGTACCTCGGGCTTCGTCGAGTCCGATCACGCGGCGATCGCCAAGCAGTTCACTGGCTCCAACTGCCTGATCACAAGCCAAACTTCGCGATCGGTGCCGTGCTCATGATGCGTTTCGTCGAGCTCGCTGCGCCGTTCTTCGATACGGCAGAAATCATCGAGACCCATCACGACGCGAAAGTAGACGCCCCGTCTGGAACGGCTGTGGCCACCGCCGAACGGATGGCGTTGGCCTCAAGCGATTGGGCCGCCGATCCGACCGAGTCCTTTACGATTGACGGAGCCAGGGGAGCGGACGGGCCAGCTGGTATTCCGATTCATTCGGTGCGCATGCGGGGCGCAGTAGCGCATCAGGTCGTGGTCCTCGGCACGGCGGGACAGACGCTCACGATCAAGCACGACTCGATCGACCGTGACTCGTTCATGCCGGGTGTCCTGCTGGCGGCGAAGCGCATTGGTGATACGCCGTAGCTTACCGGTCGGACTCGATCAGGTCATGGGTATCTAATGGCTGACGGTGCCTCGGCCAACGAACAGGTGCTTCGGCGCGCGTTCGAGCTGGCGGCCGCGGCACCCCATTGGCCTATGAGCACCGGCTTCCGGACACCGAACTCGCCGAGATAGCGAACGAGGTCGGTCTACCGCTTGACGCATTGGCGCTGGCGCTGGCCGAAAGACGGCACGAGTCGATCAGGATCGAAACATCCTCGATCGACTTATCGGGCCATCGGAGCTTGTTGGCAATCGAGTGGCACGAGGATGAGGTCGAGCTTGAAGCACAGCTCCTCGGACTGGCTGGAGTCGGGCCAATGGCCTTCGTGCTCGACGAGCGGGCGACGGTCTCTATGTCGCCGATCGCCGAACCGACGTTGTCGGCAAGCTTGGTCGAGGGCTGCGCTCGGTCCAAGGGCTGGGTGGACTGGGCAAGGCGAAGGCGGTCCGCGGCGCCGTGGTCGATGTCGGCGATGGCGCGATCTGTCTGGTCGTTGACGTAAGCGACCGACGCCGGAACGCCCTGGCTTGGCGGAGGAGCAGTTGGTGCCGGTGGGGCGATAGCCGTGTCGGCGGTGGCCGCACGTCAGTCCACTCGTGCTAATCGGTCTTCCCGTTGTGCTTGAGCGGGCCTGCTCACGAGTCGTGGCGTCTACCACTCGTCGGTGGCATCGGTCGAGAAGACACTCGATCAAACCTCGACGGCATTGCGGCAGGTCAACGTCCGCCGTCGGTTCGACGCGGTAGGCCGTGACTACTGCGTCAGCTTGGCCGCGGTCGTGGCCGCGATCCTCGAACCACGCCCCGATCCGACCGTGGCGGCGCGCCGCCACCATTGCCGCCATCGCCACCCCAACCGCCGGCAGGGCGGTCAGCGATTCGGGTGCTGCTAAACCACGCGCGAGGTTTGGGTTGCGTCCGTCCGCCTGGGCGCTACGATGCCGTGCAAGCATTCAGAGTGACTCTCTCCTGAGGTCCGGCAACCTAGGACGGACACCCAAGGTGCCAGGCTCGGACTTGCTGAGCGATGCGGCTGGCTTATCAGCAAACAAGGTTCGTTCTGGGTGTCCAGTAATCGAGGATTCCCAGCAATCAGACCAAAGGTCAACACCTGAAGCGGCCGCCGCTGGCACTATGGCGCTGAGCCAGGCAACCGTTGCCATCACGAGTTGGCGCAGCTGAGCGGATGACCAGCTGGCGCTATCCTGAACTCGACAACCTACGAGCAGCCGTCAATCGCAAGCGCCCGCAAGATGGCGCTCTCGCCCCGGTCGGAACGCTTCTATAGTCGATACGGCAGTCCCAGCGTGGCGGCATCTGAAGACGCGATGGCCGAACTCGAAGGCGCTGAGTCTGCCCGGGCGTTTTGGTTCCTGGATGGGAGCCATTTCTGCCGTGGTGCTGGCGCTGTGCTCAACGGGCGGCCATGTGGTCGCCACACGACAGATCTCGGCGGTACACGGCAGCTGTTGCAGGGGCCGTGTGCCCGATTTGGTATCGACGTGACGTGGGTCGACGGCACCGAACCAGGTGCGACGCTCGGGCGGTGATACCGGGCCGGACCAACGTCATTCTGGCCGAGAGCCCAGCAAACCCCGTCTCGATCTGGTCGACCTCGACGAACTCGGCTCAATCGTAAGGCCGTTCAAGGTGCTCGACTCGGGACGTTGGCGACACCGCTCGGCCAGCAGCCACACCGGCACGGGCATTGATCTCGTCATCCGACGTGCGGCCACGAAGGCGATAGCGGGGCACAATGACGGCGAAGCTCGGCGTGGTGACGGGTGAGCGCGCGACCATCGATTGATATCGGGACGGTGCTGCGCTGGGCAACCGCATCGCCGGTGGCACGATGCCACCAGCGGCCTCCGTGGATTGCGGACCCTGCCGGTTCGGCTACAGCAATCGGCCACCGCAGCCGCGCTGGCCGAGTTCTTGTCGGCCCGACCCGAGGTGTCGGCGACGTGCTATCCCGGCCTGCCAAGCCATCCTCAGCACGAGTTGGCCAAGCGTCAGCTAACGTCGTTTGGCGGGCTTGTTACCTTCGATCTTGCCGGCGGCGAAGCCGCCGCTGGCGAACGCTTGTCGAAGGCCTCGCGCTGGCGCGCCATGCCACCTCGCTTGGCGGTCCGGAGACGCTGGTTACACACCCGGCGTCCACCACCACGCGGCGCTCGACCCTGACGAGCAGGCCGAAGCGCTTATCGGGCCCGGCACGATCCGCGTGTCGTGCGGGCTCGAAGAGACCGCCGACATCATCGCCGATTTCGCCCAAGCCCTGTCCTAAACCGCGCTTCGGGGTCAGACCCCGTACGCGCATATCGCAGCGCGGGGTCTGACCCCGAGCGGCGGTTGTGGGTGCCGTCCTCGTTTGACAGGTCGCCGAGCTCTTGAGCTGGGATCTATCGGTGCTACCCCATAGATGGTCCAGCCGACAAGCACAAGACTGACCACGAACACGGGCACACGGTTTCGATGATGAACTCACCGACGCCCGAGATCTGGCCGTCGAAAAACGACGCAAACTGCGAGATCACAAACAAGCGGGTCAGGCGTCAAGTGATGTTGACGGCGAGGAACGTGCGGAAGCGCAAGCCAGCGGCCCCGGCCAGCAGGCAAACAATGTTGAACGGCATGAGGAAGACGGCTGCCCAGGACCACCTCCGAAACTGGGGGATGATCTCGTCGGCGGACTCACCAAACGACTTGCTTCGCTTGGCCACCCACGCCACCGCATTGTCGCCGTACCAATAGCCAACGAGATAAAATAACGGGTCGGTCGACAGGTGGCGGGTGAGCCCAACCACGTAGTACCAGACCCGGTCGACCTCGTTGACGGTCAGCGCAAGGTTGCGATCGCTTGGTCCCAGACCAATCAGGGCGAGCGGGTGCTGGTCGATGAAGTTGGCGAGTAGCAGACTGCTGGCCCACGCGGCCACGAATGACACCGCGATGAGACCGACGACGAGACGCCCGAGCCAGGATGGCGGGTCGACCTGATACTCGAGTTTCATAGGGGAGTAGGGTACGGCGAATTGTGGTCAGCGGGTTGGCGCCACGTGACTGTTGACCCTGGCACATGCGAGTGCGCCGCCTCGACACGCTAAGTCTGCTCCCGGCCACTAGCCTTGGCCGTTGTGATTGGCGACTGGCGTTTCCTCCTCCGGCCGAAATGGTTGTTGTCTCATTTGTTTGTTGGCGCTATTGCGTTCGTTTGGGCCGTTTGGCAGCTCCGCCGGCTCGACGAGAAAAAGACGCCGAATGCGCTCGTTGAGGCCCGAGCACAGCTGGCGCCGGTGCCGATCAGTGAGATTCATGACCTGGCGCCAGACGAGATCGCCTTCCAGCCGGTGTCCGACACTGGTCACTATGTCGAGGACGAGCTGACCCGAGTGGCCAACCGTTCGCTCGACGGCGTCGCTGGCGACTGGTCGTGGGCGCATTTCGTGACCGACGATGGCGAGGATGTTCTCGTCAACCGTGGCTTCATCCTGCGCGACGAGGTGACTGCCCGCCACTTGATCCCACACATCTCGACGGCTGGTTCCGTGGCGGATATCGAGGCGTGAAGGATGGCGCCTGGTGCGACCGATACGGGAACCGGTGAGCGGGTTCCTCGCCCGGACGTGGCACTGCTCGCCGACCGATTTGGCATCAATGCCGTTTCGGCGTGGGTCCAGTTTGAGCCGACCGAGGTGCCGCTCCCTGAGGTGGGCGCGGCCGACGTGGTGCCTGAGGCGCTTGAGCTACCCCCCTTGACGAATGGCACCTACTTCTCGTACGCCGCGCACGACTCACCTTCACCATTCTTGGAGCTGGCGCCTACCTTCACCTCCTTCGCAAGCTTGTCCGGCAGCGATCGTCTGAGATCGCCTCGGACTCCACCGACTGACACTGGTAGGGTGGGCGCTTGCGGCTAACGACTCCTCGATCGAACTGCTGGCACCTGTTATCTTCGCCTCAAGGGCTTCACCGGCGCTGACACTATTGCCGAACTTCAAGGCCTGGAGTGTCGACGACCGACGCTGCGCTCGTCAAAGCGGCCGAAGCGTATTCCACCCCATCGCGACGGACGCCGCAACGGGCTGGACGATGACCGCTGAGGGGCGTGCCGAAAACGAGCGCCTGTTGCGAGAAGAACTCGACGCCAGGCCTGAGCTGTCGTGCAGCAGTGTTACTGACGACTTCCTTCCGCTCAATGGAGCAATGCTCCAGGTCTGCACCGACTGGCAGGTGAAGGGCGAAAACGAACTCAACGACCACGCCGACGCCGACTACGACGCCGCGTTGTCGCCGAGCTTGCTGCCATTGACGCCAAAGTCCAGCCGATCTGTGCCACCCGGCGAGCAGCTCAGCCGATTTGCGATCCACGTTTCAAGCCACCTCGGCGCTCGAAAAGGTCCGAGCGGGCGAGACCGAATGGTTCACCAAGCCGGGATCATGGAGTCGTACCACACGGTCTGGTTCGAGATGCATGAAGATTTGTTGGCATCTCTCGGCATCGACCGGGCCTCAGAGAAAGCGCACTAATGCCACAATTCGGCACGGTTCTCACCGCCATGGTGACTCCCGTTTGGGGCCGACGGGTCCCTCAACCCTCGACGGGGCCCAACAGCTCGCCCGCTATCTCGTTGAGCACGGCAATGATGGTGTTGTCGTCGCTGGTACGACCGGTGAATCGGCCACGCTGACCCACCGCGAGCAGGTCGACCTCATCACGGCAGTCCGCGGGGGCCATTCCCGATCACGTCGTCATCGCAGGCGCCGGGAGCAACGACACCAAAGCGGCGGTCGAACTCACCGAAATGGCCGACGCCGCTGGTGCCGACGCCATTCTGGCGCTACGCCCTATTACAACCGCCCATCACAAGTGGCCTGCACGCCCATTTCACCGCCGTCGCCGCGGCGACCGAAAAGCCGGTCGTCCTCTACGACATTCCCGTCCGCTCGGGACGCAAGATCAGCCTCGATACTCTGCTGTCGCTCTTCGAAGTCGACAACATCATCGTCGGGGCTGCTGATGCGGCGGGCGATGTCGCTGAAACGGCCCAACTCATCGCCAAGCTCGATGGATCAGGCATGGTCTATTCCGGCGAAGACAAGCTGACGCTGCCTCTGCTCGCGGTGGGCGCCATCGGCGTCATCGGCGTTGCCACCCACTGGGCCGGCCGTGAGATGTCGGCCATGTTTGACGCATTCGCACGCGGCGATGTTGCTGAGGCTCGTCGCCTCAACGCCTTGATGATCCCGAGTTACCAATTCGAGACATCAGACGACGCACCAAATCCCGTTCCATCAAAGGTACTTATGAACTTGCTCGGTCTCGACGTTGGCACTTGCCGATCGCCCATGGGTCCCGCACCAGACTCGCTCAATGAGCGGGCCACGTCGGTGCTCACCGGACTCGGGCGGTCACTCTGATGCCCTCCCAAGTTCGCGTCTCCTTCCTTGGTGGCCTCGGCGAAATCGGTCGTAACTGTGCGGCAGTCGAAGTCGACGGGCGCATCATGCTCATCGACTGTGGCCTTATGTTTCCCGATGACGACATGGCCGGCATCGACCTCGTCCTGCCTGACTTCACCTGGTTGAAGGAAAACAAGCACCGGGTGGAAGGCGTCGTGGCCACGCATGGTCACGAAGACCACATTGGCGCGCTGTCGTTCCTGCTCGAAGAGATGCCGCTCAAGATCATCGGCTCGCCCCTCACTATCGGACTGGCCAAGAACCGCATCGGCGAGAAGGGTCTGCTCAAGCAGGCCGAGTTCATCGAGGTCAGTGACAACGATCGCATCAAGGTCGGCCCGTTCGATCTGGAGTTCTTTCCGGTAACCCACTCGGTCCCGCATGGGTTTGCCACCGCGTTCCACACACCGCAGGGTGTGATTCTCCACAGTGGCGACTTCAAGCTCGACATGACACCGGTCGACGGCCGCCTGACCGACCTCGCTGGCATCGGCCACCTGGCCAAGGACGACGGCATCCGCTTGTTCTTGTGTGATTCGACCAACGTCGAATCACCCGGCTTCTCCGACTCAGAAACCTCAATCGGACAATCGATCAGCGACCTCTTCATGCAGCGCGAAGGGCGACGCATCGTCGTGGCCTGTTTTGCGTCACATATCCACCGCGTCCAGCAGGTCGCCGACGCGGCCATCGCGAATGGTCGCATCGTGGCCACGCTTGGCCGTTCGATGAACAACAACGTCGCCTTGGCCCGCCAGATGGGGCTGCTGCGAATCCCTGACACGCACCTGCGCGATATCGCTGACGTCGGCGACATTCCCGACGAGAAGCTGTGCGTCATCTGCACCGGCTCACAGGCGAACCGATGTCGGCACTGGTCGCATGGCAACCGGCGACAACCGGTTCCTTTCGATGAAAGATGGCGACTGTGTCATCTTGTCGTCTCACCCTATCCCCGGAAACGAGTCGAGCGTGTCCTGCGTTATCGATGGGCTCATCCGCCGTGGCGTCGAAGTCGTCCACTCGGGAACGGCTCGGGTGCACGCCACTGGTCACGCCAAGGCCGAAGAACTCCGAGTGATGCACTCGATCGTGCAGCCCGAGTGGTTCGTTCCTGTCCATGGTGAATATCGCCACCTCGTTGAGCACGCCCGTCTGGCAACTCGCATGGGCACCAAGGCCGACAAGATCCTCATCTGCCAAGACGGGTGAGAGCATCGTGCTCGGTGACGACGGCATCACCAGAGGCGAAAGCTTCCCGGCCGAATACATCTACGTCGATGGCTCCGTCGGCGACCTCGACCACAGTGTCGTGGTCGAGCGGCGAACCCTTGGCACCGATGGGTTTGTGTCGGCCGTCGTTGCGCTCGTCATCAAGGGGGCCAACGCCGAACTCGTCGGCTTGCCCCAGATCGTTAGCCGCGGATGGGTCGATGGCCCTGAAGGCGACCAACTCCGTAAGGACGCAGCTTCTCAATCGGTGCGTGACGCAGTGGAAAAGGCCATCGCTGACGGGGTCCGTTCGCGGGCCAGCTCGAGAAGATCACTCGTCGCACGCTTGGGCGTTTGTCAGTAACCGCACCCGGCTCCGCCCGATCATCGTGCCCGTCGCTCGGTGCCCACGAGAGCGACACCAACAACGCAATGCGGCAGGGGCCGTTGCTTGTCACCGGTGCCTCGGGCTACCTGGGGTCGCATCTCTGCCAGGCGTGGAACGGCGGCACGGTGGGTGTGTCGTGCCTCGTCCGTCGGGTGCGGGTGCGGGTGCGGGCGTGTGGGCGGGCGCGGGCCGAGCTCGATCTTCGGGATTCGGCGCAGACCAGGCGCCTGCTCGACGACCTGGCGCCGAGGGCATCGTGCATTGTGCGGCCGCGCAAGCAGGTGCTCTCAGATGACGACTTGCGTCGAGTAAATGCCGAGGCGGCCGGGACGTTGGCGAGCTGGTGTGCAGAAAATGGCGCTCGCTTGGTGGCCCTGTCGAGCGACATGGTGCACGACGGCCGTTCCGGTCCCTACGCCGACGACGCTTCGCCTACGCCGATGACGCCCTACGGTCAATCGAAAGCTCAGGGTGAGCAGCAGATCCTGGCCTCGAACCCAGCCGCCGTCATCGTTCGCACGTCGCTGATCTATGGCCTGGCGTCAATTGATCGGGGCACGGCTGGACTGGCGGACCGCCTCGATGCTGGCGAACTGATCACGCTATGGCAGGACGTCCTTCGCCAACCGATGGAGATTACCGCGTTGGCCGCTGCGCTTGCCGGCCTTGTCGAGCGGCCCGACGTGCACGGCGTGCTCAACATCGCTGGTCGTGACCCACTGTCTCGAGCCGACTTCGCCCTGATGATGCTTCAGCTGGGGCCGGCTCGACCCCGAGATCGAGACCAGAGTCACACTGTGCACTGGCCAGCAAGCTGGTGTCCCACTCGATCTCCGGCTGCGCTTAGCGCCGGGCCACCCGACTCGGCCTACCTATGCCAGGCGTTTCGAGTTTGTCTCGCCGCCTGCGCTGGAACGTCAAGGCGGACTTTAGTTAGCCGCAAGACGTCGTAAATACTGGGGATGACGCTCACTGACTACGACGAAGAACTCGGCGTCCGGATATCGAAGGCATGACCAAGCGGTTGATGATCCTCGGATTCATCTGGATTATTGGTGTCGTTCTTGCCGCGCCTCACTTCTTCGACGTCAGCTTGTTGTGATGGCGTTGGCGGCGTTCGTTGCCACCGGTGTCGTTGGCGACGACGAGCCGGCTGTCGGTTGAGGACCATCTCAATCTCCGTCGGGTACTTCAGCAATGCTCGCCTATACCGCGATCACGGCGGTCTACATCGAGCGTGGCTATTCCAACAACCCCGCAGTTCTGTTGTTCTCGGTGCCGATTATCTACGAGGCGGTGATTCGTCGGGGGCCCGTTTCGCCATTCCTTTGGTCCTCGGCGCTGGCGGTTACCTCGGCGGAAGCCTCTACGTCGGGACGCGCCTCGGCTTCGTGCTTGGCGATACCTGGCACGTCATGGGTTTCACGCTGATCCTCTACCTGCTGGTTGCCTTCCTGGTTGGCGAGGCCCGACGGACGGCCTCGATTGCTCACGCGTTTGCCCGCATCGCGGGCGTCGTGGCGAACGCTTCGTCCTCATCGGACGCCATGGCCGTGGCCAAGAAAGACATCCTGGCCTCACCGAAGCGGCCGATGTCCGGCTTCTCGAACCGGACGAGATTTCGACAACCACGGCCCGGAGTTCGACGAGATCCTCTTCACGTCGACGGGTCGGAGGTTGATCTTCACCGGGGCGCCTGACCCGGAACGAACTGCGACCATCGGCAACCTCTTTCAAATGCTCGAGGCCCGACAGTTGGTCGTGAACCAACTCCAAGAAGAGTCGACCACCGATCCGCTGACCGGCCTCGGCAACCGGCGAATCCTGGCGGGCCGTCGCCAAGGGAGCCAGGAGTCGACGACCGCAGTGATGGTCGACCTCGACCACTTCAAGGCCTACAACGATCTCCATGGCCACCGCGCTGGTGACGAGTTGCTCGTCGACTTCTCGGCGGTCTTGGCGAGCTGTATCCGGGCCGATGATCTTCTCGTCCGTTATGGCGGCGAGGAGTTTTGCATGATCCTCAGCTGTGATCTCCCGTTGGCCGAGACGCTGACGGCACGCATTCGCGAGATCTGGTCTGGTCACCATGCCGACGTGACCTTCTCTGCTGGCATCTGCGAGGTGGCCGAGGGCGAGTCACTCGGAGTCGGCCATCGACCGGGCAGATGTGGCGCTGTATACGGCCAAACGGTCGGGTCGAAACATGACGTCGCTAGCTTCCGCCTAGCAGAATCGGTGGGCGTCCCGCTGAGTGGCTGAATAACCGGCTAGTGTGGCCAAACTGTGGCTACATCGAATCGGACAACAGCCGGTCGGGGCGCCGCGGGCGGACGAACGCCTTCCCGCACCTCGGTGGCGGGAAAAAAGAAGCGCGCTCAGAACCGGCGCGAGGTGCAAGGAATCGTGCTCATCGCGTTGGGCCTGACCCTGGCGCTTGGCCTCTACACCCCCACGATGGGCGTTGTCGGAAACGGTCTCGCCGATCTCACTGGCTACTTCATTGGCCGCCTCCGCTACCTGCTGCCCCTCGGACTCCTCGCGCTTGGCTGGAATCGGCTCCGCTCGCCGGTCAAGAAAACCAAGAAGCAACGTGAAGCGCCTGGCCTGGGCGAGATTGCGGCCTACGCCGCCATGGTGATCGTGGCCTTTGCGACACTCGACATGATTGGCGGGCGCCCAACAAACAGCGCCTCGGTCGACGAGGTATCGAAGGCAGGCGGCCATATCGGCATTCGCATCGGGGCCGCCATGGAGTTTGTGCTCGGGAGCTGGGGCGAAGTGCTCTGGACGCTGGTGCTTGCCCTCATCGCCGGCATCTTGTTGACCGGCATGTCGGTCGCCCCGATCGCCGACCGGCTCCACGGTCACGGCGGCGAGTTTTCGAGCAAGCTCGGCGCATGGATCGATGACCTGCGGGAGCGTTTTGCGCGCGCCGAACCCCAAACCAGGGTCGACGCCCAGCGCGGCATTCAGGAACCGTTGCTCGATCTTGAGCAGACGGCCCCGCTGAGCGGCCGACCAGAGGACGACGAGCTATACATCGATCTACGTGGCAACAGGTTTGACGCAACCCACGACCCGTCCGATGACTATGAGCCCGCGGTCGAGGCCCCGACTGGCCCCTACGACTTCGACGCCGACGACGGCCCGGTCGGCGCTGATATGTCGTGGTCAGACGGTACGGGACCCCAACCCATCATCGAGGTGCCGTCGGCTCAGGTCATGGATACGCCGCTGCCTCATTCGGGCCTGCGC
Organism: Acidimicrobiales bacterium; assembly: GCA_041394345.1. Classification (GTDB taxonomy): domain Bacteria; phylum Actinomycetota; class Acidimicrobiia; order Acidimicrobiales; family SZUA-35; genus JBBKWJ01. Next base: position 115,723 of record JAWKIN010000003.1, on the reverse strand, counting down.
CTATCAAGGGCGATTGGACCCTGCCATCGATGGACATTCTCGTGCGGTCCGAGTCGCACGATGTCGATCGGGGGCGGTCAAGCGTGGTCGCCAGCTCGAGCGCGTTGGCCGAGCATGGTGTCGAGACTCGTCTTGTTGGCGTTGTCGTTGGACCGACGGTTAGCCGGTTCGAACTCGAGCTTGGCCCCGGCGTCAAGGTGGCCCGAGTTACCAGTCTCAACAAGGACATCGCCTACGCCATGGCGACCCCCGACGTTCGTATCCTTGCCCCCATTCCGGGGAAGCAAGCGATTGGCGTCGAGGTGCCAAACGTTGACCGTCAAATCATCAGTGTTGGCGACCTGCTCTGGTCCGATGAGGCGAAAGCAGCCAAGCATCCGCTCGAAGTAACGCTCGGTCGAGACATCACGGGCAAGACCGTCATGGCCAATCTGGCCAAGATGCCTCACCTTCTGGTCGCCGGCCAAACCGGCTCTGGTAAGTCGAGCTGCATCAATTCGATGCTCACCTCACTACTGATGCGCTCGACTCCCGACGAGGTTCGGCTCATCCTGGTCGATCCGAAGCGGGTCGAACTCACCCAATACGCCGGCTTGCCCCACCTGCTGACCGAAGTGGTGACCGACCCGAAGAAGGCCGCCAATGCGCTGGCCTGGGCCGTGCGCGAGATGGAGCGGCGATACGACCTGCTCTCCGAGGTCGGCGTGCGAGATCTCGACGGGTATAACTCCGCGGTCGACGAAGGCCGTTTTGCCCCTCGGCCAACGGCCGATGGCCAGCACGTCGACTACGCGAAGCTGAGCTACATCGTCATCATTCTCGACGAGCTCGCCGACCTCATGATGGTTGCGGCTCGAGACGTTGAAGAGTCGATTTGCCGCATCGCCCAGAAGGCTCGTGCGGTCGGTATTCACCTCGTGATCGCAACCCAGCGGCCGTCGACCAATGTGATCACCGGTCTCATCAAGGCCAACGTTCCCGCACGCCTCGCGTTCGCCGTGTCGTCGCTCACCGACAGCCGGGTTGTGCTCGATCAGCAGGGCGCCGAACGCCTGGTTGGGCGGGGCGACGGCCTCCTACTCGATGGCTCGACCAGCACCCCAACTCGTTTCCAAGGTGCTTGGGTCACCGAAGAGGAAGTGTCGGAAATTGCGGCCCATTGGAAAGGCCAGGCACCGGCCGTCGCCTACGACTCACGTGTTCTCGGCGAAGAGCAGGCCGAGGGAGCGGCGATTATCCCGGGTGGAACGAGCGGCGACGAGGACGACGACGATCTCATGATGCAGGCCATGGAGCTCATCGTCCGGTCTCAACTTGGGTCGACCTCGATGCTTCAGCGCAAGCTTCGCGTTGGCTTTGCCCGTGCCGGACGCCTGATGGACTTGCTCGAAGAACGTGGGGTCGTTGGTCCGTCGATCGGGTCGAAGGCGCGAGACGTGCTCATGACCCCCGAAGACCTCGACAACGGACGCTGGCCAGCCAAAATGCGAGCGATGCAGCAAACGACCGTGGTGCCAAACCCGTCGATCGCCGCCTTGAGCACGGCCGACCTCGTCAACGATCAACTCGCGCTCAACGTATCTCAGGTTCTGAAATCGCCCGCCGTCGCCCCGTCCCAACGGGGTGTCCCCGACGACGAGCCGTTCGAGAGCGCGTCTGACGACATCGACCTCGATCGGCCGGCGCCCACGTCGGTCTTCGACATCGACGCCGTCGAGCATGAGACGGCCGAGCGCCACCAACGCACGAGCGACGACCAGGTGAGTGATCTCTCGATTGGTGTCGACGATGAGTTCGCCGACGACGAGTTCGACCCAGCCTTGGCCCCGCCGCCCGGCTACCGGATGCCGGACTAGTCGCTGACGCTTGATGGGGATTCCATGTTGTTGGCGATTATCGCGGTTGGCCTTGGCATTGCGATCTTGTGGCGTGCGGCCGATGAGTTTGTGACCGGAGCGGCGCGCCTGGCCGTGGTGTTCGAGTTGTCGCCGATCGTGGTTGGCGCCGTCATCATCGGGTTTGGCACCTCGGCGCCCGAGATGCTGGTGTCGGCGATTGCGGCAGCCGGGGGCGACAACGACGTTGGCATCGGCAACATCATTGGGTCCAATATTGCGAACCTGTCGCTGATCCTTGGTGCCGCGGCATTGGTGATCCCGATTTCGATCGGGTCAGGCGTGCTCAAGCGGGAGGCGCCATTGGCTGCGGGAGCAGCGGTCTTGTTCGCCGTCTTGTTGCGAAGCGGCCTTGGCACCGTTGAAGGCGTCATTTTGTTTGTGGCGTTGGCAGCTGCGTTGGCGTTGCTGCTGCGAACGTCCGACAACGAAGAACTCAGCGAGGACGTCGCCGAACTCACCCAGGGCGTCGAGATCGTCCCCTTGACCGAAATGATCCGGACCTTTGTGGGTTTGGCACTGACCGTTGGTGGCGCCTGGGTCCTCGTTTGGGGTGCGCTCGACCTCGCCGACCGGGCCGGGGTGAGCGGCGGATTCATCGGCGTCACGCTCGTCGCGATTGGTACGTCGCTGCCCGAGCTCGTGACGGCTATTGCTGCGGCTCGCAAGGGCGAAGACGAACTCATCGTCGGCAATCTGCTTGGATCCAACCTGTTCAATGCGCTCGCCGTTGGCGGACTCGTGGGGTTGCTTGGTGATGGGACCGTCGCCGACAGCTCGCTTGTGGGCCTCGATCTGGTCTTCATGTTGGTCGTCGCTATTGGATCGGTTATCGCCATGCGGACCCGCGGCACCTTCACCCGGGTCGAGGGAGCGCTCTTCATCGGCGTCTTCGTACTGTTCTTGATGTTGGCCTACGTTGGAGAGCCGCAGGACGCGGCGTTTGCGGCGCTCACCCGCCGCTGAGTTGCGCCACCCGAGGTCATAGTCGCAGGAGCTTTCGTGTTGTCATCGATCGATCATCTTGTCGTTGGGTCTAACGATCTGGATGGCCTTGAGGCCTGGTGGAAAGAGGTCGCCGGCGAAGCCGCCGAGCCGGGGGGAGCCCACGTTGGTCGGGGCACCCGAAACGCCCTTGTCGGCCTTGGTCCCACCACGTATCTCGAGCTCATCGGCCCCGACCCGGCTCAGGTCGACCACGTCGGTCCGCGGTCTTTTGGGGTCGATCAACTAGTCGATAGCCAGCCCGTACTGCTTACCTTCGCCGTGGCCGTCGATGATCTCGATGCCGCCCGGGCGACCTATGAGGCAGCAGGCGTAGCGACCACTGAACCATTTCCGATGGAACGCCTGACGCCGCGGTGACCTCCTTTCGTGGCGTTTGTCGTTGCCGGTTCACGATTTTGGTGGCGCGGTGCCGTTCCTCATCGAGTGGGGCGCCGCCACACCACATCCGGCCCGGTCATTGGCGCACCAGTCGCGCTTGATGACGCTCACGATCCGCCACGCTCGCCGTGCGTTTTTGATGGGCCTCTACGACCGACTCGGCATCGACGTCGTGGTGCAGGAGGTCGCCGATAGCAGCGGGGCCGGACTCGGGGCACGGGTGTCGACGCTGGCGGGCGATGTATCGCTCACATCGTGATGGTGCCACCGTGAGGCGATTGGTCGTTGTAGCCGTCGCCGCGCTCGTCGCCCTGGCACCAGCGCGGGCGTTCGCCCACGGTGACCTCATCGCGAGTTCCCCGTTCGCCGGCCAGACCGTCGGCGGCGATCTTTCGGTCATCGAACTCGTGCTGAGCGAGGACGTGCAGGTCCGAGACGTCGTCCTGGTGGGACCGGACGGCGACGTCCCCATCACCGTTCGCCAACCAGCGGCCTACGTCGTGTTGATCGATCTCGATGCCGGGCCGACCGAAGGCCCGTACCGGCTTGACTACACGTTGACCTCACTCGTCGATTCCGACAACACCGCAGGATTCCTCGCCTTCCGGTACGAGGCCGGCGCCGCCCCGGCCCTCCCGGTCGTAGGCACAACCGTCGTTCTGGTCGACACCGACCGGCGTCAGAGCGTTGTTGCGCTCGTCGCCGTTGTGGTGCTCGTCGCTGGAGCGGGCCTTGTGCTGGCGAAATGGCGGCGACTGCGACGCCTCGAGGCCCCGTAGGCCGGTTGCCCGAGCCGCGAACTGACCGGCGGATGACTAGGATGAGCCGCCCATGTCCTCAGTCGCCCCACGCCGGTTTTTCATAGAGACGCTGGGATGCCCGAAGAACCAGGTCGACTCCGACAAACTGGTGGGGACACTCCTGGCCGATGGCTTGATTGCGGCCCCCGACGCGAGCAGCGCCGACGTCGTCGTCGTCAATACGTGTGCGTTCATCGGGGAGGCCCGGCAAGAGTCGATCGACACGATCCTGTCGCTCGAAGAAATAAAGAAGGCCGGTGCCGAACTGATCGTGACCGGCTGCATGGCCGAGCGGTACGGGTCGGAACTAGCCGACGCCCTGCCCGAGGTCGACCAGGTCGCCGGCTTCGGTGTGCCAGTGACACTGGGGGCGACGAAACGAGCAGGCGGCGTGCCCGCCTTTGACTTGCTTGAGTTGCCCCGTCCGGCCGCCGATGCGCCGTGGGCCTACGTCAAGGTGGCAGAGGGGTGCGACCGCAACTGCGGCTTCTGCGCCATTCCAAGCTTCCGGGGCAAGCAACGAAGCCGCACGATCGACTCGATCCTGGGCGAAGTGCGGTCGCTCCAAACCCGAGAAGTCGTGCTGATTGCCCAAGACCTGGCCGCCTTCGGCCGGGATCAGGGCGTTGGTGAGCGATCCATCGTTCCGCTCGTGTCGTCGGTCGCCCAGATCGCCGACTGGGTTCGGCTCCTCTACCTCTATCCGAGCGATCTGACCGACGAGCTCATCGAGACCATCCTGGCGACGGGTGTTCCCTACTTCGACCTCTCGCTCCAGCATGTGTCACGACCGCTTGTTCGTCGTATGCGCCGCTGGGGCTCCGGCGAGATTTTCGCCGACCGGATCAACGACATCCGCCGGCTCGAACCAGGCGCAACCTTCCGGTCGAACTTCATCGTCGGCTACCCGGGCGAAACCGAAGCCGACCACGATGCGCTGCTCCGCTTTGTCGAAGACGTCCGCCTCGACTGGTGCGGCTTCTTCTCCTACTCGAAAGAGGACGGCACCTATGCTGCCGATCTCGACGGCGAGGTCCCCGCGTCGCTGGTCAGCGAGCGCATGGCGGAGCTGAGCGAGATGCAAGACCGGATAACCGCGGAGTCCCGAGATGCGCTCATCGGCGAGACGGTCACCGTCCTCGTCGATCGGATCGGCGAAGGGCGAACCTATCGAGAGGCCCCGGAAATCGATGGCATTGTCCGGGTACCCGACACACTCGCCGTCGGCCAATTCCATGACGTCGTCGTCGTTAGCGCCGAGGGTCCTGATCTCGTTGGCGAATCGGTGACCGCCCCGTGAGCGCCGCGACCGAGCAGCGTTTCGATCTCATCGGCAGTTCACGCTATGCGTTGGCCGCCAATGCGATGACCGTGAGTCTGCCGCTCGCCAGTCCGGTGCTTGCGTATCATCCTGCCAAAACAACCCATCGTGGATCGCATTTACGTTGGGGTGGATCTGGAGTGCCACCGACTTCGTCGACAGCAAGCTCGCTCGGCAGGCGGCCACTCCCACCAAGTTTGGTGCCTTCGTCGATCCGCTCGCCGACAAGCTCGTAATTCTGCTCGCTGGCTGGGCCCTGGTCGACATCGGTCGATTCCCCGGAGCTGCCAATCGTGCTCATTGCTATTCGTGAGGTTGGCATCCAGGATATCGCTCCTGTTGGTCCAAGCAGGGACTCGCAATCCCCGCCCGGAAGTCGGGCAAATACGGAACAACTTCGTGCAGGGAATCGCCGTCTCCACCAGCCATGTTCCCCCTGCTCGACAGTGCCCTCTGGGTCGCCGACGGCCTGCTGTGGCTCGCGGTTGCTTTCACCTGGTGGAGCGGCATCCAGTATCTTCTCGATGGTCGTAGCGCCCTGCGAACCAACGGCCAGCGCTAGTCCGGCCGCCCGAGTAACACGACCGTTCCGCACAACCACCAACCGGGAATCACAAGGAGTCGCACAATGCGCGTCGAAGTTGTTGCCGTGGGAACCGAGCTATTGCTCGGCCAAATTGTCGACACCAACTCATCGTGGATCGGCGAACAGCTGGCCATGGTGGGGCTTGACTCGTTCTACCAAACCAAGGTCGGCGACAACGCCGCTCGCATCGAGGCCGTTATCTCACAAGCGCTGCAACGGTCCGATGCGGTGATCTGCTGTGGTGGCCTTGGCCCGACCCAAGACGACATCACGCGCGACATCATTGCCAAGGTAATGGGCGTCGAACTCGTGCCAGACGATGTCGTTGCCGAGCGTATTCGGGCCATGTTCTCGGCACGTGGCCGCGAGATGCCGCAAAACAATCTTCGCCAGGCGCTCGTCCCCGTCGGAGCGGCCACAATGGCCCAGCAACCTGGCACGGCGCCGGGACTCGTGTGTCCGGTCACCATCGATGGTGTCGAGAAGGTGATCTACGCGGTCCCCGGCGTGCCGTATGAGATGAAAGAGATGGTCACGGGCACCGTGCTTCCCGATCTGGTTGCGCGCTCGGGCGAGCCCGCCGTTATCCGCAGCCGGGTTCTGCGAACGTGGGGGAGGTCTCCGAGTCGGGATTGGCAGAAATTCTTGCGGCCGGATCGACGAACTCGACGTGCTTGGCAATCCAACCATCGCCTTCCTCGCCAGCGGCGTTGAGGCTCAAGGTCGAATTACCGCCAAAGCGGTCGACGACCAAACCGCAGAGGCGATGCTCGACGCCGAAGAAGCGGTGCTGCGGACCCTCATCGGCCATGTCGTGTTTTGCCGTCGATTCCACCGGCGACGAAGGCAACAACATGGAGTCGACCGTGATGGCGCTGTTGGGAGATCGCCCGGTCTTACGGTGGCCGTCGCTGAGTCGCTGACCGCAGGGGTACGTGTCGGGGCGGTTATGTTCGGTGCAGGAGCAAAGCGAGTCGTTCGCAGCAACGTTGACGGCCTACCACGCCGATCTCAAGCAGTCGCTCCCTTGGGGTTCCCGACGGACCGGTCGTCACGGAGGAGGCCGCCGTGGCGATGGCGGAGGGTGTGCGCAGCATCATGAAGGCCGACATTGGACTGGCGACCACGGGTGTTGCCGGCCCCGATGAGTCCGAAGGTAAACCCGTTGGCACGGTGTGTCTGGCCGTCGCCTCAGCCGACGGCGCCATTGCGACCACCGTTCGACTGCCGGGGGATCCGAGCGGATCCGTCAGTTCTCCACCATCACGCTGCTCGACCTCCTGCGTCGAACCCTGCTTGAGGCATGAGCGACGGCACGACCTTCACCTGCCCGCACTGCGGTGCGGTCAATCCCGACGATCCTTCGTTTGTCACGTGGTGCGCTACCTGTGACTACAACGTCGACCCCGATGGGACGACGGCCCGCATCGCTAGTCAACAAGCAGGCGCGGCCAAGCCACTGTCGTTCGCCGCCCGGTTTGCCCTTGGCCTGCTCGTCCACGGGACTGTTGCGGCCCGCGTTGCTACCTTCGGCGCCTATCTGATTTGGGCCACCTGGTTTTCGATCGTCGGGACCATGGTGGGTGGCGGACTCCTCTTGCTCGGCGCACTGCTTCTCCCGCACGGTGGTCGAATCCCCGACAATGCTGTGCTTCTCGACACCGAGAATGATGCTGCGTTCTACGCCTACGTCGCGGCGATCGCCGAGGATCACGGAGTCGACACGTTCCTCATCGCGTCGGTTTCCACGACGAGTTCTGGAACTGGTCTGGGGCGGTCGGCACCCAGCTTCAGCGACGAGGTCCTCGTCCTGAGGGTTACCCGATTTGGCAGTGTCTCGACCGGGCCGAATCTGCGGCCTTCGTCGCGCTTGAGCTCGAAAGTAGCGCGGCCCGCCGACGCTCCGTTGGCCGCTGGTCTCCGGGCGGCAACCCAGTCGTTGGCGACCATTGTGTCCGGCTCCCAGTGGCACCGCCCCCGTGATACCGGTCGGCTGCTTGGCTCGGCGACCAACCCAGAAACAACGAAGCGGTTCGAGGGTGAGACCGACGGGCCATCGCTCGCCACGGTGGCCAATGTGCTTCGGCCTGAGCGTCCTTGTTTGGTTTGGCCAGTTACTTGCTCGAGCGGTCGCAGCGAGGTACGGCAGTCCACCCTCCAGGAAGCGGTTGTGGAAACCTACCACCGCCGCGTCGCCGATCGACGAGGCGGCGAGGTCGTCCGCCGGCTACTTGACCTCGAGCTCATGACCTCATCCATGGTCAACGCCGCAGTACGGGCCCGACGGCGACGAGTCGCTGCTCGACACTATTGCCCGCTACGCCGACCCGGTATCCCGATCACGAGCGGGAGCGGCAGCGGCGCGAATCTGTGGTGGGGGTCGATGATCGACGGCGAGTGGCCAACGGTGCCAGCCCGAGCCGCCGTGGTGGGAACGGCACACCCGAGCGTTTCGCCTCCGCTGGTTCCGGCCATCGCCCACGCCACGCTCCGAGGAACCATCGAGGTGCGGCTGTTCGACAACCTGACGGCCATGTAGCGACGGCGGTCGGGCGCTAGCGGCGACGGGTCAGGTCTATGCTTGACCGATCGCTCATCGCCGGGCGACCAACGCTGCTTGGCAGGAGTATCTATGGCTGGACCGATCAAACTGCAGTTTGTGCTTTCTGGCGATGATGTCCGGCGAAGCTCCCGGATGTCGGCCCAGAGGTTTGCTTTGTCGGTCGTTCCAACGTCGGCAAGTCGTCAGCAATCAATGCGGTGAGCAATCGCAAGAAGCTCGCTCACGTGTCAAACACGCCCGGTCGGACTCGGCTCCTTAACCTGTTCGCGTTCGACCCGGCGCCAGGCGGCCTGATGGATCTGCCGGGCTATGGGTTCGCCAGCGCCTGCCCAGATGCGTGGGTCGTGGCAGCGCATGATCGAAGAATATCTGCTTGAGCGGGACACGCTGGTCATGGTGCTTGTGCTCGTCGATGGGGCCGTTGGGCCAACCAAGCTCGACCTCCAGATGCTCGACTGGCTTCGCTCCGGTCGACCTGCCGCACACGGTCATCGCCACGAAGCACGACAAGGTCAAGCCATCGCTTCGTGACAAGCGCAAGAAGAGTGGCAGCTGAAGTGCCAACTCGAGCCCGCCGACGTCGTGTGGGTCAGTGCCACCAAGGGCGATGGTGTTGATCGATTGCGGGGCATGATTCGCCGGTGGGTGAGCTTCGGCTGACCGGCGCTATCGACCGCTTACGGCTCGCTGGTGACGGTGCCACCGACGCCAGACTCGTCGCCGTTCGCCGGGTTGGCGCTGCTCGAGCTAGTTGTGTCGCCGTTCGAGAAGCGGCCGGTCGCATTGGCATACACGTCGCTGCGCTCGCGACAAACCTGGCCAAAGACCCAATCTTGAAATTCAAGTTGTGATCGGGTCATGCCTCGCCACAAATCCGTGAGGACCTGGTCGTCGACCCCGCAAAGGAACGCTGCCACTTCCTTTTCGGCCACCTCGGCTGGCGTAAGTTCGCGTCCTTCAATGGCGGCCAGCTGTTCGGCGACGGTTGGTTCGACCGGCGGCTTGCTGCAGGCGACGGCGGCCGTCGAGAAACCGCCACAATCGCCACGCCAAGCCAGCGCTGGCGAGTGCTCAGAAAAATCTTTGAGAAATTTTGCACAGGCGTGGATTGGCAGGCACCGGCGCGATGGTAGCCCAGGGTGAACCCCATCCGGTGCGTCGTACCTCGGTTCTATAGTGGGGGTTTCGTACGAGAAACCAAACAAAGTTTCGCAAGAGTTGTCCGAACAGGCGTTCGCAATTACGCTCATGTGATCCGGCCGTGGCACCCGGACACGACGGCTCCTCCCCGGTTCCGTACGATCCACTGTCACACCCCCTGCGTAGGTTCAGTTATTCCCAAATGGGAACTCATTCCCAGATGGATCAGGGCAGACGGCGATCGGCACTGCAGCCAACAAAGAACGTTAAGAGGAGTAGTACTAGTGGAGAAGAACAAGGCGCTAGAGATGGCTCTCGGCCAGATCGACAAGCAATTCGGCAAGGGCTCCGTCATGCTGATGGGCGAGAAGACAACGCTGGCCATCGGCGTGGTCCCCGCGGGGGCGCTCGCGCTCGATGTGCGCTCAGTGTTGGCGCGGACTGCCCAGGGGCGCGTGGTCGAGATCTTCGGCCCGGAATCCTCAGATGAGATCAACACTCGCCATGCACATCGTGGCCGAAGCTGCTTCGGCGCACCGGCGGCATCTGCGCCTACATCGATGCCGAGCGATGGATCGATCTACGCCACCGCCATCGAGGTTGACGTCGACGAATTGCTTATTTCCCAGCCAGACACGGGCGAACAAGCGCTTGAGATCTGCGACATTCTCGTTCGTTCCGGCTCGATCGACGTTGTCGTCATCGACTCGGTTGCTGCCCTCACCCCTCGAGCCGAGATCGAAGGCGAGATGGGAGACACCCACGTCGGCCTCCAGGCTCGACTCATGTCCTGAGCGCTTCGCAAGATCACCGGCAACCTCAACAAGACCGACACCATCTGCATCTTCATCAACCAGTTGCGAGAGAAGATCGGCGTCATGTTCAGCTCGCCGAAGAGACAACACCAGGTGGTCGTGCACTCAGAAGTTCTATTCGTCGGTCCGCCTCGACATTCGCGCATCGAATCGCTGAAAGACAGGGTCGGGTCGTTGGCAACCGGACGAGAGTCAAGGTGGTAAAGAACAAGGTGGCGCCACCCGTTCCGTCAGGCCGAGTTCGACATCATGTGCGGCAAGGGCATTAGCCGTGAGGCGTCAATTCTCGATATCGCGGTCGACGAAGAGATCGTGAAGAAATCGGGGGCGTGGTACACCTACGAAGGCGACCAGCTCGGGCAAGGTCGCGAAGAACGTCAAGAAGTACTTGCTGGAGAATCCGAACTCGTTGTCGAGATTCAAGATCGTGTGCTCAAGGCGGTTGGTCTCATCAAGACCGACGAGGTCGAGGCGCTCCTCGACATCGACGAACCAATTAGTCTCGACTAGTCCGGCACGCTGCCCAATCAGGTCAGCGGCGCCCCAGAGGACTCACGGGATTCTGAAAGGACTCACTATGGCGCTAGCGTGACTGCGCCGTGGTGAGCCTTTCGGCGTTTTACCCAGGAGTTGCTATGAGTCTCGATAAGTTGCGTGTCGGATTGACCTTCGATGACGTGTTGCTCGTTCCCCAACGCTCGGGGATCGGTCCCGATCCGATGTCTCGCTGACGACGCAGCTGACTCGCAACATCACGATCAGCGCCGATTATCGCCGCCAACATGGACACCAAATCTGCCGAAGGCTTTTGATGGCGATTGCCGTAGCCAAGATCGGTGGCATCCGGGATCCTGCACCGCTTCCTCACAACGCAAGCCCAAGCGGCGATGGTCCGGCGGGTCAAAGAAGACGCCGGCGAGTATCTCGTTTGGTGCAGCCATCGGTACCGATCACGATGCCGTTGCGCGAACGGCCGCCCTCGTCGAGGCCGGCGTCGACGTGTTGGTGTCGATATCGCACACGGCCACGCCGACCATGCCCTCCGGTCGTCGCCCAGACGAAAGCGGCCTTCCCCAGCGTCGACATCATCGCAGGCAACGTCACCGGCCCGGCGTGGGGCACAAGACCTCGTCGCCGCCGATTGCTGGCGCAGTCCAAGTCGGCAGCGTCGGACGGGCGGTGTGTGTACCACACGCCTCGTTGCTGGTGTCAGGGGTTCCTCAGCTCACTGCCGTCAACGATTGTGCGGACCTCCGAGACGCTGGCGGCGAGCGTGTCCCGGTCGTGCCGACGGCGGCATCAAGAACCTCGGGCGATATCGCGAAGGCGCTCGGCGCCGGAGCCAATGTGTCATGATCGGCAGCCTTTTCGCCGGCACCAACGAGTCGCCGGGCGAGGTTGAACGGACGAGCCGGGGCCTGGTGAAGCGGGTCCAGGGGTGTAGCTCGTTCGAAGCGATGAGGCCGGGCGGTGCGCGAGAGAAAGAGATCGACGCCGAATACTTCGAACAACGCGCGGCGGAGGGCGTCGAAGGCGTCGTGCCCTACCGGGGCTCGGCCGTGAAGCTCACCAATCAACTGCTTGCCGGTGTGCGCAGTGGGATGAGCTATAGCGATGCTCGCACCATCGAGGAGTTCTGGGAAAAGGCCGAGTTCATCCGGGTGACCCCTATCGGTGTGCGCGAAAACTCGCCCCACGCCACGAGCTGAGTGGCAACGATGATTACCACGGCGATCTTTGATATGGATGGTCTGCTCACCGAGTCGGAGTCGCGTTGGCGAATCGCGGAGCGCGAGGCAGTGGCCCGGCTGGGAATCCCGCTCACCGATGCCGATTTTGAGTTAACCATGGGCGTGCGGATGCGTGATGTCGCCCAACGCTGGTTCGAGTGGCATCCCTGGGAGGGCCCGACGCCCGACGAGGTAGCGACGCAGGTCATTGATCGTGTCATCGAGCTTGGAGTCGAGGCCCAGCCCCTGCCTGGTGTCGAAGCGTGTCTCGCGTTTCTGGCCAACGCTGGCATCCGGCTCGCCCTTTGTTCATCGTCTGATATGACGCTCATCGACGCGACCCTGAAGGCGCTCGATCTCGAAGATGTCTTCGACGTCGTCCATTCGGCCGAAACCGACGAGCACGGCAAACCGCACCCCCAGCCCTACCTGGCGACGGCAGCCACGCTTGGTGTGACGCCCCACGAGTGTCTCGTTTTCGAAGACTCCCTCAGCGGGTGCGTGTCGGGCAAGGCGGCGGGCATGAAGGTGGTAGCGGTTCCCGACGCAGCGATGCGCGGATCGGGACAGTTTTCGTTCGCTGACCTGGTCCTCGACTCGCTCGACGAATTCGATGCGTCGATCCTCGCGACGCTCAACGCGGGAACCCCAACACCGTCGGTCTCTCGACCCCGATTCCACCTGGCCTTTGGAGTCGACGACCTCGCCGCTGCAAGGGCCTTCTACGGCGGCGTTCTCAACTGTCGCGAGGGACGCTCGGCCGATACGTGGGTCGATTTCGACCTCTGGGGTCATCAGATCGTGGCCCATCTCGACGCGTCGCACGACTCGACCGTCTCCCATAATCCGGTCGACGGCAAAACAAGTACCTGTCATCACTTCGGCCTGCTCCTCCACCCATCAGCCTGGCGGACACTCGTGGCCCGGCCTTCGAGGCAGCCAAGGTGCCCTTCATCATCGAGCCATACACCTGTCTTGCTGGGATGGCAGGCGAGCAGCACACCTGCTTTGTGACCGACCTGGCCGGTAACGCGCTTGAGTTCAAGGCGTTCGCGGACGACGGGCAGGTGTTTGCCGTCAGCTGAGCGCTGGTCGGCTGCGTGCCCACTAACGTTGAGGCCGACTGTTGCTGGACGAGCGACAGAGACACGGAGCTGAAACGTGCAACTCGGAATCATTGGCCTCGGCCGTATGGGTGCCAACATCGCCCGGCGTCTGCACCACGCGGGGGTCGAGCCAGTCGTTTATGACGTTCACCAAGAGGCAATCGACACGCTGGTTGCCGAAGGCGCTGCGACCGGTGCGTCATCGGTACACGACCTTGTACAAGCTCGGGAAGGGCCGAGGGCGGTCTGGGTGATGGTGCCGGGTGGCCTACGCCGGAGGTGTCGTGGCCGACGTGGCTACGTTCCTTAACGCCGACGACATCGTGATCGACGGTGGTAACAGTCATTACATCCAAGACATCGAACGAGCCGACCGACTCGGGGCCCAGGGAATCCACTATCTAGATGTGGGTACCTCAGGCGGCGTCTTTGGTCTTGAGCGCGGCTACTGCCTGATGATCGGCGGCGACACAACGCAGTCGAACGTCTGACTCCGGTATGGCAAGCGCTCTCACCGCCTGACGCGACGCCGCGAACAGAGGGTCTGACGGGCGAGGTTGGCGCGGTTGGCGGGATAATTACCGTGGCCTGCTGGCGCTGGACACTTCGTCAAGATGGTTCACAACGGTATCGAGTACGCGATAATGGCTGCCTACTCCGAAGGCCTTGGGTTACTTGAGCGGGCCAATGTTGGCGCCCAGGAGCGGTCGGCCGACGCGGAGACAGCGCCCCTCGGCGACCCGCTTTCATTTCCAGTACGACATCGACATCGCCGCAGTGACCGAGAGGTTTGGCGTCGTGGGTCGGTCATTGGCTCCTGGTTGCTCGACCTTACGGCGGCGGCCCTCCACGCTGATCCTGCGCTCGAAGCGTTTGAGGGGCGGGTCTCCGATTCGGGTGAAGGACGCTGGACCGTCTTGGCTGCGGTTGAAGCTGGTGCTCCCGTCCCTACGATCGCAGATGCGCTCTTCAGCCGCTTTGCGTCGCGGGTAATGCCGACTTTGGCAACAAGGTCCCGTCGGCAATGCGGTCCCAGTTCGGTGGTCACCACGAAAAGAAGGCTGACTGATGGAAACGATGGCCGATGCGCTTTTGTGCTCTTTGGCATCACGGGCGACCTCGCAAAGAAGAAACTGTTCTCTGCCCTCTACACGCTCGACAGGCCGGCGAGCTGATTGCTGCGTTACTTCTGGTGTGTGGCCTCGTCCAATTGGTCGATCAATGAGCTGCGTGACAATGCCCACCAGGCGCTGGTCGATTCTGGTATCGCCATTGACGAAGCCGTGTGGAATCGATTTGCCGACCGACTTGATTACGTGTCGGGCGACTACCGCGACGATGCGACGTTCGATCGTGTGAGCGAACTCGTCGGCGATGCCGTCTGTCCGGTCTGCTACTTGGCGATCCCGCCGTTCCTCTTTGAGGTCGTGGCGGCCGGACTTGGCTGTACCGGACTGGAATCGAGCCGAGTCGTGCTCGAAAAGCCGTTTGGCCGCACCTGCAGTCAGCCCGCGATCTCGACGCCCACATCCGCGCGAGCTACGACGAGGCGCAGGTCTACCGCATCGACCATTTTCTCGGCAAAGAGCCCGTGCTCAACATCCTGGTGTTCCGTTTCGCCAACGCCATCCTCGAACCGTTGTGGAACCGCAAACACATCAAGAGCGTCACGCTTACGATGCACGAAAGCTTCGGTGTCGAGGGTCGGGGCAAGTTCTATGACGAGGTCGGAACGCTGCGTGACGTGGTGCAAAACCACTTGCTACAAATCGTGGCGTTGTTGGCGATGGAGCCGCCCGTGTCTGACTCGGCGGTGGCCATGCAGGACGAAGCCTCGAAAGTCCTGTCATCGATGCGAAGCCTCGATCCGACGAAGTCGAGGCGCGGGCAGTACGAGGGCTACCTCGACGAGCCTGGGGTGGCTGAGGGTTCGGACACCGAGACGATGATTTCGGTCGTCGGCGAAATCGATAACTGGCGTTGGGCTGGCGTGCCCTGGTACATCCAGTCGGGGAAGGCGATGAACGAGACGATCACTCAGGCGGTCATCGAGTTCATTCCTCCGCCGAAGGCCATGTTCTCCGACATGTCACCGGGCCCGAATCGCCTCACGTTCGTGATGAAGCCCAACGATCTCATCCTGCTCGAGATGCAGGCGAAACGACCCGGCTCTGACCTTGTCAGCGAGTGCGTGACCCTTCAGGTTGATCACCATGGTCTCGAAGACGGTCCGAGTCCCTATCACCGGCTCCTCGGCGATGCGTTGACCGGCGACAGACGTCTCTTCGCTCGAGGCGATCAGGTCGACGAAGCGTGGCGAATCGTCCAGCCATTACTCGATAGTCCGGCGCCGATCGAACGATACGAGTACGGGGCTGAGGGCTTCGAGCCCCGAGTCGGGTCGGTGTCGTAATGGCATCCGAAATCCTTGCGCTCGACCTTGGCGGCACCCATACCCGAGTGGCACGGGTCGCCATGGACGGCTCGATTGTGCGTCGCCTCCGTATCGAAACGCCGGTGGCCGACCCAGAGCCAACGGCCCTGGCCAACTTGATCAACGAGATGAAAGTTGAATCCGACGCAACCAGGATCGTGATTGGCGTTCCCGGCATCGTCGACAACGAGCTGCAGCAGATCGAGACCGGCGCCAATCTGCCGCCGAGCTGGCTGGGCTACCTGACCGCCGATTGGTTTGCTGCTCGCACGGGGTTGTCGGTGAGCTTGGCCAATGACGCCGACCTGGCCGCCGTTGGTGAATCCGCCTTTGGTGCCGGCGCGTCGTTTGGTGACACGGTCTATGTCACTATCTCGACCGGCGTTGGTGCGGGCATGGTGCTTGGGCGTCGTCTGGTCGGCGGCCGCCACTCGGGAGCCGAGATCGGCCACTGCGTTATCGACCTCGTTGCCGCCAAGAACGGCCGCCCTTGCACCGTCGAAGACATCGGGTCGGGTACGGCCATCGTGCGTGAGGCGAAGCGATCGGGCATCGAGGCGACCGGTGCAGCGTTCGCCGACCTGGTTCGCGCCGGCGATCCGACGGCGACCATCATCTGGGAGCGAGCGATGGAGGCGGTCGGCATCGGCATCGTCAACCTCTGCTGGGTCGCCACACCCGAGGTGGTAGTTGTGGGCGGCGGCGTCGGTATGAATCACGATCTGTCGCTACCGATTCTGCGGCGGGTGCTCGACGACCATGGACCACAGATCCAGGCGGTCGAGATCGTGACCGCATCACTCGGCGACGACGCCGCCCTAGCGGGTGCGGCCGGATGGTGGCAAGCTATGGGGCGTGGCACCTAGCCTCCGTCACCAAACGACCCGAGGAATGGCAGATGCTCAGAACAGAATTTGTTGATGCGAATCGGTGGGCGTCGCGGGGCGCTGATGTCATCGCGACGGCGGTGACGAATGCGATCGTGGCGAGGGGCCGGTGCGTCCTTGCGCTAAGCGGGTCGGCCACACCTCAACCGGTGTTTGCCGAGCTGGCTCGACGGCAGTTCCCATGGAACAAGATCATCATCATTCAGATCGACGAGCGACTAGCACCACTTGGGTCGCCTGAGCGCAACTTAACGGCGCAACAGCAGGCGTTTTCCGACAATCGGTTGCGCTGGCTCCCGCTACCAGTCGACGCGGCCGATGAAACCGGCGTGGTACCGGCAGCGGCCTTGACCCAGTACGAGTCGGAGCTGGCCGAATTGCTGGCGGGAAACCCGATCGATGTGGCCCAGCTCGGGTTGGGTCTTGATGGGCATACGGCGTCGCTCGTGCCCGGCGACCCGCTGGTCGAACAATCTGGCGGACTCGTTGGTCAGTCGATTGCGTACAACGGAGCCCGGCGGCTGACGCTTACGCGATCTGATCAGTGCAAGTCGACGAGTCATATGGCTCGCCACCGGCGAAGCCAAGCGTCGATGGTTGAGCGCCTGGTGGCTGGTGATGTCACGATTCCGGCCGGACGCATCTCCCAGGAACGTGCAATAGTCGTCGCCGACGACGCCGCCAGACTCGCGTCGTCTAACTTCCCGAGCGTTTCGGCCGGCTACCCGCGCCAGAGCCAGGCTGATGGCGTGCGACGGGGAGTCGGCCGTGAACGGTTGGCGGTCCCACCTGGCCCAACGAGACTCCAGCGTCATGCCTGCGAGCTGGGCCATGAGATCGAGTTCGATGGCCAGACGTAGCGAAAAGCCCCCGACACGGTACGGACGCGGTCGCCGCTGATGAAGTAGTGGTGTGAGATGAGTATCTGTTGCACTCGATCGACGTATTCGTCAAAACCCAGGTGGGTCGGTGAGACATCGAATGGGTGAATCGTCTCGCCCGGTGACAGGTGATGCAGCTTGGGCACGTTTGTCTCGATGACGAACCGGCCACCCGGCCTCAGGTGAGCGGCGGCGTTGCGGAAACACGCAACTTGTTGTGCTTGGGAGCGCAGATTGCCGATCGTATTGAAGACGAGGTAGACGAGTGAGGCGTCGTCGCAAACGATCGTCGTTGTCATGTCGCCGTGCGTCACCGCAACCTGGTCGGCCCCGTCCTTCTGGCGGAGCACGTCGAGCATTGGTTGCGAGAAGTCGATGCCGAGCACGCGGACGCCGGTTCGAGCGAGCGGGAGCAATCCGGCCGGTCCCCGACCGCGAATTCAACCGCCGTGCCATCGCCGGCGAGGGCGGCGAGGACCGCGACGGTCTGGTCGATGGCGTCACCGTCGCGACTCTTCCAGCGCTCGGTCGTAGCTCGCCGCGATGGCAGGATTGAGATGTTGATCGGGCCAGGCTGTGTGGTCGGAGGGGTCCATCGACGTACCCTTGACACAGGCGAGCCGCTCGCAGGAATTACGTTGCGCCATCTCATCAACCCCACCCTCGCTTAACTTCGCTTGGTCCGACTAAACGAAGTTAAGCCATGGGGAGGCCAGGTTGCAGGTTAGTTGTTGGGGGCGAGGCGGATCACGGCCCGTACGGCCTGGTGATCGCTCGCTTCGAGAACGACATTGTCCACGTCGATGATGTCGACCGCGTCGTTGACGAGCACATGATCGAGTCGATAGACCGGCGGGTAGGCCCGACCCTCCGGCCAGGTGGCATTCCAACCGCACGAGGCAACATCGGCTCCGTCAGTGGTAACGCCAAGCACCTTCCGAAACGCCACGTGGTCTTCCGTGGCGTTGAAGTCGCCTGCGAGCACGAGGGGCCGAGTCTCGGTTGTGGCCAGCGAGGTGAGGTCGTCGAGTTGGCTGCGCCACGTTTCGATCTTTCCGCGCCCACCGGAGCCATGGCGTGGATCGCCTCAAAGACAAAAGGCCCGGAGGGAGAATCGACTACGACGCGGAGCGCGTAGCGGCCGACCACCTCCTCCTCGGAGATTGGGTAGCGGCTCAGCAGCGCAATGCCAGACGGCGACGGGTCGGGGCGAGCGAACCGATACGGGTAGGCGGCGCTGATCTCGTCGATGGCGACAAGCTGATCAAAGAAATGCGGCTGGACTTCGCTCAGTGCGACAACGTCGGCGCCGGAGCGGATGATCATCAGCGCGGCCTGATCGGCCGTTGCCCCCTGAAAGTAGACATTGGACGCAAGGACGACAAGATCGCCATCGGCCTGATCATTGCCACAACCGGTCATTGCGTCAAGCGGCGTGTTGACCCAGATCTGGGTGGCCCCTAACAGGGCAGCCGCGAGAAGTAGTGCGCCGCGCCGCGCCACCACAGCCCAAACCACCACACCAATCCCGAGGAGGGCGGCAACCGGGTTGAGGCCCCCCAACGCGAGTAGCGCCGGACGGCCGAGGTCGCTCATCCGCAGACCCAGTGTGAGACACCCTCCGAGCAGCACGAGCCAGCAGAGCGACGTCACCAGGTTGGCAGCAGTTTCCCGGCCGGATGTGGAGTTGGGCAATGGCATCGACCCATCGTGCCACCGCGTCGCCAGGAAGTGGTGACGCTTGACTGGAGCGCGACGGCGCTCTCAGCTCTAGTCTGTCTGGGTGAGCAAGCGCTACCTGGTCCGCACCTACGGTTGTCAGATGAACGAGCACGATTCCGAGCGACTAGCGGGATTGCTTGAAGCCGATGGCTACGAAGCGACCGATCAGGTCGACGAGGCAGATGTGGTTGTGCTCAACACCTGCTGCATTCGGGAGAACGCGGACAACAAGCTCTACGGTGCCCTCGGCAACCTGAAAGTGCTCAAAGAGGCGAAGCCTGACCTTCAAATTGTTGTTGGCGGATGCCTTGCGCAGAAGGACCGGGAGCAGATCCAGCAGCGCGCCGGCCACGTCGATGTAGTGCTCGGGACACACAACGTTCATCGGGCAACCGAGTTAATGGCTGAAGCCCGCGAGAACGGGCCGGTGCTCGAGATCTGGGAAGAGACCGTGCTCGACGAGCAGACGCTTTTCCCCTCCGCTTTGCCGGTTCGGCGTGAAACCGACTACGCCGCCTGGGTGACGATTCAAATCGGCTGCGACAACAACTGCGCATTCTGCATCGTGCCTGCCGTCAGAGGTAAGGAGATCTCCCGGCCGTTCGACGAGATCGTCGACGAGGTGGCCCGTCTGGCCAAGCGGGGCGTCACGGAGATCACGTTGCTCGGCCAGAACGTCAATTCCTACGGCCGCGACCTCGCAGTGGCGGCTCGCAAGGCTGGCCAGGACGTCCGCCTCCGGCCCCAGTTCGACAATCTGCTTCGCGCTGTCGGGGCCGTCGATGGCATTCGCCGGGTCCGTTACATCAGCCCGCACCCAAAGGACATGACACAAGACGTCTTCGATGCCATGGCCGAGACCGAGGCCGTCATGCCCCACCTGCATTTCCCGTTGCAGTCCGGGTCAAACCGCATACTCGCGTCGATGCATCGCGGTTATACCAGCGAGCGATTCCTCGAAAAGGTCGCCGCGGCCCGGGCGACGCTCCCTGGGGTGTCCATCACGACCGACATCATCATCGGGTTCCCGGGCGAGACTGAGGAAGACTTCCAGCGAACGCTCGCCGTCGCGGCCGAAGCCGAGTTTGATGCGGCCTTCACCTTCATTTATTCGCCGCGGCCCGGCACCGAGGCAGCCGAGATGACCGACGCCTTTGTCGAACCTGAGGTGACCAAGGAGCGATACGAGCGGCTCGCGGCAGTTGTCCAGCGCTCGTCCATCCGAAAGCATGAGGCCAAGATTGGCCGTATCGAAGAGCTCCTGGTTGAAGGTCCTTCAAAGCGCGACCCCGCGATTCTCAACGGCCGAACCAGAGAAAACCAGCTGGTTCACTTCCCGTCAGACCCGATCAAGCCCGGTACCTACGTCAACGTGAAGGTCACCGGCGCAACCACGCGCTTCCTGGTTGGCGAACTCGTCGAGGTCGTCGACCGGGCCAAGCACATCACTCGTATCCCCGTGACTGCGGCATCCGTGAGTGCGGCGTCCGTGACTGCGGCGTCATAGTGTCCCATCAACATTTCACGGTCGACGTCGCGGCCGAGGAACACCTCGTTCGGCGCCGGCTCAATGAAGCAGCAGAGCGGCCCGAGGAGGTCGTTGGCTGGTTCACAACCGATGACGACGTTCGGGCCACCGTGACGCCGAGCGGCGATCTCTGGCTGCTCCAGGTCGAGGGCGGCACATTCAAGGCCAAAGGGTCGGTCGAGCTTCAGCGACGGGTACCGGGGTCTTCGTTGGTGATCACCTTGGACCTTCGCGGCAAGGGCTTCTTCGGCCTTGCTGGACCCCTGCTTGCACTCGCAGGCGGCAGAATCGAGGGGCAGGCTCGATCGACCCTCCACCGAGAGTTCGGTGCGCCATGACGAGTGTCGTATCTCGGCTGCGCCCCCACCCCGAAGCGTTGACCTCGGCGCTTGTTTTGTTCAGTCCGGCCATTCCGTTTGGCTTCATTGTTGGGCTGGCGGCGGCCAACGCCGAGCTTCCACTTGTGGCCGGGTGGTTGTCGGCCCCGCTTATGTTCGCCGGCGCGTCGCAGTTGGCCGTTATCACCATTGCCGGGGCGACGTCCTGGTGGGCCGCCATTGTGGCCGGTCTGGTTATCAACTCCCGCCACGTCATGTATTCGCTCGCCATGGCGCCCGGTGCTCAAGCACCAGCCACGGTGGATGCGGTGGTTTGCACCCCACTTTCTTATCGACCAGGTGTTCGCAATGATGACGCTGCGAACCGACGACGAGCCTGACGAGTTCCGGCGCGCTACTACCTCACGACCGCGGTGTGTTCTTCATCGGATGGAACATCTCCGTGGCCCTTGGCGTGGCGTTTGGTGGCTCCGTGCCGGCGTCGTGGCGTCTTGGGTTCGCCCCGCGGTCATGTTTGTCGGCCTCGTCGCCATGGGCGTGGCTAAGCGCTCCCACCTGGTCGCCATCGCTGTCGGGTCGGTCGCCTGCTACGCAACGCTCGGGCTGCCCAACAAGCTCAGCATCGTCGTTGGGGGAGTGGCGGGGGTAATCGCAGGTACGTTGGCCGATCGGTTCGACGCATGAGTACCTGGCTCGGGCTGTTCGTCGTTGGGGTGGTCGGCCTTGGTACCTATGCCATGCGAGCCGGCATGATTCTGGCGCTTGCCGATCGAGCGCTGCCGCCCTTGCTGCTTCGGGCGTTGTCCCAGGTGCCGGCGGCCGTGCTTGCTGCCATGTCGGTCACCCTGGCCGCCGATCCCACGGCCGGAGGCCTTACCGTTGACAAGGCGGCCGCAGTCGTGGTTGCTGGGATTGTCGCGCGTTGGCGCCGCAACCTGATCTACACGCTGATCGCTGGCATGGCGACGCTCTATATCGTGGCCGCCATCGTCTGATATGCCCAGCGTCGATCTGGCTCGACGGCGCCATCGTCGTGCACGAGCGACTCGCGCTTCGAGCCCAGGCCCAGAACACCCGTTGTCAAAAATGTCGTAGCGGGCTCGGCCGGTGGGTCTGTCGGTTTGGCGGCCGAACGGTGGGCCGAACGGTGGGCCGAACGGTGGGCCGAACTGCGGGGCTGGCGAGTACGAAGTACGGAAGCGTCGGACCCCAGGTGCGGTTAGGTGGTGGCGATTAGCGAGATCAACTGGTCTACGCCGGGGTGGGGGAGCGCACCACTCCGTCGGGCGATGACCAACCGACGTTTGAACAGCGGCCGCTGTCGAGCTCGAGTGATTGCGCCCGGCCCAGCCTCAGCCTGCGACACGGGGAGCACGGTCCAGCCGATCCCCAGGCGCACCATCTCGCGCAGTACTTCGGGCTGATGCGACTCGGCGACCACCTCAAAGGACGCCCCAAGCGCAGCGAGCTCCTGTCGAATCCACTGCCGGCTATGGCTCGACGACGGGAACGTCACCCACGGTCCCCAGTCGCCTGGCTTGCGACCCGACTGTCCCTCCGGCGCGTAGACAGCGAGCGGCTCGGACAACAATGGCGTCATCGTCAGATCGGGCAGCGGCACGATCGGCTCCACGACGATCGCCACATCAAGGTTGCCTGAGCGCAACTGGTCGACGAGCGATGTTGATCCGGATACCGAGAGTCGGAGGTCGACGTCGGGGAAGCGATTTCGGAAGGCGTGCAACTGGTCCGGAAAATGAGCGACCGCAGCAACGTCGATCATGCCAACGCGAAGGGCCCCGGTTTCGCCGCTCTTGCTCGCGTCGGCCCAGCGCTCGAGGTCGTGGGTCTGGGCCACCACCCGACGGGCATAGGCCAGCACCTCGGCGGCGTTGGCCGTGAGCACTCGCTTTCGCCCGACCCGGTCGAAGAGCGCTAATCCAAGCCGGCGTTCGAGCTCGGACAGTCCCTGACTCAGCGCCGACGGGCTCACTCCGCAGCTCGCCGCCGCGAGGGCCCATGTTTGGTGATCATCGACGGCAACCAAGTAGTCGAGATGTTGCGTCGTCAGTTGGAGGTGGAGCGGATCGTAGGCCATGTCACCTTGCCTAATTGTTAAGTATTGCTTCAGTGAAGCCTACATCAGTTTCGGGTTGCTTTAGAATCTTCGCCATGACTGAATCTCTCACAATTGCGCCGGCAACTGGCAAACTCGGCATCCTGACGCCCGGCATGGGCGCCGTGTCGTCCACCTTCATGGCCGGCGTTTTGCAGGCCCGTTCCGCGGGGACCGCCCCAATCGGCTCGATCAGCCAGATGGCCCACATCCGTCTCGGCAAGCGTTCCGAAGGTCGCAACCCGCTCATCAAAGACTTCGCCCCACTTGCCTCACTCGACGACATCGTCTTCGGTGGCTGGGACCCGATCTCGTCCAACGCACTTGAGGCCGCACGTGCCGCCGGTGTACTCGAAGAGCGCGACCTTGCGCCGATCTCGGCCGAGCTCGAGGGCATCACGGCCATGGAGGCCGTGTTCGATCAGAAGTGGGTGTCTCGTCTCGACGGCAAGCGCGTCAAGCAGCTTGACAACAAGTGGGACCAAGCCATGGCGCTCATGGCTGACATCGAGAAGTTCCGCGAAGACAATGGCTGCGACCGCCTGGTCATGGTCTGGTGTGGTTCGACGGAAGCCTTCCAGACGCCATCGGCCGTCCATGACACCGTTGCTGCTTTTGAGCAGGGTCTCAAGGACAACGACGACAACATCTCCCCATCGCAGATCTACGTCTACGCCGCCCTTCAGTCCCACGTGCCGTTCGCCAATGGCGCACCAAACCTTTCGACTGACCTGCCCTGCATGCTCGAGCTTTCCGCCGCACTCGGCGTTCCGATCGCGGGCAAAGACTTCAAGACCGGCCAAACGCTGATGAAGACGATGATCGCCCCTGGCCTCAAGGCCCGGATGCTCGGTCTGCGGGGCTGGTTCTCCACCAACATTCTTGGCAACCGTGACGGCGAAGTCCTCGACGATCCGGCCAACTTCAAGACCAAGGAAGAGTCGAAGCTCGGTGTGCTCCATGGCATCCTGCAGCCCGACACCTATCCCGACCTCTACGGCAACATCGACCACGTCGTGCGGATCAACTACTACCCACCACGCGGCGACAACAAGGAGGGATGGGACGCCATCGACATCTATGGCTGGATGGGCTACCCCATGCAGATCAAGATCGACTTCCTCTGCCGTGACTCAATCCTTGCCGCCCCAATCGTGCTCGATCTGGCGCTGTTCATGGACCTCGCCGCTCGCCGGTCAATCCGGCGTGCAGGAGTGGCTCAGCTTCTTCCTCAAGGCTCCGCAGGCAGCTGGTGTCGAGCCGGCCGAACAAGACCTGTTCATCCAACAAACCAAGCTGAAGAACACCCTGCGTGAATGGATGGGCGAGGAACCAGTCACGCACTCCGAAGCCGGTTAGTCGCCAACGGCGCCAACCATTTCGAATCCACCGACGAGGTCGCCAGCGAACGCTGGCGACCTCCGTCAGTTTTAAGCTTCGCCACGACAAAGTGACTAGGGTCACAGGAGCGGTTCGCCGTGCTCGCTCATCGCCTCAGCTCCCCAACCGAACGTGACCTGTGACGCCACCTAACGACAACTCCTCGCCACGGACCTGGCTGCTGGTACCGAGCTTCCTGTTTGGTCCCGGAGACCTGGATCGATGTCGCGACGGTGCTGGAATCCCGAGGCGATAGGGCCTTGGTCGCCGTGCCGTCCCGACCCTAATCGACGACACCGACGTCGTCGAGCGGTGGGCGAGCGAAGTGGCAGATGCGTTGCCCGAGGACCAGTATCAAAACGTTCTGATCGTCGGCCACTCGGCGAGCTGTCCCCGGCTACCCCTGGTGGCCTCGATGCTCGTGGAGCGGGGTGCCGACGTGGCCGGCGTGGTGCTGGTCAATGGCCGATTTCCCGCCGACGGTCGCTCGCCCGTCGAGGAGGATCTTCCGCTCGCGCCGATGCTCGATGCCATGATCCGACCCGACGGGTATTTGCCGCCGTGGTATCGCTGGTGGGGGTCGCTGGTCGAAGACATGCTGCCCGACGAGGCGGCGAGACGACGCATCTTCAGCGAGGCGCATTGTGTTCCTCGATCCATTTTCGACCAGCCGATTCCGGCGCCGCGGCTTCCACCCTCGATTGGCCTCGGCTATTTGGCCATGGGCGAGATGTACCGGCCCTCGCACGATCGTGCGGTGGCCGAAGGCTGGGTGGTGGGCGAGGTGAGGGGCGAACACCTCCACATGGTCGTCGATCCCCCTGGCGTCACCGACGCCCTTGTAGAACTGGTCGGGCAGTTTCCGCGAAGTCGAGCGTAGGCGTCGGTAGCGGGGTCGCCCGCCGTCCCGCCGCCACCGACCACTAGCCTGGACCCGTGCCCGAACCCGTCACCGAGACCGACCTTCCCTCGATCATCGACGACGCGCTGTTCGAGTTCGATGCCGCGACCAACCGGTGGATCGGTGAGCGGCAGATTGCGTATCCGTGCTCATCCGCCGAGGAGGCCAGCCGCATCGGCCGCATCATCGTCGGTGATCCTGCGACATGGGGGAGTGATGTCGCAGTTGACGGCCGATGGATCGTTCTCGACGCGCCAGCGGGCCTCAGTGCTGATCGGCCCGAACGGCACGGTGAGATAGGTGGCCTAGCGGAACTCGCCGGCCGTGAGCTGCAGCGAATCCATGCGGTACCGGTGCCGCCGACGAAGTCGATGGTTGAACCAGCTGGCGGTCGCAATCGAAGCAACCACCATCGACCCGACGGCCTTGCCGGAGCCGTTCCGCCGCTACTCACTCGATCGGCTGATCGAGCTGTGGTCACAGGGCCGGCCCTCGTCTGCCGATCCGTGCGCTGTCACGGTCGGCCACACTGCCAATCTTATCGTCGACGCTGGCGTCGTGACCGGCTGGCTCGAGCCTCGCCACACGATCATCGCCGACCGGCACCTCGACCTGGCGATCGCCATCGAAGCATCCAGCGTCATCCGGCAATGACGCGGTTCGCTTCTACGAGGCCTATGGCCGCGATCCAAACCTGCCCGCTTAGAGCACTACCTGCTGGCCGAGCTGTTGGTCCCGTGACCGAGCAGATTGCGTCGACGACACCAGACAATCGCCCGCCGCTTGTCGTGCTGGGGCCAACGGCCTCGGGTAAGACGGGCCTCGCCCTTGCGCTCGCCCAAGCGACGGCGGAAGCCCACATAGTTTCAGCCGACGCCATGGCGGTCTATGCCCGGATGGATATCGGAACGGCGAAGCCGACAGAGGCCGAGCGACTCAGCGTCGTGCACCACGGCATAGATATTGTCGACGCGAGTGAAGAGTGTGGCGTGGCGACCTACAACGATGCGATCCGACCCGTCATCGAGTCGCTCGACGCGACCAGTACCCCGTTTATCCTCGCCGGCGGCACTGGGCTTTACATTCGCTCGATCGTCGATGCGTTCGAGCTGCCGGGGACCTACCCCGAGGTTGTTCTGGAGCTCGAGAGCGAACCACACACCGAGAAACTGTGGCAACGACTCCACGCACTCGACCCAATGGCAGCGGCCAAAATGGAACCGAACAACCGGCGCCGGGTCATGCGAGCCCTTGAGGTGTGCGTCGGATCCGGTCGTCCCTTCTCGAGCTTTGGTCCCGGTGTCGATGCCTATCCGCCCAGCCGCTTCGTGCAGATCGGCCTGGAGATCGATAGGGAGCTGATGGATCGCCGAATCGACGAGCGATACGAACACCAGATGGCGGCCGGCTTCCTCGCCGAAGTCGAGGCGCTGCTCAGGACCGACCTGTCACGGCCAGCCCGTCAAGCCCTCGGCTATCGCGAGCTCATCAAGCATTTGGAAGGTCATTGCACGCTGGACGAGGCGCTCGATGAAGCCAAGCGGCGCACGCACCGATTTGCGAGACGCCAACAACGCTGGTTCCGGCGCGATCCGCGCATCCACTGGCTGCCGGCGACGGCGCCCGATTTGGTCGAGCGGGCGCAGGCGATTTGGGCCAAGGGCGAACCTGCCGACGTGAACCGGTCGGTCGGTGCAATAATTTCGAGCTAACAGCCCCATTTGCTGCGACACTGCACTTCTTGACTTTGATTTCGCTTACAAAACACCACGGTCTGGGCAACGACTTCCTGATTGCCATCGAACCCGAGATCTCCTTGACGGCCGATGACGCTGTCCACTGGTGCAACCGGCATCTGGGTGTCGGCGCGGACGGACTGATTGTGGCGACAAAAGCCCCAGGCGACACCGAGGCCGACTGGTCCATGGTGCTCTACAACGCCGATGGCAGTAGGGCCGAAATTTCTGGCAACGGCATTCGTTGCCTCGGCCAGGCATTGGCCGACCACGCTGGACTCGGTGCGACGACGATGCGAATCGCCACTGACGCCGGTCTTCGTCAACTCGAGATCCAGCCAGCGGAGGGCGACACCCGTCAGGTCCGGGTGGACATGGGTGCGGCCAAGCCTGGTCCTGGCGACTTCGACCGATGGGACTCCACTGGTGTTTCGCCCATCCGCCAGGCCAGCGTCGACATGGGCAATCCCCACCTCGTCGCGCTGGTCGATGATCCAGCAGCCGTCGATCTGGCTGCTGTCAGGCCCGTTGTCGAAGCCAGCTATCGAGCGGCATCAACGTGCATTTCATTGAAGTTGATCGGCCCGACCATCTGTCGCTCTATGTATGGGAACGAGGGTCGGGAATCACCGATGCCTGTGGCTCGGGCGCTTGTGCCGCCGCGGTTGCTGCTGCCAACTGGGGACTGGCGCATGGAGCGGTCACCGTTCAAATGCCTGGAGGTCGAAGCCGTCGTTGAGGTCACCGACACCGTCCACCTCACCGGCCCAGCGACCTACCACATCGCTTCGCTCTCGGTTTTCCCATGGTTACGACAAACTCGACTGGGGTCTCGAACCAGACGACAACCCTGACGGCGTTGGCTTCGACTCGAGCGATTTCGTCGATGACGGCGATGAGTTCATCTTCACCGGGTCCGATGACGGGGCCGACGACGGGGCCGGCGATCTGCACCTCGATCCAAACGACACCACCGCGGTGCCTTCGGCGAGTTTGGTGCAACGGTCGAAGGTGGTTTCCTTGATCGCGGTTTCCGTGAGCGAATTGTCGTCGTCGGGTTGCTGCAAGGGCGGACCACCGAACTCCAGATGGAGCAGTCGCTCGACGAACTCGAGCTGCTCATTGACACCGCGGGCGCCGACGTCGTCGAGCGCATCACACAGAAGCGCGACTCACCACATGCGTCGACCTATGTCGGCAAGGGCAAGGTGCAGGAGATTCTTGAGGCGTGTCTGACCCATGACGTCGACACCGTCGTCTTTGATGACGTGCTCACGCCCGCCCAACAGTTCACCCTCGAGCGCATTCTCAAACGAACGGCGCTTGACCGCACGGGTGTCATCCTCGACATCTTCGCTCAGCACGCAACATCAGCCGAAGGTAAGGCGCAAGTTGAGCTTGCTCAGCTGCGCTATCGACTGCCGCGCCTTCGCGGCAAGAAGGACTTCTCGCAGCAGGCCGGTGGCATTGGCACACGCGGTCCCGGCGAGACACAGCTTGAGGTCGACCGGCGCCGGCTCGTCCGCCGCATCCACAAACTTGAGCGAGATCTCGCAAACATCGCCGACCGCCGAGCGAACCAACGCAAGGCCCGTACTCGATCGCCCTACAAGGTTGTGTCGATCGTCGGTTACACAAACGCCGGTAAGTCGACCCTTCTCAATGCGCTCACGGGGTCAAATGTGAAGGTGGAAGACCAGCTATTCGCGACCGTCGACCCGACCACGAAGCAGGCGCAGTTGCCGGGCGGCGAAACGATCCTGCTTACCGACACCGTTGGGTTCGTCAAGAAACTCCCTCACCAACTGGTTGAAGCGTTCAAATCGACGCTCGAAGTTGCGGCCGAAGCCGATCTGCTGATCCACGTGATCGACGGCGCCGGCACCGACGTCGGTGGCCATATCGAGGCGGTCCGCGAAGTGTTGTCTGAGATCGGGGCAAAAGATATTCCCGAGCTCATGGTCTTCAATAAGGCCGATATTGCCACTGATCTGCCATGGCATTTGAGCCACAACGACGGATCGGTCGCTGTCTCGGCTCAGACCGGCGAAGGCATCGACAAGCTGCTGCTTGCCATTGGCGATCGGATACGGGCGCAATCGAGTATCTACGAGCTTTTCATCCCGTGGGCCCGAGGTGACATGCTCGCTGCCCTGCACCGGGAAGGCGAGGTGTTGGTCGAGACGACCGAAGACGACGGCATGCGGCTCCGGGCCCGACTCGAGCCGGCGTCGGCGAGTCGCCTAAGCGACTTTGTGACCGCCACCGTGCCGGAGTAGGCCGACGCTACGCTGCGCCGGTGATGCACTCCCTTTTCGACTCGCTCGAGACGATCTCGACGAGCCCTTGGTTCTATCTCGCCATCCTCGGTGTGGCACTCCTGGACTCGGTTCTACCCGTTGTGCCGAGCGAGACAATGGTGATTCTTGGGGACGGCGGCGGGCACCGGCAATCTGTCGATCGCGCTCGTGGTGCTCGTCGCAGTAATTGGTGCCGCCGCAGGTGATTCGATCGCGCATCTTCTCGGCCAGCGGGCATCCGGGGTGGTCGGCCGGCTGCTGTTTCGAGGCGAGAAGGGTAAGCGGCGACTTGAAACGGTGGGGAGGCAGATCAAGCAGCGCGGTGGCGTGTTGCTGATCACGGCACGCTTCATTCCTGGCGGGCGCACGGCGCTGACCTTTACTTGTGGGGCGACCCAGCAGCCGTATCGCAGCTGGTTTCTTCGTTGGGACATTGTGGCTGTCGTTATCTGGGCGACGTATGCGGCGGGCCTGGCTTTGTTTTCGGTCAGCGGTTCAACCACACCACGGCGTTCCTACTGCGCCTGCGGCGGCGCTGAGTATGACTGGTCTCATCGAGGTCGTGCGGGCCATCCGCCGCCACTAACACCACCCCGCTCGCGAAGTGGCCACTTCTGCGCCCGGAAATGGGCGTAAAAGCAGCCACTTCTGCGCCCAGAAATGGGCGTACTAGTGGCCACTTCCGAGCCCGGACGGGGGCTCACTGGGGCGGGGGAGAGTCGCCGAGCAGGTAGCGGGGACCGGTGCCGTACGCGCTTTGCGCCATCGTCGATGTTGTAGAGCTTGCAGGCGCCCATCATCAGGCAACCACACCCAATGCAGCCATCGAGCTTTTCTCGAAGCAGCGCTAGGCCAGCGATCCGCTCGTCCAGTTCGAGAGCGAAGCGCGACGCGAGCCTTGCCAGTCGGCCTCCGTCGGGTTGCGGCCGTTTGGCAGTTGCTCAAGCTGGGACTCGATCTCGGCGAGCGAGTAGCCGAGTTGTTGGCAGATTCGAATGAACGACAACCGGCGAATCGTCGACCGGCGAAAGAGGCGATGGCCCGCCGGCGACCGGATTGCCCGAATGAGCCCTCGGTCCTCGTAGAAGCGGATCGCCGACACGGCCAGGCCTGTTCTGGCCGCGACATCGCCGATGCTCAACGTGTCGCTTTTTGCTGGCTTTCTTGCGTTTCCACTTGACCTCAACATTGCTTGAGATATTAGCAACATCACCATGACCAACAAACACGAGAAGAAATCGACAGCAGTACTCGAACACGCCAACGTCACCGTGTCAGATCCAGACAAGACGGCCTCGCTTCTCTGCGACTTGTTTGGATGGGAAGTCCGTTGGACAGGTCCGTCGTTGGCCGGCGGCTACACGGTTCATGTGGGTGAGCCGGGCAATGGTCAGTCCTATCTCGCCGTCTACACGCACGACGACACCGCCGGAGCCATGAGCGCCGACCCGTACCCGGCAGTCTCAACCACTTGGGGATTGTCGT
Organism: Acidimicrobiales bacterium; assembly: GCA_041394345.1. Classification (GTDB taxonomy): domain Bacteria; phylum Actinomycetota; class Acidimicrobiia; order Acidimicrobiales; family SZUA-35; genus JBBKWJ01. The sequence continues at coordinate 84,673 of JAWKIN010000003.1, read as the reverse complement.
CGACGACCTAGACGCCGTGGAGGCCAGGGTCATTGCCGCCGGATTCGAGCCATACAACCACGGCGACTACGAACCCGGTCGTCGCTTCTACTTCGACGATGCCGACGCAATCGAGTTTGAAGTCGTCAGCTACACCTCCTAGTGGTCGCCCGGCGCCAGCGAACCGCCGAAGTGGTTGCGATTACGCCCAGAAATGGGCGTAGAAGTGGCCACTTCGGAAGGGGGTGGCGGGGGTAGGCTCGCCGGATGGCTGGATTTGTCCCCCCTCCCTACCCCTATGACCGGCTCAACGGGCTGAAGGCGCTCGCCGTTGAGCGTTACGGATCGGTGGTCGACCTCTCCATCGGCACCCCGTTCGATCCGCCACCACCCCTCGTCGTCGAGGCACTGGCCAACTCAAACGCCGAGCGCGGCTACCCACCCTCGATCGGCACGCCGGCCTTCCGAGAGGCCGCAGCCACCTGGCTCAACACGCTCGTGGGGACCGACCTGGGCGCCGCCGATGTGCGGGCCGCGATCGGCACCAAAGAGTTCGTCGCCGGCCTACCCCACTGGCTCCGTCTCCGGACGCCCGAACGAGACACGGTCCTCTACCCCGCTATCAGCTACCCGAGCTATGCCATGGGGGCCCAGCTGGGGAACTGTCGCGCCGTCGCCGTACCCGTCGACGAGCACTGGAGGATTGACCTCGCCGCGATCGACCCGGCCGACGCCGCCCGAGCCCTTTGCCTCTGGGTCAACACGCCAGGGAACTCCGGCCGGTGGGCTCGACGATCTCGAAGCTGCGGCCGCCTGGGGCCGCGCCAACGACGTGCCCGTATTCTCCGATGAGTGCTACATCGAGTTCACGTGGGACGGGCCGCCGTGCGTCCATCCTTGAGCACGGCTTCGATGGCGTCGTCGCAGTGCATTCGCTCGAAGCGATCCAACTTGGCAGGGGGCCGGTCGGGCTTCTACGCCGGCGACCCCGAGATCATCAACTATCTCGGCGAGGTGCGTCAGCACGCCGGCTTCCTCATGCCCGGCCCGATCCAACACGCATCGATAGCGGCCTTCGGCGACCAAACGCATGTCGCCGAACAGCGAGTTCGGTACTGGGATCGGCTGGTGCTGATGCAAAAACTGGTTGCTGCGCTTGGTGTGGAGGCCAGCCTCCCCGGCGGAGGTTTCTACTTGTGGGTTCCCGCTCCCGACGGTGATGCGTGGGCGTTTGCCCAGCGCCTTGCTGAGGACGCGGGCATTCTCGTCAGCCCAGGTGAGTTTTACGGCGAAGCGGGCGCCGGCCATGTGCGCATCGCGGTCGTCCAACCAGACGAGCAGGTGAGCGTCGCAGCCGCCCGAGTCGGCGTTTCCCTCGAAGGCACCGATGACTGATCTTCTCGCGCTCACCGCTGAACTAGTGGACCATGCATCGGTTTCTTTCGAGGAGACGGCCTTTGTCGATTGGCTCGAGGCCGACCTGCGGAGCTACGACCATCTCACCGTCGACCGGGTCGGAGACAACCTGGTCGCTCGCACGATGCTTGGGCGAGCCCAGCGGCTCATCCTGTGCGGCCACACCGACACCGTTCCCGTCGCCTATGCGGACGACCTTCCTGGCGGCTCAAACGCCAAGGCACGCATTGAGGGAGACACCTTGTGGGGGCTTGGGTCCGCCGACATGAAGGGCGGCCTCGCAGTCTTCTTGCATTTGGCACGCACCGTGCCACAACCGAAGGTCGATCTGTCCTTCGTGTTCTACGCCCGTGAAGAGGTGCCCCAAGAACACAATGGGTTGCGCGAGATCTACGCCGAGCGACCCGACCTACTGCATGGCGACGCCGCCATTCTGGGGGAGCCGACCGACGGCCACATTGAAGCCGGGTGTCAGGGTGCGATGCGGGTCGAGATTGCGCTCGCGGGCAAGCGTTCCCACACCGCCCGACCATGGATGGGGCGAAACGCCATCCATCGGCTGGGCCCGCTGCTCGATGCACTGGCGGCCTATGAAGCTCGCACCCCAACTATTGACGGGTGCACCTACCGAGAAGCAGTGCAGGCGGTCACCGTCGAAGGTGGCGTGGCCGGAAACGTCGTTCCCGATCTGGTAAGGCTGCGGATTCACCATCGCTACGCTCCTGATCGATCCGCTGCCGAGGCAGAAGCGTTCCTTCGTGACTTGGTCGGGCCCTATATGGACGACGGCGACACCTTCACTGTCGTCGACAGCTCACTGGCCTGCCCGCCGTCGCTAACCCACCCACTGCTCAAGGCGTTGCGTGATGGCTCCGATCTACGGGTCGAGGCGAAGCTCGGTTGGACCGACGTCGCGCGGTTCGCCGAATTCGGCGTGCCGGCGACCAACTTCGGCTCCGGCGATCCGACACTTGCTCACACGCCGCACGAACACCTTCACCGCGAGTCGATTGAGCGTACCTATGAGGCACTGCGCAAGCTGCTGTAAGGCGATCCTTCTCGGCAGGCCGGCTCACATCGGAGCGTCGGGCAATTGAGACGTACCGATGTCTACCGTTCGTCGGGCTTGAGCGGATCGCTTGGCCAATTGTGCTTCGGATACCGTCCGCGTAGATCGGACCGAACCGCCTGATAGCTGCCGCGCCAAAACCCGGGTAGATCACGGGTCCGCTGCACTGGTCGACCGGCCGGTGACAGCAATTCGATGGTGATCGGCGATCGACTTGGTCCGACCGTCGGGTGCGTGTCGAGGCCGAGGAGCCACTGCAAACGAACCGCCCACACGGGCTCGCCACTTTCGTAGCTCACAGCGACACTTCTCCCGTCTGGCGTCGCAAGTGAAGCGGGGGCGAGGAGCTTCAGTTCGTCGCGCTGCTTCCAGTCGAGAAGTCGAAGCAATGACGAGGCAACAGGGATCTCGCCAATCGCAGTGATGTTTTGGCTCCCACCGACCTCGAGCCACTCATCGAGTCGGTCGACCAGGCATGACGTGCTCACGTCGGGCCACCCTGACGGATCTTGTTGGTGGAGCCACTGCAAGCGTGCTCGTGTGGCGAGTGCCGCATCGGTCCATCGAAGGAGTTCGAGATTGCTGCGTCTGACTGCGTCGTGGATCGCCAAGCGAACGAGTCCGGGGGCAGGCTCGGGGTCGGGGCGCCGGCGGAAAACAAGCGAGCCGTAGGCAATGACCTGCTCGGCCACGACCCGGCCGCGAGGTTGATCCCACCTGACCTCGTTTCGCTCTGCGGCGAGAGGCTCGAGTCTGTTGATTGCGTCGCCACGACTCAGGGGGAGCGCTCGGGCCACAAACCCTGCGGTTGCATCGGCATCAGCATCGACCACCACGAGTGCTTCGGAACCGAGCAGCGGGCTGTTGCGTCGGAGCTTTACTTCGCGTCCAGTGGCCAGCAGGTAGCGCTCGGTCTCGTCGCGTCGCAATGCGACACGGTCGGGCCAGGCCGCGGCGGCCAGGTTGGCTAGATCGGTTGGTGCATCGCTCGTACCGGTACGTCGTGCGACGGGAGGTTCTGAATTCGATGTGGCTGCTTTGGCGAGTCGGTCGGCTTCTCTCTGAAGTGTCTTGCTCGCCAGCCTGACCTCCGCCTCGAAGTCGTCTGACCGTGGATACTGGTCGGAGTCGAGCACCGCAGCCGCGAGCGCAGCAGTCGCGAGCGAAGGCGTCGGCGCGGCGCGAAGCAGAAGCGCAGCCGCTCGCGGGTGGACCCCGAGTGTGGCGGCCGCATGTCCGAAGGGGGTCACTGCACCGGTCTCGGTGGTGAGTCCGAGGTCGGCGAGGCGGGCAAACGCCGCATCGAGTCGATGCGCTGGCGGGTGATCGAGTAGAGGAAGCGACACGCCGTAGGGGTCTCCCCACCGGGCCAGAGCGAAGCCGAGCTCGAGCGGGTCGCCGCTGAGCACCTCGGGAGATGGCGTTGTCGAGGTGCCGATGATCCTCCTCCGACCACGCTCGAAGCAGACCCCGGCGAGAGTCGGCCGGCTCGGCCCCGCCGCTGGTCGGCTGAACCTCGTTACAAAGCCGGTTTCGAGTCGGCCGAGTCCTGTCCGGGGGTCGTACGCGGCCCTTCGCTAGACCGCCATCGACGACGGCCTCGACGTTTGGGATCGTGAGCGAGGTCTCGGCGACCGACGTGGCCACGATGATTCTCTGGCTCGTCGTCGGGCCCAGCAGGCGGCGTTGGGTTGGTGCGTCGCTACCGCCATGAAGTCCGTCGCCGGACAGACCGAGCCGCGCCAGCTCGCCGATGACGTCGCTGATCCTCGACGTCCGGGCACAAAACAATGACACTGCCGCGAACCTGGGCGGCTGCGGTGGCGGTGAGCTGCGCCACATGACCGGCCCACCGCGCTTCAGGTACCCGATTGGACCAAACGGTTTCGACGGGAAACGTTCGACCAGCAGCCGCAATAATCGGGGCGCCACCCAGTAGGCCCGAAATCGGGATGGCGTCGATGGTGGCCGACATCACCACCAATGCGAGGTCGGGTCGGAGCGCATCGCGAGCCTCGACACTCATCGCTAGTCCTAGGTCGGCATGCAGGCTGCGTTCGTGAAACTCGTCGAAGATGACGGCGCCTACCCCAGGAAGGTCGGGCTCCGAGCGAATGATCTGGGCCAACACGCCCTCAGTCATCACGACGATCTTGCTGCGCGCCGAGCGTCGGTGCTCGCCCCGCATGATGAGTCCGACCCCATCGCCGACCTCGGTGCCGGCGAGCTCGGCCAAGCGCTGAGCCGTTGCCCGAGCGGCGACTCGGCGAGGCTCCGAAAGATAGATCGTGCCGTCGATTGCCTGGGCGGCCAGCAACGGAACGACCGTTGATTTTCCCGCTCCCGGCTCGGCGGTGATCACTGCGCCACCATGGCGCATAGCCGTGGACACCTCGTCGGCGACGTCATCGATCGGGAGACCGAGTGGTTGATAGGGGCCCATAGTCGGCACTAAGTGTGCCCGTTTGGGGCCCGTGCCTGGCGTCGAGCCCGGAGAACGTTCTAAGCTGCGCACTGTTCCAGAACCTGGAGGGGACCCAGTGCGCAAGAACATTCCACCATCCGCCCTCGCTCGCGATGCCCGATTCACTCGCCAAGACAGCGAGGCCCGCTTTCTTGACGAGCGTGACACGCTCGAACTGGGAACCGTCGACCCCGAGGCCGAAGATGCAGGCGAGCGCTCCCGCCGTCGGATGCATGGCATCTTTGTCGGCGAGATCCAGGCGCTCGAGGGCGCGGGCCGCACGGCGTTCGACTTCGGCACCGACGAGGTCCCCTACGAACTGAAGCTCGACATGGCTCGCCAATGCTGGGACGAGGCGCGCCACTGCGAGATCTCGATCAAGCTGGCCGAGCATATGGGCGGCGAGCTCGGCGAGTATGTCGAGACGACGACCCTGTTTGAGGCCGCATGCCACGAGGACCCGGTGTTTCGCCTGGCTGGCGTCAACCGTGCGCTCGAAGGGCTTGCCATCGACGTCTTTACCCAGATGCGCGAGTTTGGCGTCGCCCTTGGCGACCCCGTCCTGGAGTATTGCGAGGACTACATGCTCGCCGACGAGGTGACGCATGTGAAGATGGGGTCGCGCTGGTTGCGGGCGGTGACCGAAAACGATCCGGAGCGGCGGAAGGCAGCGCTGGAGTTCCAACGCGTCGTCGACGGCCTCTTTAGTGGCCGCGGCGCCCGGGGCGAGGAAGACGACTCACCGATCAAGCTGGCCCGCCAATTCCGTAAAATGGCCGGCTTCACCGATGGCGAGGTTGACGAGATCGCCGCCCAATCGCTTGAGCAGCGGCGGATCGCCCAGGCTGCTCGCGACGCCAAGGAGCGCGACGCGATAGCAGCAAGCTAGGGAGTGCGCCAAGCGTTGCCGACCCGGGGCCCTAGAGCCGCCGCATCACGGTGACGACCTTGCCGAAGATTTCGACATCGGTCGTGGGGAAATGCATGGGGCCCATGGTGGGGTTCGACGGCAACAAGACCATTTCCTTGTTGGTCGACTCGCCGGAGTACGTCTTGACGGTTGCCTCTTCGCCGGGGATGCCGACGACGATGATGTCGCCCGCTTTCGCCGTCTTTTGCACCTTCGCAACGACATAGTCGCCACTCAGAATGCCAGCGTCGATCATTGAGTCGCCCCGAACGATGAGCATGAACAACTCGCCGTCGCCGGTGAGATCGCTGGGGACCGGGATGGTCTCTTCGATGTGTTGTTCGGCAAGCACGTCGGTGCCAGCGGCGACCGAGCCTACGAGCGGCACATGGCGGAACGGCCGGCGCTCGATGTCGTGGGCGCCCGTGTTTGGATCCCAGCGAACCTCGATGGCGCGTGGCTTTGATGGATCGCGCCGAAGGTAGCCCTCGCGCTCAAGCGTGCCGAGGTGCGAATGCACCGTTGAGGGTGAGGAGAGGCCAACCGCATCGCCGATCTCACGAACCGACGGCGGGTAGCCGCGATCGGTCATGTGCTTCTCGATTGTCTCGAGGATGGCCAGCTGTCGTCGGCTGAGACGATGGTCAGTCATGGGGGCATTCCTTACGTAGTGGACACGGCGTGTTGGATCGGGTGGAGGTGTTCGACCGGATGGTCGGTCCTGATGAGGCAAGAACCGGCTTGTGAGTGAGTATGCCATAGATTCCGGCAGAAGCGAATGCTTGTTCGTGAAACAATTGTTCGATTTTCAGTTGGCAGCGAACGGGCGTTCGTATAAGGTAATCGAACACCGGTTCGAGTTCCTCGGGCGGAAACCTCGTCACCTCATTCGCTCTGGCTGCGAGACCTGGGCCAAATCGAATGAGACCGTGTCAGTCGTGACATGTACTGAGCGACCGATACGTCGGCGGGGCCCGTGGGGCAGAAACCCTTGTTCGCTGACAGTCACCTCCACGCCACGGTGTGACCGTCACACCCCCCGAGGAAACTATTCTCATGGTTGCACTACTTCACCCCAGACCCGACAACACCAGACCCGGCAACACCAGCCCCGACCCGACCGGCGGATAACACCGCGGACGGCAACCCGGGTCGAGGGTCATCGGCCAGATCGTCATCTGGCGAGCGTGCCGGCGTTCGTCGATCAACCCGACACTCCGGTGGCAGCGCTTGGTAGCTTCGCCGATTGGGTTGGCGAACTCGACCGCCGAGTGCTCGGTGTTCTCGGCGCCATGGTGGCAGCCTTTCTCCTCATGAGTGCGGTGCAAGGCCGCCCGCCCGCTGACACCAGCCTTCGAAGCGAAGTTGTTGCCGTCGCGCCGGTTGACGCCCAGCTTGGCGAATACACCGTGGTGGCCCAACCGGGCGATACCTACTGGGCCATTGCCTCGTCGCTGATTCAGGGGGCCGATGTTCGTCCCATCGTCGAGCAGCTCGTTGCCCGAAATGGGGGCGCCGACCTCATGGCCGGGCAGCAGGTCATCATTCCCGGCGACCTCCATTGATGTACCTTCGGTCACAACCTGCGAACTGAATCGAGTCAACCGACGAAGCGCGCTAGCCTGAGGCAATGCGTTGCCCCTCTTGCACCTTTGACGGCACTCGTGTGGTCGATTCGCGTGCGTCCGAGGAGGGTGCGTCGATTCGACGGCGACGCGAGTGTTCCAAGTGCGGCGCCCGGTTCACCACGTTCGAGCGTTATGAAAACGCTCCGTTGATGGTGGTCAAACGATCCGGTGAACGCAAGCCCTTCTCCCGGGAGACGATTGTTCGGGGTCTCAATCTGGCGGCGAAGGGTCGTTCGAGTAGTCCCGAACTGTTCGAAGAGATCGCGGCCCAGATAGAAGTGGCGGCTCGCGGCGTCGACGGCGACGTCACCTCGGAATGGGTTGGTCTGCAAGTCCTCGATTTACTGCGACCGGTCGACCCCATCGGTGCGCTGCGTTTCGCCAGTGTCTACAAGGGATTCACCGACGTGTCTGACTTCGAGCGTGAACTCTCGTTGATCAAGCGCGACGACCAGTCTGAGCAACTGGCCTAGGCCAAACGACCTTGGCCAAATGGCCCTAATTGTTCCTTCCACCGTGTGGGGCTGAGTTTCGCTACACCAACGCGGGGATCGGGTCGATGTTGCGGTGATGCGTTTCGTGGCACCTTCATTGATAGCGCGGGCCACGCTGGCGATGCTCGGAGTCCTGGTGGGCACGGGAGCGTTGACACCGTCGGCGGGGGCCCAGACAGCTGCGGCCAGTGATCCCTCGATCGGCGATTTGCTGGCCGAATCGGCGACGCTGCACCCTGATGTTCTCGCCTACGCCCCCTTCGCAACAGCGGAGGTGGCGACACTGAAGCAGCAGCTGACCGACGCCGTGCACCGGCGGGATCAGGCGGTTGCTGCGCTGGTTGCCGCCGAAGGCGAACGTCTTGCGCTGAGCGCGGCCCTCGGCACCACAATCGCGTCGCAAGCCCGTTGGACGTTCATCGAGGCGAGTCGCCAAGCTGAGGCTGAAGCGGCGGCCGACCGCCTGGTTGCCCTAGCGATTTCCTCCTTCGTCTCGGGCGATGCCCAGGAGCTCGAACTTGATGCGGTGCTCGGTCATCTTGATCCGATGCTTCGGCTCAATCAGGCGGCCGAAGACACGCTCTATCAACAGGTGATCGACGCCGAAGCGGCGCAAGCCGAGGCGCATGCGGAGGTAGTCGAGCTTCGTAGCCGCGAACGGGCGCTTCGGCTGACCATGCCGGTCATTGATGCACGGTGGGGGGACGCTGATCGGGCAAAGCGCGAAGCCGTGGTCGACATCGATCGGTTGACCCCGGCCCTCGAAGCGGCGACGGTCCTCTCCCAGATCAACGGTGTCGGATGTCCGGCCGTCGTGCTCGACGCGTATTACCGGGCCGCCCTGGTGACCAACGAGCGCTATCCGAGCTGCAACGTCGGCTGGAACCAGCTTGCTGGCATCGGGCAGGTCGAGACGAAGCACGGCACGTACGGCGGCTCCTCGGTACAAGCCGACGGGTCAGTGGTCCCACACATTCTGGGCATCGTGCTCGACGGCAGCCGCTCATCGGCGATCCGCGACACCGATGGCGGTGCCCTCGACGGAAACACCGTATGGGACCGAGCCGTTGGGCCGATGCAGTTCATTCCCAGTAGCTGGTCGATCTTCCGGGCCGACGGCAATGGTGACGGCGTGGCCGATCCGCACAATCTCTATGACGCGGCTGCGGCTGCTGGCGATCATCTCTGTCGGCGCCACAGCGGGTTGGACAACAGTGAGGCATTCCGGACGGCGCTGCTTGGTTACAACCGGTCTCAGGCCTACGGCACCGAGGATGAACTATGCCGCGAGGTACGGGCGAGCGATCTCGCTCGATGGAACGCCGGTGACGATCGCCGCCACCGCTCCGGTCGGCGTCGCGACCGGCCGGACGCTGATCGCTGCTGGGCCGAGCGCCGGCCCGACCCCTGACACTGATCCGGCGTCGGAGCCGCCAGCAAGCGTTGCGTTTGGCGATCCGGATGGACGGGAACCCCGACTCAGCCCCGGAGATATCGTCCGAACAGTAGGCCGCCTGACTCCCAGAGCCGAGCGAGCGTCAGTGTTCGCGGCTTTGCGTCGGTCCATGGGCGGCGGGCTGCGCTTCCGGCGACCAGCAGCGGGGCGAACGTAATGTTCCATTCGTCGATCAGATCGTCGACGACGAACTGGCCGTTGAGAATCGGGCCGCCCTCAAGCAGCACGTGGCGATGGCCGCGGTCGGCCAGGAGCTCGATGGCCTGGGGGAGTGACACCTGGGTGTCGCCTGCGACAACGAGGTCGGCGACCGAGCCAAGGGCCGCCGCTCGGTCGGCCGGCGCATTGTCGGTTGTGATAATCAGCGGCCGGTAGCTTGGGTCGCTGAACAGTGGGGCCGATGGTGAGATCGACAGCGACGATGTCACGACGGCGATGAGCGGTCGGTCAGATTGACTGCGGCTGCGGCGGGCTTGACGGGTGGCCGACGACGGGTTGGGCGGCTGATACCCCTCACCGGATGCGGTTGACGAGCCAACCACGATGACGTCAGCGACGGCGCGCAGCGCGAGGAGGATCGCCAGATCCGCTGGTGATCCCAGCGGGGCCGAGAGCCCGTCGATCGATGTGGCACCGTCGGCCGACTGAATCATGTTGGTGAACACCCAGGGTCGGCCATCGTCGTGGTGGCGTCGCTCGCGGGCGACGTCCTCCATGGGGTCGATGGCCGACCGATCGCACGACAGAAGGTCGACGATTGGGGGCTCGGCTGCGTTCACCGAGTCGTTTCGTTCCACGGGCCGGCGTCGGCTCGTGGCTCGCGAGGAAGGCCGAGGACCCGCTCGCCGATAATGTTTCGCTGGACCTGGCTCGTACCGGCGTAGATCGTGCCTGAACGGGCAATGTAGAAGGCGTAGAGCCAGGCGCCCACATCGTTTTTAACGCCGATGCCGGAGGCGCCTAGGCCGTCGGCCGTGGAGTCACCGAAACCAGCGATGGCATCAGCGCCGAGCCAGTTGACCGCGGCCTCGGAAACTCGGCGGTGATACTCGCTCCACGCCAATTTGAACAGTGATGACTCGGGCCCAGGTGCTTGCCCAGCGAGGTAACGCGACAGCGCGCGCATGCCGGCAAAGCGGAGTAACTCGACCTGGGTGTGGAAATCGGCCAAGCCTTGACGAACCGCCGGATCGTCGGTCAGGCCGCGGGCCTTGCAGATTTCTACGAGCCGGTCGAGTTCGGCCCGGAAGACGATTGGGGTGACGGTGGCGCCGCTGCCGCGCTCGTGGCCGAGCAGCACGTTGGCAACCATCCAGCCGCCGTTGACCTCGCCGAGTACGTTCTCCTTCGGGCATCGAGCGTCGTCGAAGAAAACCTCGTTGAAATGGTTGTGGCCAGCGATGTTCTTGATGAACCGAACCTCGACGCCGGGCTGGCGCATGGGTACCAGAAGGAAGCTAATGCCTTTGTGCTTGGGCGCCGTTGGATCGGTACTGGCCAGCACGAAGATCCAATCGGCGTTGTGCCCACTGGATGTCCAGATTTTCTGGCCGTTGATGACCCATTCGTCACCATCGAGTTCGGCCCGACAGCCCAGCCCCGCGAGGTCGGAGCCAGCGTTGGGCTCGGAGTAGCCCTGGCACCAGATGTCTTCGCCCGACAGGATGCGGGGGAGGAAGTAGTTCTTCTGCTCCTCGGTTCCGACGGCGAGGATGGTGTTGCCCACCATGTTGATGCTGAACCCGTCGTTCGAGCCACCGGTTGGGGCGCCACGCTTGGCGAACTCCTGATGGAGAACGACCGTCTCGAGCGCGCTGAGCCCAGCGCCACCGTATTCGGCGGGCCAGCTCAAGGCGAGCAACTGGTTAGCCGAGAGTTTGGCGCGCCATTCCTTCAAGAACGCGAGCTTTTCCTCGCCGCCGTACGCGCCGATTCCGGGGAAGTCGGCGGGGAGGTTTTCGTCGAGGAAGGTGGTGATGCTTGAACGAAGACGTCGGCTTCTGGCGGCAGGTTCATATCCATGCGGGCGACGCTACACCGCACCGCGCTGGATTTCGAGTTGGCGCCATGAAGCGGCCATGGTGTCTTAGGTGTTGCCGCGGTTGATTGGGTCGCCGTTGACTTGGCCGGTGCGTTCACGGATTTCGTAGTTGTAGGTGACGCCGTTGCTGAGGGTGTCGGTGAACGAGGTGCCAGGGAGGTGTCGCACGTGCGCGCCATGAGGTGTTGGCGCCGGTTGGGGTGCGGAACACGATGATTGCGTCCGCGTTGGTGTCGCCGGTCCAGGTGATGGTGACGTTGGTGGCGTTGACGGCGAGGCTGCAGGTCAGGTTGCCCGCTGGTGGCGGATCGGTGGCGGCCGCGTCGCCGCAGTTGATTGGGTCGCCGTTGACTTGGCCGGTGCGTTCACGGATTTCGTAGTTGTAGGTGACGCCGTTGCTGAGGGTGTCGGTGAACGAGGTGCCGGGGAGGTCAACGCGGCCTTTCATGAGGTGTTGGCGCCGGTTGGGGTGCGGAACACGATTGCGTCCGCGTTGGTGTCGCCGGTCCAGGTGATGGTGACGTTGGTGGCGTTGACGGCAGGCTGCAGGTCAGGTTGCCCGCTGGTGGCGGATCCGGTGGCGACACGTCGCCGCAGTTGATTGGGTCGCCGTTGACGGCCGGTGCGTTCACGGATTTCGTAGTTGTAGGTGACGCCGTTGCTGAGTGTCGGTGAACGAGGTGCCGGGGAGGTCAACGACGCATATGAGGTGTTGGCGCCGGTTGGGGTGCGGAACACGACCGATTGCGTCCGCCTTGTCGCCGGTCCAGGTGATGGTGACGTTGGTGGCGTTGACGGCGAGGCTGCAGGTCAGGTTGCCCGCTGGTGGCGTTCGGTCAATCGAGAACGGATTGGCAAGGACCACCTCGCCGGCCACGTCGGCGACTCCGGTGACGTTGACCTCGCCGATGGAGAGATAGTTGTTGTTGTCCGTCTGGATGCGGATGTACCGGCCGGTGTCGTTTGGGGCCACCGTCGTCGGGTAGCCCATGTTGCCGGCGATGTAGACGTCGGTCGAGGCGAGCGCCTGGTTGACCGCAAGTGAGTCAGAGGTGAGCGTTGCCGAGACAAGGAAGTGAGTTCGATGTCTGCTGGGGTGCGCCAGCTCGGGCATAGATCTCCAGCTGTGAGAGGTCTTGGGAGGAGCCGAGGTCGATCTCCCACCAACGCTGGAATCCGTAGCCCGTGATTGACGTGTTGGCGATGTTGTCGTCGTTTGCGTTGCTGGCGGGGTACGAGGCCGAGTAGTCGGTGATCTGCCGCACGCTAACGCCTGGCTTGTTGTCGGGCGATCGCCGGTGGCTGAGTTGGCCGTAACCCGGATGAGCGCGGTCCCCGTCTCGCCAGCGGCGTTCACCGATCGGACGAAGGCGTCGGCCGTCACGGCCCGGTCGGAGGTCGCTCAACGCAAATGAGCCGTCGTTGTCGTTGCCGACGATGACACCATCGACCAGAACGTCGTGGCGAACTGCGTCGGCTGCTGGGGTGTAGGCGAAGACGGCATAGGTGTAGCCGACGTCGGTGGTGCGAAGCCCGCGGACAAGCAAGCCCGATGGAGTTTGCCAGTTGGTGATGTCGAGTGAAGACGCTGGGACCGGCGTGCCGGGTGGGCACATGAAGCCGAGATTGAACTGCGCAGCTACTTTGCTGTTGCCTGGCACGTCGGCCAGATCCATGCCACCGATGGCGCCACCAAACCAGACGCACCCGTTCGGTCCGGCTTCATAGGCGAAGCCGCCAGCCCCGGTGCTGAGTCGTCCACTGGTCGTGACCTCTCGCGCCATGGTCTGGAGGTTGTAGGCGTAATACAAGCCGATGCCGTTGTCGCCTCCGTGTCCGGGTCGTCCAAGCGAGCCCGTTGTAGAGGCCCGGCTTGGGTGTCGTTGGACTCGCTCTCAGAGCTTGATGCGGGCTGTTGTGTCGTGGAGTGCCGAGAAGTGTTCCGCTGCGCTGATCAGGATCTTGCCGTCGGCGACGTCGAGGTCGTACACGAAGATGCAGCCGGGATAGCCGCCATAGCAGTAGGGGGCGACTTGCTCCCACCGCGTGAACGTATTGGTCAGGGTGCCGCTACCCGTGCTCTCGACCATCTGTCAATGCCGGGTCGATACGCCCCGTCAACCAGGTTGAAACGACCGCCGAAGACGAGGCGTTGTTGGTCGGTCGTCAGAGCTATCGTCCACACGCCACCGCCGCTGACGGCGGGATCCCAGGTTGGGTCGATGGCGCCCTGGAGGTCGGTCTTGACGAGGTTGGATCGATTGAAGCCGCCGTTGGTGCCGATTGCTCGGTCGAAGCCGCCGCCGATGTAGATCGAGGCGCCGTCGGAGTCGGGCCCACACGGTTGCTCGCCAACTGCCGCCAAGGACGATGTCGACGTCATAGGACGTATCGGTTGCTCCCGTGAGAGGGTCGAGGGCGACGAGTCCTGTTTGGGGCTGACCATTCACCATGGTGAATTCACCGCCGACGATGATGGCACCGGTCGTTGGGTGTTCGGTGATGGCATACACCGGATGGTCGAGGACAGGGCGGAAGGTGGCGACCGGGTCACCGCTGGCGGCGTCGAACGCCGCGATAAAGGGTTGGTCGATCGGTTGGTCAGGCGAGTCGCGATGGACGACCTGTTGAAGAGCTCCGCCGACGTACACGATGCCGTTGATGTTTTCGATCTCGTAGACGTAGATGTTGTTTCGTGTCTGACGATCGGTGGCGAGCGGTGACGCCCCACGGTGCGTAGATCTCCCAGTCATTGACCACGGCGAGACTTGAGGCTGCGACGCCGACGACGACGCCAGCGAGCAGCATGAGTGAGAGAAAGAATTGGGATATCCGTCGCATTAAGGGCCTTTGTGATCGTCGCAGCGTCTGCCAAACGCTGCTCATGGACCGCACGACTGTTCCGCAACAGTCGATCTGCGGCCCGAAATTGTGCCATCGAATCAGTGCCAGCGGGGCGTTCTGGGTAAGAAGTCTTAGCTCCAGTCGGCCCGGCGAATCGCTCGAGTGGCGTCAGAAGCTACGCCACTCGGGCCAAAGCCGAGTATCTGACGGGTTTTGTTCTCTCCGGGCGGTGCGACTCGCCAAGCGTGGTGTCCACAAATTCTTCGCGAATTCACATGAATACACAGGGTCGTCCACACACGATCCACAGGAGCGAGACCCTATGGTTTTGAACGACCAGTCAGGCGGTCCGGTGTAGCGGTATGGCCGGGCGCACGTACGTTGCCCTTGGGTGGACGCAGCGGGCATCGGATGCCTTGCGGTTGCCAACCTCGACCCGCTCAGCTGACCGGTCTCGCCGGTCATGTTCTTTTTCAACCTGAAGCGAGTCGAATCTGAGCGGTTCGGATGGATGTCGACCAGATCGGAAAAAGTTTCTTTCCTGACCAAAACACGGTGTGTGGTCATCCTCACAGCAAGCCAAGCAGGACTTGCCCCGAACACTGTCAGACCCCCTGAGTATCTTGTTCACAGTCGTTGACAGCGATGTAATTTCAGTGTTGTATGTCTACTCCATCTAGTGTGTCGTTCTCTCCGAGGACCTGAGAAACACAAGATGTAGTGTTTCAGTGCTTTCGTCCCCCCGGCGAAAGAATCGAACGTTCAGTCTTGGCCACATGCAGCCACCTCCGGTAGCTGCATGTTTCGTTTCACCGCTCGCTCTCTTTCTGTCCCCGCCGAAGAACAAGTCATCTGCAGATTGTGTCCCCTCCCTCACCGGATCAGCACCCTCCGCGACCTGTTCGACTGCGACCTCGTGTGTTGTGACGTCCTCCGTCACTACCAGCCCGACACGTCACTTTCCGACACGTCACTTTTCCACGTCACCCCCCAGCCGGACACCTTGTCCGGAAGCGACATCATTGGTATCGACATCGCAGCCACAACGACGTGGCCCGGTGGCGCTACCTTCCCTCACATATCGAGTCCCTCAGGACTCATTCCAGGAAGTTGTAATGACACTTGCCCCCGAAAGCAGACCGGTATTGGTCCTCCGCCGCCACTTCACCACCGAAGGCATCCATCCGTACGACACCGTGATCTGGGAGAAGCGTGACGCTCGCATCTCCAATTGGAAGACGGGCGAGGTGGCCTTCGAACAGTTGGGCGTCGAGGTCCCGTCAACTTGGTCGGTAAACGCCACCAACATCCTCGCCCAGAAGTACTTCCGTGGTAATCCAGGAACTCCAGAGCGCGAGTCGTCACTCAAGACCGTGGCCGACCGGGTTGTCGACACCATCACTGCGTGGGGCCGTGAGGGCGGCTACTTCACAGTGAGCGAGGACGAGGCCCAGATCTGCTCCGACGAGTTGAAGTACCTCATCATCCACCAAAGGGTGCGTTCAACTCACCCGTCTGGTTCAACATCGGCGTCGAGGGCGTGCCCCAGCAAGCACTCCGCCTGTTTCATCTGGCCGTCGACGACAAGATGGACGCAATTCTCAACTGGTACGTCGAGGAAGGCTTCCATCTTTAAGGGTGGCTCGGTGCTGGTGTCAACCTTTCGAAGATCCCGCTCGAGCTACGAACTGCTCAAGGGTGGTGGCACTGCGTCGGGGCCCGTCAGCTTCATGCGTGGCGCCGACTCGTCGGCTCGGCACCGTAGACGGCGGAAAGACACGTCGGGCTGCCAAGATGGTCATGCTCGACGTCGATCGTTTCCAATCGAAAGTTCCTCTGGTGCAAGGCCATTGAAGGAACGCAAGGCCCGCGTCCTCGGCGACGCCGGTTTCGACATGGATGATGGCGCCGACAGCCACTCGATCCAATATCAAAACGCCAACAACTCCATCCGGGTCACCGACGAATTCATGGAAGCCGTCGAAGCCGATGGCGACTGGAAACTCATCGCCCGTACGACGGGCGACGTTGTCCGAGTCGTCAAGGCCCGTGAGCTGATCACGCCAGATCTCCCAGGCCAGCTGGGAATGTGCTGATCCGGGCATGCAGTTCGACTCGACGATCAACCGCTGGCACACCTCGGCGGTGACCGGCAAGATCAACGGCTCCAACCCGTGCAGCGAATACATGCACCTCGACAACTCGGCGTGCAATCTCGCCAGCCTCAACCTCATGGGCTTCACCAACGACGACGACACGTTCAACGTTGAGGGCTACAAGGTGGCGATCGAGCATTTCTTCTGCTCAGGAGATCCTCGTTGGCCGAGCCGACTACCCGACAGAAGGCATCACGGTGAGACCTCTCGCCAATTCCGTCAACTCGGCCTCAATATGCCAACATCGGCGCCTTGCTGATGAACCTCATTTGGCCTACGACTCCGAAGCGGGCCGCGCCTACGCCCGCCCACGCTCCACGGCTGACGGGCCACGCCTATCTCCCACCTCCGTCAAGACGGCTGCTCGCATGGGTCCATGCCGGCCTATGAGTCAACCGTGAGCCGATGTTGCGAGTGCTCGAACAGCACCGTTCGGCCACCGCCGATATCGACGAAAGGCTCGCCCCGGTCGACATCCTCGGTGCGGCCCAAGAAGCATGGGACGCAACCTGTGAGCTGGCGCCTCCAGGTCGGTGTGCGCAACGCCCAGGCGACGGTGCTGGCCCCAACGGGCACCATCGGTCTGCTGATGGACTGCGACACGACGGGCATCGAGCCCGACCTCGGCCTCATGAAGATGAAGAAGTTGGTCGGCGGCGGCACGATGACCATTGTCAATCAGTCGGTGCCGCGTGCCTTGCGACGCTTGGGCTACAGCGATAGTCAGATCGTTGAGATTGCGGCCTACCTCGACCTCAATAAGTCGATCATGGGTGCGCCACACCTCAAGCCTGAGCACGTTGACGTGTTCGCCTGCTCAATGGGCGACAACACGATCCACTACCTCGGCCACGTCAAGATGATGGCTGCCGTGCAGCCGTTCATCTCGGGCGCCA
Organism: Acidimicrobiales bacterium; assembly: GCA_041394345.1. GTDB lineage: Bacteria > Actinomycetota > Acidimicrobiia > Acidimicrobiales > SZUA-35 > JBBKWJ01. The sequence goes on along the minus strand of JAWKIN010000003.1, from coordinate 67,320 downwards.
TCTCCAAGACGGTCAACATGCCAGAGGACGCAACCGTCGAAGACGTCGAGCAACTCCACATGGATGCGTGGCGCATGGGTGTCAAGGCCGTCGCCATCTATCGCGACAACTGCAAGGTCGGCCAGCCTCTCTCGACGGCCAAGAAGGACGACGCTACGCCAGCGGCGGCCGCTGGTGTCGCCGATGCGGCGATCAAGGTCACCGAGGTACTTGAGAAGGTTGTCTACAAGCCCGTTCGTGAGCGCCTCCCTCGCAACCGTTCGTCGCGAACCTTCGAGTTCCGCGTCGCCGACTGCAAAGGGTTCGTCACGGTTGGCGAATACGAGGACGGGCGCCCCGGCGAGGTCTTCCTTCGGGTCTCCAAGCAGGGTTCAACGTTGGCGGGCATCATGGATGCGCTTGCTATTTCTCTGAGCCATGGCCTTCAGTACGGCGTGCCCTTGCGCAACTTCGTCGAGACGTTCACTGGCATGCGGTTCGAGCCAGCTGGCATGACCGATGATCCTGATATTCGTATCGCGACCTCGATCATCGACTACCTGTTCCGCAAGCTTGCCGTGCTCTACATCCCCTACGAAGAGCGCGCCGACCTTGGTATTTTCACCACCTCCGAGCGCACCCAGCAGACCCTGCCGGGCGTCGAAGAGGCCTCCACGGTGCAAGGTAGTGAGCTGCCGGTCGACAAGCCGTCGATCGAGTCGCCGGCGGCGATGATTGACCTCGTCGCCAAGGAAGCGGCAACCGGGCACAGCTCAGCGCCCGTCAGTGACCCGCATGCACCGATCTGCATGCAGTGCGGCATCAAGATGCAGCGTGCTGGGTCCTGTCATGCGTGCCCCGACTGCGGCAACACCAGCGGCTGTAGCTAGTGTGAACGGTCATCTCGTGTCACCGGGTTCTGGTCACTGAATGTCAGAATCCGGTCACGCGATGTCCAAATCCGGTCACGGATGTCACGCATGACACGGTCACGATTTGAACCAAGGACCTACATGAAGAATCCCGCCCTGTTCGGGCGGGATTCTGCCGCGCTCTGGGACGAGCAAGCAGATCGTGTGGAGAAGGCACGCTCGATGGCGGCCTTCCAACAGCACCGAGCCGTGATCGAGGTGCGAAGACTATTCGTCGAGCTCGAATGGACAACGCCAGATTTCGCTGAAGCGTTGAATGCACCTGTGGTTTATCTACGTCGAAAAATCACCGGCGAGTTGCCGATGACGGTCGAAGACTATTTCATGTGGGGGCTTGTGTTGGGGAGGTCACTGATCCTCCCAGACATCACGACCCTGCCAAGGTGGGTGCCGCCCACCCAAGGCGTGGGACCGCGCTACTGCAGCACCTCGGCGATTGTGGGTGTGACGATCAGATTGCCACTAGGCCCTGTCTCGAGTACCCGAGTTCGACGAGGGATGCCATTGCCCTTTGTTGCGTGCGGGTCAATCGCTCGATCGTCTCTGCCGTTCCGCACACGCTTCAACATCTGGGCTTGCAAGACCGTGAGGTCGGCTGCTTGTGCGGTTTTCAGTTTCGCTACGGCTCTCATCTCGTCCGTGAGCACAATTCAATCAAGCGCTCATAGTCGTGTCGCCGTCGCTGTGGGTTGGGGTAACTGCTTGGTCTGTTGGCGGGTCAGTTTGTTGGTGATGGTTCTTGCGGCTGCAGATGATGATGAGGGCTGCGAGCGTGAAGGGGACAGCCAACACTATCACTACGACGATGAGGAGTTCTTGGAGGTGGAGCCCGGCCATTAGTCTTTCGTTGTGTCTGGATACACGAAGTTTCGTGGGTCGACGATCGAAACGGGTTCTTTGAGCCAGTCGTCTCCCGCGACAAGTTGATCGGGTTGTTCATGAGGAACTCGAGTTCTTCGAGTTCGGTTCGGTCGGCGGCTGTCAATTTGTTTGCTTTGTCGCGTGACGCCGTGATTGCGTTGGGGTGGGGGTCGAGACACCACGGCCCGATGACGATCCCGGTACGTACCGGTTCGTCGAAGTGACAGGCGATCCAGACCCGCTACAGGTGCTCATCACTGTCTGGGTCCTGAACCCGCCAGGTGATCGCCAAACCGATGTTGAAGGGGTTGTCCTCAGACTTGATCCGCATTGAATAGGGCTGGGGTCTGCTGCACGATCAGGTGACAGGTTGATCAGGCAGCGATTGCTGTCTGAGGGTTCATGATGGTTTCGTATTCGATGGGGGTCAATCGGCCGAGGCGTGCTTGCCGGCGGCGTCGGTGGTAGGTCCGCTCGATCCAGGTCACGATCGCGATCCGCAGCTCCTCGCGTGTGGCCCAGCGCCGTCGGTTGAGAACGTTCTTCTGCAGCAGTGAGAAAAACGATTCCATTGCTGCGTTGTCACCGGCCGAACCAACCTGGCCCATCGAGCCGACCATCTCATGACGGGCGAGCGCACGATGCAGTTTCCGTGCACGAAATTGCGACCCTCGATCCGAATGCAGGACACAACCCGCGACATCGCCGCGGCGGGCGACGGCGTTGTCGAGCGCGGTGACAGCGAGTCGTGCCTTCATCCGATCGTCGATCGAATAGCCGACGATCCGGTTCGAGAACACGTCCTTGATCGCACACAGGTAGAGCTTTCCTTCGTCGGTGCGATGCTCGGTCAAATCGGTGAGCCACAGTTCGTTCGGCCGTTCGGCGGTGAACACGCGGCGCACCAGATCGTCATGGGCCGGTGTTCCCGGCGTTGACTTCTTCCGGTTCTTCTTCTTGCCGAACACCGACCACCAGCCGTTGTCCGCGCAGATCCGCCACACCGTCCGGTCACACGCATCGTGGCCGGCCTGGCGGGCCTCGTCGGCGAGGAACCGGTAGCCGAACTCGGGGTCGTCACGATGGGCGTCGAAGAGCGCGTTGGTGAGATGGGCGTGGTCGAGTTCTTGGTCGGTGACCGGTGCGGTCAGCCACCGGTAGTACTGCTGGCGGCAAAGATCGAGAACCCGGCACGTCACCGCGACGGGGATCCCGTCGGCGGCAAGCTCGCGGACGAGCGGGAACATCATTTTCCCGGCAGGTTCGCCTGGGACAGATAAGCGGCGGCACGGCGCAACACTTCGTTCTCTTGTTCGAGGAGCTTCACCCGCCGGCGAAGCTCACGGTTCTCCACCGACTCCGACGACGTGACACCCGGCTTGGTGCCGTTATCGATCGAGTCTTTGCTGATCCAATTCGACAAGGTCATCGGATGGATCCCGAAGTCCTTGGCGACCTGCTCGAGGGTGACACCGTCGTCGCGGTTGCGGGCGACTCGGATCACGTCGTCGCGGAACTCGCGGGGATAGGGCTTGGGCATGTGAACATCCTTCCAGACAAGCCCGCAGGCAAGTCATGTGAGATGTCACCTACACGTGCAGCAGACCCGAGCATCCAAACAACCAGACGCAGAGGAATGGGCAATACATGACTATGAACACTTCGGAGCCTTCGAACCGCATGAGTATGAGAGCATCAGGACGATCTCACGCATCGCTATCGGGCTCACGCTGCACGGCCCAGCGTTCGCTCACTGGGCTCAGATCGTCGGCACAGAAAACGAAGAAGCACTCGACAACTTCGATGAGCACTACCTGGGGCAATGGGACAGCCTGGCTGCCTACGCCGAGGACTTACTTGACGATATGGGCGTCAGGATTGAAGGCCTGGTGCCGGGCTGGCTCAGCCCGTATGTATCCATCGACTACGAACAGCTCGGCAAAGACATGGCAAACGACATGGAGGTAGCCAAGGATGAAGGTTTGCTGCTTCTTTTTGATCTCTACCGGGCGAACACTGACGGCACCGTCAGCGCCAGCCTCGATTCCCACGGCTGGTCAACCCCATACCGACCCACCGTGCTCGAACAACGACGAGCAGACGCCCTCGTCTACACCAACAACGGACCAGGCACCGATTTCTTCATCAGGCTCGAGAAACTCACCCAAGTCAGTATCAGCGGAAACGAAGGCGCCCGCGTCACACTCGAGAACATCCGTTTCGAAGCAGCCGACGGCACCGTCACCCGGCCATGCGCCCAGGACCCATTCGGTGTGGGCGTCCCAATCCAAGTTGCTCACATCCCCGTCGTGTTGCGCACAACCCCGCAGGGCCGGCAACACCAATCGATCCGACCTTCCCTCATTGCGTGGTGTGGGCATCAGAACCAACCGAACCCGGCCTATGCGTCGAAACCGAGACCGATCGTGATACCTATGTGGCGTCGTTGCAGTCAGCAACCGGGTTCATCAACCACCTTTCCACTCATCACGACGCGGCGGCTGGGACTGTCAGGAAAACGGTGTATCTGGTCTGGTCTGACTGGTTGAGCTGAGGCTCGCCGGAAGGACTTTCTGATGATGAATGATGATGGTGCCGTGATGGCACCGAAGATGAATGATGAAACCGAACTGGAGCTGCCAAGGCAGGTTGATCCATCGATCGCCGAGCAGCTCGTCGAACAAGCCCGTGCCGACGGGGTCGATCTGGTCGGCCCTGGGGGCCTGCTCGGCAAACTGACCAAACAGGTCCTCGAAGCTGGCCTCGAGGTCGAGATGGAAGAACATCTCGGCTACGACAAGCACTCACCCGAGGGCCGCAACGGCGGTAACTCCCGCAACGGCACACGATCCAAAACCGTGATCACCGAGGTCGGCCCGATCGAAGTGGCCACGCCACGAGATCGTGACGGAACGTTCGACCCAAAGACGGTGAAGAAGCGGCAACGCCGGCTGCACGGGGTGGACTCGATGGTGATCTCGTTGACCGCGAAAGGATTGACGACCGGCGAGGTCCAAGCCCATCTTGGCGAAACGTATGGGACCGAAGTGTCACGCGAGACGATCTCGAAGATCACCGACCGGGTCCTCGAAGACATCGTCGAGTGGCAGAACCGGCCGTTGGATCGGGTGTATCCGGTGGTGTTCATCGACGCGATCGTGGTGAAGATTCGTGACGGGCAGGTCGCGAACCGACCGGTCTACACCGCGATCGGGGTCACTGTTGACGGCAAACGAGACATCCTTGGTCTGTGGATCGGTAGCGGCGGTGAGGGCGCCAAGTTCTGGCTTCAGGTCCTCACCGAGATCCGTAACCGTGGGACCGAGGACGTGTGCATGGTGGTCTGCGACGGTTTGAAAGGTCTGCCGGACGCGATCGAGGCGACCTGGCCGTTGGCGGTCACCCAGACCTGTGTGTTGCATCTGATCCGTAACACGTTCCGGCTGGCGTCGAGGGCTGATTGGGATGCCATGGCCCGGGATCTGCGGCCGGTCTACACCGCGGTGAACGAGGCCGACGCAGCCGAACGGTTGGTCGAGTTCGATGCCGCGTGGGGGTCGAAATATCCGGCGATCAAAGGGTTATGGGCGCGGGCGTGGCCGGAGTTTGTGCCGTTCCTTGACTACTCGCCCGAGATTCGTCGGGTGATCTACTCGACCAACGCGATCGAGTCGTTGAACGCCAGGTTCCGTCGGGCGACCCGGGCCCGCGGGCATTTCCCCAACGAGCAGGCTGCGTTGAAATGCCTGTATCTCGTTGTCCGATCGTTGGACCCGACCGGCAAGGGCGCTGCGCGTTGGATGAACCGTTGGAAGCCAGCGCTCAACGCGTTCGCGATCACATTCGAAGGGAGGCTCTTCTAGAATCAGACCACTCGCCAAGAACACGTAACCCGGCCAGGCCAGTTACACCGTTCATCGGACAGTCCCCGGCGGCTGGGGTGTCGCCATCAATCGCTGTTGTTGGTTCGGGCTGCGATATTGATGTGAGTCTCACCGACACTGAATGGGACGATGTGATCTCTTCCACCACAGCTGTTTGTCCGGTGGTGGAGCATTGGGAAACCAGCCTGGCAGACATCACAGATGCCTGGGTCTTCAGTGGTACCGACGAGATCGTGGAGGCCGGCGGGCGGACGCCTGTCGGTACTCTCGACAACATCACATCCGGGTTGCGCTACTCAGACGCCCTCGTAGACGTTGACAGTTTCGTCTATGTCGCCTGAGACAGCTTCGCCTCGGGCGAAGGGACTCAACAATTCACGCTTCGCGGGCGATCATGCCGAGACGGGAGATAACTACCCGGATTCAGTTGTCAACGACAACACTCTTACAGCGCAATTCACCGTAGAGGGGCAAGTTGGCAACGCTGCCATCGAAGCCTTCTCAACTACGCAAAACTGAACAGGTTCCCGTTCGAACCGACCAATCAACGGTCCTGTGGGATCGGACTTGCTCGGGTGCGAAAGAACCAACATCGGGCTCACAAGGTGATTCGGGCGTTGGCCCTAACTCCGATATCGACGACCGCGAGGCGGTGTACGAGACTACGAAACTGGGCCGAGCTACTTGTGGCGCCTCAGACAATTCAGGCGGACTGGGTTCTCGACCAGCAGGGCCTCAGCGGGGACAGCGTCGATCTTGGTCACGGTTTCCAGTGGCGGCAACGACATGGGCTTCTCGGATCTGATTGCCGCTTGCATCGCATCCAATGTGGTTAGACAGATAATTGACGTGTCAGAGGTCGGTCCCGGCCTCGGCGCCGTATGTGAACTATCTGCTACAAGTGGAACTCTTGCGAGGACTTAGACCCAATTCTTGCAGATACAGAAGGCGGTCTCGCTGACCTAGTTGAACCTGGGATCAGTCTGACACCGCCTACCAACAGATCGAAGCGCACTTCCCTGACGCAACAGTGCTGCAAATCAACTACCCAGAACTCTTGCCGAAACCGGCTGACTTCCCAGGCAGGACCTGCAGCAGACCGCCAACGTCGCAGATGCAGCCTACGCTTTGGAGGTCGCTGACCAGCTGAATCAAGGAATAGACGCCCGGGCAACGGCAGCACTCCGTACCCTGACCTCGACATTGATCTCCGTATCGTGGACATCCTCGAGCAATTCGGCGTCAACCCCGCTGTGCCCGGAGTGAAGATTGACCACATTTCGTTTCGATACCGGATCTCGCCGCCGCCTGACTTAGGACCTGGATATTGATCCGTCCCAAGAACCCGGTGTCTACATTAAGGCCGCTACAGACAGCGACACGCTCGGCTCATGTGCGACGGCTTATGTCCCGGGCAACGTTTGCTACTTCGATGAGTATCTCGAGCTGGCGATCGCATGGTTCGCCGACCCGGCGAACCAGGACACGATCTCCGGATACCTGGCCGAGATTGATAGCAGTATCCCGCCCGAACTTGAGGACGCCGCCCATTTCGAGAACCTCAGAACACTATTCCATCCGAATGCCGACGGCTTCGAAGTGATTGCATGCACTGTGCTCGAGACGTACCGCCTCGGTGACACATCAGCGTGCACCGTTCCGGCCCCACAAACCTGGCTTGCAGAAATGCTTGGGAAATCGTTGTCGACCCGTGACCCTGAACCCGTGACCGCTGGCCAGCTGATTGACTTCGGGTTCAATGGTTGGGCACCTGGCAGTGACGTCACGGTCACGGTTCGCTCCGAGCCAGTGAACGTCGGGACCTTCACTGCCGACACGACAGGTACTGTCCGTGGTGGCTTTGTTATGCCATCGGTTGCACCCGGTGTTCACCGGGTCATATTCGACGGGGTCACCGGGGCTGGTCAGCCCCAACAGGTCGAGGTTCTGGTCGAGATCGATGGACAGCCAGTCATAGGTGACATGATCGGCGTGTTCGAGACAGGGTTCGCACCGTTTGAAAGCGTCGATGTGCACTACATGGACGTTGACTACGGATCGTTCATTGCTGATGTGAACAGCGCCGTGTTCTTCAGCTCGTTGTACCTGCCTACGCTGCGATCGCCCCTATCCAGACCGGCCACCGGAACCGATTCGGGTGAACAACTTGTCGAAGAAGTCCCAGCTTGATTATGGAACTGTTGCAGTCGATGACTCCGAGACCGTGATGGCCAGCACCACAATCGACATCGACGTATTGGACAACGACGACATTGACGTTATTGATCAATGCATCGCTCACGGTCTGAGCAAGCCACGCTCAGACGACACAAATCAATATTGAAGACGACGACCCGTTCATTACCTACACAGCTGGCGACATCGACGGCACTGACGTGTTCAGCTACCAGATTTGTGACACCTCCGGATTGTGTTCATCAGCAACGGTGACCGTCGAAGTCCTCGCAGAACAGTCGTGCACAATCTCTGGGACCAATGGTGACGACGTGTTGGTCAGCACCCTGGCCCCAGACGTGATTTGTGGCGTAACGGCGGTGCCGATGTGATCGACGGTCGTGGAGGCAACGATGTGATCCTCGGCGGCGGCAACGACACCATCGACGGCGGTGCAGGCGACGACGTCATTGTTAGTGGGAATGGCAACGACACCATCGATGGTGGTGACGGAAACGACGATCTCGCGGAAACCGTGGTGCCGACACGATTCATGAGCGCAATGGTGACGATGTGATCCGTGGCGGGCGAGGCTCCGACGTCCTCAACGGGGACGACGAAACGACTCACCGTTGTTCACCGGGCGGGGCGCTGACATAGCAGCGGGCGGTGCGGGTGCTGATTTGCTTCGCGGTTTCGCAGGTAAAGACGAGCTCGATGGCAACGGAGGGAACGACACCATTTACGGCGGGAAAGGCGCTGACCTCCTGAGCGGTAGTGGCGGCAACGACATCATTTATGGTCGTCGGGCGCTGACACTATGGAGGGTGAAAGCAGATGATGACCAGCTCTACGGCAATCGTGGTGGTGACAGTCCGTGGTGGCGGCGGCTCCGACGATCTCTTTGGCGGCAACGGTTCTGATTCTCGTTGGCGGGAACGGTTATGACCGTGCTGATGGTGGGAACGGTAAGGATCAGTGCGTGTCGGAGGAACAGGCCCGGTGTGAGTGATCTCAAGGCGGGCTGGGTTTGTGTCGATACATCGCCCGTAACTGCCGCTTCGCGCGCGTTCTTGTCGGTCTGCTTGTTTCGCTTGGGTTGATCGCAACTGGTTGTGGTCTTGAGGCACAGTCAGGTCAGTTTGATGACCTCGCTGTGCAGGAACCAGTGATGGTCAACTACAGGCCGGAGGGTGCGTCTCCTTCGGGCCGAACCGAGACCAAGGGCAGCGGTCCAATCGGGTTGAGCGACCCTGACCGCGCCGTATTGAAGCAGGGGTTCACGCTCGATTCCGAACCGGATTCAGACGCTGAGCGAGACGCCCAGCTCGGCGCGCTGTTGGCTGGTGCTGCTAGCGACGCCGCCGCAGCGGGTTGGGAAATGGAGACAAGGGGGCAGACGGCAGTCTCGGTTTGCGTGGCCGCTTCGGCAACGCTTCTTCTGTTCAGGGTACTGGTCGCTGACAATAACGAGCGGCACCTAACCGCAAGCAACTCTGCAACTGATTATCAACTACTACAGCGAGTAGAGGAGTCGAGCCGATAGGACGGCACTGTTGCATCGACGGGTCAACTCCAGAACGGTTATGACCGTGCTGATGGTGGGAACGGTAAGGATCAATGCGTGTCGGAGGAACAGGCCCGGTGTGAGTGATCTCAAGGCAGGCTGGGTTTGTGTCGATACATCGCCCATGTACTCCCGCTTCCGCGTTCTTGTCTGTCTGCTGGGCAGACCCCAATGCACGTCATGCTGATATCAGCATGACGTGCTTGATCACAACTCAGTCCGCTACTGCTCCTACAAAGGATCGTCGAGAGGTCACGAAGGCGTTGAAACACCCAATCGTGAACACGTTGAGTGCCTGTCGCCAACCCTGAGTATGACTCCCTAACTGCCCACCCCGATGATGCCCGATATTGCTGATCGCCATAAACAGCATCTTGTAGCAAGCCTCATCAGTCGGGAACGACCCCCGAGTCTTCGTCACTTTCCGCAGCTGATAGTTCATCGACTCGATCGCGTTCGACGTATAGATGATCTTGCGGATCTCGGGTGCGAAATCGAGGAACGGCACGAACCGTTCCCAGTTCCGACGCCACAAATCAACCACCGCCGGCAGCCGGTCTCCCCACTCGATCTCGAAGGTGTCTAACGCGTCCTCAGCATCAGCACGTGTCGCAGCCTTATAGATCGGTTTCAACGCTTTAGCGACGGCCCGCCGGTCTTTATAGGAGCAATACCGGATCGAGTTCCTAATCAGATGAACTGTGCACGTCTGGACCGTCGCAAGCGGCCATGTCGCTTCGATCGCTTCAGGGAACCCAGTCAGGCCGTCACAAGACACAATGAGGACGTCTTTGACGCCACGATTCGCGAGCTCGCCGCACACACCCAACCAGAATTTGGCTCCCTCGCCACCGTCACCGAGCCACATCCCGAGCACGTGTTTCTCGGTCATGGGATATCACCAAACGCGGTCCGACCCGTGGCGTCTACACGAGCTGTACGTCATCATCGACATCTATTCCCGTTATGTCATCGACTGGATTGTCGCTTCTGCTGAGACAGGTGAACTCGCTAAGGAGTTCATCGATTCCGCAATCGCCAGTCAAGGTATTGGACGCCACCAGCTCCACGCTGCACGCTGATCGGGGCAGCTCGATGACATCGAAACCTGTCGCTCAGCTCCTGGGGACATTTGGATGACCCTTTACAGCTAGAGCCAGGCAAAGTCACTACTCGTTGGACGGGTCCCACTCTCGTGGAGTGGGACCCGTTGCGTCCATCGAGCATTCGAGGCCGGTTGCGTTCGGTGCGCCAGTGCGTTGGCTACGGCAGGCTTTCGCAAGGGAAGATCAGATTGTTGTCCTGATCGAGCCTGGCAATATCGCCGTACTGCGGGTAGTAGTGGTCGAACCACGCCTGAGCATTGCGCCTGTGTAGCGAAGTCGGGCAGTTCACGATCATCCCCGGACTACTCGGTGTGAGCTTTTGAGTAGGGGTAGCGGATGATGAACTCTTCATTGGCAACGATCAACGAACGACCGCAAACTGGGCAAGCCCGTTGTCCATGAGGTCGAGCCAGTAGTTGAAGCCTTGGTCGGGCACTCGGCCGAGCATGTTGTCGTACATGATCGTCAGAAACTCGGCATTGGTCAGCGTGCCGTAGCTGGCGATGAATTCGTCCGACTGAGCGAACCCGTAGGCGAGGTCATCGGGATTCGCCCCTGCACGCGACTGGGTGATCCAGTACGGCACCGCTCAGGTCCGGCTCCCCGGTTAGGAACGCCCGGTAGAGGCGCAGCGTGTCGGCGTCGGTGGATTGATAGTCGACCGACGACCGGATGTCGGTGATTGATTTCGCTTCCCTGACATAGCCCGTCGCAGATGCTGCCGAGCTGAACACGGTCATCGTGATGGCAAGTGCTGCGACGAACAGCGACATGCCTCGTGAAACATTCATATGGACGACCCTTGGTATCGATGGACCGCCGAGCATAACGACCGGACGTCGCACGTGAAAATCGGATGCCCAGGTCGACGGATGTCGTGATTGAGTTTGGTTCCGGTCGAGTCCTCACGGGAAACGGCTGTGGGGCCGACCAGCACGGGCTGGCGAGCGCGCACAACGCGTCAGACTCGGAGTTGCCGCTTGGCCTTCGATGCGCCAGTGTCGAGGAAGTCGACGATTAGCCCGGCCATCGTTTCGCTTCGTGTGAAAAGAAAGAGGTGGCCGCCACCCTTGACCACGTGGAGACGGGCGTCGGGGATGCGATGGGCGAGCAGGCGCCCGTTGGCGAGGCGGACGATAGGGTCGTCGTCGCCCGCGAGGACCAGCGTCCGCATCGGCAGTCGGTGCAGCCACGGCAGGCTCGTCCAGCGCTGGATGGCGCTGAGTTGATAGAGGTAGCCGAGCTGGCTGGGGGGACGGGCCGCCCGTTGTTTCGCGTGCTCGTCGAGCAGTTCCGGATGGGTGCGAATGGCGCCGCCGTACAGCGTTGGTGCGATTCGTTTGAGGTAGTCGGGGGAGTAGTACCGCGCCGGCGACATCAGCGTTGCGAGTGCCGCGGGTCGACCTGGAATGCTCGTGATGCCCGGCATCGTGGCGGCCAGAATCAGTCGGTGAACAACCTCGGGATGACGCCGTGCCAGCTCTTGGGCGAGCGCTCCACCCCAGCTCAGGCCCAGCACGTCGATCGCATCATGGCCGAGTTCATCGATCAACCCAGCCACGGTTGCGGCGAGGCTGCGCATGGAGAACGGTAGGACAGAACCGGGGCTGCCGCCGACGCCAGGGGCATCGAACGCGATCGTCTCACGGTCGGTCAGGTGACGGCGCAGCGGGTCGAACAAGTCGCCGGTCGCGCCGATGCCGTTTATCAATAGGAGCGGTCGACCGACTCCGGCGTTCTCCACGGTGACGCGAAGTCGCTGACGGCCGACCGAAACGGTCGATGACTTTGTTCGGATGGGTCCGTTAGCGACACTCACGAGTACCAGTCAATCGTTGGAGGGCTCGGGTCTGACGGCCAACAGAACCCAGGACGCTCACCGGAGTACGTATGCCCCGGGGGCCGGCATGATTACCGCGTGTGTTGGATTGCCGGGCTCCTCGGGCGCATTGACCTTGCGACCGCCGTGCGGGGCGAGCCATTTCGTCCAATAATCCCACCAGCTTCCCTGGTGTTCCTTGGCGCCCGCTTGCCACGATTCGGCCGATTCGGCGGATTCGCGGTTGAGGTAGTACTTGCCCTTAGGGTTGCCGGCCGGGTTGACCAGCGCCTGGATATGACCCTGTGAGCTGAGCACGAATTCCGAGTCGCCGCCCAGCAAGTTGATGGTCTCATAACACGCCTGCCACGGCGTGATGTGGTCGGTCACGGCACCAACGACGAAGCTAGGGCAATCGACCGCACCAAGGTCGATGGGTGTGTCAAGCACGTTGACCTCGCCCGGTTTGGTCATCGCGTTGTCCATCGCCATGTGCATGAAGTCGGCGTGCAGGCCGGCCGGAAGGTTGGTGGTATCGCCGTTCCACGAAGCACGTCGAAGGCCGGCGGATTCTTCCCCATCAGGTAGTTGTTGACGACATAGTTCCACACGAGGTCGTTCCGGACGAAGCCAGGCAAACACCTTGCTCCAGGTCGTCACCTCTCAGAATGCCTTGGCGCTGACTTCGTCGGGTTGCCGCTTCGATGACCGGGGTCGACATCATCGTGCCCATCGTCGATGGCACATCCCAATCGATGATCGTGACGAGGAAACTCGCCGATTGGATTAGCGTATCGTCGAGGGCGGCGAGATGGCCGAGCACACCGGCCATAGTGATGCCGCCAGCACAGACCCCAAGCATGTTGAGATCTTCTGCCCCGGTGATGTCGAGCGTTGCGTCGACCGCCTCGAGAATGCGCGGCGGCGTAGGTATCGAGATTCCAGTCGCGATGTTCGGGGCCAGGGTTGCGCCAACTGATCGTGAACACCTGGTGGCCCGCGCCGACGAGATGCTCGAAGAGGCTACGGCCTGGTGCAAGATCGAGGATGTAGTACTTATTGATCTGGGGCGGCACGACCAACATCGGCCGCTCGAACACCTTGGTTGTGGTTGGTGTGTACTGGATTAGCTCGAGCACCTCGTTGCGGAACACCACGGCGCCCGGAGTTGCGGCCACCGAATCGCCCGGTACGAACGGCCGACTGTCGACCATCGACGGCATGCCGCCGTTCTCTTTCATGTCGTACATCGCGTGACGAGCGCCATCGATGAGACTGCGTCCTTTGGTGCGCCGGGCCTCCTTCAGGGCGGCCGGGTTGCCGAGCAGCGTGTTGGTCGGGGCGACCGCATCGCCAGCCAGATGGGCCAGGAACTCTGTGCGCAGGCGCGTCTTCGGGTCCATCTCCAGATCGGCCACGAAGCCATGCAGTTGCTCGTCGAATGCCAGGTAGGACTGGCCGAGCCGCTTATAGAACGGGTTGGTCGTCCAGGCCTCGTCGACGAAGCGACGGTCTTTGGCGTTCGGAGCCACATCGGAACGACCCGCTGCGATGCGGGCGTACTCGCCGGTGAGCTTGGCCGCACGCCGAGCGAACACCTGCGGCTGTTTGACGGCTGTTTCGACCAATCGGCCAGCGGCTGCCACGATCTGATCGCCGCGTAGACCCGCAGGCATGGTCTCGTTCAGCGCCTCAACGGTTGCGGCGATGAGCTCGCGATCGTTCTGTTGGCTCGCAGTCGCCTCGTCGTGCCCGCTGTCGTTCTGTGCTGGTCGCATCTTCGCCATGCCGTGTCCCCTCGGAATTGAATATTGAATGAGTTAACCATTTTTGCAGATGTTTGTCAATATTGATCTGGACACCTAATTTCTTAGGAGCTAGCGTGGTGCCGTGGCTGCGACCCAAGACCTTGAGCCCGACGCAATGGACAGCGCTACCGCCCGCGGCGATGGGTACCCCGGAAACGACGCCAGACCCGTCGACGCCTCGTGAATGCTGGCATTGACGTACTTGCCGACGTTGGCCCTGGGCACCTGACGGCGGCTCAGATTGCGAAGTCCGCTGGTGTGGCAATCGGTACCTTTTACAACCACTTCCCGGCAGTCGATGACCTCATCGAAGCAATTGCCTATGACCTCGGCAGCGGGGTCGAGATCAGCGGCGAGACCCTCGCCGACATCGAACACGACGCCGCTCGCCGCGTGGCGATCGGCTTGCTCCAACTGCTCAACATGGCCGACGAAACCCCTGCTGCGGCCGCGGCGTTCGCCAGCCTGACAGCGACACTCCCCGGCTTCCGCTCTCGCATCCGAGGCGTCGTCAACCAGGCCATCAGCGACGGTGTTGCCGCTGGGCGTTTCGACACGCTGCCCAGCGAAGCGGCCACGAACGCCGTGCTTGGCACGGCCCTTCAGTCGATGCGTTCACGACTCCTGGGCGAAACCTCGGCGTCCGACACCCCCGAGGTTGTCCGTCTCGTCCTTCGAGTGCTCGGCACCGAGCCAGGCGACATTGACGCAATACTTGAACAATCGCTGACGTCGCTGGCTGCCGCTCCTGGGCAGTCGAGGCGTCGATAGTCATCTGAGGAATCGGGGTCGTTGACATGGCAACCAGCAGTGTGGGAGCGGGCATTTCACTGGCCGACCTCGAAGCAAACCCCGACCCAATCCTGGCCGCGTTGCGGGCCGACGAGCCGGTCTCGTTCGTGCCCGCGCTCGACATGTGGCTGGTGACACGATGGGACGACGTTGCCTTCCTCGAAGACCACCCAGAACTCTTCACGGCGGCGACGAGCCCGTCGTTCCTGGCTCGGGCGCTCGGCCAAATATGTTGACGACCGATCCGCCCGGAACACACTCGTGTGCAGGCACTGCTGCAACCGCCGTTCAAGGCGAGTGGGCGTAGCGGCCCGTTTGTCGCCGATGAACTCGCCGCCCTGGCCGACAGCATCCTCGACGACGTAGCTGGCCCAACGTTCGACGTCATGTCGGCCTACGCCCAGCCCCTGGCGGCGGGCAGTCTGGCCACCGTGTTGGGTCTGGGCGAGTACGGGCTGGACACGATGTGGTCCTGGTGTGAGGGACTGTGTGCCGATATCGCCAACTTCGAGAACGACTCGGCGCTCGCCGCCAAAGGCGAGCGGGCGAAGCGGGAACTGGGCGAGGCGATCAGCCGGCGGATCGACGAAGCAGGCGACGACGATTCTGCCATCAGCGTCTTCGTTCGAAACGGCGCAACCAACGACGAGATCATCAACAACGTCCGCCTGGCGATCTCGGGCGGCATCAACGAGCCGCGTGACGGCATCGGACTCGTCACCTACGTGCTACTCACTCGTCCCGACCTTCGTCAGCGGGTTGAGCAAGAGCCGGCCAAACTCAAGCGCTTGATCGAGGAGACGCTACGAGTTTACAGCCCGGTCGGTACGGTCACCCGGCAGGCGACGCAAGACATCAGGCTTGGCGGCGTCACTATTCCGGCCGGTGCGCTAGTTGCCGGCGTATTGCGGTCGGTCAACCTCGACGAATCACACTGGTCGAATCCGCGCTCGATCGACCTTGATCGGCGGGAGGGCCCGCATGCGGCATTCGCGCTCGGTGTGCACCGGTGCCTGGGGGAATGGCTCGGTCGGCAGGAGATCCGGGTCGGCGTCGAGCGATTGTTTGCTCGATTCCCCGATATCGCTCTGGTCGACGGCGCCGACGTCGACATCGTTGGATTCGAGTTTCGCGGACCACGCTGTCTGGTGGTCGCGACTTAGCTCGTACTGTTGGTGATGATGTCGACGATGTCATCAAACCAGCTGCCGTCGCCATCCTTGGTGGTCGTCGTCGGCCCGCCGGTCTTCGGATCGGTGCCTTTCGTCGTTGCCACACTTTGCGTGGTTGTGGTTGCCGGCTCGGACGTCGTTGGCGCCGTTGCCGTGTCCTTCGGCGTCGTTGTCGTTGTCGGCTTTTTGGTCTCGGGGACGGTGGACGGTATCGGGCGTGTCTCGTCGTAGGTCGCCGTTGATGACGGTGTTGTGTCGGCGACCGTTGTCGTGGGGCGGGTCACTGTTGGTGCAACCGGGCCTGGGTCGAGGGGCGCGGTCTGTTCGGTGGTTGGCGGCACGGTCGACGCCGTGGTCGCCGATGTGGGCCGGCTCACCGGGCTGCAGGGTGGTGGGGGTCGAACCCGGGGTGGCCGGGGTGATGCTCTCGCTTGGTTTGGGGTCCGCAACGGGGGCGCGGCTGGGTCGGTCGCAAGGGTGTCGTCGGCCACGGCGCCTTGCGTCGTGGCCGCCTCAGGGCACCGTCTGACTCGTTTGGCTCGGCGGCGGTGACCGTGGTGCCCTGGACCTCGGGCTCAATCGACTGCGCACTTGGTTCGGTGGACGCCGCCGTGACGCCTGATGGTGGGTTCGGACCGTAGTGCCTGCACTGCCAACGGACCCGCGACAGCCCCAGCGGTAACCGTGGAAAGGGTTACCGCAAGCAAGAAAGCGTGGAGTCTGAAGTAGTTGAAGGAGGCTAGTGAGCATGGTCCCCACAAACGGCAGCTGACCGTGTGGCCAGGTTGCAGTTCTAGCGAATATTGGCACCCATTCGCCTCGTCCGGGTGGAATGACTCAAATCACGTCGCTGGCAGTCCGTCGCCTTCAAACCAGCGTCGGTACACGCTGGCGGCCTGCACCAGCTGGTCGATGTCGACCCATTCGACCGCTTGATGCGCGACATCGATGGAACCAGGGCCGAAGACGACCATGTTCTTGGCTGTCGCCGGTGAGTAGCAGAGGGCGTTTGTGCCAAATGAGGCGGTCTCGGGTTGATGCCCGGTCAGGCTCGTCAACGCTATGACCAGCGGTGAGTCGGGTTCCTCGTAGAAGGCGCCAAACGCCGTGTCGCCCGAAACCACCACCTCTGCCTCGGCCGGTTTGCACGCCTCGACGATCAATGCGCTGAGCTGTTCGATGATGGCGTCGGGTGACTCGCCGGGCGCGACTCGCCGGCCAACATAGAATCGGGCACTGTCAGCGATGATGTTCGACGCAACTCCACCCTTGACTCGAGTGACGCTCACGGTGCCAGTGCCAACGGGTGTCGTCGCTGGGCCTTCCAGCAAGCGGGCGAGCTCGTGTTCGAGGCGCAGCAATCGCCCGTGCTGCGCCCGCGATCGCGTCGACCCCGAGATGCGGTTTGGATGAATGCGCGGCCACACCAGTGACGGTGACGTCCAGCCCGAGAGCGCCCTTGTGGCCGTGAACGGGCGCGCACATGGTCGGCTCGGCGACGATGAGCGAATCGATCGAGATGCCCTCAGCGGCCACCCACCGGTGGAAGGCGACGGCGCCTTGAAAGCCTCCGACCTCTTCCCCGACGGTGCCGATCAGGTGGACGGTTGGGACCAGTGCAACGCCGGCTTGTTGCATCGCCTCGATGACGGCGAGCACGATTGCGAACGTTGGCTTGGTGTCGACCGCTGCGCCCGTAGGCGCGCCCGACTCGACTCGACCGTCGAACGGTGGGTCGGTCATGTGCTCAACCCCGACCGTGTCGAGGTGAACGTCGATGCCGATGACCGTGTCACTGGTGCCAGCAAACGTTGCGTAGAGATTGGGGCGTCCCGGCAGCACCTCGTCGAGCACTACATTGGCGCCGAGGGCCGTCGCCTTTGCCGCTGGCGCGGAGGCCAACGCCATCTCGCCTGGGGTTTGCGCCTTTGGGCCAGCCTGCAGCGGATTGACGCTCGGGATCTGGACAAGCTCGGAAAGGAGCTCGACCACGTTGTTCTAGCGGGTGCGGTTCGGCCATGCGCCACCCTAGGTCAGAATCGGCTCGGGTGAGAAGGTGCGACTCCGCTAGCGTGTGGCCGGGGAGGAGGAGCGATGGTCATCCAGGCAACGAAAGCTGAGTGGCGCGAACGAGCGAAACGCAACCGGCGTGGGCTGCGTCCGGACAGCCGCATGGTGTGCGCCGGGCTCGCTCGATGGCTGGCGTCGCCAGCTCGGCCGGCTGGAGCCGTTGTGCTGTATTCGGCCATGCCAGACGAAGTCGACGTGTCGGCCCTGGCCAACGACGCTCGCTACGTTGACCTCGGTCCGTATGTGCTGACCCGGACACCCGAATCGGGCCGGGTCCTCACCGTGCACCCCTTCGACTCGGCAATCGAGCGCCACCGATTTGGCTACGACCAGCCGGTGGGCGATTCCCCGCGTCGACGACGCCGCGATCGGCGTCGTCCTCGTTCCGGCGCTTGCCTTCGATCGGTCAGGACAGCGGCTAGGTTGGGGAGCGGGCTACTACGACCGGCTCCTGTCTCGACTCGGTCCAGATGTTGTACGAGTCGGGGTGAGTGACGGGTTTATCGTCGACTCGATTCCGAGCGAGCCACACGATTGTGTGATGGACTTCCTCGCGACCGAGGCCGGCGTCATGCGCCTCCCGCTCTAGGTCTCGGGCTCGGCGCTCGACGAGGGGGCAGAATGTCGTACCGTCTGTTGAGTTGTCGCGAAACAGAATAAGCCCGGTCGAGGAGGGGCTATCAGGTGCCGGTGAAGTTTGGCGGGCGGCGCTCGGCCATGGCCGCCGTGCCCTCGCGCCAGTCATTGGTCTGGCGTAGCCACTCTTGCTCGGCCTTTTCGTGGTCGGTCGCGGCCTTTATTGCGTGAGGCAAGTGGCCGCGCATGGTTGAACGAATCGAACGGACTGCGAGCGGAGCCGATGCCGCGATCTCGCGGGCGAATCCATGGGCCGTCTCTCGAATCAGCTCGTCGTCAACAAAACAGTCGAGAGGCCAATGGCCTTCGCCTCGTCGCCCTTCAACCAAGTTCGCCGGTGTAGAGCATCCGCAACGCCGCTTGCTGACCAACGATTGCGGGCAAAGTGACCGTGAGGCCGAAGCCATGATGAAACCCAAGCCGGGCGAAATTCGCAGCCATCCTCGTGCCGGGACCGCCCACCCGGAAGTCGGCTGCGGCGGCAACGCCGAGCCCACCGCCGATGGCCGCGCCCTGGACCGCCGCAACAACAGGTGTCTGACACGAGAACAACCGGACGGCCTCATCGTAAAGGTGTCGCCCCTGTAGTTTCTCGTCGATTAAGGCGCGTCGCCGTCGCCGGCGAAGTCGGCGCCAGCACAAAGTTCTTGCCTTGGCGGCAAGAAGGATGGCCAGGGCTCCTGGTGCGTCATCGACAAACTCGAACGCCGAGGCGAGGTCGTAGATCATCGGCAGGCTGGAGAAGTTGTGGGGCGGACGCTGGATCTCGACGGTCGCAACAAAAGACTCGTCGATGGTGACGGCGATGTCGCCGAAGGTGTGGTCAGGTGTCGTCATCGGCTGAGTCTGACATGACCACTGCGTGCCTACCAGTTTCTCTTTCGGGCGAGTAGTCGAACTAGTGTCGGTCGATGCCTCTCGACCCAACGATCCAGCCCATTGTCGACCTCATGAATGCTGCTTCTGCCGATGCCCGCCGCCGTCCGAGCAGACACCGCAAATGCGTCGTGAGTCCTACGCCGCCATCGCAGGCATCGTGCCACCGGGGCTCGATCTCACGTCGGTGGTCGACGACGAGGTTGCTGGGCCGCCGGAGCAATCCCGATCCGAATCTACTCCGACGCCGGTGCCGGTGCCGGTGGCGGTGCCGGTGGCGGTGCCGGTGGCGTCATCGTTTTCTATCACGGCGGCGGCTGGTGTATCGGCGACATCGACACCCACGATGAGCCGTGTCGTCAGCTAGCCAAACAATCTGGAGCGACGGTTGTGTCGCCTGACTATCGGTTGGGACCTGAACATCGCTTCCCGGCCGCCATCGACGACTCGTATGCCGTCCTGCAGTGGGTTGCCGACAACAAGGATCGACTCGGCGGCCCCGATGCCAAGATCGCCGTGTGCGGCGATTCGGCCGGCAGCAATATTGCGGCCGTGATGGCACTCATGGCCCGAGACAACGACGGCCCCGCGATCGCGTCCCAACTCCTCGTCTACCCAGCCACCGACCTTCGCATGGCCGATCACCAAAGCCTGATCGATAACGGCGAGGGCTACCTGCTCACGAAGGCCTCGATGGACTGGTTCAAGGCCAACTACCTCAACAACGACGACGAGGCCAACGACTGGTGTGTTTCGCCCTTGCTTGCCGCCGATCACACGGGGTTGCCGCCAGCGCTCATCATTACTGCCGAATTCGACCCGCTCCGCGACGAGGGCACCGCCTACGCCGAGACGCTACGGGCCGCCGGTAATGATGTCACCCACACCAACTACGACGGTATGGTCCACGTCTTCTTCCAACTCGGTCCGCTGGTGCCAGCAGGCGCCTCGGCGGTGAGTGAAGTTGCGGCCGCGGCGAGGGCCGCGCTTGGTGGTTGAGAATCCGATGGCTGATGATTCGACCAGTGACGAACGAGAAGCAACGCACCAGGCGATCTATGGCTGGCTCTTTGTTGGTGTCCAGGCGGCGTTGCTTGGCATCCTGGTGTTCTGGTCACCGCAACCAACGTGGACTTTTCCCGATTGGGTCGACACGGCGGGCTTCGCTCTCGGGCTGCTCGGCCTGATCTGGCTTCTTGTTGGCGCCCTCAACCTCGGTCGGTCCCTGACGGCCACGCCGGTGCCGCGCAGCGAAGGCTCGCTCAAGACCGGCGGCCTCTATCGATTGAGCCGCCACCCGATTTATACGGGGGTGTTGGCGCTGGCGTTCTCGTCGGCCATCCGGCGAGCCAACTGGATGCTCGTCGTCGTGGCCGTAGGGCTATACGTCTTGTTCGAGTTCAAGGCCCGATTCGAAGAGCGACTGCTAACCAAGGCCTACCCAGGCTACGCCCACTACGCAGCCCGGGTACCTCGTTTCGTGCCGGTAGGTCGCCGGTTGTTCTAGAGCCGGCGACCCCGTTGCCTACCGTTTCAAGGCGTCCAAGTCGGCGAGCACAACCTCGGCGTGCCCGGCCGGGTCACCAACGTGGTAGCTCTTCGCGATGACACCGTCGGGATCGATCAGGTAGCTGATCCGTTCGGGGTAGTCCACGTACGGCGACTCAGGTTCGCGCAGGACGTCGTACCGGGTGCCAACGGCCTTGTCGACATCACTCAGGAGGCGGAAAGGAAAGTCGAACTTTTCGGCGAACGCGTTGTTGTCCTCTGGTGTGTCAAATGATGCGCCGAGGACGACGCAATCCGCTTCTTCGTACCGTGGGGCTTGATCACGCAAGCCCTGTCCTTGAACCGTTCAACCGGGTGTGTCGGCCTTCGGATACCACCAGAGCAAGACCCACGAGCCGCGGTGGTCGGCGAGCGACACTGGGTTGCCGGTATTGTCGCTGAGCGTGAACACAGGTGCTGGAAGTCCAGCAGTAAGCATGTGGTCGTCCTTTCAGGTTGAAAGCTGCGGCGAGGCTGATTTCGTGACCTTCACCGAGCTTTATGTTGAGACGGCTAACCTAGCCCAGTTAGTAAGTGACCGGGGAAGGCCCAGGCATGTCAACAAGCGAGATGACACTGTTCTTTGTGATGTTGGCGGCCGCCGGCTTACAAACGTCGCGATTCTCCTCGCCCTCGGCTGCCTCGGCGTTCGACTCGTCACGGGCGCAACGCCGGCGATCGTTGAAATGGTTCGGCCCGTTGCGGTGCCCCTGGCCTTCGCGGCGGCGGCAACCTCGATGCTGGGCAGCCTTTACTACTCCGAGGTCGCTGGCTTCGATCCCTGCCACAAGTGTTGGCAACAGCGCGCCATGATGTATCCGGCGGCCGTAATTCTCGGGTTTGCGTTGCTCGCTCGTCATGCCGTTGCGAGGCAGGTGGCGGTTGGCATTGCCTTGGCCTTAGCCCTTGTCGGCGTGGTCATCTCAACCCTCCACCGATTCGAACAGCAGTTTCCCGACAGCGCCAATGGCGCCTGCGATATTAGTAATCCCTGTTCAGGTCGCTACGTCAACGAATTTGGCTTCATCACCATACCCACGATGGCCTGGGTAGGTTTCGGGCTGATCATTGTGTTTGCGGCCCTGTCCTTGTTCACTAGCCCAACGACCGACGCCTGATGGCCGAGTCGACAACCGTTACGTTTCAGGAGAACTGTCCATGACCGCAGTGAAGAATCCAAATGAGTCGAGTGGTTCGTCGCCGGCAATTATCGCGATCGTAGCGATCGTTGCGTTTTTCGTGGTCGCCTTCGGTGCTGCCAAACTCCTTGGCAAGTCTGACCCCGTCGCCATCGACTCCGATGGCTTCGAGGCGTCGGCGGTCGTCGTTGAAGGTACGCCTCTCGAGTTCATGCCGACAGACGTCTCGGTCAGCACCGACCCGACGGTCGACCCCGCCATCGGCCAGACCGCGCCAACAATTTCGGGTCAAAACTTCTCTGGCGAGACGGTCGAGATCAAGGACGACGGCCGGGCAAAGGCCATCTACTTTGTGGCCCACTGGTGCCCCCACTGCCAGGCCGAGGTTCCCTTGCTCGTAAGTGTGATCGACGAGGGGCTCGTTCCGGAGGGACTCGATATCTATCTCGTCTCGACATCGGTCGACAAGGGCCGAGGCAACTATCCAGCGTCGGCCTGGCTCGATGGTGAGAACTGGCCGATGCCGATCATCCGCGACGACAACCAAAACCAAGCGCTCATCAACTATGGTGCGGGTGGTTTCCCCTACGCAGTCTTCCTCAACTCGGCTAATCAGGTTGTTGCCAGGGCCGCAGGCGAAACGAATCGCGAGACAATTTTGCAGCTGTGGAATGGCGCAGTGAACGCTGAAGCTATTCCGACCAACGTCGATGGCGCCAACGCCGAGTCCTCCACTATCGACGGTGGCGATAACTCCGCAACAACCGTTGCGAGTGACTCCTAGCACGAGGAGTAACCCGTGGGATACACCGACACCCTGACCGACGACAAGGTCGACGAGAAGACGACGCCGATCACCAACGATGGTGGCGATCACGAACGGTTCTCGCACTACGTCAAAAAGAAGAAGATCCTTCCTGCCTCAATCGAGGGGACGGCGCTCGAGGCGCTTTGCGGCAAGGTCTGGGTGCCGACTCGCGACCCCGAGAAGTTCCCGGTTTGCCCGGAGTGTAAAGCGATCTACGAGTCCTTGAAGTGAGCCGGGGGTCTCGAGCCCAACACGCGCTCTGGCCGGCGCTCGGTGCGCTGCTGCTCGTCCTGAGCGCATGTTCAAACACCCCCGAACTCAGCGCCGAGGCGCAAGAGGCCGCAACCGAGGCGCTCGAATCGGGCGCCGTCCAGATCGGCGCCGTCACCTTGACTGGTGACTCGTTGGAAAACCAGCCGAAGGACATTCAGATCAGCCTCGATCCCACCACCGACCCCGGGATCGGTAGGGTGGCGCCAACCCTGACCGGTACGGGTTTCGACGGATCGACAGTTGAGGTAGGGCCAGGTGGCGAACCAACGATCCTCCTCTTTGTGGCCCACTGGTGCCCCCACTGCCAGGCCGAGGTTCCCGTCGTGCAAAAGCTCGTCAGCGATGGCTCGCTGCCTGCCGGTGTCCGCGTGGTTGCCGTGTCAACTGCGGTAAACGAGTCGGCGACCAACTATCCGCCATCGGCCTGGCTCGAGGTTGAGGGATGGACCTCGCCGACCATCATGGATGACGCCGATAGCACCGCCATCAAGGCGTTCGGTGGCCAGGCGTTCCCCTACGCAGTGTTTCTGACCGCCGACAATGTTGTTGTTGCTCGCAGCGCCGGAGAAGTCTCGCCAACCCAAATAGTTCAGCTCGCAGAACGGCTCGTTGGCTAATGGCACGCGTTCCTTTGGCTCGATTCGTCTCCCTCGTTGTAGGCACCGGCCTCGTTGTGAGCTGCGGCTCGGGTGGATCGGGCGAGACGGCAGCGACCGATCGAACGACCACCACTGGGGTGACAACAACGTCAGCCGATCTCACAACGACGAGCGAGCCAACGACGTCCCTCACCGAACCGCCCGTCGAAACGACGGCCGAGACGCCAGCACCAACAACAGCCCAGACCTGTCCGACGGTCACGATCTATCCCGGCGTCGATAGCCCACACGTCATGGCCGACGTAAACGGTGACGATGAACTCGATACCGCGTTTACCCGCCGGATCGACGACCAATGGTTTGCGGTGGTCGAATACGGTGGCGGCGGTTCGGCCTTCATCACGCTCGTCGACTCCGACCCGGTCTCTAACGTCTTTGTCATCGGCCCGGTCGATTTCACGAGCACGGGCTCGCAAGAGCTTGCCGTGGCCGTTGGATCGGGCGCCTACACCACCGAGGTCGGGTTTATCCGCTCGGCGCGACTGCGAACTCATCCGACTCGCCTTCGACACAAGTGCGCCGGCCGGGTTCCTGTCGGGGGCCAGCGTCGGCAATTTCTCCGGCATGTTGTGTGGCCCTGGGCTCGTCGAGCAATACGAGTTCACCCTCGATGCCAATGCAGCCGAGCCGAGCTACGAAGGCGGGTTCACGCCGTACACGCTTGAGGGCGACACCTTCGTGCAGGGCTTCGGCGATGGCACCATTCTCACGGCCGAGGAGCTGAGCTCGATTCGGACCTTTGACTGTTTTGGACTTGAGCTTTGACCACGCCGTTTCCCAAGATCATCCTCGACTGCGACCCCGGTATCGACGACGCGTTTGCTATCCCGCTCGCGGCCCGTCATAGCGACCTGCTGGGTATCACCACGGTGGGCGGCAACGCGTCGCTAGACGCTGTCACCCACAATGCCCTGATCATGGCCCAACTATTCGGGATCGACGCACCGGTGCACGCCGGGCTCGGACGACCGTTGATTGGCGAACCGAAGCCTCGCGCTCGAGGTGCACGGCGAGGGCGGTTTCCGGTTCGGGCGAACTTCCAGCGCTCGAACGCACGGTCGCGTCCAACGACGCGATCGATTTCATCATCGACACCGTGCGCAGCACCGACGATGTCTGGCTTGTGCCCATCGGTCCGCTCACCAACATTGCTGTGGCGCTGCGTAAGGCGCCCGATATTGCGGCCCGACTAGCCGGCATTAGCTTCATGGGTGGTAGCGCAGCGAAGGCGGAAACATGACTGCCGCAGCCGAGTTCAACACCGGCGCCGACCCGGAGGCGGCCGACGTGGTGTTCACCTCTGGCGTCCACCTCGTGATGGCGGGACTCGACCTCACCACCCAGTTCGAGATTGGCGACGATTTCGGTGCCGAGGTGCGCTCGATCGGCTCGCCCGGCGCCGCGTTGCTCGCCGATCTGACGAGTTTCGTACTTGACCGGATGGAGGGTTTGGCCTCGGCCGGCGAGCCCACCTGCATGATCCGGTCGCCGTGCTCGCCGTTACCCATCCACACCTGGTCCAAACGGTGCCACGCATCGGCGTCGTCGAACTCGCCGGCACGCACACGCGAGGCATGACGTTGCTCGACTTACGCTGGCCAGACGGGTCGCCGGACGGCAATGTGCAACACGGCCACACCCTCGACGTGGCTGAGACGCGCCGCCTTGTGCTTGAGGCGCTTGGGTGAGCGTTCGACCCGAGATTGTCGTCGTCGGCAGTATCAACCTCGATATTTCGGTCGTCGTTGACGCCTTACCGCTTCCAGGCGAGACGGTGCTCGGAAGCGATGCGCTGTGGAACGGCGGTGGCAAGGGGGCAAACCAGGCGGTAGCGGCTGCGAAGCTCGGGCGCCGGGTGGCCATGGTTGGCGCTGTTGGGGCCGATTCGGCCGGCGCCGAACAACTCGCCAACCTCAGTGCGAACGGCGTGGACGTTGCCGGCGTTGTCACCATCGACGACGCGCCGACTGGTCTCGCCATGATCGTCGTCGATGAGCGGGCCGAAAACAACATCGTTGTCAGTCCCGGTGCCAATGCTCGGTTGACCCCCGAGGCAGTTGCAGCTGCTGGTGTGCTTGACGATGCTGCCATCGTGCTGGTGCAGTTCGAGGTGCCAGCCGACGTGGTTTGGCCGTTGGCGAACGGTGCGCGGTCGCCTTGTCGTCAACTCCTGCTCCCGCCCGTCCCACACGTCCGAGCGTGTATGAAGCCGCTCGGGCAGTCGTTCCCAACCGGGGCGAACTAGCCCAGCTCACTGGCTTGCCGGTGGCGACGACCAACGACGGACTCGTCGACCAGGCCAGATTGCTTGGATGCTCGGGCGCCGTCATCATTACGCTTGGCCCCGACGGTGCCCTCATTGTCGAGCACGATCAGGTCGTGGCCGTACCTGCTCGCCGTGTCGACGCCATCGATACCACGGCTGCGGGCGACAGTTTCTGTGGCGCCTTGGCCGATGCACTCGTTGGTGGCGCGTCGACCCGTGACGCCGTCGCTTGGGCCACAAGAGCGGCCTCGGTTACGGTCACCCGGCGGGGGGCACAGGTCTCTCTGCCGACAAGGGCGGATCTAGCCGATTAAGTCGGCGCCGCTAGTCGCCGTCGACGGGGGCCTGTCCAAACCCGTAGGGATGCTTGCTCTGCCAGTTCCAGGCATCGGTCAACATGGCGTCGAGACCCCGGTCAGCCCGCCACGACAGCATCTTCTGCGCCTTTGTTGGGTCGGCGAGGGAGGTCGCAATGTCGCCGGCCCGCCGTGGTTTGAGGGTGTAGTCGATCGTGCGACCTGAAACCTTCTCCGTCGCGGTAATGATGTCGAGTACCGACGATCCGTTTCCGGTCCCAAGGTTGATGGCGTCGCAGCCATCGGCGGGGTTTTCGAGGGCTGCGAGGTGTCCAAGCGCGAGGTCGACAACGTGGATGTAGTCGCGGACGCCAGTGCCGTCTGGGGTGTCGTAGTCATCGCCGAAGACGTTGACTTCAGGTCGCCGGCCAACGGCAACTTGCATCACAAACGGCACCAAGTTGTTCGGGTGTCCCGTCGGATCTTCCCCAAGGTCGCCGCTGGCATGGGCGCCGACAGGATTGAAGTACCGCAGCAGGGTGATATGCCAGCGGTCGTCACTAGCGGCAACATCGCGACAGATCTCCTCGATCATGAGCTTTGTCCGGCCATAGGGATTGGTCGCTCCGGTTGGCGCCGTCTCGGGGATCGGCAGGATCTCGGGATCGCCGTACACGGTGGCCGACGATGAGAACACCAACTCATAGACGTCGTGCTCGGCCATGGCCTGAAGCAGATTCATGGTCGAGATGAGATTGTTTTGGTAGTAGCGCAACGGCTGCTCGACTGACTCGCCGACGGCCTTCAGCCCGGCGAAATGAATCACTGCCTCGATGGGGTGGGCATCGAACAGGGCGATCGTGGCGTCGAGGTCGGTGAGGTCGATCTGCACAAAGTCCACCGAGGCGTTCCCGAGTCGCTCAACAACGTCGATGGCCTCGCGGCAACTGTTGGAGAGGTCGTCGGCGACGACGACACGGTAACCACGCTCAAGCAAGAGCAGGGCGGTATGACTGCCGATGTAACCAGCGCCGCCAGTTACAAGAATCGTGCGGGACATAGGGTCCTCCGAGGGAGATTGCCAGCCATTGCCTATCGGCCAGAAGGACCGGAAACAAAGGTTCTTCGTAGGTTATAGTCCTGCGATTGGACACAAGGTTGAAGGGGACGACATGACCAATGCCATTGCGCCGGGATGGTATTACGCGCAGGGAGATCCCGCCGGGACGCATCGCTACTGGGACGGCTCTACGTGGGTCGGTGGACCCCTGCCGATCACCGCCGCGGTCCCGAATTACGGTCATCAGCCACGAGTTGGTGTCACCAACCTTGCGTCGTGGGGTGCACGTTGCGCCGCCTTATTGATCGACCTCGCCGCAATGGTTCTCGTCAGCGCGGGGCTCGTGGGCCTCGGATACATTGTGCTGCCCAACCTTTCCGACGACACCGCTTTTGCCTTCGCCATGGTCGGGTTGGTCGTGATTGGGGTTGCCAATGTTGCGTACCTTGGTGCGTACCAGGGCAGCACCGGATTCACGATCGGTAAACGGGTGATGAAAATCCAGCTTGTCGATATGACCTCGGGTCTGCCGCCAGGGTGTGGCGCGGCGTAGGTCGTCATCTCGTTGCAGTCGCCTTGGAAATTTCTGCGGGCTCTACGCCCTGGTCGACTACCTCTGGCCCTTGTGGGATGTCAGCCATCAGCGGCTAACCGACAAGATTGTCAACACCGTCGTGGCCAAGGTCTAGCAGCCAGGATTTTGCGAGGTCGAGTTTCGGCAAAGCTCCGGACGATCAACTAGGTTCAGTCCTGCTTCGGCTGCCGCAGTGCAGTGGTAGGAGCAGTGTTGTCTAGCAAAGTGTTGTCCTTAGGAGGGACCGAACATGAGTGACGCGCCGCAACAACCACCTGGCTGGTACTACGCCCAAGGCGATCCGCCTGGAACCCAGCGTTACTGGGATGGCGCCCAATGGCAAGGTGGGCCCCAGGCCGCAGGCGGTGCGGGCCAAGCCATGGGAGGAGCCCAAGGTGCTGGCGGCACGTTGGCCGAGCCAGGCAAGCGCCTTATTGCTGCGTTGATCGATGGCGGCATCGTCCTCGCCGGCTACATCGTGCTTCTGATTCTGGTCGTGATCATTAGTGCGATCAGCGACACCCTTGGCACCCTGATTCTCATTCTGGGATATCTCGCCATTGTGGGATTCAGCATCTACAACAGCTGGTACCTACTTGGCACCACGGGCCAGACCATCGGCAAGAAGCACCAAGGTGTCACCCTGCTGAGCGAGGTCACTGGCCAACCTGTTGGGATGCTCCAAGCGTTTCTGCGGGGCCTGCTACAGGGCCTAGCCTGGAGCCTCTGTTGGATCCCAGGGCTCGTTGACGTCGTATTTATCTTTACTAAGCCTGACCATAAGCGATTCACCGACGGCATTCTCAATATGAATGTCTACCAGGCGTAACGCGCCACGAGATTACGACGACGAGCAGTGGCCCGCTTGACGGGCGGGCCACTGCAGTTGTGGCGAGGCCCTGCCATCTGCCACTCTGGACCGAGCGCGTGACAAACTAAGACCCGAACGTATCTGAATGGAGAATGGCGTGACCGACAACTCAGGCTCACAACCAGCTGGATGGTATTACGCCCAGGGCGACCCTCCTGGAACACATCGATACTGGGACGGCATGGCGTGGGTCGGTGGACCCCAGCCCGTTGCCACGGCACCCGGTATGGGTCAGCCAGGTGGCTATAACGCAGGCCCTCAGCTGGCGGGACTTGGTCCGCGAATCGGGGCCCGTGTCATCGATGGCCTCTTGCCGCTGATCGTGACGGTGCCGCTCTCGTTAGCCGTCGTCGGTACCTCGATGCTCGGCGACACCACCGGGGCCTCCATCGGCTTCGGAAGCCGCATTGTTTTGCTCGTCTTGTCCTTGGCCTGGGCGATCTTCTACGAGGTGTTCCTCAATGTTCAATTTGGCGGCACGCCCGGCAAGCTGATGCTGGGGCTTCAGATCAAGAAGGCCGATGGATCGGCGCTCGACTACGACTCGGCGTTTCGCCGCTATGCCATGTGGGGCGGGCTGGCGATTCTGGGGGGCATCCTTCCGCTCTCGATGTCGTGGGTCAACTCGTTGCTCACCCTTGGTTTGGTGATTGCCGGCATGGTCATGATCAACTCCAAGCCGCTCCAACAGGCGCCGTGGGACCAGTTCGGTGGCACCATCGTGGTGCGAAAGTAGTTGCGTCGATGACGCGAGCAAAAAGCGCACCGGGGCGGGTGACGGCAGCGTCCGAGCCGCAACCTACTCCGGCGCCCGCCCGCCCTCGGCGTCCATTCCTCACGTTTATTGTCTGGTTGATGGTGGGGTTACTGATCTTGAGCGTTGTGGGAACGGCGATCGCAATCATCACGGGCAGCTAGTTCGTGGGCGAAATCACGCTCTGGGATGTGGCAAATGACTTCTTGTCTGCCATCCTTAGACGTTCGTTCCTGTAGAGGAGTCAGATGTCTTTCAAAGCCGGCGACCGCGTCGTCTACCCCCATCACGGTGCTGCGATCATCGAAAAAACCGAGATCAACGAAATCAACGGCGAGTCCGTTGAGTACTTTGTGCTGAAGACTGCTCACGACGAACTGACCTTTGTGGGTCCCCGTCGACAAGGTCGACGACGTCGGCATGCGACCGCCAATCAGCCTCGAAGACGTCGAGGACCTTCTTCGAACTCTTGGCCAAGAAGGACGCCCAGCCAGCAAACTGGTCTCGTCGTTTCAAGAACCACCAAGAGAAGTTGAAGTCTGGCGACGTCTACCAGGTCGCCGAGGTGGTGCGAATGGCCCTGCGCGAAAAGCAGCGAAGGGTCTTTTCCGCAGGTGAGAAGAATATGGCCACCAAGGCTCGCAAGGTTCTGGTGTCCGAGCTTTCTGTCGCCACTGACGTGAGCGAAGACGACGCCATCGATCAGGTCGACGCCCAACTGGTCTAATCGACTGCTCGCTCAAACGAGTCCGAGCAGTCGCAGAAACTGGGCGGAGTGACCATAGTCGCCGCGGGCGACCATGGCCGCTCGTTCGATGTTGATGATGTCAAACTCACGGTTGGTCCAGTTGATCCACGGCCTGTCGCCCAGCGCACCGCATCGCCGTCGGCGGCGACCACCGCCCGCAGGTAGCGTGCTTGGTCAAGCAGATCGGCCCGCCCCCAAGTGCGCCATGAAGGGGGACGACGGTCTCGACCTGCTCAGCAACCTGTTCGAGGGCGTCGGCCTGGCACGGCGGGGTCGGCATCGAAGGCCAGTGGCGTGGACGCCGAAACTGGTAAACGCTCCAGCGAAGAGTACGCCGCTCTCGGCTGCCTGAGCGACGAGCGTTGACGGTGACTCTGCGGGGAAGGCTACACTGCGTCGATGTGGTGACCCAGGCCGACTCAGCTACCTCATGGGTGATTGGACGAGTGGCAAACTCGTCGTCGTAACTGGCGGCATGGTGGGGTAAGAGATGCTGATGGCGCAGGATTCACTGGCCCATCGAGCTGGGCCGAGGTCACGTCGCTGCCATAGAAGGCGGCTTGCCAAACGCGCCATTGCTTCCGCCGGTGAAGGGGACGCGGCTGGACGTGATGACACAACGTTTGAGTGGCAGGTCGAGATCGCCGATGAGCTCGTCGATCTGACGGCGGACGAGGGCCCCATATGCCGGTGCTGGCCCGGTATCGACCACGGTGAGTGCCGTCGGGATCGACGATGAGACCAACATTGCTGTGGCCGAAGCCGGACGCCGCGTTGAGTGAACATGTAGATACCGGTGCCGAGCTCGCCGAGGTGTGGGATTTCCATGTGGAGAACCTAACGGGAAGTAGGCGTCTAGCATGGCTCACCAGACCGGACTATGCGCCGCCAATGACCGACATCCGCTTCGCCCTCGACGCAGGGGTCCTCCACCTTCCTTCCTGCTCGAGCGAGAACTGTTCAACCATGTCGATTCCGACACCGCGTTTGCGGTGCTCGAAGAAGTCGGCCGTATGTTCGTTGACGAGGTCGCTCCGCTCAACCGAACCTCCGCTGACACCGTTGGCACGGTGTGGAACGCTGACGGCAGCGTCACGACGGCAATCCGGGTTCAAGCAGTGCCTACCAACAGCTCGTCGATTCTGGCTTCGCTGCTATTCCGTTTCCGTTCGAGTTTGTTGCAGTGATTCCTTTCTTGGTCGGCGGCCATGGTCGTGCAGGAGATGATGACCAGCTCGTCGATGGCTCTTGCGTTGTGCTGTCCACTGCTCACCCAGGGGGCGATCGAGGCCTTCCTGCATCATGCATCCGCAGATCTCCAGGCGGTGTACCTCCCCAAGATGATCACGGGTGAGTGGACGGGCTCGATGAATCTGACCGAGCCGCAGGCCGGATCCGACGCTGGCGCGGTCACCACCAAAGCCGAGCCAGACATGACGGGTCGTGGCGTTTGACCGGCCAAAAGATATTTATCACCTACGGCGAGCACGACATGACTGAGAACATCGTGCACCTCGTGCTGGCTCGTACGCCCGGCGCCGCACCGGGTACCCGTGGCATTTCGATGTTTGTGGTGCCCAAGTTTCTGGTGAACGACGATGGATCCCTGGGCGATCGCAACGACGTCTCGTGTGTCTCGATCGAGCACAAGTCTGGCATCCATGGCAGTCCAACGTGTGTCTGGTCCTTTGCGACGAGTCCGGTGCGATCGGCTGGCTTGTCGGCGATGAGGGCGCGGGAATGCGCAATATGTTCACCATGATGAACAACGCTCGGCTCGGCGCGGGTATGCAGGGCCTCGCTGTGGCCGAACGGGCCTACCAGAAGTCGCTGGCCTACGCCCAAGAGCGCCACCAGGGCACCGCCGTTGGCGCCGAGAAGGGCACGTCGAGCCCCATTATCGACCACCCTGACGCGGCGTTTGCTGATGACCCAGCGGGCATGGATCGATGCGCTGCGCTACCTCATCTATGCCAACTCGATGCAGCTCGACCGGGCGACGTCGTCGACCGACGCTGATGAGCGCCTTCGCCATCAGGAGCTGGCCGACCTCCTGATCCCGCTCTCGAAGAGCCTTGGCACCGATGTGGGTTGCGAGCTCACCTCCCTGGCCGTACAGGTCCATGGCGGTATGGGGTTTGTCGAGGAGACCGGCGCCGCTCAGCATTTCCGCGATATTCGCATCGCTCCGATCTACGAGGGAACCAACGGCATTCAGGCAGCCGACCTGGTCGGCCGAAAGCTCGCGATTCGCGGCGGTGCGCTCGTCAACGAACAGCTTGACGAGTGCGTTGCGACGGCGGCGCAACCTTCGCCGACGTCCCAGGCCTCGAGCGCTTCGGCGCAATCTTGCGTCGGCCGCGGCCGCCCGGGCGCGAGGCGACCCAGTGGCTCGATCACGCCTCGCACCACGCGACCCTCCTGGCTGGCCTTCCGCCTTCGACTTCACCGCCTGCCTGGCGACCTGGTACCGCCTGGTGGCGGATTGACCGGTCGGCTGCGCTGCCGCCTCGGCCCACGACACTGATCCCGATGGCTTCACGCTGCGAAGGTGACCTCCGCTAAAGTTCGGCGAGCAGATCTTGCCGACGGCCGAGGCGTTGGTCGGCGCAGTCTGCGCTGGCGCCGACGACCTCTTGCCCTCTCGCCGAAGCAGCTCGGTCGAAGGACGCACCTCCTCGGCCAGATCCCCGTCGCGTCCATACCGTCACCACCAAGCGATCGCCTCTCGATCGGGCCACTCGACTTCCGCTTTGGCGGCCCATGATCGCTTTGGTCATGGCGGCCGTCGAGATTGGACGGCGGCGGTGGGTAGCCAGGGTCGGTCAAGATCGCGCCGTGCGGTTCCGGTCAGGTTATCGGTGCTCGGGCCTACCACGTCGCCACGGACTGGAAGTCCTATCAGGGACGCTGGGTCGAGCCCCCCTCTACGTGGAAGGGCGGCCTCGGCATTCCGGGGTGGCCTGCTCCTTGGGGTGTTCGTCGGCGTCCTGGCGTTGCCCGCAAGCAGGGGATGAATCTGCGGTCAGCCGTCGATGCGATCATTCCCGGCATCCCGGTCGTCAGGCCATCGGTCGCCCGGAAACTGGTTCAATCAGGAGATCTTTGGTCGCCTGACCGACGCCGTGGGCGGTGGAAATTGACCGCCGGTTTCGGCCCGAGCGCTACGTCGACTCGCCAACATTTCATCCCACGTTCCTCTATGAAGGCCTGTGGAACCTCGCACTTGCGGGATCACTGATCCTCATCGATCGCAAGCGCATCCTGAAACCAGGGCAGATCCTGCCGCTCTGGGTGACGGGCTACGGTGTTGGCCAGTGTTTCATTGTGTTAGCGCATGCGAATCGACAACGCTTCGCACATTTGGGGCGTGCGGATCAACCACTGGGTTGCGGGTATTGCCGTCGTCGGCGGACTCATCTGGTTTTGGTGGATGGGTCGCACCGCACCGGCCGACACCGCACCGGCCGATTCCGACGTCGGTTCGCCGCTAGGCCTTGACGGGGGACCTGGACTCGCCTGATGTCGAGGCCGAGGTTGGTGAAGTTCTCGATGGGAAGGTTGTAGCCCCGATCGAGGTGATGCGTTCCGGTGATGGTGGTGGTGCCGCAGTGCGGCAGCAGCAGCGAGAACGTAGGCGAAACCGCCACGGATGTCGGGGACATCGACGTCGCACCCAGTTAGCGGTGCGCCGCCGCGCACAACCACCGAGCACGGGGTTGATGAGCCAACAAAGCGGCTGCTGATGCCGAGCGGCGTGGTGTACATCTGATCTCGGCGCCCATTGCGTTGAGTTACCGCACATATAGTGAAGCGACGCCAGACCGTTTCGTACATGACCGAGAGGCCCTTGCACTGGGTGAAGAGGGCGACCATTGGTGATTGCCAGTCGGTCATGAATCCGGGGTGTCGGTTTCGACTGCAATTGTTGAGTTCGTCGGCCCACGCCGACACTGACGAATCGGTTATCTCGAAACGAGCGCCCATGCCGTGCAGGGTTGAAATTGCGGTGACGAGTCGGTCCTGGCTGCACCCGAGCACACGCACTTCGCCTCCCGTAATGAGGCCAGCCACGAGGTAGGAGAACGCTTCGATGCGGTCGCCTTCAGATGGTGGGCGGCGCCGGTGAGTTCCTCGACACCATCGATGATGTAGCGGCGGTTGGGGCGCATCTCGATGCGAGCGCCCATGCGTTGCAAGAAAAGCGCGAGTTCGATGACTTCAGGCTCGGTTGCGGCACCATCGAGTACGGTTCGGCCTTCGGCCAGGACAGCGGTAAGTAGCACCGTCTCGGTGGCGCCGACGGACGGGTACGGGAAGCTCGATAAGTGCGCCTTCAGACGTCCGGCCTTGGCCTCGAGGCCGTCCTCGGTCAGCTCGATCTGGGCACCCATTCTTGCGGGCCATAACGTGAAAAATCGATGGGGCGCGACCCGATGTCGTCGCCGACGAGCGGCACAAATAAGCCACCGACACGATGCAAGAGCGGGCCAACCATCAACCGACGGTTCATGCCGGAGAAGCGGACGGGCACTCGACTTGAGTTGATGGGACGAGGGTCGATTGTGGCCCGGCTGTCCGAGATGGCAACCTCGCAACCGAGCGCTTCGAGCATGCGAGCGGTGATGTCGACGTCGCCGATGGCAGGAATATTGCTGATGGTCGATGGCGAGTTGCCCAGCATCGAGGCCACAAGATGCTTCGTTACGCGTCTTTGAACCCCGCACCGAGACGTCTCCACGTGCAGGGGGCCGACCGGGTTGACGAGCCAGGCTGAGGTGGTCTCGGGCGTAAAGGAGGCCGCCGCCATTTGGGTCGTTCAATATTCGTGTCATTCACGTCGCCGAGCGTAGTTGACAGAATGCCCGCCGCGACGCTAAGGGGACTTAGGAGTAATAATGTTGAGCGAGGCCAGGGTCCGGTGCAGATAGCTCGACCCGCTGACCAGAGTTCGAAGGCGATTGTGGTGGATGTAGTGGGCCGAGATCGGAGGCGGGGTCATGGCGGTGGGTCGTTTTGGAGTTCGCTGACGTCGTAGGACAGTGCGTAGAGGAAGAGTCGTTCGGCGAGTTGGGGTGACGCGAAGAGCTCAGGAGCGAGCTCGGTCAGCCACCTGGGACCATGGCGTAGTCGTATGCCGTTCGGCCCTCATAGTCGGGGGCCACGTGCGAAAAAGATGGGAAGGCGCAGAATCGAAGGAGGACATCAAGTTCGAGGTCAACGGGCGCCGGGCGACACTATCTGAAATCGAGGATGGCCGAGATCTGTTGTCCGTCCCAGAGCACGTTCTCTCGAACGAGATCACCATGAATGAGGTACCGGAGGTCGCATTCGGCCAGTGCACGCGCTTCCCCTCGGCGCACGATGACCTGGGCATCGTCGATGACACTACTGTCGACGTGGGGCAGCTCCCCCAACTGGTCGAGGGCCAACGAGATTGGCGCTGCCGGCGACAACATTTGCGTGTTCAAAAGGTGGGGGCAGTTCTCGACGCCAGAAGGGCTCGGGGGGCTTGGGTGCTGTGAATTGTTCGCACTGCGCTCATGAGCTGGCGTATCGCCTCGTGGCGCTGCGCCATCGTGAGATCGGGCCACCATCGAGACAGTGGCGCACCGGGACGTCGCTCCACGATCAAATAGTCGGCGCCAAAGCGGCCACCGGCGGCTGCCACGGTCGGCGCCCACTGTAGTCGGGGAGCGAGCGAAGCAGCATCGCCTCGCCGCAAGCGATTGTTCGGGTGGTCGCTGATTCGCACCATGCTGGGCCGACAAGAACACTTCGTTCCTTGTGCTCGGGGCGCGATGAAGGTGGCTGTCGGCAGGCAGATCGACTTCCTTGGAGCGCCTGACGGCACGAGCGATCGCGAACTGTGGAGTTTCGTTGGCCATGAACGCTCAGAAGTTGATCGTCGTGCCGCGATGGCGGATCATGCTTCTATCGGCACCTAGCGCTCGGACATGAGCGACCGATCACGGGTATTGTCGCTGGTGACAACGTCGAACACCTGCTGGTTGAACGGTGCCCACGCGTCGATAGCCCAGTTGGCGAAGGCGCGATCGGTGAGGACGACGCACACGGCCTCGTGTGTTCGGTCGATCCAGCAGAACGTGCCCGACTGACCGAAATGCCCGATGGTGGCAGCTGATTGCGCTCCCGTCCAGTGCGGTTGTTTGATCCCTCGATTTCCCAGCCGAGCCCCACGAGTTTGGTGTCTGTCGTCCATAACCGGGGAGTACCCCGTCGAGCGAGGCGAACTGAGGTGTCGTCGCCGCATCGCGGGTCTGGGGCGAGACGAGCCGAGGAGAGCATCTCGTGGCCGAGCCGGTGGTAGTCGTTGGCCGTACGCTTGGTGCCTGATGCAGCGAACCGCGAGTCGTGTTGGTCATCCCGAGGGACACAAACTGCCTCGTTGACATACTCGCCAACACCAAAACCGGTTGCTTGTTCGAGCAGTGGAGCCATGACCTCGAAGCCGAGGTTGGAATAGATCCGCCTGGTTTCGGCTGGTGTGTGGGCCGCCAAACGTTGGGGGCTTGCCACTGGCGTGGCTACAGTTGGCGGACCGTCGCTACTCGTGACGTTCCATCGTCGGAGACGAACGGCCCAATCTCAACCGGATCATCAAGGGTCAGACTCGCCTCCTCAACGGCGACGAGAACGGCCATCGCGACAAGCGGCTTGGTCAGCGAGGCGAGCGGATAGACCTGGTCAAGGTGGCCAAACGAGTCGGCGTGGCGCGGACTCGACCACCGTGCGCTTAGGTTCGGGACGGCCCACGACCCAAGGGCATCGTGGAGTTGCTGGCGTGACACGGGCACGCTCCGACCCTATCAACAGGCACCTCGTGCACGATCCAGCTCGCCCCGACGTGACCGCTCCCTGACTTCACCATCGTGCGTGCCGATGCTGCACACCCACCGGTCCGGCGTACGTTTGATTCATCGATCTGTCTGGCTTCACCCGTTCAACAGTGCCGGCGACATGAAGGCCGTCGAGGAGTTGTCGGAGTTCCGTGCCATCGTTCGCAGCGTCGGTTCCTCGACCGGTATCCGGGTGGCCAAGTGGTTGGGCGATGGCGCCATGCTCGTCGGTCTTGAAGCGCCTGCCCTGGTCATGCCGCGCTACAGATCATGCGCCGGATGCACGACCGTCCTTACGGCCTACTCCTTCACGCCGGGCAGCCGAGGGGCACCATCTTGTTTGAAGGCGACGATCACATCGGGGCGGCGGTCAACATGGCCGCGCGGCTCGCCGATGCCGCTGAGCCGTGGCAGATTCTGGCGCCCGCGAGCCTCATCCCAGGGGCTGGCCGGACGAAAGCGTCGCTCGACGCGATCGATCTACCCGGTTTCGACGAATCGGTCGACATCGTCGACCTCGCCCTCGTCCCAGCGCTCGTTGAGGCGCTCAACCTGTAGGATTGTCGAATCTATGGACTGGCGATGACGCCGGTCGTCAGCCACAGGTTTGTGGCGTCTATTGTCAGGAACTCCCATTGAGTAGCACGTTCGCCGAATTGGGGGTCGTCGCACCACTGGCCGAGGCTCTCGCCAGCCGTGGGCTAACGACCGCCTTCGCCATCCAAGAGGTCACCATCGCTGATGCGCTCGCGGGCCACGACGTCTGCGGCAAGGCTCAGACGGGTTCAGGTAAGACGCTCGCGTTCGGCCTCCCGACGCTGCAGCGCCTGGCCGACCGGCCCCGAGGCGTCGCCCGAGGCCTCATTCTCGTCCCCACACGTGAACTAGCGACCCAGGTCGTTGAAGAACTCGGGCCGCTTGGCAACTCGCTCGGGCTCAACACCCTCGCCGTGTACGGCGGCGCCGACATCGAGAAGCAGATCGCGGCCATCAAGCGTGGCATCGAGATCATCGTGGCCACACCGGGCCGTCTCATCGACCTGCTCGAGCGGGGCGAAGTCTCGGTCGCCGACGTCGAAATCGTCGTCGTCGATGAAGCCGACCGCATGGCCGATATGGGTTTCTTGCCCCAGGTTGAATGGGTGCTTCGTCGTATCGATGGCGATCACCAAACCCTGCTCTTCTCGGCCACCCTCGACGGCGTCGTCGACTCGCTGGTGAAGCGGTACCAGACCGACCCCAAGCGCCACGAGGTCGAGCACGACGAAGTAACCGTCGACCAGATGAAGCACCGCTTTATCGGCGTCCACGAGATGGATCGGATGAAGGTGGTGGCAGCCATCGTCAACTCATCCAATCGCACCATCGTGTTCTGTAACACCAAGCGCTTCTGCGACCGGGTTGCCGACGATCTCGACAAGCTCGGTGTCAACGCCGAAGCAATCCATGGCGACCTTCGCCAGCGAGCCCGCGAGAAGGCGCTCGAGCGCTTTAGCGAGGGCAAGCTCCAGGCGCTCATTGCGACCGACGTTGCCGCTCGTGGCATCCACGTCGACAACGTCGACATGGTCATCCACCTCGATCTCCCCGACGATCACAAGACCTACCTGCACCGTTCGGGCCGCACCGCTCGGGCCGGTGACAGCGGTGTCGCCACGACGCTCGTCAAGTGGAACCAAGAGCTCGAGGTGAAGCGGCTGCAAAGCGTTTGGGTCTCGATATTCCGATCACCGAGATGTTCTCGAACGACCCTCGACTCGCCGACTTGTTCGGTTGGGAAGGCGACGACTAGGTCGTCTCGTGGCACGACCAGTCGACCAACGCTGGGCCGCCAACCTCGTCGCTTCGTTCGATCATCTGGACCCGGGTGAACTCGTTCGCCTCGTGGCCGATTGGGTCATGGGCGACGGCGCCCGCCCAATGGCCAGCACCCCGCCGTCCGACTGCGGCGGCTGGGACAATCCTTGGCTTATCGGCCTGGTCCACGAGCAAGCAGTATCGTTTGACGATCGGCGACAGCGCGGCGCCTGGTATACGCCCCAAACGGTGGTTCGCGGCTTGGTCCGCCAGGCGTTCGATGCGCTCGGGTCAGCCGTGCCGTCGGTTGTCGTCGACCCAACCTGCGGCGGCGGGGCGTTCCTCCTCGCCTCGCTCGATGAGCTGGTGCATCGAGGCGTCTCGATCGCCGATGCGCTGCCGCGCGTGCACGGTGCCGATATCGATGCCGGTGCGGTCGCCGCAAGCCAACTGGCGATTCGCGCCTGGGCGCACCTCCACGGTGTCGACGACTTCGACCCATGCCAAACGGTTGTCCTTCACGACTCCCTGCTCGACGATGACTTGCTCGACGATGACCTGCCCGGTGCCATCGACCTGATCATCGGCAATCCGCCGTTCGCATCGCCACTCAAGAAAGGCTCGATCGGTGACGGCGCCCTGGCGTACCGGGCGGCCAATGACGGGGTGCTCGGCCCCTATGCCGACCTGGCGACCTGGCACCTCCATCGGTCACTCACCCGCATTACGCCGGGCGGAGTTGTCTCGCTCGTGCTGCCCCAGTCGACGCTGTCGTCGCGAGACGTAGCGCCGCTTCGCTCGTTCTGTGAGTCGCACGCTGCGCTTCGAGCGGCGTGGGCAACCAGCGACTTCGTCTTCGATGCGGGCGTGCGCGTCTGGGCCCCCGCCTTCGTGCGAGGCGCCGAGCAGGGGCTCGTGTCGGTGGCGTCTGGTGCATCGCCGGTCTCGATCGGCGACCGACCCTACGAATCGTGGCGCGACATCGTGGCCGACGCCCTCGGTGCCCCGGCGCTCGAACGGCGGTATTCGCCCAAAACGCTCGGGTCGCTCGTGTCCGCAACGGCGGGCTTCCGCGACGAATACTACGGTCTTGCGGCGGCCTGCCAGGAAGCAGGCAACGGCGAGCCGCCGACGCGCCTCGCCACGGTCGGTTCGATCGATCCGCTGATGTCGTGGTGGGGCCGTCGCCCAACCCGCTTCGCGTCCCAACACTGGGACCGACCAACAATCGAGCGGTCGTTGCTGGACGCGAAGGTGGCCCGTTGGCTCGACGATCAACTGGTGCCAAAGGTGCTCGTGGCTACCCAGACCAGGGTGCTCGAACCCTTCATCGACCGTGAAGGCATTGTTGCGCCATCCACGCCGCTCATCGCCGTCCACGGCGACGTCGCCGATCTGTCTCGCATTGCTGCGGTTCTGCTGGCACCGCCCGTCACGGTGTGGTTGTACCGACGGTGCTTTGGTGCGGCGTTGTCGGGTGATGCCATCAAGGTGTCGGCCAGTCAGCTCAGCGAGGTCCCGCTGCCACGCGATGGGCAACGCTGGGAGCAGGCTGCTGCGTTGATCGACGCTATGGAGATTGACGCGATGGACGCTGGTGCGCCAGTGGCAACCCGCAGTGTCGTTGCGGCGGTCGCACAGCTAATGAACGAGGCCTACGGCTCCTCAGCCGAGGTCCTCGCCTGGTGGTTCACGCGGCTTGGGCCACCACCGACCTGAACCGGCCCACGATCGAGCAGCCTGGCTACACTGCCGCCATGGCCGACTGGGACTCTCCCCTCAAGCGCACGCCGCTGAGGCGCACCCCTCCCCGTGGCCTGCCCATTCCCTCGAGCGGGGCGTGGCGTCACGGCATGCCTGCTGGCCATCGTCAGTTCAAGTCGATCAGCAATGGGCGCCCGTTCGCACTGGAAGGTGGCGGCTCACTCTCTGAGGTGACGATCGCCTACGAGACGTGGGGCCAACTCAACGACGACGCATCGAACGCCGTGTTGGTTTGCCATGCGTTGACCGGCGACTCCCACGTCGCTGGCAAGTCAGGCAATGGCCATCCGACTGGCGGTTGGTGGGACGATCTGGTTGGCCCAGGGCGACCGCTCGACACCGATCGATACTTTGTTGTGTGCAGTAACGTGCTCGGCGGCTGCCAGGGATCGACGGGTCCGTCGTCGCCCCATCCAGACGACGGCCAGCCGTACGGCAGCCGATTTCCGGTCGTCACCATTCGTGACATGGTCCGAAGTCAGCAGATGCTCGCCACGTCCCTTGGCGTGAGCCGGTGGCTCAGCGTCATCGGCGGTTCGATGGGCGGGATGCAGGCCATCGAATGGGCCTGCATGTTCCCCGAGCAGGTTGGTTCGTTGGTGTCGCTCGCGTCCTGCGCCGCGGCCTCGCCTCTCCAGATTGGTTGGAGCGAGGTCGGACGGCTCGCCATTGCCCAAGATGTTCGTTGGAACGACGGCGACTACTACGACGCCGACGACGGCGACGGGCCTCACGAGGGCTTGATGCTTGCTCGTCGGGTCGCCCAGATCCACTATCGAGCCGACGAGTCCTACCAGAACCGCTTCGGTCGTTCGTTCCTCGATGGATCGGATCGGTTTGCCCTGTGGAGTCGGTTCCAAATCGAGAGCTACCTCGACTACCCGGCCGAAATTGAAACGGCGATTCGACGCCAACACCTACCTCATTCTCAACAAGAAGGCGATGGACCTGCACGACATCGGCCGAGGTCGCAATGGCGTCCAACAGGCGCTGCGGCGGGTGTCGTGCCGCACCCTGGTGGTGTCGGTCGATAGCGACACGCTCTACCCGCCTCGACAACAGAGCGACCTGCACGAAGGCTCCTTGCTGCCGGTGTCGATTCCAGAGCTGCCATCGCTCAACCCATGGGCACGATGGCTTCGTCCTGCTCGAACTTCGCCAACTCGCCCTTGCTCGATCGTTTCGTCAACGACGAATACAAGCTACAGCGAGGCTAGATCGCGATGTCTGCAGAAGGTGGAAATCGAGTTCTATCCGGCGTGCCGGTGAACGCGCTCGACCACCGAAGTGTCGTCGGGAGAGTCGACGCCACTGATGCCTGTTTCTGAAGTCGGGCACCACGGCCGAAAGCCTGGTGGACGCCCTGGTCGGAGAACGTTTCACGGCCGCCAGACGGATCGGCAAGTTGATGATTTTCGACGTCGGAACAGGGCGAGGCTCGGCCTTCATACGGCATGACAGGCGGATCCTGGTCGACGACTCCGGCCCGATTGAGTACACTCGAATACTCGTCCTCCAGGGACAATCCCGACTGGGATCGGTTCGGGGTCCACTTCACCGATGGTGGTTCGCTCGTAATGTTCGAGATCCTCGCCAGGCTCGGCGGCGTCGTCTTGACCGGACGAGTCGAGCCTCGAGGTCGATGCGTTCACGATTGGCCTCGCGACTTGCGGTCCAGGGTCGCCGCGGGCGCCGTGCCGATCAAGGCCCAAGCTATCGATCAGGCAGGATCGCAGGTGTCGGCAATCTGATCGCCGACGAGACGCTGTGGCGGAATCGACCCGGCGAGACTCTTGACGATCTCCTTGATGCCGAAGTTGCCCGTCTTCATCGCCGCCTCGAGGAAGTGCTCGCCGAGTTTCTTGAAACTGGCGGGTCACTGCTCTGGGTAGGTTGCAGGCTGCTCGAACCAGAGAGGGGGCAGGTGCCCTCGCTGTGGATCGATACCTCGACCGGCGACAAATCGGTGGTCGAACGACCTATTCGTGTCCGCATCATCAGACGTGAATCGGGCTAGTTTGCACGGTGTGCTGAACACGGTTCTCCTCGCTCAGATCGATGTCGCCGCCGACAATCTCGACCTCGTCATCTGCGCGTTGCTGATCATCGCGCTTCTGCTCGCCCTGCTGACGTTCTGGTACTGGCGTCACACAAAGCCGCGCCCGGTTGTGATCGAACCCAAGATCGCTGCGCCGGTCCCCGAGGCCAAGGCCGACGATGCCTCGGTGCTCGAGCGTGCACTGGCCGACGACTACGACCCCGACTCGGTTTGGGCCGACTCGCCTTCACCGGCGTCGAATCCCATCCGCGGGGTCGGTCCCAGGCTCGTTGCCGTCTGTTGGTTCGCCGGGGACTCCCTCGGTTGGGGGTTCCCGCCAGGCGTGGTCGATGACGACCCAGAGAGCAATGACCGCCGACGAGTGGTTGGCGATTACGGGGCCTGATCGCTTTCGGTGACGACGCGGCAACCTGACCCCATCGGCCGCTCTGGGGTCCGATCTCCGAGAAAGCACAATTTTTGGGAGTGGAATCCGACGGTAGGTCGCTATGATTCTTTGCTCGTGCGGTGATAGCTCAGTTGGTAGGCGACACGTTGCCAACGTGTAGGTCGCCAGTTCAAATCTGGTTCACCGCTCCAAACGTAGAACGAGGCCCGCTACGGCAGGCCTCGTTCTTGTTTTGTCTATCGTTTTTCCAGCTGCTCGTGCTCGCCACGATGGCTCGATGTCGACCATGATGCGGTTTCTCCGCTCGGTCCGGGCATTTCCGGCGCAATGCGTCCGTACTCTGGCGTGAACAATCACGCTGCCCCGACCACGTGGAGGACCGTTCCGTGGACACACCAGCTGATATCTCGTTTGCCCTCCTACTCTGCGATGCTCGCTTGGGTTGATGCTCGCGGGGGCACGGCTACATGAAGGCGTTCTCGGGCCGAGCTCCGGCACTGCGGCCGCCGCTGGTTCGGCTCGATCGGAATGCATCCAGGCAAGCTCCGCACTGCTTGCTTCCTCAACAGAGATGGCAGGCGGTGTCGCGTTCTTTCAGGCTGTTTCACTCGTTGGCGGCGGCGTCGATCGTGGAGTCATGATCGTTGCCGGGTGGACATCGCATCGTAGAACGGGTTCATCTCGAATGGCGGAGTACGTCTTCATCATCGGTGTGGTGGCCACCGCGCTCGCCATGCTCGGGCCAGGCCAATGGTCGCTCGACCGGGCAATTGGCATCGACGACGACCTCGACGGCTGGGTTGGCCTTTCGAGATGCCTTGACGGCCTGGGCGGAGCCGCCGGCATCGGTTCGCTGCGCGCGTCTCGATGCCTGACAACGCCGGTCGACGAGTGCCTGACGCCCGCGTTCTGTGGGATCTTCAGGCCTCGTTGGCGGAAGGCCCGCTGGCCAGGTCGACCATGAGGCTGCGTTGTACGTGGTCGATATCCACTCGTGCGATGATGCCGGATTCACCCGAACACGGGTGCTCGGTCATCGTGGCACTTCGACGCTCAGCTAACCGGGCTCGCGCCAATGGCCGATGGACGATTCGTCAGCACGACCCGGCACGGTTTTGCCGTCGTCGATCTTGCGGCCGAGACGATGACGCCAATCGCAACGCTGGCCGACGAGCCAGCGACCAATCGATTCAACGACGCCAAGGCCGATCCGGTTCGGGGCGTTTGGGCGGGAACGATGGACGAGGAGAAGCCGAGGCGTCCGGTGCGCTGTATCGACTAGCAGTCGACGGGGCCGTGACCCAGAGTCGTGCGGGGTACGTCATTACGAACGGCCCGGCGTTCAGCACCTCGGG
This sequence comes from Acidimicrobiales bacterium, assembly GCA_041394345.1. Lineage (GTDB taxonomy): Bacteria > Actinomycetota > Acidimicrobiia > Acidimicrobiales > SZUA-35 > JBBKWJ01. The sequence goes on along the minus strand of JAWKIN010000003.1, from coordinate 22,424 downwards.
CGACACGATGTTCACACCGACAGCTTCCGTCGCACCGTGTTGCGCGTTCGATGTCGATGCTTTGGGCAACGTGGCGAACAAGCGGGTCTTCGTCGCCTTTGACGATCCCATTGGGCGGTCCGACAGGATGACCATCGGCGCAGAAGGCCAATGTTGGTGTGCCGCTTCGGCGGCTCTCGGGTTTCCCGACTGCATCTCCAACTGACGAGGTCATCCCGATAGTACGTCCGTTCCGAACGTGACGAGCTGCGCCTTTGGCGGCGATGACTATCAGACGATGTTCATCACGACCGCACGGATCGGCATGGATAAGAGCCGATCTCGCCGAGTTCCCAACGGCGAGCGGCATCTTTGGCGAACCAGGTGTCAGCGGCGTTGCGGCCCAACCGTATCGAGTACGACCTAACTGTCGGTCGTTTTGGGCTCGGCGCCCGTCGCCGGGTGGTGCATCGCAAGCAAAGGGCGACGCTCGGCGAGTCATTCGACGAATTCGGGTCGGCGACTGAGGTGCGAACGATGCTGACCTGGTCGTCAGTGATTGTGTCGCCGTCGGCTGGAAGCGAGACGATGGCCACGGGGATAGTCACCAGGCAGACTCCCCGGAGGCGAGAGGACCGTCGAACGCACACGTGACGATTCCGTCGGACTCGTGGCACCCGTTCGGGCCGGCGGCCGCCAATGCGACACCCTGCGGTAGCACATAGGCGATGGCTGCAGATCCCGCATCGGCTGGTCCAAAGTTGCTCAGCACGATGGTGAGGTCGCCTCGCTCGCCGACGGCGAGGGTGGGCGGTGTCGTAACGCTGAGCGACAGATCGGCCGACGGTGTCGCCGCCAGGTCGTCGTCGGTGTCGTCGGTGTCGCGGTCTCCTGGTCGATTCAGCGCCGCCACGAGTGGGTCGCCAACGGCCATGACGAGGCCCGACTCGCTCAGCTGGTCGGCATCGGGCTGGCAATGGCCGCCGAGTCGTCAGAAACCGACGGGCCGAGCGGATCGGGGACACCGGCAACAGAAGCGTGCGCCCGGCGTGTCTGGGTCGCAATCGGCTTTCGGCGCATGGCGGCGAACGCCCCAGGCCAGGGATGCCGCTGCAGGTGTCGCTATGTGCCGCTTCGTGATCATGAGTACTGCCCGTTCAGGAGTCTGGTCTGGTCAGAAACTCGAATCGGCAGCTCAGTCGTGAATGTGACCCCGTTCGGCTCAGATTCGTAGGTCGAACGGCCTGTAAACAGTTTCGATGATCTTCGGCCCTGTAGTTTCTGATGACATTCGCCGGAGTGCTAAACAGGGCAATCTGACTTTGCGACCCGGTGAGGAACCCATGAAAAACTCCGATTACAGAACTCCTCGGCATCGATGTGCCGATTCGCGTTCAGTCATTGTCGGGGATGTGGTCGCAGCAGTAAGTAAGGCAGGCGGCTTTGGTGTTCTTGGCGCCATCGCCCACTCGCCCGCGGCCCTCGAGGTCGACCTGCGGTGGATTGAGGACGAAATCGGCGACAAGCCATACGGCGTCGACCTCATCGTTCCGGCCAAGTACGCGGCGACAGCGATGGCGGGGTGACGATCGCTGATATTCAGGCCATGATCCCCGACGAACATCGCCGGTATGTGGCCGACACATTCTCGCCCGCTACGGCGTTCCCGAACTGCCAGAAGACGACCAGCGTCGCGGCGTCTTTGGCGAGCAGGCGAGCAGGCTGCGCCGTTCTCGGCCAATGCGTCGGGGCCCCAACTCGATGTTGCGTTGGCCTTTCGGCCGTCACTCATTGTCAACGCGTTGGGGCCGCCGCCTCAGCACATGATCGACCGCTGCAAGGAAGAGGGTCGACTTGTGGGAGCCCTCGCGGGCAAGGCAGTGCACGCGGAGCGACACGTGAAAGCCGGGGTCGACATCATTATCGGCAGGGCTCCGAGGCCGGAGGCCACACCGGCGAGATCGGCACCATGGTTCTCTATCCCCGAGATCGTCGACGCCGTTGCCCCCGTACCCGTGCTTGGCGCCGGTGGCATCGGTCGGGCCGCCAGATGGCCGCAGCCATGGCGCTCGGGGCCGCTGGTGTTTGGTGCAGTCGGTCTGGCTCACCACCGAAGAAGCCGAAACACATCCGGCCGTCAGGCAAAGATGCTGAAGGCCACGTCCGACGACACACTTCGGTCCCGATCCCGCACCGGCAAGCACGCGAGAATGTTGCGTTCGGCGTGGACCGACGAATAGAGCGGCTCCCGATACGCCAGCACCACTCGGCATGCCGTTGCAGCCCATCCTGACAAGCGACGCAATTCGACGATCGATCAGGGCGCCAACACCCAGGATCCGGTTCAGAGCGGCGGCCAACTACTTCGTCGGGCAGATCGTCGGCAACATGAACAAGTCGATCCCGGCGGCACGGGTCATGTTCGACATGGTCGACGAGTTCATCGACACGCCACCCAGTCGCTCGCCAAACTTCTCGAGTCTGAATAGTTCCGATGGCACCCGAACGCGTGGGTCAACCACGAACGGCTGACGCTGATGTGATCGTGGTTGGTGGCGGCCATAACGGAGCGATAGCGGCTGCGTATCTCGCCCGGGCCGGCATCGACACACTGTTGGTGGAGGCCCGGTCGAGTATCGGCGGATGTGCCTCCACCGTGACAGATCTTGGCGCCCGGTTCAACATTTGCAACTGTGACCACACGATGATCCGCGGCATGCCGATCATCGACGACCTCGAGCTGGAGGCGCACGGACTCCACTATGTCGAACCGGAAGCCACGGTTATTGCCCAGTTCTACGACGGCAGCAGCCCGTGGGTCGGATTCCACGAGCAGGAGCGAGCACTCGCATCAATCGAGGCGTTCTACCCGGCCGAGGTGGCCGGCTACGAGCGCTACCTTGCCGATGCGCTGCCCGTCGCCAGGCTTGCGCTCGATATCGCCAAGGCACCACCGAACGTGCCCCACTTTGTCCACGAGGCGATGACGCGCAACCCGCTCGTGGCCAACCGGCTACTTTCGTGGAGCCGCAAGAGCATCGTCGACATCCTTCGCAGCTACTTCACGGCCGAGCAGATGATCCTCCCGGCCATTGCGGCCGGTCCCACCGTGTGGGGAGTTCCCCCCGACATGGCCGGAACCGGTTTGGCCGCGCTCGGCTACGCCACGCGACATCTGATCAAGTCGGGTCGACCTGTTGGTGGTTCCGGGGCGCTCACCGACGCGGTCGAAGCGAGCTTCCTCGCTGCCGGGGGGCAGGTGGTCTATAACGCCTGCGTCGCCACCCTCTTGATCGAAGGCGGTGCGGTTGCTGGTGTTCGGCTGGAAGACGGCATCGAGTTGCGGGCGAAGACCGTGGTCGCCGCGTGCGACCCGCAACGTGTTCAACGATTGGATCGACGAGGTGCCACCGAGTGGGGCCGAACTGCTTCGGGAGTGGCAAGCACGGCCAACCCCAGACGGCTATGAATCGAAAGTTGACGCAGTACTGGGAGGACTTCCGAGCTACCAGACTGACAGTGTCATCCATGGCGCATTCCCAGGACTTGACACACTAGGTGTCACCACATCGTCTCGCCGACCTACGACGAAGTCATGGAGGCCCATCGGCTTCGCTCGTCGGGGCTCGTGGCCAAACGTCCAACCCTTCTTGTCAACATCCCAACGGTGATCGACCCCGACATGCAGGACTCGCCCAACACTCACGTGTTGAGTCTCGAGGTGCTGTTCACGCCGTACGCACTTCCGGGAGGCTGGCCAACATCGGGCGAACCGCAGCGCTGGCTCGATCTTTGGCAAGGGTTGCTCACGCGCCCGGCGCGACAATCAATCGATGGCGAGCCATGACCCCCGATCGCTACGAGGCCGAGTTCTCGATGCACCGAGGTCACACGCCGGCCTACTCACAGTCGCCGATGGCGACATTCCTGGCGAAACAGCCCGAGGTGAGTCGACACGTCACCTCGATCGAGGGCCTGTTCTTGTCTGGCGCCGGGACGTATCCGGGTGCGGGTGTGTTTGGGGCGCCGGGACGCAATGCGGCGGCGGCGGTGCAGAAGGCACTCGGTCGATAGGTGGGGCTGGCGACGCCCCTGGTCGCTAACGCAAGACGTCGCTGATTTGGCGAGTGAGATAGCGGCCGTGGCCAGCCGGCCAACGAAGCGTCGGTTGCGGATCACAAACGTGCCTCGACTCATCACAGACTCCGCCTGGCCTTGCACGACGGTGCCCTGCCAAACCGAGTTGTCCGCAGCCATGTGATTTGCGTCTGCGGACAGTGTCTGGGTGGCGGTGGTCGTAGATCACGATGTCGGCGTCCGCCCCGGGCGAAATAGTGCCCTTCTTCCCTTGGAGGCCGAAGAGGCGGGCCGGTGTTGTCGAGCACACGTCGACCCAACGTGAGAGCGAGATCTCGCCGGTGACGACGCCCTGGTGAAGCAGATCCATACGGTGTTCGATCGAACCAAGTCCATTGGGGGTGTCACGGAAGTCGTCGATGCCAAGGAGTTTCTCCGAATCGCAGAACGGGCAATGATCCGTAGAGACGACCGAGAGATCGTCGGTTCGTAGGCCTTGCCAGAGCGAGTCGCCCGTTCCCTTCGTCCGCAGGGGAGGCGAGCAGATGTGGCGAAGGCCATCGATGCCAGGCTGGTCGAGGTGTTCTTCCAGGGTGAGGTAAAGATATTGGGGGCGTCTCGGCGAGACGTTCTTGCCTCGGTCGCGGGCGATGACCACCTGCTCAAGTGCCTCGGCGGCCGACAGGTGAACGATATAGCGGGGCACCAGCCACTGTCGCGAGGGCGACGGCCCGGTGGGTGGCTTCAGCTTCAAGCACCGCGGGCCGGGTCTTACCGTGCCAGATCGATCCGGTGTTGCCTCGCTCGGCGGCCTGGTCTCGCAACACATCAATGGCGATGCCGTTCTCGGCGTGCATCATCACCATGGCCCCGGTGTCGGCCGCGACCTGCATCGCTCGCAGAATCTGGCCGTCGTCCGAATACCACGCACCCGGGTAGGCCATGTAGAACTTGAAGCTGGTGAGGCCCTCGTCGATGAGTGTCCGCATTTCCTTGAGCGACTGGTCGTTGACGTCGCCCATCGACAGGTGCAAGCCGTAGTCGATGGCGCACTGACCGTCGGCCTCGGCGAGTCGTTCCTCGACCGCATCAATGGCGCCCGTGCCCTTGATCTGTCCGGCAAAGTCAATGAGGGTTGTGGTACCGCCCCAGGCCGCGGCCTGGCTGCCGGTCTCGAACGTATCGGCCGACGTTGCTTGCGGTGACATGGGGAGTTGGAGGTGCACATGCACATCGACCCCGCCGGGGATGACGAGGCGGTCGGTGGCATCGACGATCTCACAGCCGCTCGATCGGAGTGACTGGGCGTAGTCGCTGGCCGAGTCGACGACCGCCACAATTCGCTCGCCGTCGATGAGGACATCGCTCGTCGTGGTCCCGGTTGAGTTCACGACGGTTCCGCCAGCAATCAGAATGGCCATGATGGCTCCTCCGCAATCGAATCTTCGGTGCCATGGTAGTTCGTCCCGCCAACAGACCCCACCGACTCCCACCACCCCCACCTACCTCCGACTCCCCCCAACTCCCCCCAACCCCCCCAACTGGCAGACCGAACCGGTCAGCGCTGACCGGTTCGGTCTGCCAGTTGAGAGTCGAAGGGCTGCTTGGCGATGCGAACGCAACGAACGCAACGAACGGCCGACACATTGCTAATGTCGGCGCATGACCCAACCAACCAGTGACACCGTGCTTCTTGACATCTCCGACGGGCTAGCAACCGTCACCCTCAACCGGCCCGACGTCGGCAACGCATTGAGCTCGGAGATGTCGACCCGACTGCGCCAGATCATGGTCCAAATTTCGGCCGACCGGTCGATTCGTGCGGTCTTGCTCAAGGGCAATGGCAAGGTTTGGTTCGGCGGTGGCGATCTGTCCGAGTTTGCCGACAAGGGAGACGGGTCGTTTGGTCACCTCGCCGATATGACGGTCGACTTCCACGCTGCGGTGTCGCGAATGAGCAAGTTCGACCCACCGGTCGTCGCTGCGGTGACCGGTGCGGCGGCGGTGCAGGCATGAGTCTCGTCTCGGCCTGCGACATGGTGGTCTGCGGCGAAGGAACCAAGTTCACTATGGGCTACACCAAGGCAGGGCTCACGCCCGATGGGAGCTCCACCTTCTTCCTGGCGCGTCGTTGGGCTTCGTCGAGCTATGGACCTCGTGTTGACCAATCGGTTGCTGTCGGCCAAAGAGGCCGAAGATTGGGGTCTCGTCAATCGGGTTGTCGCTGATGATGAGGTCGTGGCCGAGGCCGAAAAGCTGGCCCGCTCATTGGCCAACGGCCCGACGAGGGCCTTCGGTGAAGCCAAGCGTTTGCTCTATGAGGGTGCCACCCGGAGCCTCGAGTCGGCGATGGAGCAAGAATCGCTTTCGATCGCGAACATCAGCCTTACCCCGGACGCGAAGGAAGGCATGTCGGCGTTCCTCGAGAAGCGTCGCCCCACCTTTAGCGGCGACTAACCTCCCGCATCCACCACCCACTCGCACCCGCGCCCCAGTTCCGACTCCACCCCACCTCCGAACTGGCAGCGGTTTCTCGTCAGGAATGACTGCTTCAGTCTGCCAGTTGGGTCAGGCGGCGTGGAGCTGACGTTGGCGTTCGAGCATGGTACGCAGATGGTCGATGACGAGCTCGGACTCGTGCACCACTTCGGTCCAGTTAAATCGAAGCGGTACCCAGCCGTGGCGCTGGGCCAACCGATCTCGCTTCCGATCAATGTCAAGTTGTTGCTGCACCGAATGCCAGCGGCGGCCGTCGACCTCGATGATGATCTTGTGTGTCGGATTGGCGAAGTCGACGATGCCGTCTCGGCCCGAATACCACGGCGGCGCGAACTGGGCCTTGAACCCAGCGATGTTGTGGTCGCGAAGCAGTGCCTGCATCCGGATTTCGAGTTCGGACGTTGGGTGCGTCTCGTCGGCCAAAATCGCGTCGAGCAGTGTGCGAGTAAAGACGGTGCCGGCTCGGCCCCGTCGAGCGAGCACAAGGTGAGCAGCGGCGAGCTCGGCTGCTGTTGCGAGGTTGTCGCTGATGATTCGCTGCGCCACGTGTGTTGCGACCCTAAATGACATTCGGAACCCAATGTCTCGGAATGTCCGGGCCGCTGTGGTAGTCGGCAGTCCTCCGACGTTGGTGCCGTGCGAGTGCGGCAGCTGTCGGGTTTCGTGAACCTTGATGCCGGGGAGATCGGTACCTCGCTTGTAGCCGACGAGAACTTCAGGCGTGTCCTTGGCGTAGTACGACGGCACCCACATGCCGTGGAGTTTCGCTGCGCTGAAGTGACTTACCAGCGCCGTGGGGATCGTCGTGGTTGCAACCCTGAGCGTCGTGCGCTCGGTCCGCAGTGCCGGGATGACGAACAGGCCGCGAGTGACAGCCTCGATGAATCCGGCTTGGCGCCGCCGGTAGAGCGTGCTGGTGGAGATGCCAGCGGCCCTGAGTGCGGCGAGCGCCACAACCCCGTCATTGGCAAGTCCAAGTCTGATGATGGTCTGGTCCGCGTCAGCCATCGGAGCAGTATGACGAGGGGGTGTGACAGTGGCCCAAAAGGCTCACGCCACCCGAACTGGCAGACCGAACCAGTCAGCGTTGACCGGTTCGGTCTGCCAGTTCAGGGGAAGTGGAAGGGGGAGCGGAGGGGGAGGGGGAGGGGAGGGGGAAGGGGGAGGGGGTGGCTTGGTTAGACGTTGCGGCGGTATTTGCCGCCGACTTCGAACAGGGCGTCGGTGATCTGGCCCAACGAACACACCCGCACGGCGTCCATCAGCACGGCGAATAGGTTGTCGCCCGCCAGCGCCGCTTGCTGTAGCCGCGCCAGCATCGGCGCTGATTCCTCGGCATGGGCCGCCTTGAACGCAGCTAGTCGGGCCAGTTGGTCTTGCTTCTCGGCATCAGTCGACCGAGCGAGCGGCACCGTTTCGACCCCAGACGTGTCGCTTGTTGGTGAGCGGAACGTATTGACGCCGATAATCGGGATCGAGCCGTCGTGCTTGCCGTGTTCGTAGACCATCGATTCGTCTTGAATCTTGCCTCGCTGGTAGCCGGTCTCCATGGCGCCCAGAACACCGCCTCGTTCGCTGATGCGTTCGAACTCGGCGAGCACTGCCTCCTCGACGAGATCGGTCAGCTCCTCGACGATAAAGCTCCCCTGAAGTGGGTTCTCGTTCTTGGCGAGGCCCCACTCTTTGTTGATCACCATCTGAATAGCGAGCGCCCGTCGCACGGACTCCTCGGTCGGTGTCGTTACGGCCTCGTCGTAGGCGTTGGTGTGCAGCGAGTTGCAGTTGTCATAAATCGCACAAAGGGCCTGCAGCGATGTCCGGATGTCGTTGAACGCCATCTCTTGAGCGTGAAGCGAGCGACCCGACGTCTGTACGTGGTATTTCAGCTTCTGCGATCGGGCGTTGGCGCCGTAGCGCTCCTTCATCGCAATGGCCCAGATTCGGCGAGCTACCCGTCCAATGACGGTGTATTCAGGATCCATGCCGTTGGAGAAGAAGAACGACAGATTGGGAGCGAAGTCGTCGATGTTGAGGCCCCGCGCCAGGTAGGACTCGACATAGGTGAACCCGTTTGACAGCGTGAAGGCCAGCTGGCTGATGGGGTTCGCGCCTGCTTCGGCGATGTGATAGCCCGAGATCGAGACCGAGTAGAAGTTGTGAACCTCGTTGTCGACGAACCACTCCTGGATGTCGGCCATCATGCCCAGTGAGAACTCGGTAGAGAAGATGCAGGTGTTTTGCCCCTGGTCTTCTTTCAGGATGTCGGCCTGGACGGTGCCGCGGGCGCGGCGTAGAACGTCGGCCCGGATAGTGGCAGCTTCGTCGGCACTTGGTTGGCGCCCCTGCTCGGCCTCGAACGCATCGATCTTCTGGTCGATTGCCGTGTTGAGGAACATGGCCAGGATGGTCGGGGCTGGCCCGTTGATTGTCATGGAGACTGATGTCGATGGGTCGAGAAGATCGAACCCGCCGTACAACACTTTCATGTCGTCGAGCGTTGCGATCGAGACGCCCGAATTGCCGACTTTGCCATAGATGTCCGGGCGTTCGGCTGGGTCGAATCCGTAGAGCGTGACCGAATCAAACGCCGTCGACAGACGAGTGGCCGGTTGCCCTTCGGACAACATGTGGAAGCGAGTGTTGGTCTTGGCTGGTCCACCTTCGCCCGCGAACATTCGGGCGGGGTCTTCCCCCTCACGCTTCAGCGGGAAGACGCCAGCGGTGTAAGGGAAGGTGCCCGGGAAATTTTCGGATCGGAGCCAGCGAACGAGCTCGCCCTTTTCGTCGAACCGGGGAGTGCGACTCGGGAAACTGGTGTGCCGCTCTGCGAGATCCGCTGGTGTTTCGGGTCGGCATAGTCGGCCGCCGTCACCTCGAACGCCTCCAACAAGCGAACCGTTTCCGGTGCAACGGCGGTCGCCGCCGCCGCCACATCGGCTGACAGATCGGCGTCGACGATTTCGTTGACCTCGATGAGCTGGTGGTGCCGTCGGACGCTGCGGGCCTGTGATTCTGTTGTTGAGTGGTACCCGCGAACGGTGGCCGCAATATCGGCCAGGTAGCGCACCTTGTCGGCGGGGACGATGACGTTTGGCTGGCTCGAGAACTTGGTGTCGACACGCGACAGCTGCGATGCGCCGGCCGTTAGTCCTTTGGCGCTGAGCTGGTGGAGCAGCTCTTGGTAGAGCGCCGTGACCCCATCGTCGTTGAACCGGGCGGCGATAGTGCCGAAGACCGGAAGGTCGGCGATGTCGATTGAGAACAGCTCACGGTTTCGAGCGACCTGGCGGCGCACGTCGCGTAGTGCGTCTTCGGCCCCTCGCCGCTCGAACTTGTTGATCGCAACGACGTCGGCCCAGTCGAGCATGTCGATCTTTTCGAGCTGTGACGCCGCGCCAAACTCGGGCGTCATGACGTAGAGCGACACGTCGGACAGTGGCGTGATGCCAGAGTCGGCTTGACCGATGCCTGGGGTCTCGACGATGACGAGGTCAAACCCGGCAGCTTTCATCGCCGCGATCGAATCGGCGACGGCGGCTGGCACCTCGCTGGCGGCGCCCCTGGTGGCGATGGAGCGGAAGTAGACCTGGGCGCCGTCGAGCGAGTTCATACGGATGCGGTCGCCGAGCAGCGCGCCGCCGCCTCTCCGGCGGGTTGGGTCGATCGCGATGATGCCGATACGAAGCTTGTCTTCCTGATCGAGGCGGAACCGGCGAACGAGTTCGTCGGTGAGCGATGACTTGCCGGATCCACCCGTGCCCGTGATGCCCAACACGGGTGCGGACGTTGTGGCGGCGACCGACCGAAGCTCGGCGAGGTAGTCGTCGCCGGCTGAACCAGATTCGATGCAGGTGATGAGCCGGGCGAGTGCCCGCGGCGACCCACCGAGTACCTCGCCGAGGGCAGGCGGGCCATCGGCCCCGAGGTCGACATCGCACGCGGCGACCATGCTGTTGATCATGCCCGCGAGACCGAGCGTCTGGCCGTCCTCCGGGCTGAAGATGCGAGCCACGCCGTAGTCGTGTAGCTCGGTGATTTCGTCGGCGGTGATGACGCCACCGCCGCCACCGTAGATCTTGACGTGACCGTAGCCCGCGTCGCGCAGGCGGTCGATGAGGTACTTGAAGTACTCGACGTGCCCGCCCTGATAGGACGACAACGCCACACCGTTGGTGTCTTCTTGCACCACGGCGGTCACGATGTCGTCGACCGAGCGATTATGGCCCAGGTGGATCACTTCGACGCCTTGCGACTGGAGGATGCGGCGCATGATGTTGATTGAGGCGTCGTGGCCGTCGAACAAGCTCGCTGCGGTCACGAAGCGGACAGGATGCTCAGGCACGTGCAAGGAAGCGGTCGGTGATTCAGCCATGAGACGTAATATAGTTTGATGTCCAACTAAATGGAAGTCGAACTATGCTGTCCGAATGTCCCGGACGTCAAACGAGCATCCGTCACCGGCACTGGCGAGTCTCGACCCGATTGCGGAGGCGAGGCGGCAGTGGATTGAACATGGATGGGTTGAGGCGGCGGACGGGATGGAAGTCGTCACCGCAGTTACCCGCGTCCAGCAGCTCTTCCAGAATGCAGTTGACTCGGCCTTGCGCCCCCACGGGTTGACCTTCGCTCGCTATGAGCTGCTCACCCTGCTGTCGTTCACGAGGACGGGTGCCCTCCCGCTCGGCAAGGTAGGGGCCAGGCTGCAGGTGCACGCCGCCAGTGTGACCAGCGCCGTCGATCGCCTGGAGCGAGACGGCCACGTGGAACGCCGACCAAACCCCGACGACGGCCGCTCGTATTTGGCTGCGATCACCGAGGCCGGACGCGACCTTGTTGCCGCCGCAACCAGCGACCTCAACGAGCAGTTTTGCGACGGTCGGCTTGACCGACCGGGATGTCGCCGACCTGCGACGGGTATTGGGCAAGCTGCGTTAGGGCGTGAAGTCCCAGGCGTCGAGCGGGTCCTTCTCGATCGACGACACGACCATGGTTGTGTTTGTGACGCCGTAGCGGCCCAGGCTGCTGACGAACTCGTCGAGTTCTTGGAGGTCGGTCGCCTCGACGATGAAGATGACGTCGCAATCGCCGAGCACCCGCAGTGAGCTTCGGACCGCAGGATGCCCGCCGCGAACTTCTCAGCACCCGCCACCGACGGTGTCGTTGTCTGGCTTGAGGTCAGGCGGACGACGGCTTTGGTCGAACGCCCGAGCAGGGCGGGGTTGATGTCGGCGTGGTAGCCAGTGAGGACACCTTTGGCCTCGAGCGCGTGGACTCGTGCCGTGGTGGCCGCCGGTGAGAGGTGCACCTGTCGAGCCAGGTCACGAAATGATTGCCTGGCGTCCTTGCGTAGTAGGCAAACAAGTTGATAGTCAATGGAGTCGAGCTCAGTCGTAACGTTGGCCACCGGCGAAATGTACCAGGCAACACCCTTCCCGGCGACGCCCTCATCGCCTAGCCTTGGCGCATGACGCTGCCCCTCGACCCCCACACCGACGCCGAAGCACTGGTCGAGTCGATCGCGGCGCTGGTCGACATCAACTCGGGGTCGGCCAATACGGAGGGCATTCAGCTCGTACGCGCAACTTCAGGCCTTCTGGCCCCCATCGGTGACGCCACGGTTGGTGATCCCCCAACGATTGACTCATTGGGATCCGACGGCGAGCAGTCGACCGCAACGTGCGGCCCCATGCTGGAGCTAGCAATTCGACCGGAATCCGAGCGTCGGCTCCTTATCGTCGGCCATGCTGACACGGTCTTTGGTCCGACGAGCCACTTCCAGCGGGCCGAGCGGATTGGCGATCGACTGCACGGCCCTGGCGCCGCCGACATGAAGGGCGGCCTCGTCGTCGCGTTCGAAGCACTCCGCCAGCTTGAGGCGGCGGCGGCGATCGACAATCTCGGCATCGACATTCTGGTCGCGGGCGACGAAGAGACCGCCTTGGCGTCGGCCCCGCGATTGCCGAACTCGCCGGAAGGGCGTCGGCCGGACTTGCCCTCGAGCCACCAATGGCCGACGGGTCGTTCGCCCGCGCTCGCGCCGGCAGCGCCAACATCACGATTGTTGTCTCAGGCCGAAGCGCCCATGCGGGCCGAGCGCTTGGCGACGGCCAGCAACGCAGTCCTGGCCGCGGCTCGGCAGGCTCGTTGCGTCGGCACTCGGTGCCAATGTGGCCTCGATTCATGGCGGCGACGCCTTCAACGCCGTACCCGATTCCTGCGTGATGCGTATCAACACAACGGGGTAGTGAGCCGGCTGAAATCGACGCCGTCATCGATGGTCTCCGCGAAACCGCCGACACACTGAGCCACGAGCTCGAGGTGTCGTTCGCTTTTCACGGCCATCAGCATCGCCCAGCCAAGCCGTGGAACGCTGATCATCAGCGCCTCGCCGATCTGGTCAGCCAGGCCGCAGTAGCGGTGGGGCGTGGAACCAACTTCGTCGACACGTTTGGGGTCTGCGACGGCAACAACATGGCTGCGACGGGCCTTGCCGTAGTCGACACAATGGGCATACGGGGCGCCAACATTCATACGCCACAGAGAGTTTGCTGAGGTCGGCGACATCACCCAACAAGTGGCGTTCGTCGCCGAGGTCATCACTCGCATTGCCAACGACTGGACCCGATAGTGCGCATCGTTCGAATGGTACGACCCGACGATCTCGACGGTTTGGTTGCGCTCGCAGCCGAGTCTTCGGGATTGATGACAACGATGCCCCGAGATCGGGCCGGGATGGAAGAGCGGCTCGCCGAGGCGTTGCAGTTTGACGAGACCTATCTCTTCGTCCTCGAGGAGGAGGGGCGCATCGTCGGCATGTCGGCGATGTCCCTCGATCTGGGCCGCCATCGCCCGTTCTATAACTACAAAATCACCCACCTCACGAAGACATCGCCTGAGCTCAATGTGCGGGTCGATAGCCGCGTGCTGCACCCGGTCAACGACTACGTCGGCGCCACCGAGCTTGGCACCCTTTTCCTTCATCCTGACTTCCGCGGCGACGGTCGGGGCAGGCTGCTCTCGTGGTCGCGCCTCATGTTCATGGCCGTTCACCGCTCGATCTTCGACGACATTGTGATGGCTGAGCTGCGCGGGTGGACCGACCCTGAGGGTCGCTCGCCGTTCTGGGACGCTATTGGCAACAGATTTTTCACGCTCGACCTCAGTGAGGCCGACGTGCTGAGCGGGCGCGAGTACCGGTTCATCGCCGATCTCCTCCCTACCTACCCGATCTACATCGACTTGCTGCCTGCCGATGCGCAAGACGTGATCGGCGTTCCCCACGATGGTTCGGCCCCAGCGATGGCGCTGCTCGGCAAGCAAGGTCTCCGCTACCGCGGTTATGTTGACATTTTCGATGCTGGCCCGTGTATTGACACGCATATTGACGACATCGACATTGTTCGCAATGCAGTTGCCCGCCCGGCCGCGACCTCGGCGGGCGACGTCGCAACGAAGCCGGTCTTCCTCGCCAATACGGGGCTGACCGACTTTGCTGTTGGTGTCTTCTCCGCAGCAACGAACGACGACGTCGTGACGCTGAACGCAAACGAACTTGCTGCACTCGGCCGAAGGAACGGTGACCCCATCTACGTCTACGAAGGACCCAGACGATGAACGGACTGTTGATCAACGGAATGTGGGACGCCGGGCACGGGCCCGTTCTCAACTCGATTTCGCCGCACGACGGACAAATCTTTTGGACGGGCAACGAAGCCTCTGCAGCACAGGTCGAGGCGGCGGTTGAGGCCGCGGCCGGAGCATTCGCTGACTGGGCGTTTACTCCCGCCGAGGACCGTCTGGCGATTGTCAACCGTTTCGCCGAGTTGGTCGACGAGCGCCGCTCACAGCTCGCCGACCTGATCTCGCTGGAGGTCGGCAAGGCTCGTTGGGATGCTGCGGGCGAGGTCGGTTCGATGGTCGGCAAGGCCGCCTTGTCGGCCAAGGCCTACCGCGAACGCGCGGGACTCACCGACAACGGTCAGCTCCGGGTGGAGCACCGTCCACTTGGTGTGCTGGTTGTCCTCGGCCCTTTCAACTTTCCCGGCCACCTGGCGAACGGTCACATCATGCCAGCGCTTCTTGCCGGCAACACGATCGTTTTCAAGCCATCCGAACAGGCACCCGCATTTGGCGAAGCCATGGTGGAGCTCTGGGCGCTCGCTGGTGCCCCGGCAGGCGTCATCAACCTCGTGCAGGGCGGTGCAACTGTTGGCAATGCACTGGTGAACAACTCGGCCGTACGCGGCGTGTTGTTCACCGGGGGAGTAGCCGCCGGTCGAGCGATCCACCGGTCCCTCGCCGGTCGACCTGAGGTGCAACTCGCGCTCGAGCTTGGCGGCAACAACCCACTCATCGCCTTCAACGTTGGCGACCGCGAAGAGGCGGCTCGGATCATTGTGCGATCGGCGTTTGTCTCCGCTGGGCAACGTTGCACCTGTGCCCGTCGCCTGATTACGAACGATCAGGCCCTGGTCGATCGAGTTGTTCAGATCACGCGTGAGCTGACGGTTGGCGACCCGCTGGCAACTGACCAGCCATTTATGGGTCCGGTCATTTCGGCTCCGGCCGCACGGGCCGTGGTCGCGGCACAAGAGCGCCTTGTGGCCGATGGCGGCATCGTCTTGCAACCAGCGTCGCAGCCAAGCGGCGACTCCGCCTATGTGTCGCCATCGGTGATTGATGTGACCACGGTGACTCACCGGCCAGACGAAGAAGTCTTCGGCCCCCTGCTGCAAGTGATCATGGTCGACTCCATCGACGACGCTATTGCCGAGGCAAACGACACGGCCTTCGGGCTCGTGGCGGGACTTGTCAGCCACGACGCCGCCCTGTGGGACTATGTTCGCCCTCGCCTTCGCGCTGGCATTGTCAACTGGAACAAGCCAACTGTCGGCGCCTCGGGTGCCGCACCCTTCGGCGGAATCGGAATCTCGGGCAATCATCGGCCAGCGGGGTATGCCGCCTCCGACTACTGCTCCTTCCCAGTGGCGTCCCTGATGGCCCCCGATGTCAAAGACGATGGCCCGCTCCACGGGGCCGATCACGAACGAAAGGCCTGATATGGCTGAAGCAAATTTTGACGGTCTTGTGGGCCCGACCCACAACTACGCCGGGTTGTCGCACGGCAACCGAGCGTCGACGGGAAATAGGGGTTTGGTTTCCAACCCGAAAAAGGCCGCGCTTCAGGGACTCGCGAAAATGCGGTTTGTCGCGTCGCTTGGTCTTCCACAGGGCGTCCTGCCTCCACACGAGCGCCCCCACGGCCCGACGATGCGTCAGCTTGGTTACGGCGCCGACGCTCGACTCGCGGTCGAGCAGGTGCCGGTCGAACTCCTGCGCGTGGTCTCGTCGGCCGCCTCGATGTGGACCGCAAACGCCGCGACAGTGTCGCCCTCGGCTGACACGAACGACGGTCGTGTGCACTTCACGCCGGCCAATCTGTTGGCAAACGCTCATCGGGCTATCGAGGGTCCACAGACCTATCGAACGCTCAAGAGGATCTTCAACGACGATCAACGTTTCTGCGTGAACGAGCCCCTGCCGTCGACGTTGCTGTTCGCCGACGAGGGTGCCGCCAACCACACCCGACTCCATTGGGGTAGCGGCGAGACAGATGGCCGAGTGGAAGCAGTTGAACTCTTTGTGTATGGCCGTATGGAACCGAGCCAGTAAATGCGGGTGGGAAGTATCCGCGCCGACGCCGCGAGAAGCATCCGAGGCGGTAGCCCGGCTTCACGGCATCGACAATGCCCGCTACCTCCGCCAATCGTCGGCCGCCGTCGATGCTGGGGCGTTCCACAACGACGTGGTCGGTGGGCAATGGCAATGTGCTTCTGTATCACGCGGGGCACGTTCGACGCCGACCCCGTCGAGCTTGCTCGCAACCGACCAGCTACGTTGCCGATCGACACCATCACGCTGGAGCAGGCGGTGTCGACGTACCTGTTCCAGCTCCCAACTGTTGACGATCGGCGACGGCTCTATGGTTCTGCTCGCGCCGACAGCGGTCGAGCAGGATGGAAGCCGTTTCCACCGGAGGTGCAGCGGATCCTCGCCGACTCGACCAACCCGATCAACGCTGTGCACTACATGGACCTGCGTGAGTCGATGCAAGAACGGTGTTGGCCCGCGTGTCGACTCCGCGTCAGACGACCGACGACGAACAAGCGGCCGTTGGCGGTCACGTCCTCAACCCGCCATTCGACGAACTCGAGACGTGGGTTGAACGCCACTATCCGGACGAGCTGCGTCCCGACGATTTGGCTGACCCCAACCTGGTCGATGAATCACAAGTGGCGCTCGATGGTCACGTCCATCCTCGGACTAGGTTCGATCTACGACTTCCAGTAGCCCGAGGAGGCGCTGGCGTTTCAGGCGTCGCCCCCAAGCACGTTGGCGACACGTTCAACGCGAGTTGGCGGATGGCTGCAGAGCCAACTGAATGCGTGCCAGTGAACGTGCTTGGTACCGAGACCAATGAGCCACCTTGAGCATGTCGGTCCGAAGGCCGGTTGCCGTCGATACCTCCTCACCGAGCGCGGTGGCGCGAAGCTCAACTACCGATGCCGCACCGTCATCGAGATCGCTTCAGGAGCAGCGAGACCTGGGCGCGAAGCGCGGGCAGATCCTCGCTGAGGCGCGCCGCATCGTCGGCCACGGCGGACAGACTCGTTGACGAGTCGTCGAGTCCGACGATAAGCGGGTCGAGGTTGAGCGAAAGGGCCGTGATGGTCGGTGCCAGATTTGTGGCCTGGATTCCGCTTCCGAGCAGGGGTACCGAGGCGAGCTGGGCGGTTACCTCGTCGATCGTGGCGGCGGCGGCCTGGGTTTGGGCGAGTCCCGTCTGGATATCGCGGAGATTCTGAGGAACATCGGCTGCGAGGGTTGAGGCATCTTCAATTGCGGTCGTGCTTGATGTGGTTGCCGCTTCCACGTTGACAAGCGTGGTTTCGAGAAGGGCTAGTGCGTCAGCGGTGTCGATCAGCAGTGTCTCGGTCACCTCGAGTGTTTGGTCGACGGCCTGCAATGATGTGTTGGCCTGAGATAACGAGTCGTCGAGGCTGTCAACCATCGCCCAGGCCATGACTCCGGTTCCAACGGTTCCCACGACGAGCGCGCTGGTAGCGATGGTTGCAAATCGAAGACGGCGGTGGGTCATCTGCGCAGGTTAGAGCGCAACAGACTGTTGGTTGGGGAGTTCGGTCATTTCTAAAGACCCGTCGACGGCGGGACGATGTCAGGAAGAAGCGAAGCGCGAAAGAAGTCGCGTGAACAATTGACACGTCAAGAGACAGTAGCTTCGGTCGGCCCGTCGGTGAGACTTGAAGAGCGAGAGCGCCGTCCCTAGATTGGTCAGTCTGAGGAAATGCGATAAAATGTTGGTGAGAGG
Source organism: Acidimicrobiales bacterium (assembly GCA_041394345.1). Classification (GTDB taxonomy): domain Bacteria; phylum Actinomycetota; class Acidimicrobiia; order Acidimicrobiales; family SZUA-35; genus JBBKWJ01. Next base: position 4,480 of record JAWKIN010000003.1, on the reverse strand, counting down.
CCTGGCGGCCGGTGCGTTCGATGCTTAGCGTGTGCCGTGCTCGTCTGGTCGGGCCGCGAAGCGAGACGATGCCGGTGGCATCACCGAAAGCGCAGACGTCCGAGCGCCTTCAATGTGCGCGAGGACTTTGCTTCAGCGCGATGGGTTGCTGATCGAAACGGTGGCCGCGATGCGTGCACGAACGAGCACGACTCACAGGCCTTCCACGGATCTTCGACATTTCGGGATTCGACGTCCGCGCGAGCCGCCTCGAGATGGAGCAAGTCGTCATCGACGACCTTGACGGCGCGTTCAAAGATGGTCATTTGGCGTACCGTACGAAGAGTCGATTCTGACCCTTACGTGGTTCGAGCCGAGCCAGGACACGTGGGACAAGGTGTGGACGATATTGAGATAGTTTGCATCGCCACCAACGAGGCCGAGCTGCTGACCCAGACCTCAGGGTTCGGGACTCTGGCGTCGCCGTCTACCCAAGCGTTAGGCCCGGCTGGTCGGAAGTGGCCAGCGGGCCTGCACCCGATGTGGTATGACGTCTCGGTTCAGCGGGTGAAGCTGATGGAATCAGGCTACGAAGGTTCGGCAAAGGCGGCGGGATCGCTGGCCCCAAGGGCAGGTGGAGGCCCCAGGCCGCATCACGCAAGCCCTGCGCCAGCCGGCGAGCGCCACGTCTTCGGTATGGTCAGAGAACGACTTGTCCGTCGGCCGAAACGACGATTCGGGCACCCGTCGGGGTTTCGGCGATCGTGGCTTCAACGCTGCGGTTGGCTGCCGTGGCCGAGGTGGGGAACGCAGTCTTGGCTCGAACGAGACCGTCGAGCCGGATTGACACCTCGTTACCGACGATGCTGAGCGCCAGCAACGTCGGCCCCATCAGGGTGAACGAGTAGTACTTCCGAGTTGACGGTGGGGTCAGCGGGGGGCGTGATCTCGGCTCGGAGTTGCCCGAACCGGGGGAGCAAGGAACCACCTTGGACGTAGCTGGACATCGTCAGCTCGCCGTGGGAGGTGGCCGGTGTCCGGAGACCAGCATCGTCGCACGTTTCGACGGCCGCTGCCGTGAGGTGCAGCATGCCGTTGGCTTGGCTCTCAAGCTCGGCGATAGGCAGTCAGCAAGCGTGAGGTCGGGTGCGTCTTGCATGGCGATCAGGTCGGGTCGAGGATGGCGCCGTTGAAGTCGTCGGCGAGGCCTCCCTCGTTTACCGGATTGCCGATAGCTATCTCGGCACCGACCCCGATGATCAGAAAAACCGCCGCGGCGACATGTAAACCAGCCAGTTGTGAGTTGGTGACACGAGTCTTGAGCGAGTAGATGTCCACGATGTATGTATCGGCAAAGCGATTTTTGCTTGATTCTGCCCAGCGCTTCAGGACCTACGCTGTCGACCTTCCAGGCGATGCGTCCCGCTCAGTCTTCCGGCGCTCCGAATACTCGATCGAAAGAGCCGCTCACGAGTGGCATTGTCGAGGTCGGACGAGCCGTGCTGTTCGACAGGTCGATGACGTGGCGGGTCTGGGCGTGCGGTCGCAGGCCGAGCAGGTTGCCACGTGCTCGATTGCTGCGGCCTCGGAGGGTCGGATCAGGGGTCCAGCGGGAAGTCGGTCAGCAAGGCGGCGAGTTCATCACAAGTCATTGAGTTCATCCAGGTGTTTGTCGAAGGGCCTCTCGACCCCAGCCACGCATCTTTGCCGCCGACGGACCAATCCCGAGTGCGCTAGCGACGTCGTTATCGATAGCTCCTCGACATCGCGGAGGACAATGGCTGTCCGGAGGTTGATCGGCAATGCTTGGATAGCGGCGTTGATGCCTTAATTGGCGCGGCGTGTTGACGATGATACAGGATCGCCTTGTGCCAGTTCGAGTTGAGGCGGCGACGCTGGAGTCTGTTGGGGAGATCGCGTCGCCGCCGCACGGCTGCAATCGATTCTCGGTAGGCGATGGTGAGAAGCCAGGATCGTGCTCGACCTCATCGTCGAGCTGCTCGAGTCGGTCAAATGCGTTGAGGAAGGTCTGTTGGACGACGTCTGGCATCGGACCGACTCCACAGCGCGGTACGCCAGGTTGTAGACAGCGGCGACGTGTTCATGAAAGAGCGCCGTCAGTCGCTGAGTTGGCGCATTGGATGGAGGGGGAGCGATCACAGTTGACTAGGGAGCTTTCAGGGCATCACTGCCTTTGAACGGTCCTCGCAGGATAGGCGCCAAGACACAAACGTTGGCGATCCCGGTGAGCAACGGGAGGGCGCCGACGATCGCGAGGATCGTGCCGCCAGTACCGCCCATGTTGAGGCCGGCGGCGATGATTGCGATGCCGGCGACGATGCGAACGATTCGACCGACAGGGCTGGCCATGAAGCGAGCGAATGACATGATGTTCTCCAGTTTGTTTGGGGTACGAGGCCGACGTCGTTGCCGGCATGGTGGGTATGACGCGCCGAGGATGCGACTGGTCACATTCTTTTTGGGGCGAACCGGCTACGGCGATGGCCGTGTGGGTTATTGATAGGCTCGTCGAGTTGGGCGCAAACGTTTGCGGCTCGTGTTCACGACGAAAGCGGTGAGATGACCTTCATCACAAACGACGGGTTTGGGTTCGACCGGCCACGTGGCTACCTGTTTGACGTCGATGGCGTCGTGACCCCTACAGCCGCAGTTCATCAGCGGGCCTGGAAACTCATGTTTGAAGATGCACTTGGCGCTCCCTTCACCGAGGACGACTACCTGCGGTTCGTCGATGGCAAGGCGCGGGTCGACGGAATCACCGCAGTGCTGGCGAGCCGCGGCCTCGACCTCGACCCAGCCGAAATCGAGCGAATGGCGACGACCAAGAACGAGCTGTTCCTACAAGTCGTGGCCGACGAAGGCGTCGCTCCGTATCTCGGCACGCAGTTGAGCTGATCGACCTGCTCGATATTGGTGCCCGACTCGCCGTGGTGTCATCGTCACGCAACGCTCGCACGGTCCTCGACGCCGCCGGAATGTCGGATCACTTTGAAGACCTGGGTTGACGGCATTGTCGCCGCCGAGCAGGACTTCCCGGCAAGCCCAATCCCGACGCGTCTTTTCAGTGCAGCCAGGCTACTCGACATTCCCTACGCCGATTGCATCGTGATTGAGGATGCCGAGGCCGGTGTCAGGCGGGCGGCGGGTCGCTGGCGGCGCCGTCGTTGGCGTCGATCGCGTCGGTAATGCGACGGCCTTGCGTGAGTCGGGCGCCGACCTCGTCGTCACCAACGCCCGCGTTTGAAGTACGGGATGATCCTGCATGCCGACTAATCTGCCCGCCGACCGGGCAACACAGCTGGCGATCCCGACGGCCACTACCGGTTCGACGATCCGTGGCGACTGGTCACCGACCGCGCCATCTCTTGCCGCTGGCTCTGACCCGACCCTGTTCGCGCTCGGCAACGGCAATGTGGGTGTCCGTGGTGCGGTGTTGGGCGGGGGTTCACTACGCCTACCAACGTTGCCGTGGTCAATGGCTTCTACGAGTTGGACCATCCGCTATCGGGTGGCATACGGCTTCGCCAGCGCCGGCCAAACATTGCTGACCGCACCAAGTCCGGTCGAGATCGAGGTCGTTGTCGACGGCGAGCGGTTCGAGCCCTGCATCAAGCTCGTTTACCGATTACGTGCGCGTGCTCGACATGAAACAGGCGACCTACACGGAGTCGTTCGATTGGCTGACAAAGCACGGCCGCCGAGTGCGCCTGTCGACTGACCGGTTCGTTTCGCTCGCGAACGACTCGCTCGTCGGGGTGCGAGTACGGGTCGAAGCGCTCGATGGTTCCGCCGAAGCGCAGGTGACCATGCGGAGTGGCGACGGTCGCCAGCTCGATGTCGGTGGCGACCCAAACGACCCCCGTCGATCGCGAAACTTGCCGGAGGGGTCAGTGCGCGCTGTGATGGCTCGACCCGTCGAAAACGGTTGGGCCACCTGCGTTCAGACCGCCGTGAGCGGCATCAAGCTTGCCGTCGTCTCGCAGTTTCTTCCCGCGTCGCTTGGCGTCGTGACAACGGCTGATGGTGCTGGCGCCCGGTCCACCGCGTCCCGCGTCATCCGTCCTGGCGAGCCACTTGTCATCGACCGACTCACGTCGTATCAGCTTGGCGCCAGCGATGCCGAGGCGGGCGACCTCGTCTCTGCTGCGTTTGCGGCCTGTCTGCCAGGGTCCTATGACGTCGCCTTCGCCGCCCATGTCTCGGCCGTCGAATCCCTCTGGGCCGCCTGCGACATCGTCGTTGGTTCGACGCCAGCTGAACAGCAGGCGATCCGGTTCGCAGTGTTCCAACTCATCCAGTCTGGCGCGTCGACCCGCGCCGGGATCGCGGCGAAAGGGGTGTCATCCAATGGGTATGAAGGGCACTACTTCTGGGACACCGAGATGTTCATGGTGCCGTTCTGGCAACACACCGACCCGGTCCGCGCTCGTAAGCTGCTGCAGTTCCGGCACCGGCAACTACCCGTCGCTCGGGGGTGGGC